>CAYWOC010000055.1:0-3011 GCA_964459845.1 uncultured Muribaculaceae bacterium | reverse complement strand
ACACTATACTCTTGACATCTTCCCCGCCCACCGGGAAAATCCGCTGACCCGTTTTCAGCTCGTGATTGCGACATTTTTTGGTGCTATATAAAGTACAATCGAAAAATTGCCGAAAAAATAATGGCGGGATAGAGGCATAAAAAAAGTCCTGCTGGTGTAGCAGGACTGCGGAAAGGACGAGATTCGAACTCGTGGTAGGATTACTCCTACGGCAGTTTAGCAAACTGCTGGTTTCAGCCACTCACCCACCTTTCCAATTAGGTATGCGCTGAATTTCTCATTGCGAGTGCAAAGTTATACATTTTTCTATTATCTGCAAAAATTTATCACATTTTTTTGTAACTTTACATCAAATTTCTGAAACTGCTCTATTTCTCCGCCCTGCTTTCGGGCTATTTCAGAATCTCAACCTTTTTGACAAACCTATTTAACAACAGCTATTTTTTATGAACATTTCAAAATATCTTCTTCCAGCTATTATTGCTACAGGGATATGCATTCCATCTTCGGCAATGTCGCCTCAGGCTGCCGCCGACGCATTTGCCGCCGACTCTTCGCTCAGCCACGCTTCGGTAGGCATCTGCATCCTGAACATCGACTCAGCCACTGTGATTGCCGACCATGCCGCCGACCAGTCGGACATTACCGCATCAACGATGAAGACTGTCACATCTGCCACAGCCCTCGAAACCATCGGGAAAGATTTCACATTCAGCACGCGAGTATATGCCGTGGGCGAAATCGACAAACGCGGGACTCTCAACGGCGACATTATCATTAAAGGTGGCGGAGACCCGACACTTGGCTCAGAATACTTCGCAAGCCAGCCATCATTTGCCGACACAATAGCCGCAGTGGTCAAAAAAGCCGGAATAAGCAAAATCAAGGGGCGAGTGCTTGTGGATGGCTCTGCAATACCGTTCCCGCCAATTTCTCAAGTATGGATGAACGAAGACCTCGCCTATGATTATGGTGCCGGATGCTTCGGGCTATGCTTTGCCGACAATGTGATGAACGTGTCGTTTGACCGCTCTGGCGAGGAGGTATCCGACATACGCATCACCCCGGCATTCCCGCAACTGCATGTGAACAGCCATGTAAAGCTTTTCAACGATGGCGAAGAACTGCCGACCGACGAGCTTACGGCTCTTATGGACTATGAAACTCCCGCCATAACACTATGGGGCGCAGCCCACCGCCGCGACAACCGCTATTCCTACACCTACGCCAATCCTGCGCCACACTTGCTGCTGCAAGACAGCGTGCTGCGCACTCTGAGATATGCCGACATCAAGGTGAAAGACTCCAAAAATAAAGGCAATGAACACGCCGACACATTGCTGCTGCTCGATTACCGCTCGCCTAAGCTCAGCGAAATCATTGCCTCTTTGCTATACCGAAGCGACAATATGTTCACCGAAATGGTTCTGCGCGCCGTGGCTGCCAATTCCGGGAAAGCCGCAACCGCCGAGAACGGCATAAATGCAGTTTACAAGCTATGGAAAAGCAAAGGTCTCGACACAAGCGGACTTTTCATGAAGGACGGATGCGGACTTGCTCGCAACGGAAAATCATCGGCGCGATTCCTGTGTGAAATGCTTGCACAGACCTACCGCGACCGCAACCGCATAGGCATCGACTACTCTACACTGTTCCCCATTGCCGGAGTGAACGGCACTGTGAAGTCGCTTCTTGCCGGCACAGAGCTGCAAGGCAGCGTAGCGCTGAAATCGGGTAGCATGGGCGAGGTGCAATGCTTTGCAGGATACTATCCTGCACAAAACCCGAAATACGCAGTGGCAATTCTCGTGAACAGCTTCAACGGGCCTCGCCGCGAGCTTCGCAAAAACATCGAGAAATTTTTCATCAACGCTTTCAGCGAAGTTGATCATATCAAAATCGACAAATAATCACACATCTCCATACACAAAAAAAATGCTGTTCCATACATCTGGAGCAGCATTTTTTTGTGCATTATCTATTGATATTCTTATTGCGTTCCTTTATTATAGGAGAGTCGCAGGATTCAAGTTGTCGGCTTCGATATCCTTGAAGTAGCGATAAGTGCTGACCTTCAGTTCTGCAGTAGCATCATCATCGGCAACGATGATAGCCTTGCGGTGAAGCTGAAGTGCGCTGATAGTCCACATCTGCGAAACTCCGCCCTCAACACCGTGTTGCAAAGCGCGAGCCTTGTTGTGACTGTTCACGATAAGAAGCACGCTCTTAGCGTTCATGATAGTGCCGACACCCACTGTAAGCGCAGTCTTAGGCACTTTGTTCACATCGAAATCGAAAAATCTGGAGTTTGCGATAATAGTATCCTGAGTCAAATTCTTTCTGCGAGTGAGAGAAGTGAGCGAAGAACCCGGCTCATTGAATGCGATGTGTCCGTCAGGTCCCACACCTCCAAGGAACAAGTCGATGCCTCCATAAGAAGCTATTCTCGCCTCATATTCTGCACATTCTTTCTCAAGGTCTTCAGCATTACCGTTCAAGATGTTCACATTCTCTTTCTTGATATTAATATGGCTGAAGAAGTTGTTCCACATAAAAGAGTGATAGCTTTCAGGATGTTCTTCTGGGAGATTGCAATATTCATCCATATTGAATGTAACCACGTTCTCAAACGACACCTTACCAGCCTTGTTTAGCTCAATGAGCTTGCGGTACATGCCGAGTGGCGAGCTTCCTGTAGGACAGCCCAAAACGAAAGGCTTGTCGGCTGTAGGCTTTGCAGCGTTAATCTGAGCGGCTACATAATTGGCAGCCCATTCAGAAACTGATTCATAGTTTGGTTCAATGATTAATCTCATAGTTCGTCAAGTTTACTATAGTTAGAGTATATATATAATTGTTTCATTTTTTGCTCGAATCAGTCATCATGATTCGAATTTAATAATTGCATACAAAAGTAAGAAAATAAAAGTAATAAATCACGAAAAAAACAGAAAATATTTGTAAATTCCAAAACGAAGTGCACACTTTCGGTAAAAAAATATATGAAAAAC
>CAYWOC010000054.1:0-3681 GCA_964459845.1 uncultured Muribaculaceae bacterium | reverse complement strand
ATGTGAGTTCTTCAAACAAATTGCTAAATTTGCACTTGCCAATTGAACCTACCGATATTCATTTTTTCTCTCATCGAAATGTTTTTCACCTTTTTTAGTAGTCTGTGGTGTGATTTTTTGAGAAAGGTGGGTATGATTGGCAATTGCTATGAAGTTGCAGCAGTCTCATCAATCTATTTCATGTGCAAGGATTTGTGTAATTGGACTTTTTGAATAGTGTTGTGGAATGAAAAAAAACGGTGATTGTGCATTTAGGTTGGCGCAATCACCGCTTTCTTGATAAGGAATATATGTAGTTTCTTACATAATTGCTATTTCACTTTCCATTCGTAGCCGTCCTTGGTGTCTTTGACATCGAAGCCTATGGCTGCGAGCCGGTCGCGGATAAGGTCGCTGGTCGCCCAGTCTTTCTTGGCCTTGGATTCGCGGCGAATGTCAAGCAACAGGTTCACAGCCTCTTCGTAAGGCTTAAGGTTCACGCCGTTGCCTCCGGCTTTTTCGTCAATTATGCCGAGGATGTCAAACAGATAAGTCTTGAACGTGTCTTTAAGCTCGTCGAGGTCGGCTTGGGAGATTGTAGCCTTGCCGTCGTTCACTTGATTGATGGCTTTGCAGGCATCAAACAGGTGTGCGATTACTATCGGAGTGTTTAGGTCGTCGTTCATTGCCTCGGCACATTTCTCGCGGAGGTCGCTAACGATGATTGTCGATGTGTCGGCAGCCTTGATTTCGTTCAGTCGTTTCCATCCGTCCATCATGCGGTCATACGCCTTTTCGGCAGCTTGCAGAGCCTCGTTGGAGAAATCCACAGTGCCGCGGTAGTGGGCTTGCAGGATAAAGAAGCGTATCGTCATCGGCGAGTAGGCTTGTGTGAGCAGAGGGTGGTTCCCTGTGAAAAATTCGTCGAGCGTGATAAAGTTGCCGAGCGATTTTCCCATCTTCTGTCCGTTGATGGTAATCATGTTGTTGTGCATCCAGTATCGCACAGCGTCATGCCCGGAGTAAGCCACCGATTGCGCGATTTCGCACTCGTGGTGCGGGAACATCAAGTCCATGCCTCCACCGTGAATATCGAATTCCTCGCCGAGATATTTTGTGCCCATAGTTGAACATTCGAGATGCCATCCCGGGAATCCTTCGCTCCAAGGCGAAGGCCAGTGCATGATATGCTCAGGCGCAGCCTTTTTCCACAAAGCGAAGTCGGCAGGATTGTGCTTCTCGCTCTGTCCGTCGAGAGCGCGGGTGGTGTTCAGTTGCTCGTCGATGACACGCCCCGACAGCTTGCCGTAGTGGTGATCCTTGTTGTACTTGTGTACGTCGAAATACACAGAACCTTCGCTCACATATGCATATCCGGCATCAAGAATGTGCTTGATGTATTCAATCTGCTCGATTATGTGGCCAGAGGCGTGAGGCTCGATGCTTGGCGGAAGCACGTTGAGGGCTTCCATGGCCTTGTGGTAGCGGTTCAGGTAGTATTGAACCACTTCCATAGGCTCCAGCTTCTCAAGCCGCGCCTTCTTTGCTACTTTGTCTTCACCGTCGTCGGCATCATGCTCAAGATGTCCCACATCGGTGATGTTGCGCACATAGCGCACTTTGTAGCCGAGGTGGTTCAAGTAGCGGAACAGTATGTCGAAGGTGATGGCAGGGCGCGTGTGCCCGAGATGCGCATCGCCATATACCGTAGGTCCGCACACATACATTCCCACGTTTGGTGAATGTAGCGGAACGAACTGCTCCTTGCGGCGAGTGAGTGAATTATAAATATAAAGTGGGTTATCCATAGTGTCGTTAAAAAAACTTTGAATTATTAAGCTTCTCCGTTGGTGCCCATGAAAGGCATACCAGTGTTGCTGTCGCCGTTCTTAGGAACGCGAGGCACAATCTCGCCGAATGTGGCCTCATATTTCTTGATATTGTCGTTGAGGGCGAAAAGAAGCTGCTTGGCATTCTCTGGAGTCATGATGATGCGGCTTTGAACCTTTGCTTGGGCTGTGTTTGGAGCCAAGCATATCATGTCGAGGAAAAATTCTGCAGGACCGTGAGAAATCACTGCAAGGTTAGCGTAAAGTCCTTGAGCAACTTCTGGAGTTAGCTCTATCTTAATCTCTTTTTTGTTTTCTTGTTGTGCCATGTTGTATAGTTTTTAATTTAGTTATTAATATTATTATTCTTGTTATTTCGAAAAATCGTAATAGTCGCGCCCGGTGTAAATCACGTCATTGACGTGTATTCTCACAGTGTGGCACGATGACAGCCTCCACACGGCTCCTATATAGAACGAGCAGTAGCACTTGCGCCAGAAGTATGCCTGCTGGTTCATCATGTTGTGCATGAGGTAGCAGTGTACCGTGTCGGCATGCCAAGTGTCCTTGTCCATGACGAGAGAAATCTGTCTGCTTTCGGCAGTGTATTTCAGCTCGCTCGACAGATTTATGTAGTTACCTGTCCGCCAAATGCTTTTCATCCGTATGGAGTCCATGATGATGTCCTTTACATTCTCATGAGCCGTATATCGCAGCGAGTCAGTTATCGCCTTTGTGTAGCTCCGCGGTGTTATAGTCTGTTGCCCGGCACTTGCAGATCCTTGTGGAATGTAGTTGAGCAGCAGCCTTTGACCACGTTTCATATCGAGTTTGCACGAGTCGGATGTAATCAGTGCCACTTTGTCGGCATCCTCACGCTGGAGCAGCGAGAACACCGCTCTGCCGTGGTCGCTGCCCATATACGTCACCATATCATAGCGGAAATCTCCATATTGGATACCTTCGCCGTCGTTGCTGCACGATGTGGCGGCAATGACGGCGATGATGAACAATAATATGAGCGGATAGAGCCTGTTCATAGCTTCCTTGTCAAATAACTATGTCGTTGTCGGGAATCACAATTGCGCCATCCTTCATGTGGATTATGCGGTCGGAGTCTCGGGCAAGGCTCTCGTCGTGTGTCACGATTACAAAAGTCTGCTTCAGCTCGTCGCGCAGCTTGAAGAACAGGTCATGGAGCTCCTGCTTGTTTTGCGAGTCAAGGCTTCCCGAAGGCTCATCAGCAAGAATCACTTCGGGCTTGTTCATCAGAGCGCGGGCCACTGCCACACGCTGCCTTTCGCCGCCCGAAAGCTGCGACGGCTTGTGCTCGGTGCGGTCGGCAAGCCCAAGGAAGTCGAGCAGCTCTGCGGCACGCTTTTTAGCTTCGCCTATTTTCATGCCGTCGATAAGTGCTGGCATCGCCACATTCTCGATGGTTGTAAATTCGGGCAGCAGTTGATGAAACTGAAACACAAATCCTATGTTATGGTTGCGGAATCGGGCAAGCTCCCGCCCTTTCAGCTTCAGCACATCCACCCCGTCGTACTTCACCACGCCGCTTTGTGGCTCGTCGAGTGTGCCGATAATCTGGAGCAGTGTGGTCTTGCCTGCGCCGCTTGGACCGATAATCGAGACTATTTCGCCCCGATTGATGGTCACGCACACATCACGCAGCACTTGAAGCTGTCCGTAGAATTTATTAATATGTTCAATCTCTATCATTTCGCCTTAATTGAAAGGCGAAGTTACAAAAATTCTTTGAAAAACACTACCATATTGCAGAAAAATGACAGCGCAACAATCAAAGAGGAACGAGGGGTAGGTTCAATTGGCAAGTGCAAATTTAGCAATTTGTTTGAAGAACTCACAT
>CAYWOC010000053.1:0-5122 GCA_964459845.1 uncultured Muribaculaceae bacterium | reverse complement strand
GTTTTTCATATATTTTTTTTACCGAAAGTGTGCACTTCGTTTTGGAATTTACAAAAAAACAATATTGTCCTAAATAATTTCGGGAAAATGAAAAGAAAAAGTCTAAAATGGTGCGGCTCATGGGTGCGTGATGTATTTTTATGGGGATGATTTGGATGCTGGGCTGCCTTATCTTTGCGAGAAAAATTTAAGCTATGAGAAATTGCGACAAGAATGAAAGAGATGATATGCGTGTGCTTGATGCCGCATTCTGTGCGTGGATGGCGTGGGGCGACTTCCGCAAGCGAAGGGCGAGAAGCAAAGATTTCACTTACGGCAGGCAGTGGGGCGATGTGGTGACAGATGAGTGCGGCCGCCGCATCACAGAGCGTGAGCTTGCCAACAAATGCGGCAAGGAGCCTATGACCAACAACCTGATTCGCCAGCTTGTGAAGTGCGTGGTGGGGCGGTTCCGGCATTCCATCGCCGAGGAAAAGGGCGCGGCTGGAGAGGCTTACTGGCATAATTGCGTGGATGAAATCGACAGCCGCGCGCTTGAGGAGTTCCTTATCTCGGGCTGCTGTGTGCAACGCGTGGAGTGGAGTGAGGAGGATTGCTGCGGTGTGCGGGTGGACAATGTGAACGTGAACCGATTTTTCTCGAATGTCATGGAGGATGCCCGTGGCTGGGACTGCGAGATAGTGGGATGTTTGCATGATGTGCGCCTTGGGCAGCTTATTATGCGTCTTGCCGACGGCGATGTGGCTACCGCACGACGAATCAAGAAGGTGTATTCGGGGCTTGGCGCGGTGTATGACTCGGCTGCTGTGGGGCAGGATGCTGAAGCCGGGAGGGATTTCTGGTATGCGCATGGCGGAAAATGCAGGGCTATAGAGGTGTGGACACTTGAGCTGGAGGAGGTGCTGCGGTGTCATGACTATGAGAATGCGCAATGCCGTGTGCTGCCCATAAGCCGCAGGGCGGAGCTTGAACGCGACAACGCTCACCGCCGCGAGGAAGGCAGGGCAGAGGTGTGCTTGGAGTGGCGTGTGGAGAAGGTGTGGCACTGCCGGTGGTTTGCGCCAGACGGCACACTTCTGCGCCATTATACTTCGCCCTATGCCCACGGCAGCCATCCGTTTGTCGTGAAGATGTATCCGCTTACCGACGGGGAAATACACTCGATGGTGGAGGACGTAATCGACCAGCAGAAGTATGTGAACCGCCTTGTCACAATCATCGACCACATAATGAACGCGAGTGCCAAAGGCGTGCTGCTGTTTCCGGAAGGGTCGCTGCCCGAGGGTTTCACATGGAAAGATGTGCGCAGACTGTGGTCGAACAGCGACAGCATCATACCCTATGTCCCCGATGAAGGCGGCGCGGTGCCACAGCAGATTGTAGCCAAGAACACCGACATCGGAGCATACGAGCTGTTGTCGATGCAGATGCGTCTTATAGAAGAGATTTCGGGTGTTGCGAGTGTGCTGCGAGGACAAGGCTCGGGCGGCAACTCGGGTGTGAAACTATATGAGAAGCAGGTGGAGAATGCCGATGTGTCGCTTGCCGACATATATGAGACATTCGCATCATTCCGCCGGCAGAGGGATGAGAAAGCGGGGCGGCTATAAAGATGCCAAAAAGGTGCTGAGCTTCGGCTCAATAAAATATATTTGCTTTAATTTGCTTTTGCGCTAGCCTTGCACTATCTTTGCACGTTGAAAATGAAATAACTTATACATATATATAATATAAAAGTAATTAAATGGACAAGATTAGCTACGCATTGGGCTTGAGCATGGGAAATAATTTCCAGCGTTCGGGCATATCTTCGCTAAACTACGAGGACTTTACTGCCGGAGTGAAGGCTGCTTATGACGGCAAGGATGCAAAAATGACTGCCGAAGAGGCTAAAGAGGTGGTGAACAAGTTCTTCACAGAGATGGAAGAGCGTAACATGGAGGTTAATAAGAAAGCCGGTGAGGCTTATCTTGCAGAGAATGCAAAGCGTCCTGAGGTTCATGTCACAGCTTCGGGTCTTCAATATCAAATCATCAAAGAAGGCGAAGGCGAATGCCCTACCAAGAATGACCGCGTGACCGTGCATTACACAGGCGCGCTAATAAGCGGACAGGTTTTTGACAGCTCGGTAGAGCGTGGCGAGCCAGCTACATTCGGTGTCACTCAGGTTATCCCGGGATGGGTAGAGGCGTTGCAGATGATGAAGCCGGGAGCTGAATGGAGATTGTTTATTCCATCGGAGCTTGCATACGGACCTAACGGAGCCGGAGGCATCATCGGTCCTAATATGACGCTTATATTTGATGTGCAACTTATCAAAGTAGAGAAAAATTAAAGAATAAATATCTAAACAATTAGAAGAAATGAAAAAAATTTCAATTCTTGCCAGTGCAGCCTTATTGGTTGCATCAGCTTTCACAAGCTGCAACGGCAACAGCAAAAGCGATTTGAAGACTCCAACCGACTCGTTGAGCGCATATTTCGGTGAAATGTATGGCTATGGCGTAGCGGGCGAATTGAAGCAAGGCCCGGATTCAGCCAAGTTCAACAAAGACTCATTCATCAAAGGTCTTGAGCTTGTATTGAACGCCGACACATCCGACGTGAGCTATATGCAAGGTATCGCCCTTGGCGGACAACTGCAACAAATGTTCCGTCAAATCAAAGAGCAGCAGCATGTGGAATTCAACACACGCGTGGTTCTTCAAGAATTCAAGAAGGCATTCCAGTCGGATTCGACAAAGGATCCTCAAGCGCTTCAAATGAAGGTTATGGAGCTTATGCAGCGCATTTCGCGTGAGGCTCTTGAGAACTCGCCAGAGGCAATCAACAACAAGAAGGCTGGAGAGGCTTATATCAACGCTCAAATGAAGAAAGACCCGTCAATCAAGAAGACACAAAGCGGTCTTGCCTACAAGGTGATTGCAGAGGGCGCTGGTGAAACTTTCAAGAACACCGACCGTATTATGATTAAGTATAAGGGCACTCATATCGACGGCAGCGAGTTCGACTCTTCAACAAGCCCAGTAGCAATGTCGCCAATGGCAGTGGTCCCTGGATTCAAGGAAGGCCTTCTGCTTATGAAGCCGGGCGCAAAATACGTGCTTTACATCCCTGGTGACTTGGCTTATGGTCCAGAAGGTCGCGGTGACGCTATCAAGCCAAACGAGACTCTTGTATTTGAGGTTGAAACTATCGGTGTTGAGGCACAGCAACCAGCTCAGCCAGCTCAACCGGCAAAGTAATTCGGGTTAAAAAAGGAAAAAGTTGAATTGGCCTTGGGTCAATGAAAAAGAACAGCATAAGTTGCACCTTCAGGGTCATGCCGAAGCATCGGCATTTGTCTCCCTATGAAGGTGCAATTTTTTATAAACACTAAAATTGAATAACATATTATGAAAAAGATGATAAACGCTGCGGCGGTGGCACTTGCGTCGCTCGCAGTAGTTGCGCCAAACGCATTGGCAAAACAGAACAAGGCAGTGACGCTGCCCATGCCTGTAGAGGCTCAGAAACCTGTGGTGACTGCAATGCCGCTAATCGACTCGCTCAGTGTGACATATGGCAAAATGTATGCCCTCAGCGTGATTGAAAACATCGAGCAGGCAAAGACTGGATTTGATCTTGAACTAAATAAAGACCTTGTGTATAATGCTTTTTGTGAAGCATTCAAAGACGGAAAATTCGATAAATTGGCTTTGGAGAATGAATTTCTGAGCCAGCGCAACCGCGCATCTGACGAGGCTCGCCGCAATAGTCCCGAAGCAGTTGCCAACAAGGCTGCGCAGGATGCCTATATCGCAAAATTGAAGAAAGACAAGAAAGTTAAGTTCACCGAGAGCGGACTTGCATACACGGTGGAGAAGAAAGGCACTGGCGTGAAGTTCACAGGCGAAAAGCCCATTGATGTGATGTATGTGGGCAAGCATCTCGACGGCACAGAGTTTGACAAGAGCGAGAAGCCAGTGGCAATGACACCGAAGAGCGTAATTACAGGTTTCGGCGAAGCATTGCTTCTGATGTCGCCAGGAGCGAAATACACATTCTATATCCCAGCAGAACTCGCATACGGGCTTCGTGGAGCAGGACGTGGTGTAATCAAGCGCAATGAGATGCTGATATTCGAGCTTGAAACTCCGGGAGAGACCGCAGAGCCAGCAAAGGAAGACCTTAAGCCGGTGGCAGCTCCACAAAAACAGGAGAAAAAGTCGGATAAATAGCATATTGCTCGCAAAAAAGCGTAAAAAAACGCTTATTGGGTGCAAAATGTTGCAAAAATATGGTGGTTTCTTGGGAAATTGCTATATATTTGCACAAAAGAAAAACGAGTATAATGGAAAAGATTGACAATCTTGACAAAAAGATCTTAGAGATCATAATGAGAAATGCCCGAATACCATCGAAAGATGTGGCATTGGAATGTGGCGTATCGCGTGCCGCTATTCATCAACGCATTCAGCGGATGATTGACATGAATGTCATCACAGGCTCAGGATACCATGTTAATCCAAAAGTCCTCGGTTATGCCACATGTACATATATCGGGGTGAAGCTTGAGCGCGGCTCGATGTATCGTGATGTCGTTCCGGAGCTTGAAAAGATACCCGAGGTGGTGGAATGCCACTTCACGACTGGCCCATATA
Source organism: uncultured Muribaculaceae bacterium (assembly GCA_964459845.1). GTDB lineage: Bacteria > Bacteroidota > Bacteroidia > Bacteroidales > Muribaculaceae > CALZFJ01. The sequence goes on along the minus strand of CAYWOC010000053.1, from coordinate 479 downwards.
CGATGTTGATAAAGCTGTATGCCCGCGACAATCAGCATCTTATGGAGCTGTTGAACGACAAGATACAGCATATTCCCGGCGTCACGGCAACAGAAACGCTCATTTCGCTGGAAATGAGCATGAACCGTGAAGTGCCGATCCATTATGATGAAAAGTAAGAAATTGAAAAAAGGCAGTCCGCAGTGTTCCGGGCTGCTTTTTTTATTGTGTGAACATTGCCGACTGGCATAGTTCCCACAGGGGAAAATAATAGTGCTCAACATAAAACATTCACGGCATAATGACCGATTTGATGTGAGCCGGATTTGTCTTGGATGATGGCGTTTCGTGATGGAATGCGTATTTGGCGGTGAAACGGGATGGTTTGCATTTGTAAATGAGGAAGGAAGCCAATGGCGAGCGCATTAATTAGGTTGTTAATAACTTTTTTGTAAATTCCAAAACGAAGTGCACACTTTCGGTAAAAAAATATATGAAAA
>CAYWOC010000052.1:0-7663 GCA_964459845.1 uncultured Muribaculaceae bacterium | reverse complement strand
TGTGAGTTCTTCAAACAAATTGCTAAATTTGCACTTGCCAATTGAACCTACCTTATCTGAATTTATATTGCAAAGCTACAAAAAAACTTGTGTGAATGGTGCTTATGTCGAAAAAAATGTCTATCTTTGCACGCAATTTTATTAATAACACATATTTAATTTTTTACTAAGAATGTATTTAGATTCTGAAAAAAAGAAAGAAATCTTCGGAACTTACGGCGCCAGCAATACTGATACTGGGTCAGCAGAGGCTCAGATTGCATTATTCTCAGTCCGTATTTCCCATTTGACTGAACACTTGAAGTCAAATCACAAAGATTATAGAACAGCTCGTGCTTTGAAAATGCTTGTAGGTAAGCGTCGTCAGCTTCTTGATTATCTTGTAAGAAAAGACATCAACCGTTACCGTGCTATCATCGCAAAGAAGGAGCTTGGTATCAGAAAGTAACTCTTTCAGAAAAAGACTACAAAAAGGAGACATCGCACGGAATGCCCGAGCCGATGTCTCCTTTTTTTATCTTCTGTAGCTGTGGAGAGTTTTTTTATATGTGATTATGGCGAGGTTTGAGATAATTGGTGTGCCTAATCATAAGATGGTCATTAGGATTTTATTTAAGACAAAATTTTTATGCAATGCCAACTGATGTTCTCATAGAGCAACTTGCCGACAAGGGTGTGAAGCCTACGGCAAATAGGGTGCTTGTGCTGAAATCATTGCTTGCCACTGACGGGGCGGTGAGCCTGTCGGAGCTTGATGCAGTGCTTGAAACTATGGATAAGTCGAGCATATTCCGCACGCTGACACTTTTCCTTGAGCATGACATCGTTCATGCCTTTGAGGACGGAAGGGGAGTGCTGAAATATGAACTTTGCTCGCGCAAAGGGCATTGCGACCATGGCGATGCCCACATACATTTCTATTGCGAGTCGTGCCGGCAGACTTTCTGCTTCCGTGCGATGAAGATTCCTGATATGGAGCTTCCCGAAGGCTTCACTCCACATTTTGTGAATTATCTCATAAAAGGCGAATGCCCGAAATGCAAGTCCCGCCACTAAGCGCAAGTCAGAGCAGCCACCGCATATATACAAAAAGAGGCTGTGCCAAATTTGGCATAGCCTCTTTTTGTTGTTGTCAATAATAGTGAACCGACTATTCCCACTCGATGGTTGCTGGTGGCTTGGAGCTGATGTCGTAGCATACGCGGTTCACTCCTTTCACCTTGTTGATGATGTCGTTGCTCACTTTTGCCATGAAGTCGTATGGCAGACGAGCCCAGTCGGCAGTCATCGCATCGGTGCTTGTCACGGCACGTAGAGCCACGGCGCGCTCGTAGGTGCGCTCATCGCCCATAACGCCTACGCTCTGCACAGGCAGAAGCACAACGCCGGCTTGCCATACTTCATCATATAGCCCCCATTCGCAAAGCCCTTGGATGAATATGTCGTCGGCATCTTGAAGAATGCGCACTTTCTCGGGGGTAATGTCGCCGAGGATGCGCACAGCCAATCCGGGACCCGGGAATGGGTGACGCTTGATGAGATGCTCGGGCATACCCAGCTCGCGACCTACGTTGCGCACTTCGTCCTTGAAGAGCAGACGCAGAGGCTCACAGAGCTTGAGGTTCATCTTCTCAGGAAGTCCGCCCACATTGTGGTGGCTTTTGATTGTCGTTCCTGTGATGGAGAGCGACTCGATGCAGTCGGGATATATGGTGCCTTGTGCAAGCCATTTCACATCCTTGATTTTATGTGCCTCTTCATCAAACACGTCGATGAAGCCCTTGCCTATGATTTTACGCTTGCGCTCAGGTTCGGTGACACCAGCCAGCTCGCTGAAGAACTTGGCACTTGCATCCACGCCCACCACGTTAAGCCCGAGGCATTCGTAATCGTGAAGCACGTTCTTGAACTCGTTTTTGCGAAGCATTCCATGATCCACAAAAATACATGTGAGATTTTTGCCGATAGCGCGGTTGAGAAGCACAGCGGCTACTGAAGAGTCCACACCGCCGCTAAGTCCGAGGACCACTTTGTCATTGCCGAGCTGCTCTTTGAGCTGAGCCACTGTGGTCTCGATGAACGAGGCTGCGCTCCAGTCCTGCTTGCCTCCGCAAATATCTACCACAAAGTTCTTGAGCAGCTTTGCACCGTCGGTCGAGTGGAACACCTCGGGATGGAACTGCACGCCCCACAGCTTTTCGCCTTCAGCCTGATAGGCTGCTATTGCCACCTTGTCGGTGGATGCGATAATCTTGAAGTTGTCGGGGATGGCAGTGATGGTGTCGCCGTGGCTCATCCACACTTGCGAGCCTGCCTCGATGCCTTTGAAAAGGGCGTTTGAGGTGTCGATTTTCGACAGGTTGGCACGGCCGTACTCGCGAGTTCCAGCCGGCTCCACTTTTCCTCCGTTGGTGTATGCCATGAACTGCGCGCCATAGCAGATGCCCAAAATGGGATACTTGCCGCGGATATTGCTCAAATCCACCTTGAATGCCTTCTCGTCGTAAACCGAGAATGGGCTACCCGAAAGGATAACGCCAATCACCGAGGGGTCGTCGTGTGGGAACTTGTTGTAAGGCAATATCTCGCAATACATGTTCATCTCACGCACACGTCGGCCTATTAGCTGAGTGGTTTGAGAACCAAAATCTAAGATGATAATCTTCTCTTGCATTATATTGGCTTTTTGTTGGGTTTCAGTTTATGCTTACAAAGGTACTATTTTTTGCAATAAGAACAAAAGACTATTGCCGATGATGATTGGCGGCAGCTCGAATTTTTAGCCAAACCCAAATCGACCGTAGGGATTCAACGCACTTGTATTGGAGGCTTGGGCGGTGCTATCGTGGGATTTGAGCGGTGAATGCCGCCATCTGTTGCGGAGCGGACCATGTCGTAGATAAGTCCGCCAAAGTCGGCTGAGACTTTGGCTCCGCTGAGATTTACCGCAGGTGCGACAATCGGTACAAGCTCCCATCGTCCGCTCATCGGGTTATAACGTTGCCTCACTCCTGCCTCGATGCTGAACTTGTCGCTTGGCGAATATGTGACTGATGTGCCGTAGGTCGATTGGCTGGTGTAGGGCAATGCTGCCGCGGAATGGAAAACATTGTTTCTGGAGTAGTTGCCGAAGACGTTGAATGTGAGTTTGTCGTTCATGCGGTAGGAAAATCTGCCTGATATGCCAAAATCGTTGTGGATGCTGTTGTCGAAATGATATTTTGAGCCATATATGGCTGCCGAAAACGTGAATTTGCCGACTTTATGGTTGAACATTGCTGATGCTGACAGTATATTCCCGAGCGCAGGCAATTCCGAGTAGTGGCTTGTGCCATATATTGCGCCACCTTCCCATGAGGATAATACCCCCGACGAGTAGAAGTCTTGGTGGAGCGGATTGGGCATGGACGAGCCATCAGGGAAAGCGGAACTGCGCATTGCTATACCAGAAAAATCACCGCTGATGATGCGTATGGAGTCTGATAGGTTGAAGCTGGGTTGCGCGAGGTTTGTAGCGGCAGATGCGTTTCTGCCCGATGATTTGCTGCCGATGAGGTCTTGTGCTGCCATATATAATATATGTGTGGCAGCAAGTAGAAATAATATGAGTCTGCGAATATCCATAATGGAACTTGGAAATTTGTGCAAATATAAAAAAAATAATGAGTTACAGATGAGGAAAACGCTGAAAAATAAGTATATTTGTGCTATTATCAACACAACAATAAAACTACTATGAAGATTACTGTAATAACTGGCAGTGCCCATAAGTGTGGCACTTCGGCATTGCTTGCCGACAAATTTATAGAAGGAGCAGAAAAGGCTGGACATGAAGTGTGTCGCTTTGATGCCGCATTCAAGCAGGTGCATGGATGCATCGGCTGCGACACCTGCATCAATAAGGGTAATGGATGCGTTTTCAAGGACGATATGCAGGAGTTGAATCCGCATATACTTGAAGCAGACGCTATAGTATTTGTATCGCCCGTTTACTACTATAACATAAACGCGCAGGTCAAGGCTGTGATTGACCGCTTTTATGCCAATAATTCTGCGCTTCAAGGTGGCAAAAAGTCAGCTTTGCTATTGACTATGGCTGATGAGACTGCCGAGTCGGCTGACGGCGCAAGAGTATTCTTCGCCCGTTTCACGGCATACATGCAGTGGGAGAACTGTGGCACGATAGAGGCCGTAGGCTGCTGGAGGCGTGAGGACATAGAACGCTCCATCTATCCCGGCAAAGCCTTCGAGCTTGGCTTGAATTTCTGATGCGCAAGTGTAGTAGACGCGTTAGTCGTGATGCGATAATAACTTATTTTAAGCGAAATGCATGGTAGTCGTCCCGAGTTCATTCACACTCGATGTTCGGTTAATCCTTGCATATTCCAAGTATTATGGCGGAATTTGCGATGAAGTTGCGCATGCAATGATTTGAACTTAATAGTTCGGTCACTACTTAATTGATAAAAAACAACAATATGCGTAACTGTTTAAACATAAATGTTTTATGAATTTGAATATGGCAACAGGTGAAATTGTTTAAGCAGTTTTTCTAAAACAAAAAATATTTACATGAAGACTTTTGTGATGATTGGTGTAAAAAATAGAAGATGCTTATGCAAGCTTGTGGTAGTTGTCATGTTGATTGCAAACACAATATTTTTGTTTAATATAAAAATTCAAGCCAATGATATAGTTGCCAGTTGTAGCGAAACCTTTTTCCATTTCTATGGATTTTTTCCATACGAATTTTGTTTTAGTGATTCTCCATCAAGGAATTTAACAATTAATTTTTCGGAAAAGATTGTCTTGTGATTAATAATGATGTTAAACGCACTTCTAAAAGCCGACAATTGTCTTTTAGCGATACGGTTTATTTTCATGTGATAAGCCCCCACCTTAACGATAAGGAAATGCGTCATAGGCAAATAATTGTTGATAGCGTCGCTTCTGCAAGGCTCGTTACGGATTCTTATACAGTACCGCCATATCGTGATATGAACTGTACAGACACATATATGATTTTCCCATTGTTGCAGAATTCAGATACAATTTTTGTCAGTATGAACAACCGAAATTTGAGGATAAGGGATTTTGAATTTTCAGTAAATCCTTTCGTTACAAAGCCGGATGGTGCTGTACTAAAAAATGAATCAGTGAAATTCCCTCCACAAGAAAATATGCGTCCTGAAATATACAAAAAATTCTTGGAATGGGTAGAAGAGCAAGATAAAGAGGACGGATTGACTCCAGATGAAACAATACTTGAATTAATTGACAAACATTATGATTGGAATGCTTATTAAACGTAGAAACTGTGGAAGAATAACATTCGTCAAGGTTATTCGTAATGATGTGCTTGAATGAAAACCGAAAACAACTGTCAATTATTGCAACAATTTGGGCGTGGACAAGATGAGCTATGCACATAATCGTAAGTAAAGAATAGTTGATGCAAATTATTTTGATGGTTTTGCTGGAATTTTTGCTGAAAAATGAGAAAAAAATGAGAAAGATTTGCGTGAATATCTGAAAATGTGTAACTTTGCGACCGCTTTGGCAATTTTGCCATGCACGAAATCACTCAACTGAGAGGAGGTTGTGGTAATAATTTAGGAAAGGAAACGAATTACATATCAACTTAATTGCGGCAGCTCTGCGTGCCGCCAGCGGGCATCGGCACGGTGTGTGCAGTCTATAAGTGGCGCATATAAGGCGGTGTGGCCGGAAAATAGGCAGAGAGTGATTTGACAAAAACAGAATAATAAACAAATAAATAAAATTATAAACAAAATGATTATTGTACAAGTAAAAGAAGGCGAGAACATCGAAAGAGCACTTAAAAAATTCAAAAGAAAATTTGAGAAGACAGGTGTTGTGAAAGAGCTTCGTGCGCGTCAAGCATTTGAAAAACCATCAGTTACTAACCGCAAGAAGATGATGAAGGCTATCTACGTTCAGCAACTGCACCGCAACGAAGAATAAAAACTGCCTGATAAATTTGCATATCTGAAATCTTCTCCGTAAATTCGTAGCAAAGAAAACTAAAAATTGAGCTACGATGTTGATTGAGGATTTCTTAAAATATATACGGTATGAGTTGAATCTTTCAACTTGTACCGTTTTGTCTTATAGTAACGACCTCAATCAGCTTGTCTCGTTTCTCGTTGGTGGTGATGCCGAGACATTTGATCCGTCAAGCGTCACGCAGAGCGATGTACGCGAGTGGATGGCGAGGCTGTCGGCGCAAGGCGACTCGGGGAGGACGGTGCGCAGGAAGATACAAGCTGTGCGGGCGTTCTACAAGTATCTTATGCGTAGAGGTGCGGTGGCAGAAAATCCTGCTAAAGACGTGGAACTTGCAAAGCTGCGGCCGTTGCTGCCCAAGTTTGTGAGGGATGAGAATATCAATGAGTTTCTTGACCGTGATGTGGATGAGAGTGATTTCACGGCAGTCCGTAACCATCTTATTGTGCTGATGCTGTATTTTACCGGGATGCGCCGTGCAGAGCTGATAGGTCTGCAAGACGCGTGGGTGGATGTAGAGGCGCAAGAGCTGAAAGCGCTTGGCAAGCGGAATAAGGAGCGGATTGTGCCGTTTGGCGGAGAACTCGCCGAATGGATAGTGCGCTACCGGCAGTTGCGTGCGGCGACGACAGGCATAGGCGACACTGGCACATTCTTTGTGAGGCAGAACGGTGAGCCGCTTTATCCTATGCTTGTGGAGCGGGTGGTGAAGAGAGCCCTTGAAGAGGCCGGAGGGTCGGCGAAGCAGAGTCCGCACGTGCTGCGTCACACATTTGCGTCGGCGATGCTCAACGGGGGAGCCAACATCAACAGCGTGAAGGAGCTTTTAGGACATGAATCGCTTGCGGCAACGCAGGTATATACACATATAACTTTTAGAGAACTGAAATCTAATTATCAACTTGCCCATCCGAGGGCATTAAAAAAAGGAGGATGATATGGAAGTTAGAATTAAAGACATTCATTTCGACGCTACTGCAAAACTGGAGGAGTTTATCAACAAGAAAGCACAAAAATTGGCGCGCCGATACGAGGATGTGACTGCTATGGATGTCACACTTAAAGTCGTGAAACCCGAAACTTCTAACAATAAAGAGGCTGGAGTGAAATTGACCATACCGAATAATGAAGATCTGTTTGCATCGAAGGTTGCTGACAGCTTCGAGGAGGCTGTGGATTTGTGCATCGACGCTCTCGAACGCCAGCTCGAAAAATTGAAGAAAGGGGCTAAGTGACGTAGCATATAAGCCGAGCTATAGGAAGTGGGGCGTGGCGTATGGTCTCGCTCCACTCGTTTTTCTGTGGCAGAATGAACGAGAAGTGGCACAACTGCTGTTGCAAATTTGTTCAAGACGGAAAAACCGCATAAAAAAAAGAAAAAAAATGCGATAAAGTTTTGTATTTCGAGAATTATGCTTAACTTTGCACCGCTTTAAGATTGAAGCACCGCTTATGTGCGGATGCTAAATGCCTCTTTAGCTCAGTTGGCCAGAGCACGTGATTTGTAATCTCGGGGTCGTTGGTTCGAATCCGACAAGAGGCTCAAGAAAATATGAAAGGGTTAGTAATAATCTAATCAAAGGGTGGTTACCAGAGTGGCCAAATGGGACTGACTGTAACTCAGTTGTCTTTCGAC
>CAYWOC010000051.1:0-8549 GCA_964459845.1 uncultured Muribaculaceae bacterium | reverse complement strand
CTCGAAAAAGGACAAGTTCTCGAAGGTACCGTTAAGAATATCACTTCCTATGGTGTATTTATCGACCTGGGTGGCGTAGACGGTTTGATTCACATCACAGACCTTTCTTGGGGCCGTGTCAGCGATCCGAAAGAAGTGGTTGAACTCGACCAGAAACTCAACGTCGTTATCCTTGACTTCGATGATGAGAAGAAGCGTATCGCTCTCGGCTTGAAGCAACTTCAACCACATCCATGGGATGCTCTTGATCCAAACTTGAAGGTTGGTGACAAGGTTAAGGGTAAAGTTGTCGTTATGGCAGATTACGGTGCATTCATTGAAATCGCTCCTGGCGTAGAAGGCCTTATCCACGTCAGCGAAATGTCTTGGTCACAACACTTGCGTTCAGCTCAGGACTTCATGAAGGTGGGCGACGAGGTAGAGGCTGTCATCTTGACCCTCGACCGCGAAGAGCGTAAGATGTCGCTTGGTATCAAGCAACTTAAGCCAGATCCATGGGAGAATATCGAAGAGAAATATGCAGTAGGTTCTAAGCACACTGCTAAGGTTCGCAACTTCACTAACTTCGGTGTATTTGTAGAACTTGAGGAGGGCGTAGATGGACTTATCCACATCTCTGACCTTTCTTGGACTAAGAAAATCAAGCATCCATCAGAGTTCACTCAAATCGGTGCCGACATCGATGTTCAAGTGCTTGAAATTGACAAGGACAACCGCCGCTTGAGCCTCGGCCACAAGCAACTTGAGGAGAACCCTTGGGACGTATTTGAGACAATCTTCACAGTAGGTAGCATCCACGAAGGCACTATCACTGAAATGCTTGACAAGGGCGCAGTTGTCGCTCTTCCTTATGGCGTTGAAGGTTTCGCTACTCCTAAGCATCTTGTAAAAGAAGACGGAACTCAAGCTAAGCAAGACGAAAAGCTTAACTTCAAGGTTATCGAATTCAATAAGGATGCTAAGAGAATCATCCTTTCTCACAGCCGTATTTTCGAAGATGAGGCTAAGGCTGAAGCTAAGAAGAACGCTAAGAAGGCTGCTAAGGAAGAAACTCCAGTTATCAACAACACTATCGAGAAGACAACTCTCGGTGACCTTGAAGCTCTTGCAGCTCTTAAGGAAAAACTTTCTAAGAAATAATATTTCATTAGAATATAAAGCGAAGGCGAAGTCACGCACGGTGGCTTCGCCTTTTTTTTAGTATGCTCGGCATTGTATTACTTCTCGGAATACAAAACTGTCAAATTCTTAACGATAGAATTGTTTAAGTCTAAAATCTGCTGACACTGTCGCAGCCTCCTTTCTGGACGGCTTTGGAACTTTATTTTTTTTCCATCAGGGAACTCAAGGAATCCTGAAGAAACCAACTGCCTGTCCTTGGCAGAGAGCAAGAACTTGATGGCAATTAGCCATTGTTGTCTTGCTTCTTGAATACCATCCAATACACCACAGGCAGAACTGTGGCTATCAATATCATTGAAATCAGTGTGCCGAAGAATATCACCGCTGCCATAGGAGACCACAGGGTGTCGTTTTCAATCATCATAGGCAGCACACCGACGCTTGCAGCAGCCGAGGTGAGGAATATGGGGCGCATTCGCCGTTCGCCGGCGTGTTGTGCCGCATCGCGCACCGTCAAGCCCTCGTCGCGGCGCAGTTCTTCGGCATAGTCGAGCATTATAATGCCGTTGCGCACAAGAATGCCCATAAGGCTCACCACACCAAGCACGCACGTTATGCTCACATCATAGCCGGTGATGACAAGCCCAATCGCTGCGCCGAATATGCACAGAGCCATTGCCGACAGATTGACGAGCGCAAGACTGATTTTCTTGAAGTGGAACAAAAGGATGAAGAATATGATGACGACAGCAATCAATACGCCTGAAGCCACCATTGGCATCGTCTCGCGGTCTCTTTCAGCCATGCCGCCTGTGGTAATGGTCAGCGACGACGGAAGATTCAGCTCGGCAACTTTGGTCTCAAGTTGCTCTGTCAGCAAATCTGCGTTGAAGCCACGCATTGGCTCGGCAGTCACCGAGATGGTTCTTACACCGTTTCTTCTGACAATGCAGCCCTGAGTCCAGTCGGGTGAAATGGCAGCTAATTGCCGCAACGGTACAGCCGATATTCCGCCCATCACAGGAATGTATTCATCACGGAGTGCGGTAGCGGAGTAGTCTGGCTTTTGAGCAGACTTCAGCACGATGCTCACCGGGTAGTCGCCCTCCCACATTGTAGTGACAGGCACACCGTCGCCATAGCGTATTGCGAGGTCGGCAGAAAGGAGTGCCTTGTTCACGCCGAGGCGGTTGGCTTCGGTGTCGTTGGGTGTGATGCTGATGCCTGGAGTTGGCTCTTCAAAGTTGGTGCGTATCATTGTGATTCCGTCGATGTCGCGCATACATTGTTCCACAAGTTTTGCGGCGTGCTGGAGTGTTGCGATTGTGTCGCCGCTGATGCGTATCTCGATAGGATAGGTGGCATTGTTGTAGTCCATCTGTTTCCATCGGATATGGGCATCGGGAAATGCTTCGGTGTATTTGTCGGCATATTCGTCGAGAACGGCAGCCGTCGAAGCATTGTCTTTGGTGTTCACTATGAATTGTGCAAAATTTGTGCTTCCGATTTGTGGGGCATAAGTGACATTGAATCGAGGTGAGCCTTGACCTATGAAGATGGTCACGGCTGTGACTCGTGGGTCGCGTTTCAATATATGTTCCATACTGTCGGTTATGGCGGCTGTGCGTTTGGCTGATGTGCCGTTAGGCAAATAGAACTCTACGGCAAATTGGTTTCGCTCTGCGATAGGCATCATGCGCTGCGGCAAGTTGATGAATACAGTTGCGCCTACCGCCAGCAGAATCACTGCCGTAGCAACGGTGATATGCGGGTGGGCGAAGCAGCGTGCGAGCAGCCATGAGTATCCGTCTTGCAGATAGTCGAGCGGCATTTTGCGCTTTTTAGCTGATGCTGGCTCGGTGGTTATGCCTTTGTCGATAAGTCGGTATTGAAGATATGGAGTGAGGAGCAGCGACACGCTTAGCGATATGCTCAGGATGATGAACATTGCCCATGGGAATGACTGTACAAAGTCGCCCATATCGCCTGTCATCGTGAACAGGAATGGGAAGAACGTGAGGCTTATCGACAGTGTGGCTGACAGCACCGACATGAAAAACTCGCGAGGAGCTGCCACTGCTGCATCCCATCGAGGCATCCCTTGTCCGAGCTTCTCCATATAATTGTCGATAATCACCACCGAGTCATCTACCACCATTCCGAGTGTCACTATCAGTGCGGCGAGTGTCACTGTATTCAGCTCCATGCCGAACATAAAGAACAGCCCCACCGAGCTGAAAATGGTAATAGGGATTGACATGGCTGATACCTCTGCCACACGGCGAGGCATAAGCAGAATCACAACCAAGATAACGGCAAGAACCGAAATAAGAAGTTCGCGAAGGAAATTGATGACCGATTCGCTGACCACCTTACTTTGGTCGGTGATTGTGTTGATATGCACATCGTCGGGCATTGATGCTTCAAATTCAGCCAACTGCTTTTTCACTTCTTCGCCCATTTTCACGATGTCGTTTCCTTTGCGCATCTCCACCGATAGCAGCACGCATTTTCTGCCGTCGCTGGTGATGTATTTGTTCTGTTCGGGATATTCTCTGACGATGTGTGCCACATCTTTAAGCCTTATTATATCGCCCGAAGCATCGTGGAAGACTATCTGTTCGGCAATATCGCGCTTGGTGTTGTAGGAGTCGGTGATGTGTATAGGCAAAGTTTGTCTGTCGGTATCAACTTTTCCGCTTAAAGTGGTGAATCCTTGCAGAGCAAGGTCGTTGAGCAGGGTGTAAGGTCCGATGCCATATTTGGCAAGTTTGTTCTGGTCGAGATATACGGATATCTGCTCGTTTTGCAGCCCGTAGGTGCGCAAGTTGGAAATAGCGTCGATTCGCCGCAACCGTTCTTTCAGGTTGTCGAGATATTCGCGCAGCTCACGGTAAGTTTTCTGCTTGCTGTCGATGGTGATAAGCAGTGCCGAGGTGTCGGCTATATCGTCCACAGCTTGCAGAGCCAATACCCCAGCCGGCAAGCTCGACTTGAAGCCAGCCAGTCCGTGCTTGAATTTCGACCAGAAAGCGTCTTTGTCCTCTATATTGCCGTTCAGCTCGATGTAGATTATTGCCATTCCGTCCTTGCTTTGCGAATAGGTCTTTTTCTTGTTTACCTCTTTGTATGTGAATATGAAGTCTTCGAGCTGCTTGGTTACGCGCTCCTCCACTTGGCTTGATGTGGCGCCCGGGTACACAGCCACGACAGCTCCCTGCCTAATCGTGAATTCGGGCATTTCCTGTTTAGGCATACATATAAGGCCTGTGATTCCTGTTATCACAAGCATCGATACGAGCAGTATGACAATATTGTGATAGCTCATAGCCGCTTCTATGAAGCTTCTAGGTTTCGGCTTGAGCTGATTGGAGCTTTTGTTGTTCATCATAATATATTTGTGCTTCTTCTTGAAAAATTATTCAGTCGTGATTTTCATGCCTTCGCTCACCTTTTGCGAGCCGTCGGTGATCACTTTATCGCCATTCTTCAGCCCTTGCAGCACCTCGATGCCGCCATCCACGAAGTCGCCGGTGGTTATGGCACGCTGACGGGCCACATTGTTCACATCTACCCACACGAAGCGCAAGCCATCGGTGTCGAGCTTGATGCAGCTTTGGGGGATTATTATGGCGTGTTGCTGCTGTCCTTCATTGCGGTTGCCGGTCAGGATCACTTCGCACACCATGCCGGGCATCAGTCGGCGAGAAGGATTGGCGGTCGATATTTTCACGTCATAAGTGTGAGATACTGCGTTGGCGGTGATGCCCTTTTCTGTCACACGGCCTTCGAGGGTCGCGCCGTCGGCGGCCTTGACTTTGATTTGAGCCTTTGCCCCATTTGAGATGCTGGAGATTTCGTCCTCAGGAACGGAAATCACTACATTCACAGTGGATATGTCCACAAGTTTGTATATCTGTTGTCCAGCTATGACGTTCATACCATTATCGGCATATCGGGCGGCAATCACTCCGCTGAAAGGTGCATATAGCGATGTGTGGCTCAGTTGCTCTTTTGCGATGCGTTCGGCAGCTTCGGCTTGGTGCAGCTTGCTTTCCACATCCACCCATTGCATCTCTGAGATGACCTTCTGCTCATGCAGCGGCTTCATGCGCCGATATGCGTCGCGAGCCTGATTCAGTGTGGCGAGTGTGGATTGGTGGGCTTCTTTCAGTGTGGTTGGGGATATTTTGCCGAGCAGTTGTCCGCGGACTATTCGGTCGCCCTCGTTGGCAGCAAGCAATGTAATGTTTCCGGGAACTTCAAAACTCAGCACAGTTCCGTTTTTTTCCTCCACGATACCTACGTATTCATGCCCATTGATGCCAGAATGGTCGGTCACAGTGATTGTTTTTACAGATATGGGCTTTTTTTCGTGAGAAGTTTTCTCTTGCGAGCAGCTTGCATTGAGAATCCCGAGCAATAGGGCTGCCACTGGCAATGCCGCCAGCCGTGTCAGATTATATTTTATCATAGTCGGTGATTAATTGTTTTGTGGTTTCAAAGTTACGCTGATATTTATGTCGGCTACTTCTATATATTTCGGCAAAACTGTTCTATTTTTCCATTTTTTTATGGCTCATATGCGTTTAGCTGGGAGCTATAAGTGTATAGCGTCAGTCTTCTGTATGGAGGATGTCGAGCAGTGTCTGTCTGTCGTTGATGTTGATTTCCGACATATTGAAGTCGAGAACGCCATCTTCTTTCATTTTTGCGATGGCAGATATGAAAGATGAGCGTTGTGTACCGAGGATTGTGCATAGGTCTTTCTGCTTGAAATTCAGCTTTATCTCCTTTGCGCCTCGGTGGGTGAGCGACAAGATGAAGTATGACAGTCTTTCGGCAATCGAACCGCTTGAAATGGCGAGGATATTAGATGCGCTCTTCTGCGACTTCCGCGAGAGGATGTTTAGCACATTGAAGAGAAATACCTTGTCGCTCAGCAATATGTTTACATAGTCGGCTTTTGTGATTTGAAGTATGCCGCAAGTGCCTTTTGCGGTCACTCGGAATGGGTAGCTTGTTTCAAGACCAAAAAGATATTCCGGACCGAGAACGCATGGGCTTGACATGGTTTCGCTCACAGTCACTCGGCGCATTTGGCTCGTTGTTTCGAGTCGTGCTTCACCTGAGATTACGAATCGCACATGGGTGCATTGTTCGCCGGCTTCGATAATCCTGTCGCCGTCAGCAAATTTAAGAAAATGAAATGGGGTTTTCTCTATCAGCTCCGAAAGCTTTTCACGGCTCACGCCTTGAAAGAGAGGTAAATCCATCAATATCTCAAACATACTTTCCATATTCAAAAAATAATCTTGTTCTATTAAATATTAAGATATTTAAGTCATAAAAAAACGCTCATATTTTTATGCGCCGGGAGAGAAGATACAAAATGCGGGCATAGCAAAATGGCGCAATGTACAATCTGTTATGCCGTGCCATATCTTTTCTTTATACAAATTTAGGTAAAAACCACGAGATTCAGCACTGGCAAGAAGAAAAAATTGTGAGAAAAGATGAATTTGCACTTGACGATTGAACCTGCTTTGGTGTGTGGAAAATAGGTGAATTCAAAAAAATGCTCGAAAATTTTGCAAGTTTAGGAAAAATACCTACCTTTGCACTGCTTTTGCGCATGTGGCGTAATTGGTAGCCGCGCTAGACTTAGGATCTAGTTCCGTGAGGAGTGGGGGTTCGAGTCCCTTCATGCGCACACATAGCCGCTCAGAAATCTTTCGGCATAGCAGAGAATTTGCGGTTAAAGCAAAGGTAATCAATCGGTTGCATCTTGATTAGAAAGATGCAACCGATTTTTTTAAGTCCCCGAAAATGGTAAAATCCGCCCCGAAAATGTTATAATTTGCCTGTTTATTTGCCGATACAAATATCTCTTTGAGAGATGTTTGGGTTGCGTTTTATGTCGCTTCGCTGTGCGTCATTTGTGAGGCTGATAGGGGAGGGGACTTGGTGGCATTGTCGCAGCGATGTATGGATGTGGTGTCACCTCCTCGGATGCCTCTATGTGGATTGGAGAAATCGCTGCTCGTCACCCAAGCAAAATAAAAGTGCTACCGCCTGATAAAAAAGCATCTATATGATAGTTGTGGCGATAGCGCATCCTTGTTGTATTTCTTTCACTTAGATGCCTCAAATCCATTAATGTTGCGAATTGTCACATCATCGAATTGCGGATTTGCGCAAGTTTCGAGTGAGAAACATTTATCACATAAATAAATTTGTCTTAAAAAAACAATTAAATTAATTATATTTAAGTATATTATTTTATTGCTTTTTTTAAAAAACTTGTTGTAATTTTGTAATGCTTAATCACAAAGTAACTATTCAGCGATAATGGATGTTGAATATCAGCAACTTGTGAATGTACAATTGTGACAGAAAGTCTCGAAATGACATCATTTACTATAATTTGTATATGCTCGATTTTATAATTCATTGATTATCAAGATGAATTTATGTTCTTTACCGCTGAATAGTTACATCACAAAAGAGAAGAAACAATAAACAAAATTTACATAAAAACAATTCTTATGAAAAAGAAAATTACTTTATTATTGATGTGCGCAGCCTGTGCCACATCCTATGCCCAGCTTTCGGTGAACAGCGACGGACAAGTGGCGATAGGAGCTATTCAAGATTCATCCTTCGTGGAGAAAGGAGGTTGCTTGACGATAGAGGCAGCATCGACAAATATAAAGCGGTCGTTTGTGGCGGCAAAGGGTGCGGAATTGAAAATATTGAAAAGAACCAAAAATTAATAAGTGATGAAAAATTTAATACTTTCGATGGTTTTGGCAGCGATTACGACATTGCCGCTTCTTGCCGACGACAGCAGCGACTACGTTCCCATCGTGCGCGAAGGTGTGGAATGGGGGCATAAAGTGGAACGTATTGTCCCCATTTATGTTGATGACTTGGTAGGTTATGGCGGTTATATGGGAGACTATTATATTTTTTACCGAGAGCAACTGAAAGGCGACACGGTAATAAATGGAAATACCTATAAGAAATGTTACAGATACCGGGAAAATGAGCTTGACCTGAAAACAGCCAACTTGATTTCCTTTATGCGTGAAGAAGACAGGAAAGTGTATTGTCTGGTAAACAGCAAATATTCACGTGAAGCTAATTGGGGCGTAGATAATCGTGCAGACCCCGAAATGGACCAAGAGACTCTTGTTTATGATATGAATGCAAAGGTAGGCGAAGTCTTTAAATTCGGTGCTTCATATCTCAACCGTGTGGTCAAGAGTATAACGGACACTATAATTGGAGTTACGCACCGAAAAGTTTTTAATTTTGAGGGCGGAGTTGACAAGTTTATCGAAGGATTTGGGCTGTTGTCCTCAATGGATGATTTTGGAATACCATTCCAAGACATACCTGCCAGCACATTCCATAATGTGCAG
>CAYWOC010000050.1:0-10786 GCA_964459845.1 uncultured Muribaculaceae bacterium | reverse complement strand
CACTATACTCTTGACATCTTCCCCGCCCACCGGGAAAATCCGCTGACCCAAAATTAGGCCACTGAGTGACTTTATAGGTGTTAAGTAAAAACAGTTTTTCTAATATTTTGATAATACAAAAATCGCTGACATTTCTGCCAGCAATTTTTCTGTGATCCGCTTGGGGCTCGAACCCAAGACCCCAACATTAAAAGTGTTGTGCTCTACCAGCTGAGCTAGCGAATCTCCTTAAAAGCGATGCAAAATTACTGCTTTTTATCTTATCTGCCAAATTTTTATGCCACTTTTTTTGGAATAAATTTAATTCGAGTGTATATTACATTGAGAATCAGTATATTGATAAAATGTAAAATAGATGGCATACTATTATCGAAATTACATCTTCATACAAAATCTGTACACTTGCCATATTTTCTCTCTTCCTATTATTACAAACTGCGTCATACGACGTATTAAATTTGGTTAAATGTCTCACACGATGTGAACATTTTAAGGGAATTTTATATAACTTAGCATTCACAAACAACATAGCCTAAGATTTTTATATTATTATTATAATTGCTAAAAGATTTAAAATCATTTGCTTATGAAAAAGTTTTTTACACTTATTGCTGCCATAATTGTGGCAGTTTTTGGATTTAACGTGAACGCAGGTTCTGTATATAGCCTCGTTGGTGCATTCAATAGCTGGTCGAACAGCGACACATCCACCGAATTTACTGACAAGGGTGATGGCGTGTATGAATTGACTGGAGTGACCATCACTGCTGGCGGATTCAAGATTATAGCCGACCACTCTTGGAGTGAGCAATACGGCTCAGATGGCTCGGCTGTGGAACTCGGCAAAGATTTCACAATGAAGAGCAATGCAAGTGGTGAGCCTCAAAATGTGGTATTTTCCAATTTCATCTCCACTTTCCAGAATTGTACTGTAATATTCAAACTTGCCGACGGCAAAGCCACTCTTAACATCACCGGTACAGCAGCAGGCTCTGCAATCACTTCTTGGTGCTTGTGTGGCGCTTTCAATAGTTGGGACATCGCAAATGCTCCTAAATTCACCGACAAGGGCAATGGCGTATATGAGCTGAAGGTAGATGGATTCTCTGGCGAATTTGGCATCTATGCCGACAATAGCTGGAACATAGGATTGAAGTCGAACTCATCAAATGCCGCTATCGAGCTTGGCAAAGAGTATGAGGTGGGTCAAGGCGGCAACCTCAAGCTTGCCGACGCATCCAAGGTGTATAACGGCTGCACATTCACATTGAAGGTTGGCGAAAAGATTACATTGCTTGTCACAAGCGAAAGCCAAGAAGCAAAGGAAGCTGTATATTCATTGGTTGGCTCATTCAACGGATGGAAGTATGAAGACAACTTGTTCACCAAGAAGAGTGATGGAGTTTATGAAATCCATGTGGCTGAATTTAAGGACGATTTCAAGATTGTAAAGGATATGTCGTGGAGTACGGCTTACTGCTCTAATGGCTCAGATATTGAGCTTAACACACCGTATGCTCTTGCAGCACCAAGCAACGCTGGCGACAATATCAACATCAAGAACGGCGACACTGTGAAAGACTGCATTTTCACTCTCACAGTAGCTGCCGACGGTTCGGCAACACTCGTAATGAGTGGCACATCAGGTGTCAGCGACCTTGCAGCCGATGGAGTTAAGATTATGGCTGGAAACGGTGAAATCAATGTTGAAGGTGCTGACACAGTAGACATCTATACTACTGGCGGTGCACTTGTAAGCACAAATGCTACAACATCGGTTGCGGCAGGAATGTATATCGTAAAAGCTGGCAACAAAGTTGCAAAAGTTGTTGTAAAATAGTTTGGCTTTTAACTGAGAATATCAATCATCAATAGACAGTCAAATCCCCAAGACAGCGCATCAAAATCGCATCTTGGGGATTTGTTGTATCACATATCAGGCTTCATTTCAAGTCATAGAATGGCTTGATTGTGGAGCCTGAAAGCGGATAGGAGCATACTGCATTCACTATCTTGCCGAGAGTGTCGGGTTGCTCATAAGGATTGTGTGTGAGGCGAGCCTTTGTCTGCATGTCTGCCGACAGCACTTTGTCAAGCCCCTCGCTAATTTCATCCACGCTTACGCCGCAATGAAGCACCGAATCGGCAGCAAGACGGCCTTTTTGGCGTATGCCTATGTCGAGTGTCGGAATCCTCATCGACGGCACTTCCACTATTCCGCTCGACGAGTTGCCAGCCACAGCTTTCACATATTGCAGCACCGACAAGTAGCGGCGTTGTCCGAGCGACGGGAACACAGCCACACGGTTGGGATGAGCCTTTGCATAGGCCTCGATAAGCCTGATAATCACTTTGCCGTCGGTATCATTGTTTGGGTAAGTGAAAATCACTTTATATTCTGTGTGGCGGTCGAGTGCGGCAAGCAAGTTCTCGCATTGTTCGCGCGGAGGCACGCTGTCGAGCGTTGCCGGATGGAATGTTATGAGTATTGTCTTGTCGGGAATTGACGTATGCAGTTCCTCTTCAAGCTCCTCACGGCTCATATAATCGGTGTGTGTGATATTGTAGATGCCTATCGCGCCTACATTAAGCACACGGTCGGGAGCTTCACCAAGCTGGATTACTCTGCGGCGGCACTCCTCAGTCTCAGTCAGGTGCAAAAGGCTCATCTTTGTTATCGAGTGTCGGATGCTGTCGTCGTATGCCCCCTCACTGATAGTTCCACCCGCAATGTGGGCTATGGGTATGCGATATATCAGAGCTGTGCTTGCCGTGGCAAGCATCTCATATCGGTCGCCAAGAATGAGCAGCAAGTCGGGTCGCAGCGCATCAAATGCATCAGCCATTCCACGCATACACTCGCTCATGGCAGTCACCGTGCCATGAGCCGAATCATTATCAACAGGCATCGGCACACGATAATCTATGTGCAACCCGTCGCGTTCTATCTCGCGGTAAGTGCCGCCATAGCGTTCGCTCAAGTGCATATTCGTGGCAATAATCTGTAGCTCCACATCATCACGGGCATCAAGAGCCTTGGCTATGCCGCTCAAAAGCCCCCAGTCGGCACGAGTGCCTGTCACAATACATATTTTTCGCATTATATCACACCTGCAAAGTTGAAAAAATCTGTTTCGAGCGTCACATCTCTATAAGTTCGTCGTATCTGAACGCGCGTTTCGCCTTAGTCCCGATTACGCTGTCCCACAGCATAGGCGAGATGCCATTGCCTGGACGTTTCACAGTGATGTTTTCTTCGGTGAGAGTTTCTCCCTCAGCAATGTCGCGGGCAGCGACAATACTCTTGCGCGCAACCACCTTATTTGGCGTTTCGCTTGCAGTGGCGTGTTTCTCGGCACTGCCTATTGCCTGTTCCACATTGCGGATAGCATCAACCATAGCTTTCAGTTGGTCGGGTTCAAGTGAAGCCTTGTGGTCGGGTCCCTCCATATTGCGGTCGAGGGTGAAATGCTTTTCAATGACCTCCGCCCCCATTGCCACAGCCGCTATTGGCACTTCTATGCCACGCGTATGGTCGCTGTATCCCACTTTCACACCGAAAGTGCCAGCTATAGTCTTCATAGCCATGAGATTCACATCGCAGAATGGTGTAGGATACTCGGTGTTGCAGTGTAGCAGCGTAATGTCGTCGCGCTTCAGCCCGCCATCTTCAAGCACCTTCAGGGCATCGGCTATCTCGTTCATCTCGCTCATGCCTGTGGACATTATCACCTTGCGGCCTTTAGATGCTATTTTCCGCAGATAAGGAAGGTTGGTGATTTCTCCTGATGGTATTTTGTAATAGTCCATGCCGAGCGGCTCAAGCGTGTCGATTGACACGAGGTCGAAAGGTGTGCTCATAAAGCCTATTCCCACCTCATCGCAAATCTTCTTCAGCTTTGCATAGTCGCTGAGCGGCAAGTGTATCGCGCGGCACATTTCGAGCTGGCTTTCATCGTTGCCAGTGGTCTCTTTCTGGTATTCAGCCTTTGGAGCTATGGTTGAAATTACGAGCTCAGGCACTGCTGTCTGAAATTTCACATAATCGGCTCCAGCACGCTTAGCCTCATGAATCATCTTCACAGCAAGGTCATATTTGCCATTGTGGTTCACTCCAGCCTCTGCTATAATAATCACTTTATTTTTCATAACGAATTATCCTTAAAGAACATAACTTCCTTGAAATATCTGGTCATGAGCGCGCCATCGCGCCATGTGCGGCATGGGTTGGCATTATATCCTTCACATTCCTCGATGATCATCTTGGTGATGTCAGCTCCGGCAAGTATCGAGCATATCACGCCGCCGCCAAGCCGCGGATTCACCTCCATCAGCAGGAAGCGGTCTCTCTCCTTGTCGTGGATAAACTGTAAAGTCACAGCTCCACGGAATCCGAGCGAGGTCAGCACATTGGTTGCCATCGACATAAGTGCCGGGATGCGGCGCGTCTCGGTGCGGATTACCTCACCTCCAGCAGTGGCTATGCGTATCCGCGGTACAGCACATTTCACTTCGCTGTCCTCGGTGCCAACATAGCAGTCGATGGTATATTCATCGCGGTTAGCTATATATTCCTGTATGAGATATTCGTCGAGCGCATTCGGCACACGGCTAAGGTCGTCGGCATCTTTCACCACCACTATACCCTTTGAAGCCGAGCCTGTGCGTGGCTTCAGAATGGCTGGATACTTGATGCTGTCGGCTGTATATGTCTTTGGAATAGGAATCTCAGCACGCTCGAACCATTCGGCTGCAATCACCTTGTCGAACATGGCATGGGCAAGCTCTTCACTGCACACCGGCACAAACACATCTGGATTGCGCTCCTTGCATCGTGATGCCACCTCCACTCCCGGATCGATGAACGGAAGCACTATATCTATGCCATGGCTCTGTATCACATGGTCGATTTCGTTGTCAATATCTTTACCGCAGTATTTGCTGCCGATGATTATTTCACCAATCGATGCGATAGGCTCAGTGGGAGCAAGTTCGTGACTCAATATCTTCACCTCCACTCCAAGCTCTTTCCCGGCTCTGATCAATTGCTCGGCAAGCGACACGCGTTTTGCACCGCCAAGCATAAGTACGTTTAAACGTCGCTTTATCATATATATCAGGTGTGTATTATCGGTTGTAAATGCCGCTCTTGTATTTAGCGAGATTGGCTGGATTGCTGAACCATTCTATGGTCTCTGTCAGCCCGCGGCGCAAGTCATACTGCGGTGTCCAGTCGGTAAGGCTCTTGATTTTCGTGTTGTCGCCCCACAAGCGGAACACCTCCGATTTTCCCGGGCGCAGACGCTCAGGGTCGGTGACCCATTTCACATCGCTTCCCATTATTTCGGCAATCATCTTCAGCGTGTCGGCCATAGAAATTTCGGTATTTGTGGCGATATTGATTTCTTCGCCTTCAATTCCGGCAGTCTTGGCGAGCGCAAGAAATCCGCGGCAAGTGTCCTTCACATAGTTGAAGTCGCGTGTAGGAGTCAAATCTCCCACTTTTATCTCCTCTGCGCCATTGGCTATCTGGGTGATGATGGTGGGGATGATTGCGCGGGCTGATTGTCGAGGCCCGTAGGTGTTGAACGGACGGGCTATGACCACTGGCAGATTGAATGCGTTGAAGAAGCTCTTGGCTATGGCATCGGCGCCAATCTTGGTGGCTGAATATGGCGATTGCGGTTGGCGCGGATGCTTCTCGTCGATAGGCACATATTGCGCTGTGCCATATACCTCGCTCGTGGAAGTCACCACGAGACGTTCCACACCGGCATCGCGTGCTGCCTGGCAGATGTTCAATGTGCCTTTTATGTTGGTATCTACATAGCTGTCGGGAGCCACATAGCTGTATGGTATGGCAATCAGTGCGGCAAGGTGAAGCACTGTGTCGCACCCGCGCACTATCTCGCGGCAATAATTCGGGTCGCGAACATCGCCGCACACCACCTCAAGACGGTCGTGATGAATATCGTCGAGCCATCCCCAATAGTTGAACGAATTATACACGCTCAGAGCTCGGACGTTATAGCCCTCACTCAGCAGCAGTTCCACCAAGTGCGAACCGATGAAGCCGTCCGCACCTGTCACAAGCACATTTTTCATATCTTTAATTTCTGTTCTTTATTTATGCAAAAATAATCTTTTTTGTCCACTTATACAACACTGGCGCAAAAACTCCATACATGTGGCAGAAAATGCCGCAGCATTGGCTTTCCGACACAAGATTTTCAGTAACTTTGCAGCGAAATTAATGATTATGGCAGAAGTTATAAATCTACACACTCTTTCCAATGGTCTCCGCGTGGTGCATATCGCAAGCACTTCCAGAGTGGCTTATTGTGGCATTGCCGTGAACACCGGCAGCCGCGATGAGATTGCGGGCAAACAGGGGCTTGCGCACTTTGTGGAACACACAATCTTCAAAGGCACTCGTCGTCGCCGATCTTGGCACATCATCAACAGGATGGAGCGAGTGGGCGGCGAGCTTAACGCCTACACCACCAAGGAGGAGACTGTGGTGTATTCAATATTCCCGAGTGAACACTTCAGCCGTGCGGCAGAGCTTATTGCCGACCTTGTGGAAAATTCGCAGTTCCCCGCCAATGAGCTGATTAAGGAGCGCGAGGTGGTGCTTGATGAGGTCAATTCCTATCTCGACTCCCCCTCGGAAGCCATCTACGATGACTTTGAAGACTTGATATGGAAAGGCTCTGCCCTCGGTCATAACATCCTTGGCAACGAAGCCGACTTGATGACAATCACAAGCGACGACTGCCGCCGGCATCTTGACCATCTGTATGTGCCTGAAAATATGGTGCTGTTCGCCCTTGGACCTATGCGCAGCGACACCGTAATGCGCATTGCCGAAAAATTTTTCGGCTGCATGAAGAATCCCTTGCAGCGGCAAGAGCGCAAATCACCCGACGCTGTGCCGCCTTTCCACGAAATACGTCCGATAGATGCGCACCAGTCGCACACTATATATGGTGCTCCTGTGTTCAGCATGTTCGACAAGCGCAAGTATGCTATGCTTCTGCTGAACAATATATTGGGTGGTCCCGGAATGAACTCTTTGCTTAATGTGGCAATTCGCGAGCGTCGCGGCTATGCCTACACCGTGGAGTCGTCGCTGGCTCTGCTGAGCGACTGCGGATTGCTGACCATATATTTCGGCAGCGACAACGAGCATGTGCGCCCCAGCTTGCGTATAATTGAACGCACTATCGACCGTCTTGCCTCCACACCGCTCTCGGTCCGCTCGCTCGATGCGGCAAAAAAACAATATATCGGGCAACTTCAGGTGGCAAGCGACAGTCATGAGGCTCAAGCCCTGTCGGCTGCAAAGAGCTTGCTGTATTT
The DNA here is from genome assembly GCA_964459845.1 of uncultured Muribaculaceae bacterium. GTDB lineage: Bacteria > Bacteroidota > Bacteroidia > Bacteroidales > Muribaculaceae > CALZFJ01. The sequence goes on along the minus strand of CAYWOC010000050.1, from coordinate 3,424 downwards.
CGGTCGTGTAGGGTCAAACGAGGAGACCGCAGCACACATATCTGCCGTAACCTCTGCCGACATTATGGATATGGCTGCCCTCATCTCTGCCGACAAGGCTTCTATCCTCACGATGGAATAGCCCTGCCGCCTGTGATTATTCGCAATATGCGTGGAGCTATACGACGCATCACCCAGTAGGCAGTCACGACAATAAGCACATCAAGCAGGAAGTCATATTTATCGTCGAGCGTATATGCGTGCAGGCATATCACCGCTAAGCACATTATCAGCCGCAAAATGTCGAGTGTGGCAGAGTCTGTCTCGCTTAATTTCATATCGGTGAAGCGTTATATGTCGCACAAAAGAACAAAACTTTATTTGCATATGCTATCACCTTGTTGTAACTTTGCACGCAGTTTTAGGTTTTTAGATTTTAATTTAGTATTATCACATGGTTATTCAATGCGCAATCATCTTCGGGTGTCTGGCACTTGGAGAGTTGGTGGTGTGGCTCACAGGCATAAAGCTGCCTGCAAGTATCATCGGAATGCTTATCCTCGCATTTCTGCTCAAAGTAAAAGTTGTGAAACTATATCAGGTTGAGGGTATGGCTAATTTTCTCGTGAAAAATCTCGGGTTCTTCTTTGTCCCGGCGGCTGTGTCGCTGATGCTTTATCTCGACATCATTCGCGCTCAATGGATTCCAATACTTGTGGCATCGGCTGTCAGTACGTTGGCAGTGATTGCAGTCACAGGCTGGACACATCAGCTCACCCGCAAGATAACGCTTCTCAACCTAATCTCGGCAAAAAGGCGCAAGAAGCAACAATAATCACAATACACACATAAATTCAATTTATTCGGCAGACTATCAGCTTGCCGGCAAACTCACATAACAAATGGATTTTCTAAGCAACACATATTTCCTGCTTGCACTCACATTTGCAGTGTATGCTCTTAGCCAAATTTTGCAGATTCGCACCCAACTGTCGTTTCTCAACCCGATTCTCATTTCGGCAATAGTAATCATAACCTACCTGAAGCTCACCGACGTGAGCATCGAGAACTACAACGAAGGCGGCAAATACATAGAGTTTTGGCTTAAGCCAACAATCGTGGCACTTGGTGTGCCTCTATACAAACAGCTCTCCACAATACGCAAACAGCTATTGCCACTCATCTTGTCGGAACTTGCCGGATGCGTGGTGGGCGTAATCTCGGTGGTGCTCGTGGCACGTCTGCTTGGAGCTACACAGGAAGTCGTGATGTCGCTTGCCGCCAAGTCGGTGACAACACCTATAGCGATGGAAGTGACAAAAACCGTAGGCGGCATACCGTCGCTCACTGCGGCTGTGGTAATATGTGTAGGCATATTTGGTGGAATGACGGGATTCCGCGTGATGCGGCTCACGCACATCGGCAGCCCAATAGCACAAGGACTGTCGCTCGGCACCGCTGCGCATGCAATGGGCACTTCGCGTGCAATGGACGTGAGCGACAAATACGGAGCTTTTGCCAGCCTCGGACTGACAATCAACGGCATTTTCACCGCTCTATTGACCCCCACAGTACTCTCCCTGCTCGACTGATTCATTCCCGATACAGGAGTCTCAAGAACCTTTCAGAGTTTTTAATATCCTAAGTTTCATAGTACTTGGAGTATCCTTGGAATCCGTGCCTTCCGAAACATTATTGGTAAGACAAGATTCTAAGAGACCCCAGCTTTTTAGATGACCCATTTTATCCAGTTGTCGGGGGTTATGACTGCCGCGTCTTTTACGTCGTATTCGGCAAGGAATGTTTTTGGAAATTGCGTGTTGGCTTTTTTCGGATTCCATTTCATTTCAAAGAGCGTGAAACGCCCGTCGCATTCCTCGATATAGTCAATCTCTTGCTGCTGAGTGGTGCGCCAGAAATAATTGTTCACATATCTTCCGGAATACTGGTTGGCTTTTATTCGTTCACTTATTATGAAGTTTTCCCACAATGCACCTATGTCTTGGCGTAGCGACAGGGGGGCGAAATTTTGTAGTATCGCATTGCGGATGCCATTGTCGTAGAAATATACTTTTTTACTTTTCTTAAGTTCGGTGCGCAGATTGCGGCTGAATCCATTCAGCCTGAATATTACATAACATTTTTCCAGTAAATCAATATATTTTTCTACAGTCTTATTGTCCGTTCCGACAGTTTGAGCAAGTTCATTATAAGACACTTCGTTCGCTACTTGTAGGGCTAATGCAGTGAGCAGCTTGCCGAGTAGGGCAGGTCGCCTGATTCCATCTAAATTCAGCAAATCCTTATATAGATAACTGCCTGATAGATTGCTTAGTAATTCTTTTGCATTGTCGGTGTGACTTATGATATCTGGATATGAACCAAATATGAGGCGTGATTCCAATGTCTGTTTCACGGAAAGCAGCCCATTGGAGTCCATAATTTCGCTTGTAGAAATAGGATAGAGATGGTATTCGAATTTTCTGCCAGTCAAAGGCTCGTTTAATTTGTTTTGCAGTTCAAACGAAGATGACCCAGTGACAAGCAGTTGCACATCGGGGAAGTTGTCGGTTATGCGTTTCAAAGTCATGCCGATGCCTTGTACCCTTTGAGCTTCGTCAAGTACGACAATCTTATTATTGGCGATTAGAAGCTTCAGTTCTTGGGTGTTTATTGCAGAAAGCATCTCTCTAACTTCAGGCTCGTCGCAGTTTAGCTTTATTGTGGGCTTATTGCTCTTTTCAAGAATCATATCGAAAAGAGTGCTTTTCCCGACTTGCCTTGCGCCAATCACGACAATGGCCTTGCCCTTGAACATACGGCTTTCTATAAGCGATTGAAGTTTTCGTGTAATCATAATAATTCCCATACAAAATATTCGCAAAAATAAGTATATTTTTGTCTAATCCCAAATTCTGTACTAATTTTTAGGATTATAATCCCAAATTTTATATGAATTTTGGGATTAGGTGAATTTTGTCTATTAAAATGGAGCGGAAATTGAGGTGGAATAAAATGGCTGATTTTAGCTCAAGGCGAGTGTTGTGGTGTGAATCTCGGGCTGCTTTGAACACGAGATTTTGACATGATTATTAATCCCGGGTGAAAATGCTTGGGTAATGGTGAAGGGAATGTGTGCGGGATGCGCCATTTTATTTATCCGGGAAAATTCAGTAACTTTGCCAAAATTTTAACCAAATCAGTAGGATGGTGAATCGTGATGCTCAAAAATAGCTTGCATCGTGTGCCATTCACTGATTTGGGCTTGGAATGCGTGTGAGCGTTGTCTTATGCCATATGATTGATGTGATGGGGACTGTCTGTGGCACGCATATGAACTTTTTTACGCTTTGCACCGTTACTTTTTTTGAAATTTGGACTAAATTATAACGATGTAAATTCCAAAACGAAGTGCACACTTTCGGTAAAAAAATATATGAAAAAC
>CAYWOC010000049.1:0-11262 GCA_964459845.1 uncultured Muribaculaceae bacterium | reverse complement strand
AGCGGTTGCCTATGTGCAGCCGGTCGGTGACGCTGCCGAGCCCGAACAGGCCGTATGCCACATTCCCTCCACACGCAATATTCGCGCTTGCCACAAAGAATGTGGCTGCCATCAGTTTCTGTCGTTTCTTTACCATTTGTCGTGCAATGCAACTAATTTCAATGAATCGCAGTTTATCTGATAGAAAAATTCTATGCATCCATCCAATTTAAATGCTCGATGAAGTGGATGCTTCATTGTTTTGCCGTCAGATTTTAATGAAAATATATCAGTATAGACGGATTGTAGGAAAAATAGATACTTCTCAGTTCTAACATAATATTTGTCTGAATCCCAAATGCCATTGTCATTATCATATAATTTATCCAATATAACAACTAAGTATGATTTATCTTGTATTGGACACACATTCATGTAATAGTTGAATGCATTTTTGTCCAATTTGTGTTCTGCAATATAGTTGTCCAAATCGCGCTCTACTGTTGCAGCCATAGACGGCACATTAAAAGTGAGCTCTTGCAATTCAATTTGTGTTTTTTTACCCTGTTGAGCTTTTACCGACACAAAGCAAACGCAAACGGTGCAAATAATCAAAAAAATAAATTTTGTAGCTTTCATATTTTATAAAATTTGTTGTAGGCGTTTATAATAGAATATTCAACGACCAAATTCATAATTCCAGGTAAAAAAAAGACAAAATAAAATCCAATATAATAATTGATTATCCAAGAAAAAATTCATGTAATCGCGCAAAAGAAACCATTTTTTACTGTATATATATGTGCTGTATGCATTTTTGCCTATATGAGAACTTCTCTCAGGTTTGTATCTGTCGATAATCGTGTATTTATATTTTACGCCTTGTATGGAGTCTAAAATTTCAGACTCTATACCTTTAATGATTGAATATAATAAATCATGTGTAATATACTTATGTTCTATCAAGTATATGGACTTTGCATTGCAGAAACTGTCATGCTTATCAACACCCATTTGTTCTTTCTGTATTGTACTCAAATAAACGCCAGTGGGCTTAAGTATAGAATCTCCAGCCATATCAAATTCCACTAAAGCCTTTATGTTTTTTAAATAAAATATGCAGTTATACAGACTTTTGTACCCCTTATATTCAACAATACCTTCTGTAATCTTTCCTCCTTTATGCTTGACGGCATAATAGTGATGTTTTTTTGTCTTGAAGAGAGAATCCACTTTTTCATTCAAGTGTAAGCTGCCTGAGTTGTCAATTATATATGCAGGATAATATCTCACACCACGAAAGTCTTCCCAATAAAATGGGATATAAAAATAATGTAAAGCTAAGATGGCTATGCACCCCAACATCTTAATAATATATGTGGTATATGTGTCTCTTGCCATTCTTCAATCGTTTAATAATGAGTTGAGCATCAATTTAAAGAAAAAAATATTTGTAAAAGTTTTATGGGCTGCAAAATTCCACAACAGCCCTTTTAAAGACGATGGAGGTTCGTAAGTCATACATCTTATTGCAAATTTTAAGTCTGCGGTTATTGTAGCTGTAGAAAACAATGCGTCAAAAGGACCTTCTGCTCCAACCTTTGCATAGTCATTATCATGTTGATAAGCCGCATAATCCAAATAATCCATAGGGGGGACCGCATAGAGATCTAATCCATCAGAATTTTTAGGATTATTAGGGCCAAGATAGAAACCATACCAATTATCATACAGGCTCGATTTACTTGCCAAACTTTCTTTACCAATATGCAAATTATGGTTATTGTATTCAGTCACAATTTCCTTGTCATTAAGAAATATGCGACCATCAGGTAATAAACAAAACCTGTCTGACACATTACCATCGGGAGATATGGAAGTTATTGCAACCTCATTTCCAAAATAATACAGTTTACATTCAGACCCATACTTTTGATAAATGTCATTTTGACTTTTTATGTCATCTTCATAATATAAAAATTGGTCATCATTGTATTTTGCGGCAATCCAATCCATGCCGGTCGGGTCGATCAGGGAGAGGGGGTTGCCGGCGCAGTGGGAGTAGGGGCTGAGGCTCGGGTAGGCTTGCGACAGCGGGTCGGGAGTGTCGAACGACGGCAGCAGCGGATAGTGCATCCGCGCCGTGTTGTCGTAGGTGTTGAAGCCGCTCTGCGCCATCCAGCGGTTGCCTATGTGCAGCCGGTCGGTGACGCTGCCGAACCCGAACAGTCCGTACGGCACTCCCGAGGGGTAGTAGGCGGTGAGCTGCTCCGTCCTGCCGCGGTCATCGACCACGGCAACGGTGGAGCCGAGGCGGTCGCGCACATAGCTGTGGTGCCTACCCTCTGCAAGGTCGTAGTAGCCGGTGGCGGTGTGTAGCCTCCAACGGCTGCCCACACGCTCAAACGAGCCGCGGAACTGGTGCGCCTCGGTGTCGTAATAGGTCTGCTGAACGCGTATGGTGTCGCCCGTCTTGCGGTCAATCCTCGTGACGGTGCGCACCTTCCTCGCCGAGAAGCCGCGCCCGAGCAGTGTGATAGTGAGAAGCAGTCCTTTCATGTGGCTCATCTTAATGGAGTTGTTGGTGATTGCAAATATAGGCTGATTGCCCATAAAAACCAAATTTCCAGCTATAAATATGCTCGAAAACATCTATATGACAGATGACTTTGATTGAATGTGATGACTGGTTAATGTGAATAAAAAAAGTTCGGCAATCACCTGAATATCGGGTGTGCCGAACTTTTATGATTAATTCCAGCTAATGTTTACTTCACAATGAGCTTTTGCACTGATGTGGCAGAATCGGTTGTGACTTTCACGAAATAAATGCCAGCCGCAAGGTCAGTATCTACAGTTGCACTGCCGCCATTCACTGTGAGATTAGTGTTTTGAAGAAGCGCACCAGCCTGGTTGTAGATGTCCACTGTGGCAGTTTCAGCACCTGCTGCACACACTGTGAAAGTGCCATCAGTGACAGGGTTAGGATATACCTTGATTCCGTTAGCCTCGGCAGCTTTGATTTCCTCAGCACCCTCGGAGTGGCTGTATTCGCCATACAGACCGTGGAATGTTATAGAATTTTCGCCTTTTGTGAAGCCTGATGTGCGCGGAGTGAAGCGTATCTGGTTCACATGGATAGGGTATAGAGCCAAGTCTGACGGGTCGCCAAGCTCGCTTATAGGCAACTCAATCTTGTAGCGTTGTCCGGCTTCAAATCCGCCTTCATCTTTGCCGAATGTCATGTAGTTGGTGGCATCCATTGTATTTGAGCGGAAATCGACTTGGAAATATTGCATGGGAACTGTGGAAGTGAAGTCGAGATAAATCTTGTCGGGAATGCTATAGAATGTCTCGTCTTTCGCAAGGCTGATGTAAGCGCCGCGACCGCCATTGTAGGTCATTATCAATTTTCCGTCGGAAGAAAGAACCATGTCCTTTGCTCCTGTGCTTTTCAGAGTCCAGTCAGTCCAGTCCACATTCATCATCGGGCTTTTTGCTATTTCCACCTTCACTGTAGTTTGGTCGGTGAATCCGTTAAGCTCGCAAGATATCGTGCTTTCGCCCTCTTTGAGAGCCTTGATGGTCCCGTTTTCGATGGAAATGACATCAGGATTGGAGTTGGTCCAAGTTAGATGTGTGGGGTTGTAGTTGAACTGGTCGCGACCGATTTGTGAGACCACTTCCACTGGATATTCACGGGAGTCGAGCAGGATTTGGGGCTTGATGCGGATAGCCATTTGAGCTGGCTCTGTCACCATAGGTGCGGTCACTGTTATGTTGTCGCCATATTTTGCAGTCACCTTGCCGATACCAGGAGTGGCATTGGCAACAACAGCCGAGCCGTCGAAGCTGCCAATGTTGGCATCGACCTCGTATGTTACTTTAACGTCGCGATCCACCACTTCGCCATATTGGTTGTAGCCGATTACTTTAGGAGCGAAAGAAGAAAGCACAGGCATCTTCAAGTGAGGGTTCTCAAACTTGATGGATGCTATGGTCTTGTCGTCGCCCGGAGCTGATGAGTATAGCATCCATCCGCAAGCCACAGCACGAGGATTGCCTTCAGTGGTGCGGTTGATGACACTGCCGTTGAGCATCATTTGAGCAGAACCTCCGGCATCGAAGTTTACGGCAGTCCACAGCTCAGGACACATATATTTCCATAACTGGCACATAACTGCGGTAGAGCATCCAGCCGATCTGCCATATTCATTTGTGGACATATCGATAACCATCATATACAGCTTTTTGCCTGTTTTGTCGGCACCGTATGCGCAGCGTGAGTAGGTCTGAGAATTGTAGGTCTCGTCATAGTTTCTGTCGGTCAGCTCGCCGTCTTTCATGATAGTGGCGTTGCCTTCAACCATATTTTCAATCCAAGGCGAAACCTTGTCGCCGTCGATAGTTTTCCAGCCCTGCTTGATGGTGATTTCATCGCCTACGGTGAGCTTGGCAAGTTCTGGATTATAGGTATCGCCCTGACCGACCAATACGGCATCGTAGTCACCAAGTGTAAGACCGTTGGTGTTGAGCTTCACGTCGGCAACGACAAAAGTCATCTTCTTGTTTACTGCCCAAGAGCTGCCATCTTTGAAATTAACGAAAACGAAGTTGCTGCCGTCTTCGGCATTGAGCTTGCGAGTTCTGCCATAAGGCTTGCTGAACAAAGCAAGTTCGCCAGCTTTGCAGCGTTTGTTCACTTGTATAATATTCAGATTGTTGGAAAATTTGCTTGAAGACACAGTTCCCGACCACTTGTTGCGGCCTATATATAAAGTCTTATCGTGGTCGATAGCGGCACTTCCTGTGCGGTTTGGACCTCCGTTCCAAGCATCGGAGCTTGTGTTGGTGTTCACAAATGTGGTGTCGTTATATACCACAGCCCCGAATGGTGTGCCGAGCATGAAGCTGATCCAAGGTTCGCCGTGTCCGTTCACCACCCAGAAATTGGCATTGCAGGCAGCAATAGGTTTCTTGCCCTCAGCCTTGTGGCGTGTGTAAGCATTAGCAAGAGTTTCCTGTTTGCCGAGAGTGTTGTAGGCATGAGTGGTCTCGATGCGGTTATACTTGTTGTTGAGGTCCATTTCCAGAACATAAGCGTTCAGCGGATAGTCGGCAAGTCGCACTTGCGTATATACGATGCCAGGTCCCTCTTGGCGTTGGCAGATTGTATCGACAGAGTAAGTCTTCCCGTCGATTACAGCCTGAGCGAATGCTGCGCTTGAGCAGAGCATGGCAGCACACATGGAAGTAATGATTTTTTTCATACGAAATAGTATTACATTAATGATAGTTGTCTATAGTATTCGGCATATATGCGCTTCATCTCATGGAGCATTTACGCAAAGATGCCGGGGAAGTATTATTTCTTCACGATTACCATCTCTTTCAGGTAAGGTTCAATCTTGGCATATTCGTCTTTGCTCATAAAGTCTTTTAGCTCTTGATGGGCTGTGACTCGGCACGACACAGAATCTATCGTGTAGGAGATTATGGGGAAGCGTATTTGCCCCAATATGTCCTCTTTCTTCAACTTCGAGCCTTTGGGTATGGTTACGAAGTCCTCCATCTTGGCGAGCTTTATGGCTTTTGACGGATTCATCTCTCTCCAGTTTTTGTCGAAGAGGCGCACTCGGCTGTCGCGTGCCGGCATCTTCACCGTGTTCACCACGAGCAGCATGGTGTCGCGTCCCGATGTCAGCATTTTCATCTGCACGTCCGACGATGAGCTTGTGGTTAGAGAGATATAGTCGGCAGTGACTTTCTCCAGAGTGGCACTTTCACCGAAATTGGTCTCTGTTGGCATCAGCCTATCTACGTCGTAATAAGCGAGCATGTCGGCACGCTTGCTGGTGGGCAAGGCCTTCAGCACGTCGCCGCTTTCGCTCAAGAAAAAGTCGCGAATCGTGCGTGCTCCAAGCGGCAGAGCCATAGAGGCAGTCAAAGTGGCGATAAATGATATTTTGCAGAATTTCTTCATTATAAAAAATATGCGTAAATTCAGCCGTGAATTTACGCATAATCTTCGGAAATTAATGTTTCTTTTTCATAAATTTTTCGTAATTGCCGTGCTTTTCTGCTTTTGTAGCGTCGTCGTCGCGGTCTTTACGTTTTTTTCGGCTCGCTTTCGAGTCATCTTCTTTTTTGCCGAATTCCTTTGCTCGGCGTTCGCGCCTGTTCTTCGGGCGGTCGTCGGCGAATCGAGATTTGCGTTCACGCTTGCCCTCGCCGCGTTTTGCCTTAGCCTTTCCTTTATTCTCCGAGGCGTAGTCTTTTTCGAGGTCGGCAACTTCGCAATAGATGCGTTTTCCGTAGAAGTCGGAGTTCTTGAGTGCGCTCACTACTCTGTGAGCCTCGCCCTTGCGCACGTCAAATAGCGAGTAGCCTTGCAGCAGGTCGATGCGGCCCACATCCACACGCTGTCCGTGGATATTCTGGTTGATAAGCTCGATGAGGTTGGCTGCGAAGAATCCGTCGGCCTTTCCGGCATTCACATATAGGCGCTCATATCCCGGCTCGCCTGTGCGGCGGTCTTTTTCCTCGGTGCTGCGCGAGCCGCCTTTGCGGTCGCTGCCTTTGCCCTTTCCGTCTTTTTTCGCTGTCACAATGTCGAGCACAGGAGCATCCTTGTAATAGTCGAGCAGACGGTTGAACTCAAGTGAAAGCACACGCTTCAGCAAGTCTTCCTCGCTCAGCCATTCAAGCTTCTTCTGGATGCCAGGAATATATTTAGCCATTTGCTCTTCATCCACTTTCACTTTCTCGATTCTGTCGGCGAGGTTAAAGAGTTGCTTTTCGATGATGCGCTCGGGTGTAGGCACTTCGGCATGTTCAAATGTCTTGCCAATCTTGCGCTCTATGTCTTTAATCTTGCCGCGTTCCTTGGAGTGGATTATAGCCACCGACACTCCAGTCTTTCCGGCACGTCCGGTACGTCCGCTTCGGTGGGTATATGTTGCAATGTCGTCAGGCAAACCGTAGTTGATGACGTGAGTCAAGTCGTTCACGTCAAGTCCGCGTGCAGCCACATCGGTGGCTACAAGAAGTTGCAGGTTGCGCTCGCGGAACTTCTTCATCACCGTGTCGCGTTGAGCTTGCGAAAGGTCGCCGTGAAGTGAGTCGGCATTGTATCCGTCTTCGATTAGTTTGTCGGCTATTTCTTGTGTGTCGCGGCGTGTGCGGCAGAAGATAATGCCATATATGCTCGGGTTATAGTCAGCTATGCGCTTCAATGCGAGATACTTGTCGCGCGCATGAACCATATAGTAGATGTGGCGTACATTCTGCGCACCTTCGTTCTTCGTGCCTATTACATATTCCTCGGGGTTGTGCATGAACCGCTTTGCAATTTTTGCGATTTCTGGCGGCATTGTAGCCGAGAACATCAGCATCTTGCGGTCGTCAGGCACATGGGTGAGAATGTCGTTGATATCATCCACGAATCCCATATTGAGCATCTCGTCGGCTTCATCGAGAATCACTGTATGCACATCGTCAAGCTTCACCACATTGCGCTTGATGAGGTCAATGAGACGACCCGGAGTGGCAACTATAATCTGCACACCGGCGCGCAGTGCGCGAATTTGGCTTTCGATGCTTGAGCCGCCATACACCGGCAGCACCTTCAGTCCGTCGATATATTTAGAGTAGTCAGCGAGGTCGCCGCTGATTTGCAGACACAGCTCACGTGTCGGCGAAATAATCAGAGCCTGTGGACGCTTCATCGCCACGTCTATGCGTTGAAGCACCGGCAGACCGAATGCGGCAGTCTTGCCCGTGCCGGTCTGTGCAAGGGCAACTACGTCATTGTCTTCGTTCAATAAATGTGGAATAACCTTTTCCTGAACGGGCATAGGGCTTTCATATCCCATTTCGGCAATAGCCTTCAATAAATCCTCGCGGACTCCTAATTCTTCAAATGTCATAAAAAGTTGTTATAAATTCGTGTGCAAAGTTACAACAAATGAGGTGAATAACCAAAAGCATGACTGCATAATGCTGGAAAAAACACAATATTATTCAAAAACGGTTGTTTTGATTCGAAGAGATAATATATTCATGCCTTTACTCTTGATTGTCCAAGACATCCAATTCCCCAAAATTCGCAGTCTCCATATTCACGTCATGATGACCAGTTTGGCGCATAAAAAAAGAAAGCCTCGTGCCGCTTGTGGCGGTGAGACTTTCTTGGTATTTAGGAAAAATATATATTCCGAATTATTTGTTGAGGGCAGCTTGTACTTGATCGTTAGGAACCATTTCTTCCTTGAACACATATGCACCAGTCTTTTCAGATTTAACCACTCTGATGACCTTGCTATAAGTACGTCCCTCACCCTTTTGAAGTGTTGCTACTACTTTCTTTGCCATGACTCAAAATTATTTAATTTCTTTGTGTACAGTAACTTTCTTTAGGTATGGGTTGTATTTTTTCAACTCCAATCTCTCAGTGGTATTTTTTCTGTTCTTTGTTGTGATATAACGTGACATTCCTGGCACACCACTTGCCTTTTGTTCTGTGCATTCAAGAATTACTTGAACTCTATTGCCTTTAGCTTTCTTTGCCATCTTCTTAATTTTTAATCTACAGTTTTAACACATGTTAGAAAACCCTTGCTTGCAGCTTGCTTCAAAGCAGCATCCAAGCCAATCTTGTTGATGGTGCGAAGTCCTGCAGCTGAAATAGTCAAGCTAATCCATTGATCTTGCTCTACCCAATAAAATTTCTTGGTGAACAAGTTTGCGTAGAATTTACGCTTTGTTCTTCTTTTAGAGTGCGATACATTGTTTCCTGTCATCGCCTTCTTGCCTGTAATTTGACAAACCTTTGACATGGCTGTATTCCAAATTTTATAGTTTCTAATTAAATATTCTTTTTTTGCTAAAAATCGGAGCGCAAAGTGGGCGGAATATTGCGAGAATTTCAATATCTCTGCTTTGCCGATATTTCTGCACACAAAAACTGTAGCGGCTGCTCATCCCTTTCTCAATCGATTCTTTGATAACGAGGGACTTGCGACCGTTAGATTTACTATTCAGTCTGTTTCTCAAGAGTTTAGCATCATTTCTCGACTACGCAGCTGAATGTGTCTCAATACAGATTTTTGAGTTCAGAAACACGTCTTGCCTCAAATTTTGTGCAAAGTTAATTCTTTTTAATCTAATATGCAATATCTTAATGACTTTTTGCGGCAAATTATTGCACTCTACCGCATCGGAAAATGCCGCATTGCTCATTGCGCTTCAATTGCATGTCGTGACATGATAGTCGTATGTCAAAAATATCCGCTGTATCCCCTAATCCAGACAAGACGGTATTTTCTGTCAGTTATCTTTATGTGCGTCACTATCTTTTCCATCTTGTCAAGCATATAATTGTTTCGGGGGTGCTGTAGTGCTTGCTCAATCTTAGTTTTGTCCCATTTTTGAAACAAATTCCTGATATGCTGTGGCGGCAATTTGTGAAAAGTTATTTCTCGGGGTTTACGGCTGTCATATTTCGCCATTTCAATTGAGCTCCAAATCACAAACTGTTCAGAACCGGCAGAGTTCACGCTATAGTCAGCATATTTGTTTTCTACAATATATATGTCATCATTCTCTGTGTCATAGTCAAGCTTAAACGAAATAAGTGATGTCACTTTGTTGAGGAAAGACCGGTGGCTGCGAGATTTGCTCCCCCATAATTTTACGGATGCGCTGTTTTGTTGGCAGACATAAAATATAGAGTCAAGTTTCTCGTCGGTAGCTTCAGCTCTCAGGAAGCCGAAGCACGCACAGAATGCCATAAGTCCTGTTTTTAGTGCCAATCTTTTAAAATTTAAGCTGCTCAATTTCATAATCATTGCCATCCGTTTTGATTATAAATATATAATTCCTGCTTTTATCCATATTCTTTTCCACTAATTCTTCACGCAAAGATAGAATTTTTCTGTCGTTCACGCAGTCAATAATCTTATTGCTGATGAGGTCATGAGAATAAGGATAACGATATGCCCGTTCTTCTTCATTCCCTGTCATAATTTTACGTTTATTCCATATAATATAACTTGGAGATTCGAAATGTGAAATTTTATCCCATAAAAATATGGTGTCACGTTCGTGGTCAAGCTTGAACCTTGCCATCAACTGACTTTTTTCTTTGACGGCGTATAACGTGGTTCCATCATCTCCACTTTCCATTTTAGATATAGAAGTGAATATGCGGTTTATCAGAGGCTCTTCTGTTGTGGTTTCTTCAGTAAAAGTCTTTTCCGAATTATGGCTTGCTTTTTTCTCCGAATTGCTGCACTGAACTCCAGCCAATAAAATAACTGTCAAATAAATTAAGAGTATGGTTTTCATATCATTTTCCTTTTTTGATTATATATGGTGATGGGTAGCTTGATTTTATTTTACCATAGTTCAGCATTATTAAGCCATTATGTGCGCTAATGTTTTCATAATGAGTCCGTATAGGAATTCCGTTTTCGATTCTTATTTCATTTTCTCTTTGAATGGCAAATTTTTCACAATTATATACATCATATCTTTTATAAAATATACATGAATTGTTATGAGAAACATACCATATTGAATTATCATACGTATTTTTCCAGACATCCTCAATATGAGCCAATTCATGCGCCAAACCAATGTATGAATCGCGATGAGTTGTCCAATTAAACAATCCGTTATAGCTAATGCCGCCTTCTTCTGATTTATTGTTATAGCCAATGACGAAGTTTTGTATGTCCGCTTGATTTATTTCATTTTTTTGAATATAAAGTTTTTTATCGCCGTTGATTAGGTAATCAACCATTTCCTTGCCGTTTTTCCCTTGTTGGATTTTATTGAGGGCTGTTTCCACGTCATACAAGAACGAGTGCGTTCCGATGGGATATTTCCCATTTTTATCGACAAAGCAATATCCGTCTTCGGGAGTCTCCTTGTATTCATATTCTGTCCCAGCAGATGACACCACTATCCTTTCCCCTGTCGGGTCGATCAGGGAGAGGGGGTTGCCGGCGCAGTGGGAGTAGGGGCTTAGGCTCGGGTAGTCCTGCGACAGCGGGTCGGGAGTGTCGAACGACGGCAGCAGCGGATAGTGCATCCGCGCCGTGTTGTCGTAGGTGTTGAAGCCGCTCTGCGCCATCCAGCGGTTGCCTATGTGCAGCCGGTCGGTGACGCTGCCGAACCCGAACAGTCCGTAAGGCACTCCCGAGGGGGAGTAGGCGGTGAGCTGTTCTGTCCTGCCGCGGTCATCGACCACGGCGACGGTGGAGCCGAGGCGGTCGCGCA
>CAYWOC010000048.1:0-11372 GCA_964459845.1 uncultured Muribaculaceae bacterium | reverse complement strand
TGTGAGTTCTTCAAACAAATTGCTAAATTTGCACTTGCCAATTGAACCTACCTCCTGCGTTTTCTGCTTCAAAATGTTTGCAGAACTCGTCAATAACACAAAATAATTCTGTAACTTTGTAATCGGTAGTCATATCAAATGTTTTTGTAACTAATTGATTTTCATTTTTAAAGATACAAAATATTTGTGAGACTACCAAATTTTTTAACAGCTATTTCTTATCCCGAACTGAGGTACTTGCTGTGACCATATAAAACGCTAAGATACAGAAAAGTGTTTTCATCATTATTCTAACGTGAGTTCAACGAATTACAGATGCAAGTAAATTTAATGATTACTAAAAACAAAGTTACATAATTATATTTTATGGCAGATAATCTCTATAAGTTTTTTTGATGAAGAAAATGCACACTGAAATCGGATAAAAAGCGACATTATCACCGAGAATCCACTGTGCCACTCCTAAAAATAGAAACAATCGCCAAAATCCATCACGGATTTCGGCGATTTCATTTATATTAATTATAAAAACTTTTGCCGTCGGCAATGTCTGCTTTCACAAAAGACCGAATTTGCCATCGAAGCTATTTTATTCAGCCTCCTATCGCAGTGTCATCAGGATTTGCAAATCAGTCGTTCATCGTGAGAAGAAGTTCCTCATTTGAACGGGTGCGCTCCATGCGGTCTTTCATAAATTCCATAGCCTCGATAGAAGTGCGGTCGCTCAAGAAGCGGCGCAGAATCCACATGCGGTTGAGGGTGTCGCGCGACAGCAGCAAGTCGTCGCGTCGGGTACTCGAAGCCATAATATCCACAGCAGGGAATATGCGCTTGTTCGACAGTTTGCGGTCGAGCTGCAGCTCCATATTACCTGTACCCTTAAATTCCTCGAAAATCACCTCATCCATCTTCGAGCCGGTCTCGATAAGAGCCGTAGCTATAATCGTCAGGCTACCTCCGTTTTCAATGTTTCGGGCAGCTCCGAAGAAGCGTTTCGGACGCTGAAGCGCATTGGCATCCACACCACCCGACAAAATCTTGCCTGATGCCGGCGAAACGGTATTATAGGCACGGGCAAGACGTGTGATTGAGTCAAGCAAAATCACCACATCATGTCCACATTCCACCATTCGCTTTGCCTTTTCAAGCACAAGTCCTGCAATCTTCACATGGCGTTCTGCCGGCTCGTCGAATGTAGAGGCTATGACCTCGGCATTCACGCTGCGAGCCATGTCTGTAACTTCCTCAGGACGTTCGTCAATGAGAAGGATTATCATGTAAGTATCAGGATGATTCTCTGAAATAGCATTTGCAATATCCTTGAGCAACACTGTCTTACCAGTCTTTGGCGGTGCCACAATAAGACCGCGCTGACCTTTTCCGATAGGAGCAAACATATCCACCACGCGAGTAGCAATATTGCAAGTTTTTCCGCTTGTGAGGTCGAATTTCTCATTTGGGAACAGCGGAACGAGATGCTCGAATGGTATGCGGTCGCGTACGAAATCGGGAGTGCGACCATTGATTAAATCCACTTTGCAAAGAGGGAAATATTTTTCACCCTCTTTTGGAGGTCGTATAGTGCCTTCCACCACATCGCCTGTCTTCAAGCCATTGAGCTTGATTTGGCTTTGCGACACATAAATGTCGTCGGGAGAAGTCAGGTAGTTATAGTCTGACGACCGCAAGAATCCATATCCGTCGGGCATCACCTCAAGCACACCCGAGCCATGGAGTATTCCGTCAAAATTATATGGTTCTTCCGGCATCTGCACATCGGCTGGCACAGGTGCTTTTGCCTGCTTTGCGTTTTTCCCGCGTTTTCCGCGTTTTGGCTCAGGCTCCACCGGCTCAGCCTTCGGCTCTTGAATGATAATCGGAGCTTTGGCAGCTTCCTCGGCAGCACGGCGGGCTTCTTCAGCAGCACGGCGAGCAGCCTCCTCGCGCTCTTGCTGCGAGCGCGGCTTAAATGTCTTTCTTGAGCCAGTGTTGAAAAATGAGTCGAGCGAGAAGGACGGCTTGCGAGGTTCTGCGACTTGCACGTCATCGGCTTGCACAGACTCGGCATCATTGCCCTGTTGCTGTTGCTCCAGTGGCTCAGCTCCGTTGTTTGCAGCATCAGCCTCGTCTTGCGGCACATCCGATTGTTGAGCTTGGGCTGTCTCATTCTCGGCAGGATTGTTTTCTGCCGCTCTATTTTCTGGCTGATTGTTTTTATTATCAATCTTCACCATGCGCTTTCTTCTCTCGCGCTTAGGTGCGGCTTCTTCAGCAGCCTTGGCATCTTCTGTCATAAGAGGCAGCGCAGGTTCCGCTATCTCGGTTTTTGCTTCGTCAGCCTTTGCTGCCGATACCTTCGCCGGCTTCTTGGCATTTCCTTTTTTGCCCGTAGTCTTCTCTTTTGCAGTCGATTCTTTGCCTTCAGCCTGAGAAGAGGCTGCGACAGCATCTGCTTTTTCCTCTTTGGCCTTAACCTTGTCGGCAGCCGGCTTCTTTGCCTTTGCAGCCTTTGGCTTTGCAGCTTTCTTCTTGGGCATATTAGCGGCAGTAGCCTTCGAGCTGTCGATAGCCTGCTGATCCAAGATTTTATACGCCAAATCTTCGATGCTTTCGTTGTCGCTGGCTTTCAGCCCCATAGACTCAGCTATTGCTTTCAACTCAGGATGAGTCTTCGAACTTAATTCGGTAATGGTGTACATAAATAAATTTGATGTATTTCACATATAGCACGCACACAAGTGTATTTACGCACGTTCTATACTACACTTAATCGCAGTTTTTGAAAAACTTAATTTTATGATAATTTTGATTGGATGTCACAGCAGCATTAAAACAACTTTCACAACATCTGCCGTGACCTTTTCATTGAATTTCTCCGCAAATGTACAACTTTTTTATATGCCAGCAAAATTACATCTGCTAAAATTGCATTTTCAATAAAATTTTTAAACTTTTTTCTTTCAAATACAGCGGCAATTTACGAAAGTCTATCCCCCATTGTAGCCATCATTAGTAGCCAGTTTTTCATAAAAGCCCCCCGCAAATGCGCTTAAGCCTGAGCTTCACAATTTGTGGGGGTGTATGAATTATAGTAGCAATGATGGCACACCACGGGGCGCACGTCACATTATTTATTTTCTCGTGGCAGCACTTCCACCTTCAAGGCTTCATAGGCGCGCTGAGCCTTTTCTCGGGCTTTCTCCACGCTGTCGTCGGTGGCAAGTATCACACCCATGCGGCGATGCCCCTTGATTTCCGGCTTGCCGAAGATGCGCATCTGCGTTCCCGGCTCTTTCAGCACGTTTTCAAGATTGTCCATGACGATGCGGTCAGTGTCGCCTTCCACCACTACGGCCCTCGAAGCCGATGGCCCATAGAAGCGTATTGCCGGCACTGGCAGTCCGAGCAGCGCGCGTGCATGGAGCGCAAATTCGCTCATGTCTTGCGAAATCATTGTCACCATTCCAGTGTCGTGCGGACGTGGCGACACTTCGCTGAATATCACGTCATCGCCCTTGATGAACATCTCCACGCCAAAGATCCCATAGCCTCCGAGTGCGTCGGTCACTTTGCGTGCTATATCTTGCGCTTTTGCCTTTGCCGAATCGGTCATGGCTTGTGGCTGCCATGAATAACGGTAGTCGCCATCCACCTGAATGTGACCTATAGGCTCGCAAAATTCGGTGCCGCTCACGCTGCGCACTGTGAGCAGAGTGATTTCATAGTCGAAATCCACAAATCCTTCCACAATCACGCGTCCGGCTCCTGCGCGTCCGCCCTCTTGTGCTATGCGCCAAGATTTGTCGATATCCGTCTCGCTGCGCGCCACGCTCTGTCCATGACCCGATGAACTCATTATAGGCTTTACCACACATGGAATGCCCACATTCTTCACCGCATCGAAGAATTCCTCCTCGGTAGATGCGAACTGATATTTCGATGTCTTTATGCCAAGATTCTCGGCTGCAAGGCGGCGTATTCCCTCACGGTTCATCGTGAGCAATGCTGCTTGCGCTGTGGGGGTGACATGATAGCCCTCTTTCTCAAGTTCCACAAGCGTAGGTGTGGCTATCGCCTCAACCTCGGGAATTATGTGGTCGGGACGCTCAAGCTCTATAACCTCACGCAGTTTCGCTCCGTCGAGCATATTGAACACATAGAAGCGGTGTGCCACCTGCATGGCTGGAGCTCCTGCATATTTGTCGCAAGCCACCACCTCCACTCCGAGGCGCATAAGCTCTATTGCCACTTCCTTGCCGAGTTCTCCACTACCTAATAATAATGCTTTTCTACCCACAGAAGTAGAAACTGAACCAATTTTTGCCATATTTTCAGATTGTTTGTTTTAGGTACATAAGAATTATATGTGCAAATTTACATCTAAATTTTGAAACAAAATAATTATTCGCTACATTTGCATTGTCTTCACCCCTTAAAGTGCGTGGCGACGAATAACTTAAATTTTTTATTTTGGAACTTATTTTCTTATGGAACAAAAAGAATACTTGAAAGATAGCGTATGCAAGGTTATCGGTGTGATTGGCGGTGTGAGCTGGGCTTCATCTGCCACTTATTATCGCCGAATGAATGAAATCATGCGCGACCGCTTCGGCTCACTATATTCTGCCAACGTGCTTATGTACTCAATCCCATTCCATGCGTTTGCCGAACAGGAGCGTCAAGCCGCCAAGGGCGACTGGACCATGATGACCGCCACAATGATTGATGCCGCCGAGCGGCTTAAAGCCGGTGGCGCCGATGTGATTGTCATCGCTTCCAATACACTTAATTCTCTTGCTGGCGTGATTGAGGAAAAAGTGGGGATATGCGTACTCAACATTATCGATGCCGTAGGCAATGAGATTGTGAAGAAGGGTCTGAAGAAAATCATCCTGCTCGGCACCAAGCACACTATGGAAGACGGTTTCTATAAGAATAAACTTGAAGAAAAATTCGGTCTTGAGGTGCTGCTGCCAACTCTTGAGGAACGTGACTACATCAATGATGTGATTTTCGACGAGCTGTGCAACGACATCGTGGTGGAACATTCGCGTGAGGGATACAAGCGAATCATTCGCCGTCTTGTGGACGAAGGTGGCGAGGGTGTTATCCTCGGATGCACCGAGATTCCTCTGCTTATCACGCAGGCCGACCTCGGCATACCGACATTCGACTCTGCCGAGATACACTCGGTGGCAGCAGTTGATTTCGCCACTGAAGGTGCCAACAGCATCAAGAACTTATATTAATACTCCGACAGTCGTTTCATTTGTATTTTTTAGGTTTGGCCTCAATGCTCATTCCCGATATGTGGCATTGAGGCTATTTATGAAAAATACAAATCATATAATACACAGAATAATGTTGCCTAAAATAATTATAGATGACAGAATAATCGCAGCTTGCCCCGACATGAAAGTGGGACTTATCCGCACCAGCGTCACGAACAGCGACACGAGCGCAGAACTATGGAGCGAGATTGAAAAGGAATGTGCCGATGTGGTAGCACAATTTGAGCTGCTTGCCGTGAACAAGCGTCCGGCCGTGGCGCAAACGCGCGCACTCTACCGAGCTTTGGGCAAAGACCCCAACCGTTACCGCGTGGCAAGCGAGGCTTTGTGCCGTCGCGCGATTCGAGGTCTCGGGCTATACAGGATAAATACGCTTGTCGATGTAATAAATCTCGTATCGCTCAAAAGCGGATATGCCATCAGCGGACTTGATGCCGACAAAATTGTCGGCGACACGCTAACTATGGGTGTCGGCATGGCTGGCGAGCATTACGAGGGTATCGGACGTGGCACCCTCAACATCGAAGGACTGCCGGTGTATCGCGACGAGACGGGCGGCATCGCCACTCCAACGAGCGACGAGGAGCGCACAAAACTCACCCTCGAAACGGTGACACTACAAATGAACATCAACGCTTTCGGCGAGGAGATGCCTATGGAAGAAGCCATAAGCTGGAGCATCGACCTGCTGAAGCGATATGCCGATGCCTGTAATATCGAGACAGGCATCATATCAGCCCGCTGAGGCTATTACTCCTGCCCCGCATCATCATCAAATTAATTCTAAAAAGCATATAGGATATTATGAAACTGCTGAAAATGATACCCGAAAGTCCAAACGAGCGTTTCATCGACATAGCCATCGATGCTCTGCGCCGTGGGGAGATTATCATCTACCCCACCGACACTCTGTATGCTCTGGGCTGCAATGCGCTAAACAACAATGCCATCGAGCGCATCTGCCGACTGAAAGGCATGAAGTCCGACAAGACAAGCCTATCCATCATCTGTGAGGACATCAGCGAAATCGCAAAATATGCCAAACTAAGCAATTCACAGTTCCGCCTACTTAAAGACAACCTGCCCGGACCATTCACATTCATCCTGCCAGCCCTCTCGAAGCTGCCAAAGGCGTTCAAGGGGAGAAAAGAAGTGGGTGTGCGCATTCCCGACAATACCATAGCAATGGCTCTTGTCAAAGCTCTCGGCAATCCTATCATGACCACATCTGTCGGTCGCGACGTGGATGAAGACGACTACATGTGCGAGCCAGAACTGATTGCCGAGCGTTATATCAACGACGTGTCGGTGGTGATTGACGCAGGTCGCGGAAAGACCGAGCCATCAACCATAGTGGATTGCACTGCCGACGACGGCAGCGGTGTGCCAGAAATCGTGCGTCAAGGTCTTGGCACACTTGAGTAAATCGAGATTCTCACGCGCTTGTTCTTGATTTTCTGGCGAGAAATGCGGTCGAGTATGCCGACAGCCTTATCGCTTGGCACGGCTACTATGGCATAATGGTCGTGGAGCGATATTTGCCCTATCTCCTGTGCGGTGATGCCGCCATTGTTGGCAAGGAAGCCCACTATGTCGCCACGCGAAATCTTCTCCTTTTTGCCGGCTTGGAAATATAGTGATGCGGTGGAAGTGGTCAAGTCGGCATCGGCATTGGCATCAAGCGGCATGTCGCCATCAAACGCCATATATTCTGGCACATTTTCCGCCGGACCAACTATCACATACACATCGCCCTCGGCTGTCATTCGAGCAGTTCGCCCATTGCGGTGAGTGTATGCCTCTCTGGATGTCGGCAAGTGATAATGCACAATATTAGCCACATCGGCGATGTCGAGTCCACGCGAGCCAAGGTCGGTTGTCACAAGCACCGAGTGTGTGCCATTGTTGAACATGGTCACAGCTATTTCCCGCTCCTGCTGGTCAAGCCCGCCATGATAAAGTCCGGCAGCCACCCCATTGTCGCACAAATATTCATATATCCGCAAAGCCGCATCACGGTGATTTGCGAATATTATCGTACGCTTCTTTTGCAGATTTCGCAGCAGCGTCAGTGCCGTGGCAAGTTTGTCTTTATTGTCGGATTGCACCCGCCACACATTCATCCTCGTGTCGAGCTCTTTTTTGTCGGCAAGGAAATTGATGATACGCTCTTGGTGCAGACGCAGAAAGTCGGGGAATTCATCAATCATAGTGGCCGACGTAAGCGTGCGGCGCGACAGATTTGGCATATTCCGCAATATCCTCTTCATCTCGTCGTGAAATCCAAGTTCGAGCGACTTGTCAAATTCATCAAGCACAAGCAGCCTGGTAGAATACACATCTATGTTTCTGCGGTTGATATGGTCGAGTATGCGTCCCGGAGTTCCCACCAATATCGACGGGACCACCGCAAGCGACTGCTTCTCGTCCATCACATTGTGGCCGCCATAGCAGCACGTCACCTTATGCCCCACAGCAATGGCACGCACTATGCCGTCAATCTGAATCACAAGCTCGCGCGACGGAGCTATAATCACTGCTTGCAGCCGTCCGTTAGGTTCTTTCAGCTCTTTCAGCAGCGGAATGGTGAACGCCAGAGTCTTACCCGAGCCTGTGGGCGACAGCAGCACCACGTCACCTTTCTCATGGAAGATCTCTATCATAGCTCGCTGCATCTCATTGAGCCGCTCTATACCGAGCTTCGACTTAATATTTCCTAATATCTCTTTTTCTTTCATTGTCCTGTTTTTTGTTATAGTTCACCAATTTCATTTCTCACCTTGCGCGGCAACTTTTTCACCACCTCATTATAGCTGTGGCGTATAAGGCTCTTGACCAAATCATCGTGCAGCGAGCCGAAAAGATTCAGTTGATTCCAGTATTTCTTGTTCATATGCCAAGCCGGAGCTATGTCGTCATATTCATCTCGCAAGTCAAGGGCATAGTCGGGGTCACACTTCACCACAAACCACTCGGTATTCTCCAAATCGACCATCGCAAAAATCTTACCTTTTATTCTGAACGCCAAAGTAGTTTCGTCAAACGGGAAATCCTCGGTCGCCATCGGTAGCGACAAGCAATACTCACGCACCTTCTCTATATTCATAACAAAATATTATATTTTATGCAAAGATAGTGCAAGGCGAACACAATGAAGCTTGCTTCAATTGCTAAGCCGCAGCCTATCTTATGCAAAGATAGTGCAAATCGAATGCAGAACATCAAGTTTACTTGAATATTTAAGTTTCCGCCTCCCTCAGAGACCTCTGAGCGTTCTGATATCTCTGAGGATTCTGAGTATAACACAGAAATCAAGATACCTATATATAAAAAAATAATTCCAAACATCACTGCCTGGAATCGCTTACCTAATTAACCTTCTAATACCATTAACATAAACCTAAATTTTCACGAAAAGATTGTCATCTCGACAATGGTTTTCATTATTACCTTAAAATCATTTACCTTGAAAACTGATGCAAAGATAATACGTTTTATGTTATAAAACATAATTTTTCAACAAGAAAATTCATTTACCATCCTATTTTTAACATTTATTCAGC
Source organism: uncultured Muribaculaceae bacterium (assembly GCA_964459845.1). GTDB lineage: Bacteria > Bacteroidota > Bacteroidia > Bacteroidales > Muribaculaceae > CALZFJ01. The sequence continues at coordinate 2,518 of CAYWOC010000048.1, read as the reverse complement.
ACAACTTGTAAGCGCAAGCAATTATATTAACATTCATTTGCTAATGATTAATCCCGCTCGCCACCAAAATCGCCAAGATTTTCCCTATTAAGTTATCCACATTTGCCAAGATTTCTATTTTTGCAAAAAAATCGAGGCGGCCTCTGCATTTGGTCGCCTCGACAAGTATCAATCTTTGTATGTTATGTCGCCTTCGGTGTTCATCAGAATGGCAAATCTGAATCGTCACCACTGCCATTGCTCATAAAATCGGCTGGTGGTGGAGGCACGGTGCCAGGCACTCCCACCATAGTAGGTTGCTGCGCTGCCATTGCGGCTTGTGGTCCTGCTGCTTGCTGCATTTGTGATGCGTCAAGCTTCTCGGCTTTCCACGCATTGATGCTTGTGAACCAACGTCCGTTATATTCATGGCTGTCGATGTCGAAGCTCACCTTAACAACGTCGTTCTGCTCAAGCGGATATTGATTGGCGCGATCACCGAAGAAGCTGAAGAATATCTTCTTTGGATATGCTTCTTGCGTTTCGAGCACATATTCTTGCTTGCTCCAGTTGTTGCCGGCTTTCGACACTCCGCTTTGCATAGGGAGCTTTAAAATTATTTTTCCAGTTACTTCCATTATCTGTATATGATTTTTTAATTATTTCGTGACTGCAAAAGTAATAAAACCTTTTGTAAAATATGACGATTTCACTTAATAAATTTTTCGGAGCAAGATTTTCCATCAGCTCTTCTCACCGTCAATACATATAAGCCGGGCTGAAGCTGCGATATGTCGAGACTGAAACGGCTTGATGCAGGTGATGCAGCCAGCAAGACCTGTCCTTGAGCATTCACGACAGCAGCTTCTGCCACCTCGCCGTCAAGCTCAACCTCGATTGCCTCACCTGTGATTGTCAGCTTGCGGGCAACAAGCGCATCCTCCACTCCCGAAGCCTTGATGAACACCGGGCTGCTCTCATAATAATTTGCATCGAATGCTGTCACGGCCAAATCCATGCCTTGAGCATCGGTATCGAATGTGAAGCTGTTGTCGGTAATATAATGACCTATACAGTTCTTGATGTTGGTAATATCAGCCGCGCGGCTTGCACGATACACGCAGTAGTACTTGACAGGCGCAGATTCCGCATCAGCCTGCGGCGCATCCCACGCAATGCGGCACTTGCCATCGGCAATCACAGCCGTCACATTTGCCGGAGCGGCAGGCTCCGTTACACCGTTATAATCCATAGGCGGGATATTTGCCGGATACTTGAAATAATTGTCGCATAGCTGCGAGTACAGTTGCTGATACTTGGCATTATTAGTGCCTATCACATGCGCAACGCGGAAGAAGCACACGCCACGCACATCCTCGGTGTTGCGCGCCACCTCTATCTGGTTTGTCACCTCCGACACGTCCCAGTTATTAGAATCTCCCATTTTGTAAGGAGCAAGTCCAGCCACGATGTGGCGACCTTTGGCTTTTTCCGCCCACATCTGCAAATGCGGAGTATAGCCATAACGCTCATTCCAGTAGAGCTGCGGGAAAGCAATATCATGCTTGCCGGCATTCATCCATTCGATAGGGTCTTGATACAGGCCGTAAGCAGTGGAATTGCCGTATCCCGGAGCATTCTGATATGTGCCTATAGGCGCGCTGCCCACTTTGATGCCGGGCTTTATCGACTTAGCCATATCATAGAAAGCGTGGGTGAACTTGTTTATATTCTCGCGCCGCCAGTCGGCTTTGTCCTGTCCGTTGCCATATTTGGCATACGACTCGCTGTCGTCAAATCCAGTCAATGAAGTCGTAGGATAGCGCGTATAGTCGAAATTTGTCCCGTCAAAGTCGTAATTGGTTATAAGCTCACGATACACATCAAGCAGATACTGCCTCACCTCTGGCAGCGCAGGATCGAGATAATATGCACCCGAATATTCCACACACCATTCAGGATGGGTCAGCACCACATGCTTTCGCGGATTGCTTGCATAGCGGTTAGCCTCATTCTTAGTGCCTACGCGGTAAGGCACAATCCATGCGTGGCATTCCATGTGTCGCTTATGGCACTCGTCGATGACATATTTGCAGACATTCCAGTCAAGATTGCGGCTGCCGCTTCCAGTGAAATTAGCCATCGACGGCTGATAAGACGAATCCCAAAGCACGTCGCCCTTCACCTGCACTTGCAGCAAGATTGTGTTGAAATTAGCAGCCTCAAGTTTGTCGAGAATAGATACAAGTTCCGACTTCTGCGCAGTCTGGTTGTAGCTGCTTGGCCAGTCGAGGCTGCTGTTGGTAGTTAGCCACACGGCACGCACCTCATGCTTAGGCTGAGCAGCAGCAAGCAGACCCACGAATGCCATAATGGCAAATAAGAGTAATTTTCTGTTCATAGTTGTTTTATTTATAGGTTTATATTACAGTATCCATTTTACGCAAAGATAGTGCAAACCGAATGCAGAATATCAAGTTTGCTTGAATATTATGCTGAGGCGCAGCCTATCTTATACAAAGATATGACAAAAAAGTGT
>CAYWOC010000047.1:0-11558 GCA_964459845.1 uncultured Muribaculaceae bacterium | reverse complement strand
TTTGAGCCTCGTCTTCCGCTCTATCAGGTTTCAACTCCGCAGTTGAAACCTTTTTTTATTCCCAAATTTGAGAAGTCCCCCCCCTAAAAAAAATATCTATTAAGAGTGTATTAGTGATGATATATATGACTTACAAAGATGCAAAAGAGCTTCTTCGCATTGCAGACAATGCCTTCAATGCTGGAGCATATGTGGAGTCGGCTGAAATAGTTGAAAAGCTCGCATATTTCGTTGCGAATAGAAAGGATAATGGTCTTTCGGCAAAACAGTCAGATGAAATCACTAAAGCTGTAAAGCTGGCTATTGGAAGATTCACGTTTTGCCCGGACGAAAGTGTATGGGAGGAAGCTTGTGGTCTTATGGATTTGTTCGGTGACGATGTATAGAGATGAAACTGAGATGATAATATGCCAAACGCCCCTTGGAATATCTATGCTCCAAGGGGCGTTTGCTGTTACCGGATGAAAACCGTGGAATTTGCTATTTTATCTCGGCTATTTCAGCGATTTTTCGTGGCAGGTCGATATTGTTGTTCAAGTTGCTGAATCTTTCGGCGCCGCAACCTATTGCATATACCGGGGTGAAGTCGCCTGTGTGGCTCTTTGTGGTCCAGCCGATGCCTGTTATGTGGTCAAGTACGTTGAAGACTGTTGCCACAAATTCATTATATGTGGTGTAGAGTGTCTTGGTGTCGCTGCTTCGCTTGTCGATGAAAGTCTTGTGGAACTTGTCTTGGATTAGGCGGTCATTCTGGTCGCTCACTTTTATTGCGCCATATAGCCCGAGATTTGCCTTCAAGAAGTCGCGCATTTCATTCCAAGTCATGTCTTTTCCGCTATTGAGCCATTCCTTGCATTTCGACTGGAACATTTCGATTGAAATCTTTTGGTAGTCGAAATTTTTCAGGTTCACTTCGCGAGGACCGCCAGCCACACCCAGTGCCATACCGCCGGTGTTGTGGTCGGCAGTCACTACAATCAGAGTCTCGTCAGGGTGCTGCTGATAGAATTTATAGGCTATGTCGATTGCCTCGTTGAAGTTGAGGATTTCCTTCACGACAGCACCAGCGTCGTTGGCGTGGGCTGCCCAGTCGATGTTTCCGCCTTCAATCATCATGAAGAATTTATCTGGCGACACCATATTCATGTGGTTGAGGCAGGATTGTGTCACATAAGGGAGCTTGAGATTCTCGGCAACGCTGTCGATGGTGTACCCATTGTGCTGAATGGTCTTGTCTCCGTTGAGCAGCAGAATCTTTTTCTTTTTCTTGTTTTTCTCATATTCGGCAGCCCCGGTCACCACCGTGTAGCCACTTTTCTTGATAGTTTTCATCAAGTCGGTCTCATTGCCCTGCTTGTCTTTAAGGCCTCGAAGCACCGAGCCGGCAAACATGTCGTATCCGCTTTTAGCCAAGTCTAAGCCGATTTCGTAGAATATTTTTCGTGTAGGCACATGGGCATAGAATGCTCCGGGAGTGGCATCGTCGATAGGTACCGAAGTCGCTATTGCCACTCCATATCCCTTGTCTTTGAAATTTTTGGCTATGCTATAGCATGGCAGGCTGTCGGGAGTCATGCCGAGCATAGAGTTGTTGGTCTTCTTTCCTGTGGATAAGGCGGTGCCCGCAGCGGCAGAGTCGGTGATTTTGCTGCTTGCCGAGTATGACAGAGCCACCGATGTCACTGGGAATTTCAGCATCGTGATGTGGTCGTCTTTGCCGAGTACAGTGCGATAGTAGGTCTCGGTAGTGAGTACATGTCCAAGCCCCATGCCGTCGCCTATGAAATAAAACACATACTTAGGAGCTTTTGCCGACGCTGCCAGTGCAATACTTAGCAGCATAAATAAAGATGCGAATCGTGAAAACATAAATATTATATTTTTTATTTTGTTGATTATTAAAGCAGAGATTATTCTAAACGTTGAATTTCAGCATATCATCAATGATATGCCTGTCGTTGCACAGGCGCGGAATCTTGCGCTGTCCGCCGAGCTTGCCTGTGCTTCCGAGCCATTGGTCGAAAAGTCCGCTGCGGGCTTCCACAATAGTTGGGCAGTCGAGGAATATGCTCTTGTAGCGTTTTGCCGCATAGTCGGAGTTCACTTCTTGCAAGTGTTTGTCAAGAATTTGGGCAAAAGCAACCATGTCGATAGGTCGGCAGTTGAACTCAATGAGCCACTCATGATGCCCGTGGTTGCTGCCTTGCGCATATACCGGGGCCGCAGTATAGTTTGATATCATGGCACCCGTGTCGCGGCAAGCGCGTTTCAATGCTTCATCGGCGTTATACACCATAAGCTCCTCGCCGAAAGCGTTGATGAAGTTCTTGGTGCGTCCTGCAATCTTTATTTTCACTGGTGCGGTCTGCTCGATGCGCACTGTGTCGCCTATCTTGTATCGCCACAGCCCATTGTTGGCACTGATGATGAGTGCATAGGTCTTGCCCTTTTCCACTTCCCATATAGGCAGCACGCGGGGCGAAGAGCTGTCGATGTCATCGATAGGAATAAATTCATAGAATACGCCGAGGTCGAGCAGGAGGAGCATTGCATTTGTGTCCCAAGAAGACTGCACGGCAAAGAAGCCCTCGGAAGCGTTGTATGTTTCAAGGTAATGCATCCGTGCAGGGTCGCAGATGTGGGCATATTCGTTGCGGTAAGGCTCAAAGCTGATGCCTCCGTGGAAGAATACTTCGAGATGAGGCCACACATCGTGTATGCATGTTGTCCCGGCACGCTTAACCACACCTTTCAGTACCGTAAGAAACCACGATGGCACACCCGATATGTTTGTTATGTCTTCTTTCAGGCTCGCTTCCACAAGTGCCGGGAGCTTTTTTGCCCAGTCTTCCATGAGTGCGATGCGCTTGCTCGGCACTCTCACAAGGTTCACAATGGGATTGATGTTGGCGATGAGGTTTGCCGACAGATCGCCCACATTCACGCCGTGCGGCAGATTGAGCTTGTTGGCGAAACTTCCGCCAAGGATAAAGCCTTTGCCAGAGAAGATTCGGCTTTCGGGGTTGATGTTCAGATAGTGAGCCACAACATCGCTTCCGCCCTTATAATGGCATTTCTTGAATGATTCGGGACTTATTGGGATATATTTGCTGCGTCCGTCGCTTGTGCCGGATGATTGTGCGAAGTTTTTCACCACACCTCGCCACAGCACGTTCTTCTCGCCTCGCACCATGCGCATTATATCGGAGCGCAGGTCTTCGTAGCTGTGGAGCGGCACTCGCTCGGCAAATTTTTGATATGACAATCCTCCACGCTCTCCGAAGCCATATTTGGTGCCCATTTCAGTGCGCGAAGCTTGTTGCAGCAGTTCATCGAGCTGCTCACGCTGCACGCTGTCGCCGTGGTCGATAAATCTTGCAGACTCCTGTATCCGGCTGCTGAATATTGGTCTAACTAACGGTGTGAAATCTATCATATTGTAGGTTAATTGGTTTAATATAGCCTGTAAATGTATATGCAAAGGTAATTAATATATTGAGCTTGGCAAAATTATTAGAATCAGAATGTGTTAATAAATAGTCCTGGAATGGATTAACATATTTTCAGTGTCTTATACATTGTTTTGGAATTTTTCCTGTCGCTTAAAAGGTGAAATTAAATGAATTATCCCTATCTTTGCACACAGACACTAAAAAACAGCAAGATAATTCAAATTAATATAATAATATCTAAATGAAACTATTATCTAAATGTCTTGTTGCTGCGGCTGCAATATTAGCTTTGCCTTTGCAGATGATGGCAGCAACAATCTATTCCACACCGAAGCAGGAAATACGTTCTGCTTGGGTTGCAACCGTGTGGCGACTTGACTGGCCACAGACTGTAATCACCAAATCTGGCGATGCAACGCAGATTGCCAAGCAGAAACAGGAGATGATTGAGCTTCTCGACTCAATGGCGGCAAATAATATGAATGCTGTTAATTTCCAAGTGCGTAGCCGTTGCGATGCTATGTACAAATCATCGTATGAGCCTTGGTCGTCGGATCTTGTGGCAACTCGTGGCATGGATCCCGGTTATGACCCATTGGCATTCGTCGTCGAGGAGTGCCACAAGCGCGGCATGGAGTGCCATGCGTGGATCAACCCTTACCGTTATGAGAGCCAAATCGGTCAATGGAACGATGATCCGACAAACTATCGTAAGCAGCACTCTGATTGGCTTATCGATGTGAATGAAGCTTCGATTTTGAACCCTGGGAAAGAGGAGGTGATACAGCGCATCACCGACGTTTGCCGTGAAATCGTGACAAACTACGATGTGGATGGCATCCTGTATGATGACTATTTCTATCTTCAAGGGACAAAAGATTCGGATGATGCCGACCTCTATTCTGCATATAAGAATGCCGGCGGTACTCTTTCGCTTGGCGACTGGCGACGCGACAACGTGAACCGCATGGTCAAGTCGGTATATAGTATGATTCAGACTGTGAAACCATGGGTGCGCTTCGGTATTAGTCCTGCCGGTGTGGCTTGTACAAGCTCTTCGGTAGCAAAAAAATATGGTATCGATCCATGCCCATCGGGCAGCGACTGGCAATATAACGGAATTTATTCCGACCCTATCGCTTGGCTTAATGACAAGTCTATTGACTTCATTTCACCGCAAATCTACTGGACAATAGGCAACACCACAAACTATGAGAAGATAGCTCCATGGTGGAGCGAGGTGGCAAACCATTTCGGCCGTCACTTCTATTCATCGCATTCAATTACTTCATTGACTACATCAAGCAACGCTCCAGAGGCTTCTGACGTGGAGCGCATGATGATTAATGTGAAAGCAAGCGGGCCAAACAACACGAAATACAGCGAATATGCCAATGAGATAGAGCTAAACCGCACAAGTTCGCTCGACAATGCCCCAGGCTCTATTTTCTATTCTGCCAAATATCTATACCGAAAGGGAAATACTGGCAAGAATGAGTCGTTTGCGCACTACTTGAAACGCACCACCTACACTTGCAAGTCGCTTGTCCCTGCAATGACATGGAAGACTGGCAACAATCCGGGCGCAATCAAGAACTTGACCCGAGAAGGCGATATGCTGAAGTGGGATGCCTACGACAATGTGCGCTACACTGTGTATGCTGTGCCAAACAGCACTCCAAATGCAGATTTCGCTAAGGGTGCGGAGGCTCTTGTCGGAGTGACCTACACCAATTCATTTGAGATCCCGAGCGAATATCTTGCGGGATATAAATATGCGGTATGCGTGTATGACCGTGTAGGCAATGAATATGAGCCAGCTTTCTACGATGTTGTTCCTACTAAGTCGCTTGCAGCTCCGGTAATCTCATTGCCGGCAGATGGCGTTAAGGTTCAAGACCCGTTTGATTTGAGCTGGACTGCTGTCGATAATGCCACTGTATATTTTGTGGATTTGGCTCGTGATGCCGAATTTAAGGATATAATCAAGACTGTCAGCTCAAAAAATACTTCAATCTCTTCTCCATCGTTCATCGATTATCTGACCAATGATGAGAAAGTGTACTGGCGAGTTCGTGCTTGCGCTCCTGAATACAACGATGGAGTGTCGGAGTTCAGGACATTCATCCCGCAGATTCTGACGATAACTTATCCAGCTAATGGTGCAGCCGGAGTGAACCCGGTATTCACCGCCACATGGAATTTGGCTGACGGCACAACTCCTGCGCTTGTGGAGATTGCCAACGATGCCGATTTCAATGACATAGTGTTCTCGGCAGAGTCTGCCACAGGCAGCGCCGACGTGCCAGCGTTGAAATTGCAGTGCATCACTCCATATTATATCCGCGTGAAGATGAATGGCAAATATTCGCACACTTCATCGTTCACTACCGATGCTCTTGTGGCAAGTGTGCCTACATTCACTTGTCCTGCAAATGATGGAGCGACAGTGTTTGCTGACAATAAGTTGGGTGTGGCTGCTGATCCTGCTGTGAGAAATGTAACGATTGAGGTTTCTACTTCAGCCACTTCTTGGGGCCGTACCCGCTACATTGAGACTATGCCAGAGTTCACATTCGAGTCATCAAAGGCGGCTAATGAGATAAAAACAGGCGGCTCATTGCTCGCCGACGGCAAGACATACTATGCCCGCGCCCGCGCATCTTACTATGATTCTGAGCGCAATGTCCTTTACACAAGCTACAGCACACCTGTAAGCTTCGTTTATAGCTCGCAAAATTCGGGCATTGCTGACGTAGTGTCAAGTGATGTGGTTACACTCGTCACCGGTGCAGATGCTAAGGTCGTAATCTCGGCTCCATCGGCTGTTTATGTGGTGGTTAAGGCTTATTCGATGCTTGGAACAGCCGAGCAGACACTTCTTGAAGGAGATGTGGATGCCGCTGAGGTATCGCTTGCTGAACTTTCTCGCGGAATGCATATCATCACCGTGGCGGTAAACGGCACATTGAAGACATTCAAATTTGTGAAGTAAAAAAGCATTGTATTTATATGCATTATATGTTGTGGCGACGTAGTGTATTCTGCGTCGCCACATTTTTTGCGGTAGTGGCAGAGTTGTGGACCGATGCGAAGATTCCGTGTGCATGCGTCGCTGTTGGCCTATGTCGTGCATAGGAAAAGCCCGTAGGGATTGGCTGAATGCTGCCGTTTGGCTAACTTGCCGCAACTTTTCAGGAACTTTCGGCAAATTTTTCGGGTTTTATTTGTGAGATTGGATAAATATTATTAGGTTTGTGAAATATATATGACATTATAATAATTAAAAAAAAGAGATTTTAAGATTTATGACTTTCGCCGAGAAATGCAATAAGATTTTCTGGGATACCACAGTGGCATATCATGTCACAGATGATGTGGATGCTGTTTTCCAACAACAATATGCTGAAGGCTCAATAGAAGCAGAACTTGCCGAAAAAAACTGGATAGATGCCGTTCAGTGGCATCTTGAGGATATTATCCGCGACCCGAACATCGATCCAGTTGCGGCATTGAAGTTGAAACGCCGCATCGACCGCTCCAATCAGGACCGCACCGACCTTGTAGAGAAAATCGACAGCTATTTCCGCGATTTATATAAGGATGTGAAGCCTAACGCCGATGCCACTATCAATACAGAAAGTCCGGCTTGGGCTATCGACCGCCTGTCGATTCTTGCCTTGAAGATATATCATATGCAGCAGGAGGTGGAGCGCAAGGATGCCGATGCCGAGCATATAGCACGTTGCCGCGCGAAACTTGACGTCCTGCTCGAACAGCGAGTGGATCTATCTGCAGCTATCGACCAGCTCCTTGCCGACATTGAGGCTGGCAGGAAATATATGAAAGTGTATCGACAGATGAAGATGTATAACGATCCTGCAACCAATCCTGTCCTTTATGGCAAAAAATAGCGACAGCATGGCGACGACAACTGCGGCGGCCGTAAAATACAAGAATGTGCTGATAGCTCGGTTTTCGGCTCTCGGTGATGTCGCTATGACTGTGCCTGTGGTGTATTCTGTGTGCAAAGCCAATCCCGGCACGCGGTTTATTATGATTACGCAGCAGGTGGCTTCCACACTTTTTATCAATGCACCAAGCAATCTGGTTGTTGTCGGTGTGGATACAAATGTGAAATATCATGGGGTGGCTGGCATAAAGCGTCTGAAAGATGACTTGATGAGAGAGTACTGCGTAGATGCTTTTGTCGATTTGCATGACGTGCTTCGCACTTGGCTGTTGGCGTTCTTTTTGCGTCTTTCGGGAGTCCCGTGCAAGCGGTTGAAGAAAGGACGTTCTGGCAAGCGTGCGCTCACTCGCAAGCACAATAAGCGTATGCTGCCGCTCATCTCGTCGCGAGCCCGCTATCGAGAAGTGTTCCATCGCATGGGATTCTCATTTGAGAGTACGTTTGTGTCGCTATATGGTGATGCGGCTGCCGAATGGTCGGATTTTTCCGATATATCCGCTCCTAAGCAGCAAGGAGAGCGATGGATTGGCATAGCTCCGTTTGCGAAGCATAAAGGGAAAATATATCCTCTCGATTTGATGGAAAAGGTGGTGGCTGAGGTCTCGACTTGGAAGCATACACGCATATTTTTGTTTGGGGCTGGCGATGAGGAGCGTGTGGCGCTTCATGACTGGGCTGAAAAATATGATTCGGTCACATCGCTTGCCGAAAAGCGTAATGGCTTCCCGAAGGAGTTGGCACTGCTGAGCCATTGCGATGTTATGCTGTCGATGGATTCGGCAAATATGCACCTTGCCTCGCTCGTGAGAGTGCCAGTGGTGTCGGTGTGGGGAGCTACTCATCCATATTGCGGATTTTTAGGATGGCATCAAGATGAGCGGAATGCAGTGCAGTTGAATATGGCTTGCCGTCCGTGTTCGGTTTTCGGCAACAAGCCCTGTATGAATGGCGACTATTTCTGCCTGAAAGGCATATCACCGCAACTCATAATATCGCATTTGCGTCAAGTGCTTGAGCCTAAGTCGGAAACAACTCATTAGGATATCAAGGTAATCTAACAAATAAGGAAAAATAAAATCCTGTCCAAACTTTGGGCAGGATTTTCTATATTCTCTTTTCCGAATTTTTCCCATTGGTTGGGATACTCTCTGATGACTGAATCGGGGTAGCGGTTTAGCCAATGGAGCAACTCGTCGTGCGCAAGTCGTGTGCCAGCTTTATTTCTTGGCAGTGCGGCGTGTGCGGCTCTTTTTAGGAGCGTTGGCTTCGTCGGAAACGATTTTCATACAATCGTCGTAGGAAAGACCTGCTGCATCCGTTCCCTTAGGAATCTTGTAATTGCTCTTTTTGTAGGATATATATACTCCATATCTTCCATTCAGTATCTCCATTTCTGGGCTTTCGGCAAATGTCTTTACAATTTTCTTTGCATCCTCTTCGCGCTTCTTCATTATAAGTTCGGCAGCTTCATCGAGCGTGATGCTTTGTGGCGACATGTCTTTCGGGATAGAGACGAATTTGCCGGCGTGCTTTATGTATGGACCGAAACGCCCTATTGCCACAGTGACCTCTGTCCCTTCAAAGTCGCCGAGGTGGCGAGGCATATCGAATAGTTTCAGAGCCTCTTCAAGTGTGATTGTGCTGACTGATTGGTCTTTGAGCAGCGATGCGAATTGCGGCTTTTCGGAGTCGTCGGTGCTGCCGAGCTGCACGAGCGGACCGAATCTGCCGATTTTCACCGACACAGGTTTGCCTGTTTTGGGGTCGTTGCCAAGAATACGTTCTCCCACCTTATGTTCAAGCCGCAAATGTGCCACTTCATCGACATTAGGATGGAAAGTTGTGTAGAATTTGGCGATGCTGTCATTCCACTTCATCTCACCTTCTGCTACGTCATCGAAGTCTTCCTCGATTTTTGCGGTGAAATTATAGTCCATGATTTTGGGGAAGTACTTTTCAAGAAAGTCATTCACAATCACGCCAGTATCGGTAGGTATGAGTTTGCCTTTGTCAGAGCCGGCAATCTCGGTTTTCGAGCTGTTGCTGATTTTGCCGTTTTTTAGTGACAAGATTTTATAAGATCTGCTTTCGCCCTTTTTCTCGCCCTTTGTCACATATTCACGGTTTTGGATGGTGGATATGGTAGGAGCGTAGGTTGAAGGTCGTCCTATACCCAGTTCTTCCAGCTTCTTGACGAGAGAGGCCTCGGTGTAGCGAGGAGGTTGCTGCGTAAAACGTTGAGTGGCAGTCACCGATTCGGCATTCATCTTCATTCCGCATGACATTGTAGGCAGCAGGTTGCTGTCATCGGAATTGTCGGCATTTTCGTCATCTGTCGATTCGATATACACGCGCAGGAAACCGTCGAATTTAATTACCTCACCAGTGGCGTTGAATGTCTCTGGGCGATTGTCGATGTCAATATCCACATTAGTACGTTCGAGGATTGCGTCCGACATCTGCGAGGCTATTGTTCTTTTCCATATAAGATTGTATAGCCTCTTTTCTTGAGCAGTCCCGTTGATTTCGTGGTTGTTGATATAAGTTGGGCGAATTGCTTCGTGAGCCTCTTGTGCGCCTTTGGAGCTTGTGTGGTATTTGCGCACTTTCAGGTATGCTTCTCCTATGTTGTTCTTGATTTCGTCGCTAATCGTGCTTATGGCGAGGCTTGAGAGATTGACCGAGTCGGTACGCATATAAGTTATATATCCCGATTCGTATAGCTTTTGGGCCACAATCATAGTCTGCGACACCGTGAAACCGAGTTTCCGCGAGGCTTCCTGTTGCAAAGTCGAAGTGGTGAATGGTGGTGCCGGAGATTTTTTCACAGGTTTTACCGCAATGTTGCCCACATTGAAGTGAGCAGTTTTGCAGTCTTCAAGAAAAGCCTGAGCTTCTTCTTCGGTTTTTAGACGCTTTGATAGCTCGGCATTGACGATGGTGTCGCTGCCTTCAGGCTTCATTTGTGCCACTACGCGGTAGTATTCCTCGCTCTTGAAATTGTTGATTTCTTTTTCACGCTCAACGATGAGCCTTACTGCCACACTCTGCACGCGTCCAGCCGACAATCCTGGTTTGATTTTCCGCCAAAGCACAGGTGAAAGCTCGAAGCCCACTATGCGGTCGAGTACGCGCCGAGCCTGCTGGGCATCAACGAGATTGATATCGATGTTGCGTGGATTCTCGATGGCGTGAAAAATTGCCGTCTTGGTGATTTCGTGAAACACTATTCGTTTCGTGTTCTCTGGTTTTAAGCCAAGCACTTCATAAAGATGCCAAGCAATAGCTTCTCCCTCGCGGTCTTCATCGGATGCGAGCCACACCATATCGGCATTCTTTGCCTCTTTTTCCAGTTTGCTCACAAGTTCCTTCTTCTCGTCGGGTATTTCATATATAGGTTCAAAGCCTTTATCTATATTTACGCTAAAATCCTTTTTGTGCAAGTCGCGGATGTGTCCGTAACTCGACATAACCTTGTAGTCGCTGCCGAGGAAACGTTCTATCGTTTTCGCTTTGGCAGGAGACTCCACTATTACTAAATTCTTTGTCATGTCTATTTCCAAAATTCAATTTTCGGCGACAAAATTAGGTAAAAAAGTCATTAACTACATTATTAATTAAAGATAAAAATATTAAACCGCTAATAAATGGGTCGGTTTTGATGGGTTTTGAACGTAGTTCAATATATTATTGAAAATTTTATGTCACGATAGAAAATTTTTTTAAGCAGCTAAAATGAAACAGGAATTTTGTGTGAATTGTAGCCGAATTTTGGAGAATTTGGATTTTTCGAGGGGACATATTTGCCGTATCTTGTGGAATTTTTCAGCCTTTTTGGGGGAAGATTGTGGATTTTAGCATCTGGGGTGGTGGAATTTTTGTCCTTTGGTGCGGGATTTTTTTGCTCTTGGCTGGATATTTTCCGCTTTTCGGTGCGGGGAATATCGGCTTCGGCGGCGGAATTTAGTCTCATTGCGGAGAAATTTCGTCTCGGCAGGTGCTTGATTTTGCTTGTTGGGGTATGATGACGGCTCGAAAAACGGCTCATAGAGTGCAAAAATCTGTTAAAATTCGGGGTTAAATTTGCGCTCTGCCGGGGCATGTGCTGAAGAAGCATGTTATACAGCATAAAA
>CAYWOC010000046.1:0-12124 GCA_964459845.1 uncultured Muribaculaceae bacterium | reverse complement strand
TTTTTCATATATTTTTTTTACCGAAAGTGTGCACTTCGTTTTGGAATTTACAGTGAAAATGCTGAAATTTGGGTCAGACGGCAGTAGTTGTGGTGATGTGAAAAAAGGCTCTAATTGCTTCAACAGCAATCAGAGCCTGACGATATAATAATTAGCAACTATTAAGTTATCATTATTTGACTACTTTTTTTCCACCTTCGATGTATATGCCATGCTGAGTGGGATTTTTTACTTTTCGTCCGCTTAAGTCATACAAATCAAGGTCTTTTTTATCGGTCTCAGGAAGACTGACAGATGATATTACTCCACCGGTGATGGTGAATGTGCAGAGCACATCTTCTTTGATTACCGAAGAAACATAGGTGTCGCCTTGTTTCATATTGAACACCAAATCGTCTGCTACCATTCTCACCTCGTAGTCGCCATTGACCATTGTCGGGTCGGCTACAAGCCCTATGGTCCAGACCAAGTCGAGCGGATTTCCGTTCTCGTCGTCGTTGTATAGGTCTTGGTTCAATGTGGAGATGCTTGCCACTTTCAGCAGTGTGTCGCTCGGCATATTGCATACAATCATGTGGGTGTTGGTGCCTCTTTCGCTCAAAGTGATATCATTCACCACATCACGACCTTGCTTCACTTGATTGATGTGAATGCCTTTTGGTACAAATAGGCTCATGTTGAACGATGTGTAGCCTTGGTCGCCGTCATTCTCATAAAGGTGAAGGTAGGAAACCGTTTTGCCGTCGGCGGTAAAAGTCACATTGTCGTCGAGCCACACTTTCAGTGTCTCCGATTGAGCCTTTGCTCCGACAATGGTCAGGAGCATAAGGCAGATTGATAAAAATACTTTTTTCATTGTCTGTTGTGTTTAATAGTTTTTAATCGTTCTCTTTTTGGAAGTATAATTTTTGCCTTTTTGATAGCGTCCGAGATGTACATCTGCAATATCTGCGTAGCGTCGAGCGAATTGATTTTGCCGTCGCAGTTCACATCGGCAGCCATTGTAAGAATTGGCGTTGCAGGGTTGATGTAATAGGCTATTGTGAGGCTTGCGTCGAGAGTGTTGATTATGCCGTCGCAATTCACATCACCGAGTTTCACCATTACAAACGAGCCTTCACGCTGCATAGGCTTTTTCTCCACATTCCCGGCAGAATCGGTGGCAAGCACGCAGAAGCCGTAGTCGATGCCGTTATATACAATGTAGTCGATATAGCTTGAGTCGGCACTGCAAGTGGCAATTTTGTCCCAAGAAGAGTCTTTGCCATACTGGGCATAGATTTCATATTTCCAAATGCCCGAGCGAGCATCGGAGCCACCGAATGATATGGTCACCGTGCTGTCGTTCTTTTGTGCCACTTCCGAGATTTTACTTTCGGGAGCAATGGCATCAACTATGTTTATCCATGTGGGGGTCTCGATAGGATCGTTGCTGTCGAATATGATTGAAGCACGGTTAGGAATTTCGGTGCCGTCAGCAAGACCCTTTTTCAAGGCTATGTCATACGCCACTTCTCCGATTCCCGAAGTGCCGTCGAAGTTTATGGGCAAGAATCCTTGCACAACCTCGTCGGTCGGCTCCATCGTTATCGGGTCGAGCGAAGTGAGCAGCCATGTGGCAGTCCCGTCGCTACTGTTGTATTTGCCCTCCACTTGGGCGATTGCATCTATGTCGGGGCGCATGTCGATAGTCTTAATGAAGTTGGGCGTTCCATCCAGCAATACAACTTTGTCGCCAATCTTTATGCTTGTGGGTGCAAAGCTCTTCAAGTCGAAGTGCCGGCTGTCGAGCTTGTTCTGGATTTCCACCACATGAGCCGAAGCCGTGGCAAATGCCGTGTCGTTCTCGAATTCGATTCTGTAGCTCACATTTTGAACAGTGTCGGAAATGAACTTGCTGCCCGCTTCCGACAGGTAGCCATAGATGTCGTTTGGATCCATCGAATTGACAGGATTCGAGCCTCCACCACCTGGAGGAATCGGAGGGCAGTTCGGCTTTTGTTCAAGGAACGCTCTTATGCAATTAGCATGATTTATTCCTAATCCAAATGCAAAACTTGAGTTGCCGGTTACAGAGCCGATTCTGTCAAGAGCCTTTTTCAATGCAGTCCATTGTTTCATAGGAAGAAATTTTGAAGCGCATGAAGATATGGTTCCGATTATCGATGTTGAATTAACGCGGTCATTAACTTTATCCCAAAAATTCTTTTCAGCATTTTTGTCGTCACACATAATTGTGCCAGCCCAAGATATAGTAGCATCCAATGTGCTGGCGACGCAATCAGCAATAGCTGTAGCTGTATTTTCTCCGATAAAGTTAGCAATCGTGGCAATATCTGATGTGATTGATGCTATACATTCAATCCTTTCTTTGACACAGCAATAGCTGTCTTTGGCTGATTTTGTCCGTTTATTAAAAGATTCAACTTTGTGATTGGAAAAATCTGTAAGTGCTATATTTGTGTTAGCTGTAGTCACCCAAACTTCTACAGGGCTTGTCGTATAGACAGTAATTGTAAATGTCTTATTTTTCAGAGGTGCAATGTTAGTGAAAAAATAGTTGGAACAGGCATAAATGCTGTCATTTGACCCCTCGTTTTTTTTCATTCCCCCTATGAAATAATGAGAATCTCCAATTTTGTCTTGGATACCTTTCAACCACTTCCAATCAGCCGAGGTTAGGCTATCGGTGCGTATGTAGTCATAAATCTTTGGCAAATCCAACCCGTCGAGTTCAATTTTTGATATGTCGGATGGATTTTTAGACGATACATAAATATAAATAGGCGTTTTGTAGGAAGTCATATTGCCCTTGTTTTCTATGCTGACGGTATAAATTGTTTTACCGCTGCTTTTTAAGAATGTGGGCTGATAGGTAACCTTTGATGACAATGTGATGTCTTTTGGCTCTTCCAGAAGTATTGATGAAGATATTTCTTTAACATCTTCCGTAAAGTGGAATATAGCATTATAGTAGCCTAAGCGTGCAGCACTGAAATCTGTGGTTACACTTAATTCTGCATCAGTTATATGTGTTATATTGATTGCGCGAATAGTGTCATTCGAGCTGTTGATGAAATCTACAGCGTAAAGGTTGTTGAAGCCATTGCCCTTGAAGGTGATTGTGCTTGCGCCGCCGTTGCCCACCACTCTCACGTCTTGATCCACGACATCATATTTGTCCATGTGCATATAGTCGAGTGTGACATTTGAGCGCGAGCCGGTCACATCATGAACTGCCACATAGTGCAATCCGCTTTCCCAAGTGTGGCAGCCTCCGAATGTGATTGATTTGTCGGCTGATGCCGAATACAGCTCTTTCCCGCTTGGCGCATACACTTGCAGCGATGTCGCCTGACTGCTGCGGAATGCCACAGTATCGCCCTTTTCAGCCTCAAATGTGAACCACTTTATCCCATTTTCCTCGGGTCGCTCAAATGTCTGAGTGGCAGCGAGCGGTGTTGTGTCGGCAACTTTTTTGCTGACATTGTAGTCGATGTACTGCTTATGCACCTCGGCAACTCGCGTGGTCGCATCAATAAACTGAAAATGAATATCATTTTTAGCATAAATGGTAGGCGTTGCGCCGTCAGCCATCTCAAAGTGGAAGCACTCGCTGCGTATAGGCTCTGAAGTCACCGGCAGCAGCTTGACGAGCGAATATGGCGAGGTGCGCTTGTCGAGCTTCACGGTCGTGATGCCGGCAGTGTTGTTGTTCAGCCAATAACGGTAACTGTCGATCCCGTCTCCGCCAACAGGCGTTTTCACGAAATAAGCGGTCTTAGCCACGGTGGAGTTGCCATTGTCGCCTATCAGCATATAGTGCAGGCTGTGCAAGCCGTCGTTCAGGCTCGACACATCAACGTCGAAGTGAAACACTCCATTGCTTCCGCCTCCTATGCCTTCCTTGAAACTACCGCCATCCACATTGTAGATAAACTTCATGTCGTTGATTTCTGCCGGTTTGGTTGTGCGGAAGAAGAAGCTGTTATACACATCGGAAGCTGCACCGCTCGGGGTGATTACCTGCACCTGAATCTGGTGCATACCTTGTTCGAGCTGGGATACATCCAGCTTCCAATTGATGATGCCGCCCTCAGAAGGCACATTGTCCTGCATGAAAGGCTTGCCATCCACCGAGCATAAGCATGTCATCTCGCCGATGCGCTCGGTCTGCGGAGTCTTTATGAACATCCTTGAAATAGGAGCTGATGCCATGCTGCTGACGGCTTGGAAGTGCAGAATATGGAATCCGTCGGGTACTGCTGCCACATCTATTTCCATCTTGCTGGCAGATGTCGGCAACTGCTCGCGCTTATTGTCGTATTCGTCGAGCCAGTAATATGTCTGCAACTGCTTGTCAGCAGTGGCGGCTTTTATGAAGTATCGTGAAGTGGGTGCGCTCCATCCCGTGCTGTCGCCCACTTGGATATTGATGACGTGCAGCGACTCGTCGAGCCGGTTGATGTCGGCTTCGATGTGTATTCCTGCACTTGGCGAGGTGCCTTCGATGGCTGCTCCGTCGTCGGTGTCAAACCAGTATCGATACCGGTATCCGCTTTGCCCATAAGTCAATCCTGCGCAGGAAAGGCTTAGAATGAGAAGGGTAATTAATTTCCTGAACATAATCATAAAAAAACTGTGAATTTAGTGCGAATCATGTCTCAGAAATCACTCAGCAGCTTTCACTTCGATATCAACGCTTAATTTGCCGTCGGCAGTAGATTTTTTAGCCACATTGCATTTAGTTATTTGAGGGTTGGATGGTGTAGGGTCGTAAGGAAGCATACCGCCATATATTCCCACTTCGGTGCCGTCAGTTCCCAAGAATTTCTTTTTTGCTTCATCGGTAAGCTCAAAATTGTCGGAATCGGTTATGACATCTCCACCTCTGTAAGTCTTGAACAGCTCTTCGTAGGTTGAAAGTTTGTTGGTGTTGTTTTGTGGAATTTGATTGAATAAGCTTTCGCTACCAATTCCGACACAATTATATGCAACATTATTTGATGTTATATAGCCTAAGAGGTTGATTACTATGCAATTTTGTAATATGGATGACCTGAAATTGAGTCTTTTTAAGACACAGTTTGTAAACTCAGAGTTGCTGCAAGATGGATCTGAAACAACACAATTGATTAGTGATGCAGAGCTTGTATTTGTTAGAGATAACTCATTAAAGATAGTGCAATGAATGAATTGGGCATTAATCATTTTGTTATCATTGGAGTAGTTATAGCTACAAATCACATATAATCTGCATTTTAAAAATTTTGGACTTTGTATGGTTCCCCGATATTTAACCCAGTCATTGCTATATATTCCCTCAAGGGTGAGATGCTGCGACACGGTGTCGGGAATTTCGATATTGAAATCTCCTGCAATGATAGTGGGGAGCGTGGAGTGAACAGAGTCAATCACCATTCCAGCACCACGAATCGTGAGAGCCTTTTTGATATTGACCGCATTGAATGTGCCAGACGATAGGGTGATGACATCGCCATTGGATGCGGCATCGTGGGCATCGCGCAGCGCGAATGCTCCATAGAAGGTTGTGACTTTGCCGTCGTGGCTTAGAGTGGCGAGACGTGAACTCTGCGCGAAGCACATGGCAGCACACACAAGTGCAACCAGAGAAAAGAAAAACTTCTTCATGATAAATGAAAAAAATGGGTGGAGCTGATTCGTGAATTTCCGCATCTGAGGCATCTCCAAATACCCTACACATAGAAAAGCACGAACAGCTCACACCCACTATAGGTATGAGCCTTCGTCGTCTTGTTCTCATGTGTGTGAAAGTTTTGGAGATTTTCAGATGTCGAGAAACAAGGACAAAGTCCAAATATATTATGTCATTGACCACAAAATGATGAAGCCGAGCCACATCATCAGTCGTCAGGTAATAATTATATCACTATTCAGTTCCACAAGTTAATAAAAAATTTAATTAAAAGTTAATAGCAAATTTTGTCTAAATGATAAGTGACAAAGTTATTACACAGCGCACTCGTTCATATTGGCATTTCAAAGATAAGATTATAACTCGAATAAATAGCCTATCGTTGAATTCCAACGATGCAAATGTAGTGAAAAAATCTGAATTGGGGGCGTTATAGCTGAAAAAAACTATATTTTAATTGTGATAAGTGCTATGTTGGCGCAATTTTCATTAATTTTGCCGTTATAATTGATGTGTTGAATAAATTCTGACTAAAACAAAAAGAGTATGATTGACAATGGTGACTCATGGAGAAGCGTGAAATCGTCGGTGACGATAAATCTTCTTATAATAAATACTATAATGCTGGTGGCTACTGCGGTGCTTCGGCCGAAAGGCATCGACCTCAACGACATTCTCGGGCTGCACTACTGGAAGGGCAGCGACTTCAATGTGGCGCAGGTTATAACCTATATGTTTATCCATGCTAATTTCACGCATCTGTTTTTCAATATGTTCTCGCTCATCATGTTTGGGCGGATACTTGAGAATGTGCTTGGCAAGAAGCGTTTTCTATTCTATTACATATCGTGCGGAATAGGTGCGGCATTGGTTCAGGAGCTGGTGTGGATGCTGACGTGGGAGAACACCCTCGTGCTGCAAGATGCCAACGGATTTGTGGCGATGCGCGGAGCAGAGGCTGTGGAATATGCGGTGGCGCACGGCATGATCAACGACTACTTCAATTCGTTCATCACCGTGGGCGCGAGTGGCGCGGTGTTTGGCATCCTGCTTGCGTTCGGAATGATATTCCCCAATATGCCACTTTACCTGATGTTCATTCCTATACCTATCAAGGCTAAATGGATGGTGCTTGGATATGGAGCTATAGAGCTGTTCTTCGGCATCAACGGATGGCAAGGCTCGGTGGCTCACTTCGCACATTTGGGAGGAATGATTTTCGGATTCCTGATATTGATGTATTGGAAAAAGAAAGGAGTGACCGGTGGGCAAAACTTTTAACGATTTGCGCGTGCGCTATTCGTTGGCATCGATGCCGATGAAGTTCATATATATCAATGTGGCAGTGTTTGCTGTGGTGAAGGTGGTGGCTCTGCTGCTCGTGCTGATGGGGATAAGTCCCGACATCTTCTTGAGCTATCTTGAGCTGCCGTCGATGCTGCCTATGATTGTAGTGCAGCCTTGGACGGTGGTGACCTATATGTTTCTGCACTACGACATCTTGCACATACTGTTCAATATGCTGTGGCTCTACTGGTTTGGCGTACTGTTTATGCAGATGTTCAATGCCCGCCAGTTTGTGGGGCTTTATCTGCTCGGAGGCATAGGCGGAGCAGCACTGTTTGTGCTGGCATATAACTTGCTTCCATATTTCAGTGGACAGCAAGGAATGCTGCTCGGAGCGTCGGCATCGATACTCGCAGTGGTGGCAGCCACGGCGATGCGCGCGCCCGACTATAAGCTCAATCTGCTGCTCGTGGGTGCCGTGTCGCTGAAGTGGGTGGCGATAATCACAATATTCATAGATTTCATCAGCATCGACTCTGGCAATGCCGGCGGACATATAGCCCACATAGGCGGTGCTGCCGTCGGGGTGGCGTTTGGCTACGCTGCGCGCCGCGGCAAGGACCTGACAGCTCCGATAAACGGATTTATCGATGGCTTGGTGAACTTCTTCCGCCGATTGCAGGGCGTTAAGATTGCAGGACGCAGAAAGCGCAAGACGGCGTGGGGAGAGCCTATTTTCAACAATAATGCGCCCAAAACGCCGCAACAGAAGAGTGATGAACCATATATGTCGGCAGCCGATGAAGCCGACCTTGATGTGATATTGGCAAAAATCAAGCAATCGGGCTACTCGTCGCTCACCGCTGCCGAGAAGAAACGCCTTTTTGAAGTGAGCAGCAGCGGCAATATGCGCGACAAGTGAAAAAGCATATATAGAGAGAAAAAGATAGGAACAAAATGAGACACATTAGGAGGATAAAGAACGTATCGCGACTTGTCGGGGCGGTGGCGACAGTTGTTTTGGCTGCCGTGCTGATATTATCTGCCTACGGCGGGCTTGCCGACCCGATGTCGTCGGCAAAGCTGTCGGTGCTGGGACTGTGCTTCCCTATGGTTCTCGTCGTGGCGCTATGCGTGCTTGTGGCATGGTTGTGTATGCGCCAATGGGCGATAGCTGCCGTAGTGGGCGCAGCACTGGTGGCTTCGGCAGGACCGATACTCACCTTGTCGCCAATGAATGTGGGCGGCGGACTTAAAGGAGCCGACGCACCGCGCTCATTCAAGGTGCTTACATATAATGTGATGAACTTTTCCGACTATTCGGAAGAGGGGCATCTGCCCAACCGCACCATCGACTACATCCTCAATGTGGATGCCGACATAGTGTGCCTTCAAGAAGCTGCGCAAGCCGACCGCTTCGACCGGTGTGAATTTGTGATTGACAGGATAGGCGACATAAAGGCGAAGTATCCTTATTATTATAATGAGATGGGCGACCAAGTGCTGCTGTCGAAATACCCTTTCACCTGCACCGGCGACTCGATTGAAGTGAATGGACGCAACAAGTTCCTCGGATTCGACGTGAACATGAACGGACGGCACATACGGGTGTTCAACTGCCACTTGGAGTCGATTGGGCTGACCGAAACCGACAAAGACCTCTACTGGAAGCTGACGCAACTGAAGAAAATGCGCAATATGGAAGATATAGAGGAGGTGCGCGAAACGCTGATGTCGAAACTAGCCAAAGCCTTCCGCCAGCGCGCCATTCAGGCGCATGCGCTGCGCGAGTGCATCGACCGCTCGGGTGAGAACGTGATAGTGTGCGGCGACTTCAACGACACGCCCGACTCCTATGCACACCGCACCGTGATGGGCAGCGACATGAGCGACGCTTATCAAGACTGCGCCTTCGGTCCGACGATAACCTACCACAGCAACCGCTTCTTTTTCCGCATCGACCATATCTTGTATCGCGGCAGCTTCAAGGCGGTGGACATAGAGCGTGGCAAGGTAGATTGCTCCGACCATTATCCGCTAATAGCGACATTTGTATTCGAGGAATAACAACAAAACAAACATATAACAATTCATTATGCGAAGAATTTTATTAACTGTAACTACCGTTTGTGCGGCTGCACTGCTGACATTCGGCGCAAAGAAGATGAATAATTCTCAGAAAAATCCGTTTATGGAGGCATACACTACAAAGTATGAGATTCCTCCATTCAGTAAAATCAAGTATGAACACTATATTCCAGCCATTAAGGCAGGTATAGAAGAGCGGAATCAAGAAGTGTGGGCTATCGTGAACAACCGTGCCGTAGCCGACTTCGACAACACCATTCTTGCCCTCGACAACAGCGGGCAACTGCTCAACAAGGTGGCTTATGTGTTTTATGCGCTAAGCGAGAGCGACAACACGCCAGAGATGGAAAAGGTGTCGGCCGAGGCTCTGCCGCTGCTCACAGCCGCATCGGATGAGCTTATGCTCAACCAAGCTCTATTCGAGCGTGTGAAGAAGGTGTATGATAACCGCGCGCGTTTCAACTTGACTACAGCGCAGACTCGTCTGCTCGAAAAGTATTACAAGAACTTCGTGCGCAACGGCGCGCTGCTTTCGACTGCCGACAAGGAGACATTGAAGAACATCAATCAAGAGATGTCGAACTATGAGCTTTCATTCAATTCGAATCTTCTGAAAGAGACAAACGAGAGCGAGATTGTGGTTGAAGACAAGGCTGAGCTTTCGGGCATTCCTGCTACTACCGTCGATGAAGCTGCAGAAGAAGCCAACCGCCGCGGCAAGAGCGGCAAGTGGGTGTTCACAGTTCATGCTCCAAGCCGGCTTGCGGTATTGACCTATGCCGACAGCCGCGACTTGCGCAAGCGCATGTACGAGACCTACACATCACTTGCAAGCAACGACAACAAATACAACAACTCAGCCAACATCAACAAGCTGATTGAGCTTCGCACAAAGAAGGCGAATCTGCTCGGCTTTGAGACATTTGCCGACTACCAGATGGATGCTGTGATGGCAAAGACGGTGAAAAACGCCGAGAATCTGCTCTATCAGATTTGGACACCTGCTGTAGCCAAGGTTAAAGAAGAGGTGGCAGACATGCAGACATATGTGAACAACCATGGAGGCAACTTCAAGATTGCGCCTTACGACTACTATTACTATGCTGAGAAGGTGAAGAAGGAGAAGTTTGATTTCAGCGAGGATGATGTGCGCCCATATTTCAAGCTGGAAAATGTGGTGAACGGTATTTTCTATATGGCAAACAAGCTGTATGGCATCACATTCACCGAGATGCCAAAAGCTCCTAAATATAATCCTGAGGTTAAGGTGTATGACGTGAAGGACGCTGCCGGGAAGCATCTCGCAGTGTTCATGACCGACTATTTCCCGCGCAGCACCAAGCGTCAAGGCGCATGGATGAGCGAGATGAAGGGCGAATATAACTATAACGGCGTGAGCGAGCGTCCTATCATCTATAACGTGGGCAACTTCACCAAGCCAACAAAGACATTGCCTTCACTGCTGACACTCGACGAGGTGGAGACTGCATTCCATGAGTTTGGCCATGCATTGCAGGGTATGCTCACCACTGCACAATTCCGCGGACAGGCCGGAACTAACGTGGACCGCGACATCGTGGAGATGCCGTCGCAGATAGATGAACACTGGGCTATGGAGCCGGAACTGCTTAAAGTGTATGCAAAACACTACAAAACAGGAGAGGTAATCCCCGACGAACTTGTGAAGAAGCTCGACGCTTCATCGAAATTCAATCAAGGCTTTGCCACAACAGAGCTTGTGGGAGCTGCGCTTCTCGACATCGAGTGGCACAAGGTGAACTATTGCAAGGACATCGATGTGAAGAAATTTGAGCGTTCAGTGGCACGTCGTCTTGGTAAGCCGGATGAGGTGGAATTCCGCTATCGCAGCCCATATTTCAAGCACATCTTCGGCGACACGCAATATGCAGCCGGCTACTACACATATTTGTGGGCAGAAGTGCTTGATGCCGACGGTTATGAGCTTTTCAAGGAAAAAGGGGCATTCAATCCAGAGGCGGCAAAGGCATATCGCGAAAATATTCTTGAGCCTGGCGACAGCGAGGATCCTATGGTGCTTTACAAGCGTTTCCGCGGCCATGAGCCATCAGTGGAACCGCTGTTGAAAAACCGTGGACTGAAGTAAGCGAATTATCGCCTTGTAAAATATTGGGAGGATACATCAGATTGCTGTTTTTGATGCGTCCTCCCGATTTTTTTAGGGCATATGCCGTGATTGATTTCTCTGTGCTTGGCGGTGATTGTGGCGACGCTGGATGCTTCGGCTCCTTGTGGAGAATGATGTTGAAAAAGATACGCATATTTTGTGCATTTATTTACTATGTGAGTAGGTTGATGTGATGACTCAATTTGTGAATTTAATAACTTGTTGCTATATTTGTCGAAAAATTAATAGGTTTTGACTATGGAACAGTTGATAGTGTCATTGGATGACAATGCGGCATTGTCGAAGGTTAAGAATGCGATAGGTATGCTAAAAGGTGTGTCTTCTGTGAAAGTGAACAGATTGAAACAGAAGCCAAATGCCACAACTATTAAAGCCATAAATGAGGTGAAGAATGGAGACACTATTGTGTGTGATACAATGGAAGACTATTTAAAGCTTGTCGGATATGGCATACAAGATTGAGGTTACAAGACAGTTTTTGAAAGACTTGCGTCTTGCCAGAAAAAGAATGCTTGATGAGAAGAAGCTGAATGAAGTTATTGCAACGTTGGCTGCTGGCGGTGAGTTGCCTCGAAAAAATCGTGATCATGCGCTTTCTGGTGATTATTTGGGATGTCGGGAGTGCCATGTGCTTCCTGATTGGTTGCTTATATATTCAAAAAAAGAAACTTTGAAAATAATATCATTGGTGAGAACGGGGACTCACTCAGATTTGTTTTAGCAACTTTATTGGATTGTTATGATGGTAAATTCTCCCGATTTTACAGGTTACTTTTTATAATAGGTGATTGTGGCGACGCTGGATGCTTAGGATCTTGTGGGGGGCTGCTCCGGGGGGGTGTGTCTTAGTGGGTCAGCGGATTTTCCAGGTGGGCGGGGAAGATGTCGGAGAATAGTGTTATCTT
>CAYWOC010000045.1:0-12981 GCA_964459845.1 uncultured Muribaculaceae bacterium | reverse complement strand
AAAATTTTCTGCTTTTTTATGCTGTATAACATGCTTCTCCGGCATATTCCTCGGCGAAGCGGTAAATCTGCCCCAAATTTTAACAGATTTTTACATTGTGGGAATGCATTTCCCTAATCTTTTCACCACTAAATGCCCCAAAAAGTCTCCACTCAAATGGAAAATTCCAGCAAAAGCTACAGCTAAAACATGAATAAGTATAAATAGAAATAAACTTTCCCGACTAATTTTGGTCTAAAATGCATAAAATTTGAAGCAGCAGGATGAAATCAATTAAAAAATTTCTATCTTTGAAAGCGACTAAACTTATATTAATATGAAAACTGCTAAATTTATAGGATGCATAATAGCAACATTGTATTGCCTTTTGTCGGGTATAGCCAATGCCCAAGAAAAAATAGTAGCCCTTACATTCGACGATGGACCCAACACTACAACCACTGTCAAAGTTCTTGACGTGCTGAAGCAATACGACGTAAAGGCATCATTCTTCCTATGCGGCAAAAGCATCAATAAAGATACACGCCCAATAATAAACCGTGCAGTGAAA
Organism: uncultured Muribaculaceae bacterium; assembly: GCA_964459845.1. Taxonomy (GTDB): domain Bacteria; phylum Bacteroidota; class Bacteroidia; order Bacteroidales; family Muribaculaceae; genus CALZFJ01. Next base: position 12,431 of record CAYWOC010000045.1, on the reverse strand, counting down.
CAGGGCTGCGAGCTTGGCAACCACTCACGAACACATTCTTATATGGACAAGCTGAGTGCCGACAAAATAAGGATGGAAGTGGAATACACCTCACATGCCATACAACAAATAACTGGCACTGCTCCCAAATTCTTCCGTCCACCTTATATAGCATACAACGACTTGATGTATGCCACCATCAACCTTCCTTTCATATCTGGTTTTATGATTGAAGATTGGCTGCCCGAGGTGAATGCCGAAGAACGCGCCAAACGTGTGCTTACTCGTGTGAAACCCGGCGACATCATTCTGCTGCACGACACTGAGGGCAACGACCAAACCGCCGAAGCCCTAAAAACCATTATCCCCGAAATGAAGAAACAAGGATATGAATTTGTGACGATAAGCGAACTTTTCAAAAGAGCAAATGTGACACCTGCCGCTCATAATAATAAAATATATTCTAACGTATATGAATGACAACAATCTTCAGCACGTCATGCACTGGGACAAATTGATATGCGACAAAAGGCTGGGGCTCGAACACTATATAGACACGAAAGGCGGTATCCGCAGCGACTTTCAGCGCGACTATGACCGATTAATATTCTCTTCTCCTTTCCGCCGGCTACAGAACAAGACGCAGGTGTTTCCATTGCCAGGAAGCATATTTGTCCACAACAGGCTGACACACAGCCTTGAAGTCGCAAGCGTAGGCAAGTCGCTCGCAAGCGAAGTGGCAAAAATGCTGAGCGACAAATATTCCGGAGAAACTTGGTGTGCCAAATTCAACGATATCGATGAAATTGTGGCTGCAGCATGTCTTGCACACGACCTTGGCAACCCACCTTTCGGGCATTCCGGAGAAAAAACCATCGGCGCATTCTTCAGCGAAGGAGAAGGACAGGTCTTCAAAGACAAGCTAAGCGTCCATCAATGGAACGACCTAATCCACTTTGAGGGCAACGCCAACTCATTCCGGCTGCTTGTCCATCAGTTTAAGGGTCGCCGTCCCGGCGGATTTGCTATGACATATTCGATGCTCGCATCTATCGTGAAATATCCATATTCCTCATCTCACGCCAACAGCAAGGGCAAATTCGGATTCTTCTCATCAGAAAAAGTCCTTTTTGAAAGAATTGCCAACGAAGTGGGACTAATCAAGAAAGCCGATGAAGTGTATTGCCGTCATCCGCTCGTCTATCTGCTTGAAGCCGCCGACGACATCTGCTATCAGATTATGGATCTTGAAGATGCCCACAAGCTGAAAATCATCAACACCAACGACGTTGTGCAACTTCTGCTCGGGTTCTTCGACGACAACCGCAAAGCCCACATACAGAATATTATGGAACGTGTGGCAGACAAAAATGAGAAAGTAGTGTATCTGCGTTCGTGCATAATAGGCGAACTTGTGAAAGAGTGCGCACTCACTTTTATAGCTCACGAAGACGAAATTATGCGCGGAGAATTTAGCGGCTGCCTCATCGACCACATTTCAGAGCTTCCAAACCGCGCCTACAAAGCCTGCTCGGCTGTGGCATACAACAAGATATATCGCGCAAGCGATGTCGTAGATATCGACCTTGCAGGAAATCAGATTATAAATATGCTTCTGAAAAAGCTCACCGATGCTGTACTCTATCCAGAACGCAATTATTCACAACTTCTGCTCAGCAAGTTTCCTCAGCAATACGATGTGAATGCGCCTACACTGTTTGAAAAGATACAAGCCGTCATCGACCACATAAGCGGAATGACAGACGTGTATGCTCTCGACCTATACCGCAAGCTGAATGGCATGTCGCTTCCAGCAGTATAAACTACACATCAAGCATCAAAAGAGGCTACTCACCAAATCGGAGCATCGCAATTTGAATTATAGGATAGCCAACAAGGCAAAAATCAAGTGGGGACTGATTCGCTTTCGCGACCAGTCCCCACAAACTCTATTTACATATAGCCCAACGACCTGAGACAAATGATATTAAGTCAAAGTACTTAACATTTACACTATCATTTGACAAGAATCTTGAACCTATCGTTTCCTACGGCTACTATATAAAGCCCAGATGCCGGCACAGCGAATGTCTTATCATCGCTCACCACCTCATTAGCCAGCACTCTGCCTGCGATATCCGACACGACTACTGTAGCGCCATTAGCTCCAGCCACGCTGATTTCATTTGCAGCTACGCTCTTCACAGAGGCTTTAAGCTCCGACTTTTCAACAGCATCAACACCCGACGCAATGTTCACTGCCACATAATTGGTCATCAATCGGTAGTCATACACTTTACCTTTTGCATCGGTATATTTCTTGAACCAAGGGAACTCTGTATTAGTGATGAAACAAGCCACACTGTCTTCTTGAACCTTGTTGAACTTGAACACGCCATCTTTCACAGTGTAATCTACACCTTCCTGCAATTCCTCATCAAACTTAGTGACCCATTTATATTCCGAATTCACGACTTCATCGCTCTTATACAATTTCGCATACAAGTATTTGCTCAAATCTATTTCTTCACCGACCTTGATTTCAGTAGGCAACACAGGATTTTTTTGTGGTGCATAATAGTTATATGGCTCAGTCACGGAGCTTGAAGGCTGCATCTTTGCGCCACGCGCAGGAAGATCAACAAGTCCGAAGTTATTGTCGGTGACATACAATCCGCTAAGGCTGTTCTCAAGTGCCTCGTCCGACAACTGGATCGACTCAAGAACGCCATTTCTTGCATACAAAAATTTCACTTTAGGCAACTTCGAGAAATCCGCTGATTTCAGCGGGGTCTTCTCACAATATAGAGTTGTCAATGCTTGCAAATCGAGGTTCAACGACTGGAATGGGTTGCCATCAAGCGACAAATAGGTCAATTTAGGCATATCGCTCAATGTGAATGTCTCCAATCCATTATTTGCCAAGTTCAAGCGGCCAAGCAATGGGCAGTTTTCAAAAACACACGAAGTAAGATTCTTGTTGGCAATGACAGAAACGTCAGTCAGCGCAGGCATATTCTTTGCACTGAAATCTGTGATTTGAGCATAAGAAATAGTCACCGATTTCAGCTTCTCAGGATTTTCGGCGAATTTCACGGTCTTGATTGCAGAGTCAGATGCAAGGCTCACCGTGGTCAATGCCGGACATTTCGAGAAATCCACGCTTTCAATACCATTATTGTTGGTCAGATTGAAATCATAAATTTTAGCTCCTTCCATCGTAAACTTCTTTATGGTGTTCTGCTTGTTGAGCTTTACTCGCTCAAGCACATCACTCTTGATGTTCACTTCTGAAAGCTTAGTGTTATTGTTAATATACAGATATGTAAGAGCCTTCATATCGTTTACAAAATCTATGTTTGTAATCGGGTTGCCCTCGCTACGCAATTCTGTAATTGTATTCTTTCCATCCTCGCCGACATTCACGTCATAGGCATCGGTGGTGTTGAAGTTGATGAAGCTGATAGTCTTGCCATATATTTTGACATCCACTTCTGGCTTGTCCACTGTGATTTTCTTGTTATAAAGCGTTGCAGCCTTTACCATATCATATTCTGTGGCTTGGCCGTCAACTACCACATAGAATTTTGCGCCAGCCTCCGACGATTTCAGATACACCTGCACATAACGCTCGGTCGCTTTCACTCGCGCGCCACGAGCCGACTTAAACGAAATTGCCGGTTCACCCGATAAATCTTGTGCGCTCACCATTGCAGGGAACGCCAAAGCCGCTGAGAACAGCAGTGCCAAAGGAGTAAAAATTTTTCTCATAATAGTTTCCTTTTTAAGTTTAAGGTGAGCAGGGCTGCTTTCTGAGGAGACAACCCTGCACTCTCCATTTTTGTTAATATATTATTTTGTTACTATTTCTTTATCAATATTCTCTTTATCACAATACTCTTGCCGATTGTGGCTCTCAACAGATACACGCCCTCATCAAGTGCCGACACATTCATTTGCGAAGCATTTTCCACCGATGCGCTCAACACACCCGACGCATTGTACAGCTCCATGCGGTCGCAAGTCATGTTCACACTCAGTTCGGTGCTTACAGGGTTAGGAGCGACTATGAATTTGGATGCGAGCTGCACCGACTCCACGCCCGACTGCTTAACACTCACATTATCGCTATACAGAACCTCCGAGTATTCACCTCCGGGATATACGGCAGCCAGAGCATATACATATTCTCCCTGCGGCAAATTGGTGATGTTGTCTTCAATCTTCAAGTCGCTGACGCCTTCAGCCGGTGTGAGCAGTGTCCACTTGTCTTCATCAAGGAAATCGTCCTCAGCGAAACGCCAAGCCACATACTTATAGTCATATCCCTGAGGATTTGCCCCAAGCTCATCGCCAGTGGCCCGAATCAAATGATTCCGCTTCACGAAAGAAGCATCGGCGCAGCTCCACTTGTTTGTCGTGTAGTCGGCTGTAGAATAGTTTGTGTATGGCACAAAAGGATAATCCTCATCAGTTCCGCTATCGGTGGCAAGGCTGCTCATACCATTTGTGTAGCTCACGCCAAGGAAGAATCCGTTTGGAGCTTCCACTGCCTCGGGCAACTCATAAGTGTTCCACACCTCATCGCCCTTGGTCTTCACATTCATTGCATTGAAAAGCACCTTATTTGTAGGCTTGAAGTCGTCGGTCACATCAAAAATCCAAAGATTTATCTCATTATGAGGACCTTGATAGCTTGTCGTCACCCAACTGATGCTCTTCAAGCGTGCAGGAGTGCGGAACACTGCGCCATGCACGGTCTTCTCTGTTCCTCGTAGCGAGCCAAGCTGGCTTTCAAACACGCCATTGTCGTGACGGAACACATCGCGCGGTGTATTCCACGAGATTGCCACAGCCTTCTCCGATGCCACCACCTTATAATCCGATGGCGCAAGCAACTTTGGCGACATCGTGTAGGCAAGCACCGTGTCCTTTTCAAGATCAATCGAGTCGCTTAAAGTCTTGTATTTTATTTTCTCAACTTTTATGCGATAGCCGTGTTCGGCCACATCATCAACGGTGAATGCGCCATTGCCGTCGGTTACGGTCTGCAGCTTGTCGCCGTATCCTGTCAATTCGATTTTTGCATTAGCAATCTTCTTGCCATTGACATCCTTGAGTTCTCCGCTCACCTTATATGTAGGCAACTTGGTCATCACAGCATTATACACGGTCTCCTTGTCGTTCTCAAACTCCACCTTGCTGCTATGGTCTTTCCAGCCGAGTTTCGTGAAGCATACATCATATTTGCCTGTTGGCACAAAGTCGAGCATATATGAGCCATCCACTGCCGTAGTATCAACGATGTTACTGTTTGGGATAGTCACATTCACGCCCTCAACAGGGTTGCCGCTCTCGTCGGTCACTTTGCCCTTTACCCAACCTGTGTGCTTCACTATGATGCAGAAGTTTGTGAGGCTGACGTTGCATGAGTTATAGTTAGACACATCGTGGATGCCTACATAATACTCACCTTCCTCCGATATAGGTAATGCTATGCGCGCCTGTTCGGTCTTTCTTGAGGCGAACTTGTATTCGGCAAGCACCTTCTGGTCGCGGTAGTCGTTGCTCTTCCCATAAGTCACCTGAATGTGCTTAGGATAATACTCGCCAAGTCCCGAGCGGAACTCGAAATATATATAATATGTGCTGTCGGCCTTCAGCTTCACGGGAGGCGTGATGAGCCAGTCGTCGGCTTTCACTCCGCCCGGAGTGTGATACACATATTTCCCATAGGTATAGGCAGTCCAGCACTTGCCGTCGTTGTTGTTGTCGTAAGTAGTCCACTGCTTGAAAATTGCATTCGACGAGAATATGCAAGAATATGGCACATCGGCTGGCGGGCCAAGCACAACTGCCGGAGATTCAGCTTCTTCGCCATAGTCGGAAGTCAAGGCCTGAATCGTATATGTGTATCGGCTCAGTTTAGTTATTGTAGAATCGAGATAATTGCAGTCCTTGCGATACGTCTTGGCTATCACCGCCGAATCTCCATCCTCATTCTTGCGAGTGATTCGATACTTCAAAGCCGAAGTTTTCACATATCCTCCATGAAGTCCAGTTCCGCCAGGAGCTTTCCAGCCAAGAGTGGCAAGACCGGCGTTGTTGCGCACAAGTGTAATGTCGGTCACCGCACAAGGCACATCGGCACCTACCCACGACATCACTTCAGCCACTTCACTCTTAGCATCGCCGCTGTATGTCACCACGGCAAAGCGATTATATGTGTTGGGCAATCCGCTTATGCTCAATGAATTTTTATCACCGGCAGCAGTATTCAATGTTTTGTATAACTTACCATTCAAATAGATTTCCACTTTATCGAGAGAAGCCAAAGCGGCACCACTCACGGTCCTTGCAGGATTTGTCCAAGAGATAGTTGCGCTCACCGCGCCATCGGCAGCAGGCACAGCCATGAGGTCTGCCACTTTTGCCGGTGCTGCGTCATCAGGCTCAGCGCGATCGATGTGCATCGCTATCACTTCTTCCTTGTCGGTACCGATCCTACCCACCTGCTTTCCTGTGCCATTAGAAGGGTCTATCTTTATAAGGTATGAATATCCATTGGCATCGCACAACGCCCAATAAAGCATATTTTCATCGAAGTCCATATCCATTCCGCTTATGTAGCTTGCTGTTTTGTTCAATGTGCTTTGCCCCAATTTGGTCACATATCTTGTATTTGGGTCGATGACAGAAAGGCTGCCGTCTTTCTCCACAGCATACAGAAGACCGCCACGGCTTGCTGTCATTGCCATATATCGCGTCTTGAAGTCTTCACCGATTTTTGCAAACTCACCAGTCGTCGCATTCAACGTGTAGAGTCCTTGTTGCGATGTTATCATTCCGCCACTGTTCACGCGGTGCACTCCAAGGCAATAGACCTTGCCAGTGGCTTCGCAATAAGCCATATCCACAACCATCGGCCCGTCATAATCAAGAGGCACCACTCTTTTATATGTATGCTTCTTCAAGTCAAACTTTGTAAGATATGTGGAGTGCATCGAGCCACCGCTGTCGAGCGTATATTCCACGAGCAGTATTTCATTGTCCACTTTTACGCCTGCGCTGAAATTGTATTTGTAGTCGAAATCCACTGCAGCCTTGCTTGGCGTGCTTAAAGGGAACGACACATACCCATTCAGGCCAAAACCGTGAGCATACTTCGATGTTGCGGCAGCTTTAGGCACAACAGCCGAGCCATCGGATTTTTCAGAATTGAATTTCACCCCAAGAGTCTTTGCTTGATGCAGAGTGAAAATTTCTGGGGCATTACTTTTTTCAGGTAAATTCACCGCCGCATTATCCAGCAGACTTTGGGCATTCAACCCAAAAGTAGCGACCAGCAGCAGTATCACTAAGTAGAATTTCCTCATATCTGGTGTTTTAATAGGTTTTTACAATAATTGTAGAATAGTTACATATTATTTTTATGCCGCAAAATTATAGTATCATTTTATTATATGCAAGAATTAAACCTATTTTACTTTCATTTTCTCACAAAAAAACCACATATTTGTTGCATTATAAAATTTACAACGCATTTTTCTTGCATATATTTTTCATAAATACTACTTTTGCGAAACAAACTTATAAAGACATATTATGAAAAAATCTTTACTTCTCATGCCGGCTTTGGCATTCACCTTATGCTCCAATGTCTTAGGGCAAAATAGCACAGTGACGGCTAAAGCCAAATTCATCTCCAATGTCGCCAACGACAAACTTTATCAGCAGATTTGCGCACAGCAAGCTACAGCGAGTGTCGTCACTTCGGCATGCGACGGCACAAAATATGCCGATGTGATAATTTCTGCTACCGATAATTCAGCAACAGCCGAAAAGCTGCGCACAATGGGAATTGCCGTGGGCACTTGCACCGACGACGGAATGACCGTGAGAGTTCCTATCAATAAAATAGACAAGCTCGCCAGCATCGAGGGAATACGGAATATGCAAATCTCGCATCAGCTTTTCCCGCTGCTCGACAATGCCCGCAGTGCATGCGGCGTGAACAGCGTGCATAGCGGCAAGTCGCTGAAGCTGCCATACACCGGAGAAGGCACAATAGTGGGCATCATCGACACTGGCTTTCAATATGACCATTCTGCATTTATCGACACCGATACCGGGAAAAGCCGGATAAGCCGGATTTGGGAACAGCGGTGCGACACCGTAGCAAGCCTGCGGCCCGACGGATTCTCCTATGGATGTGAATATGCGCCCGGCAAGGCTTCACTTTCTGTGCGGCAATACGACATCGCCACAAGCACCCACGGCACACATGTGGTTGGCATAGCTGCGGGAGGAGACACTCGCCTCAACAATCCATATTATGGTGTGTCACCTAAATCTGAGATTGTGCTTGTCTCCACAAAATCAACCACATCTACCGTAATAGATGCTGTAAAATACATATTCGACTATGCCGAATCGCAGCACAAGCCTTGTGTAATAAACATAAGCCTCGGCACGAACTTGGGACCTCACGATGGCACCAGCCAGACCGACCGCATGCTCGATGCCTTGCAGGGTGAAGGGCGGCTTATCGTGGGGGCTGTAGGCAACAGCGCAGGTTCAAGCACTCATATCGGCAAGTCGTTTTCAATCAAAGACCACAGCCTCAACACCGCCCTGCAATTCACGAGCTACAGCAGCACGCAGATTGGCGGTATGGAAATATGGGGTACAGAGGGCAAGAAATTCAAGGCCACTCTCAGCGTCTATGACAAGACCACAAACCGCACTCTCGCCACTTTCGGACCGATTGACTCTTCTAAGCCCGGCGAAGAAACATTCACTTACCGAGGATTGACTGAAGGCACAAGCGACAGCACTCTTGTGACAATATACACAGTGGCAGAAACCAGCCCATACAACAACAAGCCAAACCTTGCGGTGACATCAGTGGCAAGCCTTGACAAAAAACGAATTTTCTTGTGCCTGAACATTGAGGCTGTGTCTGGCGAAGTGAATATGTGGAACGATGGCTCATACTGCACTTTCAGCAATGCTGGACACCCCGACTACACGGCTGGCGACGACAGCTACACGGCAAGCGAACCTGGCGGAAGCGGCAATAAGGTCATTTCTGTGGGTGCATTTACCACAAAAAACCAATATGCGACTCTCGATGGCAAGGAATACAGCACGAGATTTGAAATAGGCGACATTTGCAGCTTCTCAGGCAAGGGACCGACAATCGATGGGCGCACGAAACCAGAAATTACAGCACCAGGATCGACAATAATATCTGCCTACAACCGATACTACCTCGGCTTCAGCGCCACAAAAATGGTTAGCTCAATGGCTTATAATGAAAGACTGTCGTATTTCGGAGCTATGCAAGGCACATCCATGGCTTCGCCTTTCGTGGCCGGAACAATGTCACTATGGCTTCAAGCCGACCCGTCGCTCACTCCTGAACGCGCTAAAAAATACCTGCAAGAATCTGCCACCAACGATGCCTACACAGGCAATGTACGCGACAGCGGCTCTCCACAATGGGGATACGGCAAAATCAACGCCTACAATGGGTTGAAGCTATGCGTGGAAAGCGGCATAAGCGAAATAGATTCGCCTACAACCGATTATGCATACAGCATCACCGACGGCACATTGCAAATTCTGCTTTCAAGCAATGCCACTAATGTTGTCGCATCGGCATATGACACCATGGGCCGCTTGATTGGACAATACCGAAACTCGGCTGTCGAGGCTCTTACTCCTATCGAAATCTCCGACATTCCTACTGGAGTGGCAATAGTGAAGCTATCTACATCTGCTACAAGCCACACATTCAAGGTATTATCAGAATAATAAATCCAAATCAGTCAATAGTATTTGTTCAAATTCACTCGTTCACGTCCTAATGACTGATTTGGCAATGGACTATACAAAAAAGAAACGGTGCTGCACCCGTTGGGTGTGACACCGTTTCTTTTTTCTTACATTTCTGTAATATAGGATCGACTTTATATTATTCGTTGTTGCTGTTGGCGTTTCCACCCTGCTGCTCATCGTTGCCATGACGGAAATCACGACGTGGACCACGGTTGTCGCCCTCGCGGCGTGGGCCACGATTGTCGCGACGCTGTCCATTTCCGCCTTCGCGGCGAGGACCGCGGTTTCCACCTTCGCGGCGAGGAGTGCGTGGACGTTCCTCATAGCCCTCAGGCTTCTCTTGAAGAGCCTTCATCGACAAGCGGAACTTGCCGGTCTTCTTATCGATTTCGATAAGTTTCACTGTCACCTCGTCACCCTCTTTCAAGCCACTTGCTTCCATGCTTTCAAGGCGATCCCAGCTTATCTCCGAGATGTGGAGAAGTCCGTCCTTGCCAGGCATAAATTCAACAAACGCGCCAAAGTCAAGGATTGAGCGAACCTTACCTGTATAAATCTCGCCCTCTTCAGGAACAGCAATGATTGCATTGATTGCAGCGACTGCGGCTTCGATAGAATCCTTGTTGGCTGCTGAAATCTCGATTTCTCCCTTGCCGTCGATTTCGTCGATTGTGATGACTGCGCCAGTCTTCTCTTGAATGCCTTGAATAGTCTCGCCGCCCTTACCGATAACAGCACCGATAAAGTCTTTGTCGATGGTCATTGCCACGATGCGAGGCACATGAGGCTTATAGTCTTCGCGTGGTGCAGGAATAGTCTCGTTGATGATGTTCAAGATGTGCAAGCGACCTTCACGAGCCTGATTCAATGCCTGAGCAAGAATCTCATATGAAAGTCCGTCACACTTTATATCCATCTGTGTGGCAGTGATACCGTCCTTAGTACCAGTCACCTTGAAGTCCATATCGCCAAGGTGGTCTTCATCGCCAAGGATATCTGAAAGGATAGCGTGCTTGACGTTGCCCTTGTCGGTTATCAGACCCATTGCAATGCCTGCCACAGGCTTCTTCATCTTGACGCCGGCATCAAGCAGCGCAAGTGTACCTGCGCACACAGTCGCCATAGAAGAAGAACCATTCGACTCGAGAATATCCGATACCACACGCACTGTGTAAGGGAACTCATCAGGAAGCATACTCTTCAATGCGCGGTGAGCAAGATTGCCGTGACCGATTTCGCGGCGACCTACACCACGCTGAGCCTTAGCCTCTCCTGTAGAGAATGGAGGGAAGTTATAGTGAAGAAGGAAACGCTCAGTGCTGTGGTTAAGCACATCATCCACCATCTTTTCATCAAGTTTTGTGCCGAGTGTGACTGTAGCAAGCGATTGTGTCTCGCCACGAGTGAACACTGCCGAGCCGTGAGGTCCTGGAAGATAATCTACTTCGCACCAGATAGGACGTATTTCCGTTGTCTTACGTCCGTCAAGGCGGATACCTTCATCAAGGATGCAACGGCGAACAGCCTCTTTCTCGACATCATGATAATAACGCTTCACGAGCGGAGTTTTCTCCTCGCGTTCCTCTTCAGGAATAGCCTCGATGAAGTCGTTGCAGATAGCGTCGAAGCTGTCCATACGCCAGTGCTTGTCGGAAGAGCCGGCTTGCGCAATCTTGTAAGCCTTGTCATAGCAAGTGTCCCACACCTGCTTGCGGAGATCCTCATCATTGATTTCGTGGCAATATTCACGTTTCACTGTTGAGCCTACAGCCTCAGCAAACTCCTTTTGAGCCTGGCACTGAACCTTGATAGCTTCGTGTGCAGCCTTCAATGCGTCGAGCAACTCAGCTTCGCTAACTTCGTTCATCTCACCCTCAACCATCATTATATTTTCGTAAGTTGCACCTACCATTAAGTCCATATCAGCTTTCTCAAGCTGTTCAAATGTAGGGTTGATGACGAATTGTCCGTCGATACGCGCCACACGAACCTCTGAAATCGGCCCGTTGAATGGGATATCCGAAACGGCAAGAGCTGCCGATGCAGCAAGTCCAGCAAGTGCGTCGGGCATATCCACACCGTCCGACGAGAACAAGATTATGTTCACGAAAGTGTCGGCATGGTAATTCTCCGGGAAAAGAGGACGTAGCACTCGGTCAACAAGGCGGGAAGTCAAGATTTCATAATCCGAAGCGCGTCCCTCACGCTTTTGGAAACCTCCCGGGAAACGGCCAAAAGCCGAAAATTTCTCTTTATATTCTACTTGAAGAGGCATAAAATCAACCCCCTCGCCGGCTTCTTTAGCCGAAACCACTGTCGCAAGAAGCATCGTATTGTTCATGCGAAGTTCAACCGCTCCATCGGCTTGCTTAGCAAGCTTTCCTGTCTCAAGGGTGATCACTCGTCCATCACCCAGCTCGATGGTTTTTTTGATAGGTGTTACCATAAAATCTTTTTATACTACATGTAAAAATTCTCGCAAAGATACGCAAAAAAAACCACATACACTGCCCTTTGCCACAAAAATATGCCTTGCCTCCCACATTTTATCCGTTCGGTAGGTTCAATTGGCAAGTGCAAATTTAGCAATTTGTTTGAAGAACTCACAT
>CAYWOC010000044.1:0-13134 GCA_964459845.1 uncultured Muribaculaceae bacterium | reverse complement strand
ATGTGAGTTCTTCAAACAAATTGCTAAATTTGCACTTGCCAATTGAACCTACCAAAGTTTTCAAAACGACCTAAAAATTATTACTTATAAGATTATTTACTGCATTCTTATTGCTTACACATCCGATTTGCACTATCTTTGTAGGCTAATTAATAAGAACATAAATATATATGGCTTTAGAAATACGCAGATTAGACACTTCGAGAGGAGTGTTGAAGAAATTCGTAAATTTCGGTATTGACCTTTATAAAGACAATAAATACTACGTCCCTTCACTTGTGATGGACGAAATAAACACATTGACCCCTGCCAAGAACCCGGCTTTCGACTTCTGTGAAAGCGCATATTTTATGGCTTACCGCGACGGAAAGCCTGTGGGACGCATTGCTGGCATCATCAATAATGCAGTGAACCAAAAGACTGGCGAGAAATCGGTGCGCTTCGGTTTCGTGGATTTCATCGACGACCGCGAGGTGAGCGCAGCTCTCTTCGATGCTGTGGAAAAGTGGGGCAAGGCAAAAGGAATGAACCAAATTGTGGGTCCGCTCGGATTCACCGACATGGATCCCGAAGGGATGCTGATCGAAGGCTTCGATAAAGAAAGCACCATGGCGACCATCTACAATTATCCCTACTATCAACAGCACATCGAGGCTCTCGGATTCGAGAAAGACATCGACTGGATTGAATTCCGTATGGCTGTGCCTGATGCCATACCCGAGCGTTACGCGCGCATCAGCGACATCATAAAGCGCAAATATGAACTCGACACACCGAAATACACAAACGCCAAGAAGCTCGTGAAAGACTATGGGCAGGAAATCTTCAAGCTCATCAACGAGGCTTATAAAGACCTATACGGATATTCTCCGCTCACTCCTCGGCAAATCGACCATTACATCAATATGTACATCCCTGTGCTGCGCCTCGACAACGTGTCGCTCATCGTAGATAAGGAGAAGAACCTCATAGGTGTGGGCATAGCCATGCCGTCGCTGTCGAAAGCTCTCATCAAAAGCCGCGGACGCTTGTTCCCATTTGGATGGACACATCTGCTGAAAGCTCTTAAATGCCAAAACGACGTTGTGGATCTTCTGCTTGTGGCTATCAAGCCCGAATACCAGAGCAAGGGCGTGAATGCGCTGCTTTTCACCGACCTTATCCCTTATTTCATAAAGAACGGCTACAAATATGCAGAAAGCAACCCCGAGCTTGAAGTGAACCAGCGAGTTCAGTCGCAATGGCAATACTTCGACACCGAGCAGCACAAACGCCGCCGCGCCTACAAAAAAGCAATAAAATAAAATATGAAAGTTTGTCTGACAACGTTATTCCTTTTTGGGGGAAGTTGGATATTGGCACAGATGACTGTCACCAAAGAATACAATTTGCCCCAAAACGGAGATGTATTGTATAAATAAAAAATAAAATATATCTCTTATGGGAATTCTGGTGAAGACATTCTTATTTTTTCCGTATCAAATTTCTCAAATTTATTAAGTTATTCGGATTTTATAGAAATTACAGGAGATGTGATTGAAAATTCGGATGTGACAAATGAAATGTACAGGTTCACCTACAATACTTACAGGATGTTTGATGGTGAATTCAGCATTACAGCTCATTATCTGCATGACTCTTCAATGGCGAAAGGTTTGCAGAATATTGGAGACATAACAGCTTTAGTGGGATATGGATTGACTTTAAGTGTAGCTGGGGCAGAAGTAGGAATTCCCCTTGCAGACTTTGGAAATAAAATATCCTATTTCAGCAGCATTTATGATAATGCCGTAGAGATTGTATTAAATAGTAATTTAAATTATATTCATTTATTTCTTATGAGAATTAATTCTTTTATATCTAAACGTGTTAAGAAACTTTTACCATACAACACCAAAGAGGAGGTGATAGCACGAGAGATTGTGATGCAAGGAACTGGACTGGAACTATTCATTGCGAAATATAAAATAAGCCAAAATCTTTTGACAGATTTTGGCTTATTTTATGTCATTCCTTGTTATTTCAATCGCAATGTCTTAGCTATTCCAACATACGATACCGTAAAACCTATCTGATAGCCCTGCAGATCGGATGACGACTTGGAATACACTCCATGCGCCACATAGGGCGTGATGCGAACCATCGAAGTGAGCTGCTCGCGGCGACCAAACAGAAAAGGCGTGTTGGTGACATAGGAATGTATCTTTATATCGAAATCGATGCCAGCCATCCAATTAAAGTTCTTAAGACTCTTTTTTTCGGCGTTTATAAACTGCTGCTCCATCTCATCCTTGTCCTCGGGCTTCACCCACTTGTAATTGCCCACATTCCATCCATAATTGCTCCAGTATATGCCAGCATGTGGAGTGACCGCAAAACGCTTAGTATCTACAATGCTGTATCCGAGCGACGCCGATATTCCGAGATACGACGCATTGGAGTTTACCGACGACTGTATGTCGCGTCCTTCGGCATCTTTCACGCCAAACACATTCGGCTCATTGAACCGTGGCTGCCCATATTCAATCAATGCTTTCAGCTTTAGCCGCTTATAACCGCCTGTGAGACCGGCTGTAAACGTGAAGCACCCTCCGAAATAGTCCTTTGCAGTACCCGTCGGAAACAATCCTCCAAGACCTATGAACAACCCATAACTGAAATCACTCGGCTCCACTGTGGGAACTGGAGGCAGCCCCATCTCGTCGAGATTTTTACGGGTGAAATACTCCCACTCCTGCAACTTGTGGTCGTCGGTGCCGTTTTTTGTCTCATCATCAATGGCACGAAGCTGCTCGGAATACAGGTTGCGGTAGTAGTTAAGGCGATTGTCGGCATCAATTCCGTGCATTCCGCTATTGAGATCGCTCTGAAGGCGACGGCGCATCACCTCAAGCACATCAAACTGCAACTGGTGATAGCGCAAACGCTGGCGGGTCTGCTTCAATGA
Source organism: uncultured Muribaculaceae bacterium (assembly GCA_964459845.1). GTDB lineage: Bacteria > Bacteroidota > Bacteroidia > Bacteroidales > Muribaculaceae > CALZFJ01. Next base: position 10,187 of record CAYWOC010000044.1, on the reverse strand, counting down.
GTCGCCGGCAAACGACTTTGTGCGATACATCTTAGCCACAGTTCCGAGATTAATCGTAGAACTGCCCTTATTCACGTTCTGATAGGCTGTGAGGTCGAGTTCGGTCTTCATATAGGAATTACCTCCGCCCATCACCGATTCGCCTCGGAAATCGCTCCATTTCAGGCTGCGCTCGCTCCACTGCATCACATCGGCAGTGTCGGCAGCGGTACAGTTTAACATCGCCACCACGACTGCAACAAATATGAACAATCTCTTTTTCATCGTTTATCAATGGTTTAATTCTTCAAGTATGCGCTTAAGCACCACCTGCGCCGAAATCTCGCGGTTGGCCGCCTCAGGAATAACGAGTGAACGCTCGCTCTCTATCACATCGTCGCTCACAATCATATTGCGGCGCACTGGCAAGCAGTGCATAAAGTACGCGTTGTTGGTGAGAGCCATCTTATCGGTGGTGACAGTCCAACTGCGGTCGCCGCTTATCACCTTTCCATAATTAGGATCAGCGTATGCCGACCAGTTTTTAGCATACACGAAGTCGGCTCCTGCAAGAGCTTTGTCCTGATCATATTCCACCTTAGCATTGCCCACAAACTTCGGGTCAAGCTCATATCCATGCGGATGAGTGATTACAAAGTCATAGCCTGCGGCATTCATCCATTCGGCAAATGAGTTTGGCACAGCTTGTGGAAGAGCCTTAGGATGAGGCGCCCACGTCATGACAACTTTAGGACGAGCCACAGTCTTATGCTCCTCGATGGTGATAAGGTCGGCGAAGCTCTGCAAAGGATGCACTGTGGCAGTTTCCATGGCAAACACAGGGCGACCCGAATACTTGATGAACTGATTGAGAATCTTCTCCTCATAGTCATCTTTCTTGCTTTCAAAGCGTGCAAACGAGCGCACACCTATCACATCGCAATAGCAACCCATCACAGGAATGGCTTCAAGCAGATGCTCAGGCTTGTCGCTGTCCATTATCACGCCGCGCTCAGTCTCAAGTTTCCATGCGCCTTGATTCACATCAAGCACAATCACATTCATTCCGAGGTTCATAGCAGCCTTTTGGGTGCTGAGGCGCGTACGCAACGATGAATTGAAGAAAATCATCAACAGCGTCTTGTTCTCACCGAGCGACTTGTAGGCAAAGCGATTGGATTTCACCTCAAGAGCCTCTTTCACAGCGACATTCAAGTCGCCTATATCTTTCACTGACTTAAAATATCTCATAACCAAATATAAATATATATGTTTATAAATCTTTTGGGTGGCAAGTTAGTAATTTTTCTTTTATCTATGGCAAACAATCTCCCTAAAATTTCAAAACAAGCTGATGAATTTTTTTGTAAGTGTTGCAGAAATATATTATCTTTGCAGCCGTAATAAGGCTACGGGGTGTAGCACAGTTGGCTAGCGCGCCACGTTCGGGACGTGGAGGTCGGAAGTTCGAGTCTTCTCACCCCGACAAAAAAGCAGGAATTTTCATTGATTCCTGCTTTTTTATTTTCTCACGTCTCTATTTTTGCTGTGGAAAATGGGGGCAATATTTTCAATTGTTCAACAGATGCTTCATAAGTGCCGCCACAGCCCTGCCACGATGGCTTATGCTGTTCTTCTGCACGGTAGTCATCTGCGCAAAGCTGCAATCAGCCTCATCGGGCTTGAATATGCTGTCGTATCCGAATCCGCCAGTGCCGTGACGCTCGGCAAGAATAGAGCCTCTCACTTCACCCTCAAATATCTTCACATCATCACCTTGGCACAATGCTATTGCAGTGCGGAAGCGTGCCGAGCGGTTTGAGGCGTTTTCAAGTCCTTTGAGCACCTTGTCGATATTGCGCTCACTGTTGCATTCCTCACCCGCATAACGGGCAGAATACACACCCGGTTCACCATTCAGAGCCTCTATCTCAAGCCCAGTGTCGTCGGCAAAACAGTCATAACCATATTTCTCCTTCACATGCTTTGCCTTAATGATGGCATTCCCCTCGATAGTGTCAGCCGTCTCGGGTATATCCTCATGACAGTCGATGTCGGCAAGGCTGAGAATCTTTATGTCGCTTTCGCTGGTGATTTCGCGCAACTCACGAAGTTTGTTGGCATTATTTGTGGCAAAAACTATTTCTCTCATATATTATCTTATTATTAAAACAAAGATATGAATCGGCACACATCATAGAGTTCCAATCCATATCTTTGAATGAATTTCATATACTTTACTTGCGTAGTCCTAATATTATATCACAATATTGACAATCTTGTTAGGCACCACAATCACCTTCTTAGGCGTCTTTCCCTCAACCCACTTTTCGGCGGCAGGATTGGTGAGAGCAAGTCTCTCGACTTCATCCTTAGCTGTTCCGTTAGGCACATCTATGCTGAATCGGGCCTTTCCATTGAACGACACCACATATTTCACATTAGCCTCAACGAGATATGCCTCGTTGCACTCAGGCCACTTGGCATCGCACACCGTTGTGTCGTGCCCCATAATGTGCCACAGCTCCTCGGCGATGTGTGGGGCAAATGGAGCAAGCAGCACCACGAGTTCCTCATAAATAGCCTTATAGCGGCACTTCATCGAGCTAAGCTCATTCACACAAATCATGAATGCGCTCACCGAAGTGTTGTAAGAGAAATGCTCTATGTCGAATGTCACTTTCTTTATCAGCTTGTGGAGCGATTTAAGAGCCTCTGCCGACGGTTTCTCATCCACAAGCATAAGTTCATCACCCTTATAGAAAAGTCCCCACAATTTCTTCAAGAAGCGGTTCACTCCGTCGATGCCGTTTGTGTCCCAAGGCTTACTCTGCTCGATAGGACCGAGGAACATCTCATACAAGCGAAGTGTGTCGGCACCGTAACGCTCTACTATATCATCAGGATTGACAACATTAAACATTGATTTCGACATCTTCTCCACCGCATATCCGCACACATACTTTCCGTCTTCAAGCACAAACTCAGCATCATTGAATTCAGGTCTCCAAGCGCGGAACTTGTCGATGTCAAGAACATCGTTGCTGACGATATTCACATCCACATGGATAGGGGTGACATCATAATCTTTCTTCAGATTATATGACACAAACTTATTAGTATCCTTGATGCGATATACAAAGTTTGAACGTCCCTGAATCATACCTTGGTTGATGAGCTTCTTGAATGGCTCTGGCTCGCATACATATCCATAGTCATAGAGGAACTTGTTCCAGAAACGGCTATATATCAAGTGTCCTGTGGCATGTTCAGTTCCACCCACATACAGATCCACATTGCGCCAATATTCATCAGCCTCCTTCGACACGAGCGCATTGTCGTTGTGAGGATCCATATATCTCAAATAATAAGCCGACGAGCCGGCAAATCCAGGCATTGTGCAAAGCTCGTAAGGATGTCCGTCGGCAGTCTTCCAGTTCTTGGCACGCCCCAATGGAGGCTCACCGCTCTCGGTAGGCAAGAACTTGTCCACTTCAGGAAGCTCAAGAGGAAGCTGGCTCTCGTCGAGTACTTGTGGCTGATTGTTGTCGTCGTAATACACTGGGAATGGTTCACCCCAGTAACGCTGACGGCTGAATATAGCGTCGCGCAGGCGATAATTCACCTTCACCTTGCCTATGCCAGCCTCTTCGATGAATACCTTGGTTTTAGCGATAGCTTCCTTCACGTCAAGACCGTCGAGTTGCAGACGCTCATTTGATGAATTCACCATCTTGCCCTCTTTGGCATCAAAGCTCTCCTCGCTCACATCAGCACCCTCGATAAGCGGAATGATAGGCAAGTCGAAGTGCTTAGCGAAAGCATAGTCGCGGCTGTCGTGAGCCGGCACAGCCATTATGGCACCTGTTCCATATCCGGCAAGCACATAATCGCTTATATAGATAGGAATCTGCTTCCCAGTGACAGGATTTATTGCATAACTTCCAGAGAATACGCCCGACACTTTTTTCTCAATCAGACGTTCACGCTCAGTCTTGTGCTTCACCTCGTCGATGTAGCTATCCACAGCCGCTTTCTGGTCGGCAGTCACTACACTTTCCACATATTCGCTCTCAGGAGCAAGCACCATGAATGTCACACCAAATATGGTGTCGGCACGCGTTGTGAAAATCTTAAGGTCGATGTCGCTTCCGGCAACCTTGAAAATCATCTCAGCACCCTCACTGTAGCCTATCCAGTTGCGCTGAGTTTCCTTGATAGAATCTGTCCAGTCGATAGTGTCGAGATCGCGGAGCAAGCGTCCGGCATAAGCCGATACACGCAAGCACCACTGATACATCACCTTCTGCTCCACAGGATAACCGCCACGAATCGAAACGCCCTCGCTCACCTCATCATTGGCAAGCACCGTTCCAAGTTTCGGACACCAGTTCACCATAGTGTTGCCAAGATAAGCGATACGGTAGTCCATAAGACGGTTGTTCTTCTCCACTTGGCTCATAGCGTTCCACTGCTCGGCTGTGAACTCATCGCTTGCATTAGTGTGAGCCGGAGCATTGATGTTGCCGTTTTTTTCAAAGAACTTCACAAGCTCTTCGATAGGGCGAGCCTTGTCCTCCTTGGTATCGTAGTAGCTATTGAACATTTTTGTGAATGCCCACTGAGTCCACTTGTAATATTTAGGGTCGCAGGTGCGTATTTCGCGGTTCCAGTCATAGCAGAATCCTATTTTGTCGAGCTGCTGACGGTAGCGGTTGATATTTTGCACAGTTGTCACCTCAGGGTGCTGACCAGTCTGTATGGCATATTGCTCGGCAGGAAGTCCGTAAGAGTCATATCCCATAGGATGAAGCACATTGAAGCCTTGAAGACGTTTATATCTTGCAAAAATATCCGATGCAATATATCCAAGAGGGTGTCCCACATGCAGCCCGGCACCCGAAGGATAAGGGAACATGTCGAGCACATAGTACTTAGGGCGAGAATTGTCAATCTCGGCCTTGTAGGTATTGTGATCTTTCCAATACTGTTGCCAGCGTTGTTCAATCTCTTTATAATTATATTCCATTTTTTATATGTGATTTTTTTGTTTTCTTCTATGAGTTACTTCTTAATAAGCCCGAGCTTACTTGAAATGTCGAGCATACGCTGAATTGGCTTTATAGCACGCTTTGCTATGTCGGCATACACATTCACTTCAGGCAGCTCATATTTAAGCGAATTATAGAGCTTCTCAAGTGTTATCAGCTTCATGTATGCACATTCATTGCACGAGCATTTGCCGTCTTCGGGAGGAGCCGGGATAAACGTCTTGTGCGGGCATCGCTTCTGCATCTCATGCAATATTCCGCTCTCGGTGGCTACAATGAATGTGTCGCAATCGCTGTCTATCGCATAGTTGAGCAGTGCCTGTGTAGAACCTACCTTGTCGGCAATCATCTGCACCGGTTTGCGGCACTCTGGATGCACAAGCACCTGCGCATTGCCGTGCTGCTTCTTCAGCTCAAGAATCTTGTTTATAGAGAACTGCTCATGCACATGGCAAGCGCCGTCCCACAGCAGCATCTCCCTGCCGGTTATCGAATTTATGTAGTTCCCGAGGTTGCGGTCGGGACCGAAGATTATCTTTTCATCCTTGGGCAAGCTTTCCACTATCTGCTTTGCATTCGACGATGTGACCACAATGTCGGTGAAGGCTTTCACTGCCGCACTTGTGTTCACATAGCTGATAACAGTGTAGCCAGGATGCTGCTTCACATATTCGGCAAACTCTGGTGCAGGGCAACTGTCGGCAAGGCTGCAACCGGCACTCATATCTGGCACTATCACTTTCTTGTCGGGACAAAGTATTTTCGCAGTCTCGCCCATGAAGTGGACTCCGCACATCACAATGATGTCGGCATCGCTCTTTGCTGCCATTTGGGCAAGAGCCAAGCTGTCGCCTATGTTGTCGGCTATATCCTGAATTTCCGGACGCTGGTAATAGTGGGCAAGAATCACAGCGTTCTTCTCTTTCTTCAGTCGCAGAATTTCGCTTCTGAGGTCGATGCCATCTTCAATAGGTGCATCCACGTAACCGTTATCAACGTTAATCATAATAAATATATTTTTATTTTTTTCTTTAAAAACTTAATCTTATGATATTATTAATAGTCTGTTAATTCCAGTGATAACTTTTTATCCGTTTTCTTGCAAAATAAGTTCTTAAACTGAGATAAATGGATATTAATATATTATCAACATTCTTTAAGTGTGTCAATCAATAGATTGCAAACATTATCAACATCATGTTAATAATGTGCAAAGTTAATAATTTTCCACTTAATCACCTATCAATAACCACAGAAATAGATGTTGATAGTGGCGACAAAAATAAGTGCTAACTTTTTTTGACCATAAAAAATGCGTGTTATATGAAATAATAGTTTCAATTTCAAAATTATTTAGGCAGAATTTCCTATTTAATTATTAAACGCCTTTCACACGTTATTAACAAGTTGTGAATAGCATAAAAAATATGTAATTTTGCAGACGTATTATTACTATATCACAATAAGTTATGAAGAAGAAATCAATGATGGAGCTGCACCGCATCTCTTGTGAGGAATTTAAGGCTGTCGATAAGATACCTCTTGTGGTGGTTCTCGACGATGTGCGCAGCTTGAATAATATAGGCTCTGTGTTTCGCACAGCCGATGCTTTTGTTGTGGAGCGCATATATCTGTGCGGAATCACGGCCACTCCGCCACATCCCGATATTCACAAGACGGCTTTAGGCGCCGAGGAGTCAGTGGATTGGACATATTGCGATGATGTGTGCCATGCCATTGATGAACTTAGGGACAAAGGTTATAAAATTTGTTCTATTGAGCAAGTTCAGGGCAGTATAAGTCTTCCACAATTTGTTGTCAAGGATGGTGAAAAGTATGCCATAATTTTTGGTAACGAGGTGAAGGGAGTGAAGCAGGAAGCTGTGGATAAGAGCGACTGCTGCATTGAGATTCCACAGTGCGGTACTAAACATTCGCTGAATGTGTCGATAACTGCCGGGATTATTATGTGGGATTTCTTCAAATCTATGCATAAATGAACAGCGTTATTAACATATTCGCTAATATATAATATTCTGAAAATTAAATATTAATAAATCAATAATAAGTGTTATCAACAGTTATTCACAGCTTGTTGATAAGTGTGTGAGAAACGTATTATCATCACTGTTGATAACAATAAAAATTACAATTCTTACTGTAGTTTTCTAATGGAAAATCAAGGCATCCAAGAAGTATGGCAGCAGCTACCGCTTCTTGGGTGCTTTTTGTTTAACATAAGTCAGTCAGTTTGTATGTATGGTGAATTATTTGGAGTTAAACAAAATTCTGTGCGGTTAATAACTGTGGATAACATTGTTTCAAAGCTGTGTAAAAACTAACGTATTGACCATATTATAACAGATTTATCAACAATCTGTATTGTGCGTAAAATGCTTTTATATAATTGATTGTAAAAATTAATTTAATGTTATCAACAGTTATTTACAACTTGTTGATAACATTGGCGAATATGTGATGATATTGTTGATGAAAGATATATGCAAGAGCGATACATTCTTCCATCATTTGCATTGTCGATACATTAATGGAATCTAATCCTAAATACGACAAGATGGGTTTAAACTTTTCGTATTATGCCTGTGAATATGCGACCAGATTTTATTCCTATGCGTCGGGCAGAAAAATAGTGTGAAGGATTGCAGCGTGTGCAGTTGCCAGAAATACTTATGTTTTCGGGAGCAATTCCGGCTTCGACAAGTGTGAGGTAGTTGGCTTTCCATAGGTCGATGTGCGCCTTGCCGGTTGAGAAGTTTCGGTGAATTATAGAGTGGCTGTGGTTGTTGTCGATGAATTGTTTTACAACTTCGTCGCCCACCTCGAAGCATTGAGGGCATATTGATGGTCCTATCACAGCTTCGATATCATCGGCGTGCGCTCCGAGGGCAATCATAGCTTCCACTGTGCGTGCGCCTATTCGCATCACTGTTCCTTTCCATCCAGCATGAGCCGCTCCTAATATTCCGGTGCTTGGGTCGCAAAATATGATAGGCACACAATCGGCGGTATTCACGCCTATTGCCACATTTGGCACAGCGGTGACGAGTGCGTCAATGTCTTGCAGAAGAGATGAGCGCATTGCGTCATCGGTGGCAATGAGTGTATCATCCACTATTGCGACGCGGTCGGTGTGAGTCTGCCGAGGCATAATGAGGTGTGATGGTTCTATTGAGAGAAGCTGGCACAGCTCATGGCGGCACTTAGCCACATGCTGCGGTGTATCGCCAGTGTAGTCGCACACATTGAAGCACGAATAATTATCGGCAGCATCGCCGTTCAGTCCACGCAGAGTGGAGAATGCATATATGCTGCCGTTACAGTTGTTTTTGATGTCAAGATTTTCAATAACCTTTGTCATCCTTGTGGTCTTCCTCCCAATATTCATCGTCCCAATCATCTTCGTCGAGCATTGTTCCGCCCATATTGTCGTCGTCATCCATAGGTTCAGGCTCGAAAATGAATTCATCCTCCTCCTGCACACGGTGGTGCACGTCAAGGTCGCGGTGGGTGATTTTGGTAGGTATGCGGTTTCGGTCGTCGTTGATTACACGCCAAAGCAAGTCTTTAAGCTCAGTCAGTCCAAGTCCGGTTACCGATGAGATGAATACTACCTGTACCCCTTCAGGCAGATAACTTCGCATCTCGTCCATAAGCTCATCGTCGAGCATATCGCATTTTGTGATGGCAAGTACGCGGGGCTTATCCACCAGGTCGGGGTTGAAGGTCTGAAGCTCGTTGCACAAGATGTCGTATTCCTTGCGGATGTCGTCGGTGTCGGCTGGAATCATGAACAGCAGCACGGCATTGCGCTCGATGTGACGCAGGAAGCGAAGACCGAGGCCTTTGCCCTCGCTTGCACCCTCGATGATACCGGGTATGTCAGCCATGACAAACGACTGGCGGTCGCGGTAACTCACTATGCCGAGATTTGGTTCAAGTGTAGTAAACGGATAATTGGCTATTTTTGGCTTAGCCGCCGAAATTGCTGACAGCAGTGTGGATTTTCCTGCATTAGGAAATCCCACAAGACCAACGTCGGCAAGCAGCTTCAGCTCCAATATCACGGTTTTCTCGATAGCCGGTTCGCCGGGTTGAGCATAGCGTGGAGTGCGGTTTGTGGCACTCTTGAAGTGCCAGTTTCCGAGTCCGCCACGACCGCCTTTCAGCAACTTTATCTCTTCACCGTCTTCGGTCACGTCACATAAGAATTGTCCCGTTTCGGCATCAAATACAGCCGTTCCACAAGGCACTTCTATTATTCTGTCCTCACCATCCTTTCCGAAACTGCGGTTGGCACCGCCAGATTCACCGTTGGTGGCAAACACATGGCGTTGATACTTCAAGTGCAGCAGTGTCCACAAGTTGCGGTTTCCGCGCAGAATCACATGTCCACCACGGCCTCCGTCGCCTCCGTCGGGACCGCCCTTAGGAATATACTTCCCGCGGAAAAAGTGAAGTGAGCCACGACCGCCCTTTCCCGAGCGGCACATAATCTTAACGTAATCGATAAAGTTAGAACCAGCCATAAATAAAATAATGATTTGTCTTGTGCAAAGATAGTGCAAATCGAGAGCAGAATATGCCAAATTTTATTTGGACATTTTTGCCGAGGTGCAGCTTATCTTATGCAAAGATACTATAAAAGAGCGCAGTATCAAAGTGGTTTTATCATTTATGCTGACGTTTTTACACATATATGCCAAATATACAATATGTTAATGCTTATTAACATATATTTTTCTGTCATATAAGTGAAAAAATCTATATTTGCAATCACCAACAACTCCATTAAGATGAGCCACATGAAAGGACTGTTTCTCACCATTTGGCAAAACTTAAAAAAGGAATGTCTTGGGCTGATGCTACAAATGATTGGATAAGGATACATTATATTATAGCTTTTATAGCTGAGAACTATGGTATAATATATGCAGAAAATTCAAGAGAAACTTTTCGAAAGCAAGCCATACATCCATTTAGAACAGCAGCATTGATAGAAGATAATGGCAAAGCTACAAATAGTCCCAATTATCTTATCGAATAACAGCAGAGTTTTTGGCGGTCATTAAATTCCGCCAACGAGTGTAAATTCCAAAACGAAGTGCACACTTTCGGTAAAAAAATATATGAAAAACA
>CAYWOC010000043.1:0-13746 GCA_964459845.1 uncultured Muribaculaceae bacterium | reverse complement strand
TTTTCATATATTTTTTTACCGAAAGTGTGCACTTCGTTTTGGAATTTACAAAAAAACATCCCGGCAGACGAGATTCGGCTGTCGGGATGTTTAGTTATGATTCAATTAAATTCTGTAATTAGAATTTGTGGATTATCGGGTGAAATCAGTTTTTACCGTGGCAATCCTTGTATTTCTTGCCACTGCCGCAAGGACATGGGTCGTTTCGTCCCACTTTCGGTCCTACATGTATGGGCTGAGTAGGCTTCTTTGCTTGTCCGCCTTGCATAGCCTCGCGCTGCTCTTTAGCTCCAGGATATGCCTCGCGGCTCTCTGTATATTGAGCTTGCTGGCGACGGCGATACTCTTGGCTTGCCCTGTCAATGCGTGCTTGCTCGGCACGAGAAGCTTCAAGGCGGCGTGCCTCTTCCTCTCGCTGGTCGGGTGCTTGCTGCACTGGAATCTGTCCGCGCATCAGTGTTGATATTGCCTTGGTGTTCATGTTGATAAGCATTGTCTTGAACAAGTTGAACGACTCAAGTTTATATATCAATAGAGGGTCCTTCTGCTCATAGCTTGCATTCTGTACCGACTGGCGCAACTGATCGAGCTCACGAAGTTGTTCTTTCCATGACTCGTCAATCGACATAAGAAGAATTGCCTTCTGCCATGCTTTGGCGATGTTCTTGCATTCGCTGTTATAAGCCTCTTCCACATCCACAGTGATGCCAAACACGCGTTTTCCGTCGGTAATCGGCACACGCACAAGCCCTTTGGCTCCGTGTTGCTCTACTATGCTGCGGAACACTGGCATAGCCACCTCTGCCATACGCTCGCTCTTGCGGCGCAGGGCTGCGATACAAGCCTTATAGAGAGACTCAACCATGTCGCTTGTCTCCATCTTATGGTACTCCTCTTCAGTGAAAGGCATATCTATGGCGAATGTCGTGAACACCTTCATACGGAAATCAGGATAATCCTCGGCTGCACCGAAGTTGCCAACGATGTCTTCCACCAAGTCATATATCATATTCATGATGTCGATGCCTATGCGCTCTCCCATCAATGCATGGCGGCGGCGAGTGTAAATCACATTACGCTGCGCATTCATCACGTCATCATATTCGAGCAAGTGCTTACGGATACCGAAGTTGTTCTCTTCCACGCGCTTCTGTGCGTTCTCGATCGACTTGGTGACCATAGGAGCCTCAATCATCTCGCCATCTTTAAGTCCGAGACGGTCGAGCATCTTAACCACACGCTCCGACACGAACAGGCGTGTAACCTGATCCTCGAATGAAACGTAGAACACTGAGCTTCCCGGGTCGCCTTGACGACCGGCACGTCCACGCAACTGGCGATCCACACGGCGTGACTCGTGACGCTCAGTACCGATAATTGCAAGACCTCCAGCTTCCTTCACCTCTGGTGTCAGCTTTATATCCGTACCACGACCAGCCATATTGGTTGCGATAGTCACTACTCCCTTGCGTCCTGCCTGAGCCACAATTTCTGCCTCACGCTGGTGATACTTAGCATTCAGCACATTGTGCGGTATGTGGCGCATGGTCAGCATTCGGCTGAGCAATTCTGAAATCTCTACCGATGTTGTGCCCACCAAGACTGGTCGTCCGAGCTTCACCATCTTATCGATTTCTTCAATTACAGCGTTATATTTCTCTTTCTTTGTTTTATACACACGGTCGTCCATATCCACACGAGCCACTGGCTTATTGGTAGGAATGGTGACAACATCGAGCTTATATATATCCCAGAACTCACCAGCTTCGGTCTCGGCTGTACCGGTCATACCCGACAGCTTGTGATACATTCTGAAGTAATTCTGAAGTGTGATAGTGGCAAATGTCTGTGTTGCAGCCTCCACCTTCACGCCCTCTTTGGCTTCGATAGCTTGGTGAAGTCCGTCGCTGTATCGGCGACCTTCCATGATACGTCCGGTCTGCTCATCCACAATCTTGACTTTGCCGTCTTCGGTGACGATATATTCCACATCTTTCTGGAACATTGTGTAGGCTTTGAGAAGCTGGTTCACTGTGTGGACACGCTCAGCCTTCACCGAATAGTTCTGCATAAGCTCGTCCTTCTTCGCAAGCTTCTCCTCCTCGGTGATATTTTCATTCTCTACAGCCGACAGCTCTGCAGCAATATCTGGAAGAACGAAGAATTTAGGATCGGAAGTTGTTCCAGTAAGTATATCTATACCCTTATCTGTCAGTTCCACACTGTTATTCTTCTCGTCGATTACGAAGTAAAGGGGATCGGTCACGATGTGCATCTCGCGGCTGTTGTCCTGCATATAATATGCCTCGGTCTTTAGCATCGTAGGCTTCACGCCCTCCTGGCTCAAGAACTTGATGAGCGCGCCGTTCTTTGGGAGTCCCTTGAATGCGCGATACAGCAGAAGCGAACCCTCTTTCACCTTTTCCGAGTCGTTGCTCGCCATCATGGTCTTGGCCTGTGCGAGCAGCTCAGTGACAAGCTTCTTCTGAGCATTCACCACACGCTCCACATTGCTCTTGTATTCCATGAACATCTGGTCGTCGCCCTTAGGCACAGGACCTGAGATAATCAATGGAGTACGCGCATCATCGATAAGCACTGAATCGACCTCATCGACGATAGCGTAGTTATGCTTGCGTTGCACGAGTTCCTCGGGCGAAGTAGCCATATTGTCGCGCAAATAGTCGAAGCCGAATTCGTTGTTCGTACCGAATGTGATGTCGCAGTTGTATGCCGCACGGCGTTCTGGGGTGTTTGGCTGCGTCTTGTCGATGCAATCCACCGAAATTCCATGGAACATATATAGCGGTCCCATCCATTCCGAGTCACGTTTTGCCAAATAATCGTTCACAGTGACAACGTGCACGCCATTCCCAGTCAAAGCATTCAGGAACACTGGCAATGTAGCCACAAGTGTCTTACCTTCACCAGTTGCCATCTCTGCAATCTTACCTTTGTGAAGTACGATACCACCAATGAGCTGTACGTCATAGTGTATCATATCCCACTTCATGTCGTTTCCGCCGGCTTTCCAGTGGTTGTGATATATGGCTTTGTCACCGTCAATCTCTATGAAGTCTTTGCCTTTGGCTGCAAGGTCGCGGTCGAATTGAGTGGCTGTCACTTCTATCGTCTCGTTTTGCGCAAAACGGCGAGCAGTGTCTTTCACTACGGCAAACACTACTGGAAGCACCTCGTCGAGCTTCTTCTCAAGCTCGTCAAGCACTTCTTTCTCCAGCTTGTCGATTTGCTCCCACACCGGCTCGCGTTCCTCATATTCGAGGGTTTCCACTTGCTGCTTCAGCTCTGCAATCTTTGCGTTCTGAGGTGCGACGCACTCTTTCAACTCGGCACGCACTGCATCTATTTTAGCACGCAGCTCATCGTTCGACAACTTCTCGATTTCGGGATACACAGCCTTGATTTGTGCCACGATAGGCATAATCTTCTTCAGGTCTCTACGAGATTTGTCGCCAAATAGCGATTTTATAAAATCATTAAATCCCATATATATGTTGTTTTTATTATTTTCTTAGTTATTAGGCGTTATGCCACAAATTGAATAAATATAATTTTATATCTACAAAGATAATGCCAACATCGCTAAGTACAAAGTATTTGTCGTGATTTTTGCCTTACGCTGGCACAGGTTTCCACTTTTCACTCAATCATTTAAGTGAAAGCGGAAGTTCTCTTGCGGCATTGGGTGAGCGAACACGCAGAATGCGTGCCACTGTCGGTGTCAGAATTGTCGCCTCCACGGGTGCCGAAATCTTTTGCGGAACCACATTAGATGCCATGATGAATGCAGGAGCGCACACGGCATTGTCTCGCACCACACGCACTTGCTTCTGCTTGCCGCCGCCGTTCTCCATTATTTTCCATCCGGGATTTATCTCGATTGTCACATCTCCGCCAAGCGAGGGAACCATAGCGCGGTGCTGCCTCTGCACCTCTTCACTGGCTGGGTTGTTCAGAATCTCCTCAAGGGAATAAGCCGCAGTCACCCCGCTCATCTGACGCAGAAACTCGCTTGACTTAGCCCTCACCTCGCTCAAGTTGAGATTTTTCTCCTTGATAAGCTGGCGATTGAGAAAGATGGATTTGTTATAATATGCGTCAATCCAGTTGCCGTTGCCATATATCGCCATAAGATACATGTTGAGGAGCGACTTGGCACGTTCTGGATAAAATTCTCCTGTCGGTATGTTGTATTTGTCGTCGGCTACGCTGTTGTCGTCGAAATATCCTGTCGATGTAAGCACCACGAGCGTGTTATTCAAGCCAACGCTGCCATCTATTGCCGCAAACAAGCGCGACAGTTGCCCGTCGAGACGCAGATAGGTATCTTGCAGCTCCACTCGGCAATCCTCATCAGTGCCATGCTTATATGGAGCCACCGTATAACCGATATTCAGCATGTCGGTGCATCCGCTATGCTTGCCCAATGCCAATGTCTTCAAGTAGTCCATCGCCACCTGCGTAATCTCCTCGTTGGCAAGCGCACTCTTCTTGAAGTTGCGGTAACGGTCGCGGTTCGACGCAGGATATGTGTAACGGAACGGATAGTATTTCTTGTATGACGGCAGGTCGTAGTAGCTTTCGAGCGGAAGACTCGGCTTCCACGACATAGTGTCGAGACGCGACGGCAACGCCATGTTGTAGTTGCGTGCCGAGATTGTTGGCGGCACGAGTTTATAATATGTGGATGATGCCCAGTTGCCCGTCAAATCGCTAATCCAAAATGCGCTGTTGGCTGCATGTCCCGCCATTATGATAGCCTGCTGCGCGTCGCCCGCTATCGAGTGTACCGAGCCGAGTTCATTGTCGATGCGAAGCTCATCGGCTATCGTTGATACTTTCAGTGCAGCCGGCGAATAGGTCTCACTTGTGAAATTGCCTATTTTGGCTGGATCATTCAGCACAAATTCCTGTCTATGGGTCTTTGTGTTATAGACCGATGCAGCCGGTATGCCGTTCACATTCGGATATGCTCCGGTGAATATCATTGCCGTGGTGTTGGCTATGTCGGCATTCGGTATGTCGAAATGCACGTTCTCGATGTATGCGGCATCGCGCATCAGGCGGTTGAAGCCGCCGCTGCTGAACCTGCTGCGGAGCAGGTCGAGATAGTCGCTGCGCAACTGATCGACAACAATAGTCACGACAAGCTGCTGGCGGACACCATCAACTGGTGCTGGTGCCTGTGCCAGTGCCGATGCAGCCACCGTCATAGCAGCCACAAGCAGAACCACATTTTTTATGTTGTTGCCTTTTTTTCGCATCTACGATTTATCAATATATAACTTAGTGAACGTATCGCCGGCAGTGCCATAAGTGGGAAGAATGCGGCATTTGCCGTCTGTGGCAGTGCCCACCAGAATACTAAAGTCAATAAAACGACTGCAAAGATAAGAAAATGGCTGAAATAAACCATCTTTCTGCAAGATTTTATCCACATTAATATTGCAGGCACGATATAAAACGGATGCAGCCACAGTGCGTTATAGTTGGGTGATGTGGCTTCATGCGCCGATTCGAATATCAGGAAAAATATCAGACAGCCGAGCAGCCCATAAGTCATAAACAGCACGCAGTCAAGCCATCTGCCCACTTTTCCTCGTTTATAATCGCGCACGCTGAACGCAGCCACGAGCAGCAGCAGCACTATTGCCAATGCCATAGGAGTGGCATACCACGGAGTAGGCGGCAGAATCGCCCCATAGTCGCTGCCAGGATTGATTACCTGCGAGTATTCCACAAGCGGCACACGCTTGCCGCCGAGTTCATAGGTGGCACTGTCGAACGCCTCCATCAGCACCATAGGCACAAACATCTCCTCGCGGTAATCAAGCTCATAATCCAGTCCCGAGCCGAGCGCAAGGTCTATGCCGAATTGCTGCCACGCATAATTCTTGTTGTAGCGGTGCATCTCTTCGCGGAATGTCATCTCTTCCGGCATATCGACATAGCGCAACGTGCATCCCACGGCTTGCTCCACTATGTCGCGAGGGCGTGTCGCACAGTTGTCAAGTACATAATTGTATCTATACTTGCAGTTCTCGGGCAGTGCGTTCTTTTCAAGTGCGTTCTTTATGGCGAGAGCTGCCGATGGAGTAAGGTTCAGCACCTGCTCCACCATCTTCCGCCCGGCATTGCCATATCCCACATATCTCGCAGGGAAACCTTGCACCATATAATCGGCATCGCCCTTCACGAAACGGTAGGTGAAATTCGGCGTGTTGAAGTCAAACACTCCATAATTATACACTACATCACTTTCAGGCGTGCTTACTCGCAATTCAGTGTGTCCATACAGCTCATAAATCTCACTGCCGGGATAACAGGTAATCAAGCTTATGCGTATGTTGCTGTCACCGCCATCAGCCGTTGCTGTATCCATTGCCGCAGCAGTTTGCCCTTTGGCTACAAGCACACAACATAAAGCGGCAGCAACCACCAATAGCCTTATCATTCTCATCATAATCTTCTCCTTTTTTCAAAAAACTCTTGACCTTGCGTCATCATGCATGCCGTCAGCCCATCTTCACCATGTGATAGCCGAGCCTTCTCAGCTCAATGCACATTCCCATAAGATACATCTGGTGAATGGCTGCTATATATGCGCGATATGCATCTTGCGAACCCGGCTCTATGTGCAGGCGGCAAATCCGGGCATAGGTGCGGGCAGCACACTCGCCAACGATTTTATTCAGCCTCTCATGCTCATCGGCATTTAGCAGCAGCACGGTGTCGCATATATATTCATCCATATTGTCGAAGCCACGCTGATCGCGAAGATATTTGTACAGGTCTTCGACCTTGCTATACAACGGCCAATCGGTGTCCCAATATTTTGCCAAAGCCATACCCACAAACATCATCCATCCTATCGATGCCGTGGGGTAATCATTAAATTCCCTTATGCCGTCGGGCAGGTAGCTCTCGCCTATCTTGCTCCACAGCTCCTCTATATCAGGAGCCTCGGGCAGACGCTCGTCCACCTCGCCTATCGACAGCAAGTATTGCTGTAAATCCTGCCGAATCTCATGCTCCAAGTTGCCTATCTCTCCATTTTTGCTATTTTCCATACCATATAATATTTTGTATAAATGGTTCTTTTCATATTTTTCAACTCAATAGTATCGTTCTATACTCCATTATAATTATCCCATCTCCATTTGAGAAATTCACGATTTACTTGATCGGGTATAAATATTTTGGGAGGAATAGATGCGCCATATGACCATCTCGCTCTATCAGACAAAAACACATCACCATTCTCAGAAATACGCAAGTGACCAGCATCAAAAAGATAATGAATATCCATTCGCATAGGGAAGCCATTTGCAATCGTATCTTCGCCATGATACTTAATGGGAATTATATGTGCTGCTTCCAGTACCTCTGGCATATCAACATTAGTTATTACACACCGACCATAAGCGGAAAGAACCTCCTTCCTAAATCGGGCTTGGTTCGGTCTATTTTGGCTTCGCACAAGTTTCCTCTCCGCATCTGAGGCTACATCATTCGGAATTGACACTTTCGCAGAAAGAATCTCTTGTATTTCCGCATCAATATTAAAGTTATAGTAATATTGTTCATACATTCGCTTTGAAATATTTTCCTTTTTAATCAAATAACCATAATAAGACAAAAACAGCAAATATTCGCGAGCAAAGCGTTCATCATTGGCTGCTGGAATACAATTAGACCAATCACTTAAATCCAAGTTTCCACAACGATAAGCTCTAATATACTCAACATAACTTTCCACACTTCTGTTTGGCGTACCAGAAAGAGGTATAACTATTTTTATCAGTTCCTCAACTGTGATATAAGCATCTTTTTTTGCTTCATTGCCCAAGCTTCTAACGATATATAAAATTAACTTTAGAGGGTGTAACGTAATTCTTGCTTTTTCCCATTTTTCACACTCCTCTTTGGTCTGAATGCTTGGATTGGGTAATTTAAAATTGATAATACACTGGGCAGAAAATTCTGTTTGCGATATTTCATGATTTGCCACTCTTCTTCCAAAGTCAGTCAATGTAATTATGCCATTTGTGTTTCCTGCTGGAATTAAATTTAATGCTCTCCAATATTGACCAGAATTTCTTATTATATTACGCTCACCTACACGTTTTTCTAAATCAATATTTACACCTGTTCCTTTTAAATCTTGAGAAAGACCTATCAATTCTTTACCGAATTGCTCTGAGCTATATTTATATTTTCCTTCCAACTTTGCCATACGGAATAATATGCCCAACAGCACAACTGGGTCATTAATGCCCTCAGTGCATTGCACACTTGCCCATTTCCACTTGAAATCAGCAAACGGTTTTTGCGGTATCTCAAATTTTTTATTATCCATTGTCTGTGTTCTTATATTGATTGAATTGTCTTGCTATATTATATGCCATCTGCACAGGCACAGCGTTTCCTATCTGCCTATATATAGACGAATTTGTTCCACAAAAGAAATAATCAATAGGGAAGCTTTGTATTATAGCAAGTTCCCTACACGTCATTCTTCTCTTTCCATTTGGATGTGGATGTACAACAACACCTCCCTTACTGTCACCTCTCGCAGTAACTGTAGGTGCAGGTTTTTTAGGGTCTAACAACCGATGTCCCATATAGCCGTTTATATTCAATTTATACTTTGAATATGTGTGATTTATAATATTATTTGGCTTATCAGGATCAGGAATCTCTTTAAGAGCATCACCGACTGACACCCATTTTGGCAATCCTGCATTACCTTCTCTTGAATTCGTGGGTTGTGGATATTCATATACAAAGGCTATGTCCTTTCTTACACCAACTATTATAACTCGCTCTCGCATTTGCGGAACTCCATAATCTGCCGCATTTAGGACTTTATACTGGACTTCGTAATTTAAGCTTCTAAAATCGTCCATAATCATTTTGAACGAATTCCCCTTGTTTAATGACAATATACCTTTCACGTTTTCCGCAAGAAAGAACTTCGGATTTTTGTCCTTGATAACCCGAAGCATCTCCTTGTATAAAACATTTCTTTCGTCTGTTTCATACCTTTTTGTATTAGCAACAGAAAATCCCTGACACGGAAATCCACCTATAACAATATCACAATTGGGAATTTCATCCGATGGAATATTCCTAATATCTTCTTCCACAATATGGTTACCTATATTTTTCTTATATGTGGCAACGGCATCATCATACAGATCATTTGCCCATACTATAGTATGACCTGCTTTTATAAATCCTAAATCTAATCCTCCTGCTCCACTAAACAACGAAACTACTCTCATTTTATACAACATTTTCTAATTGTTTCAACTCCCTTCCCAACATTTCTGCAAAATGAACAGGTACAGCATTTCCTATTTGCCTATAACAAGCCCCCATTTTCCCTTTAAACACAAAATCGAGAGGAAATGTTTGAACAACAGCACTTTCTCGTATTGACAATCTACGTTTACCATTGTAATGAGGTATCGCACAAACCCCACCTTTACCATTACCCCTAGCTAAAATTGTAGGAGATGGCTTATCAGGATCAGTTACTCTGTGTGCTGTGAAATCTCGCGCAACAAATCTATACGCTGAACCATAATTATTAGGATCCGTAGCAGTATCTCCTATCGGAGGCAATTCGCTTATAGCATCTTTTATTGACAACCATTTAGGAAGACCATCTTTCCCATCTTTGGAATTTGTAGGATTTGGAAATTTAAATATCATATGTTTCGACAAATCTTTTCTTTGTCCTATAAACAAGACCCTCTCACGATGCTGAGGGACACCGTAATCAGCCATATTCACCTTATGCACTTCTACAATATACCCTGCATCCTCAAAATCTGATTTTATCTGTTTTACAACACTTCCTTTACCTAAACTCAAAATCCCCTTTACATTTTCTGCGATAAAAAATTTAGGTTGTTTTTCTTTTATAGCACTATAAAAGAACTTATAAAGCACATTTCGTTCATCATCAATATTGCGTTTCAAATTTGCCATTGAGAAACCCTGGCAAGGGAATCCACCAACGATAACATCTGCCGAAGGTATATCTGACATTTCTACATTTTGAATATCATCCAATATTATATGATTGCTTATGTTAGCCTTATATGTCGCTACAGCATCTGCATCGATATCATTTGCCCAAATGACATCATTTCCTGCCTTTATTAGACCTAAATCCAATCCTCCAGCACCACTAAATAATGATACTATAGTCATTTATCTGTCTATTAAATATTATTATTTTCTAATCACTTTAAGGTTCATTCAATGCCTATGCAAAGATATAACCTTCCTTAGTCATATTCAAAGATAGTGCAAACCGAATACAGAAACGTCAAGCTTGCTTGAAAGTTTATGCTAAGGTGCAGCCTATCTTATGCAAAGATACATAATTCTGCCAAAAGACGAAAATTCTTAGCCGCACACACGAGTATGCCGCTCCAGAAATTTTGTAAAACGCCGATTAAGACGTAACTTTGCAACTGTAAATTATGCTCTCTACAAGTATTAAAACCCTAAAAAACTCAGATATGGCTGAAATTGGCAAAAACAACCTGCTGACTGTAGCTCGCCGCGAGGAGTATGGTCTGTATCTCAAAGACGAGAACGGCGATGAAATCCTGCTGCCAAACAGATATGTAACCGACGATATGACGATTGGCGACGAGATTGAAGTCTTCGTCTATACCGACTCCGAAGACCGTCCCGTGGCTACCACCGAGAAGCCTTTCGCTCAAGTGGGCGATTTTGCGCTGCTGCGCGTGAAATCGGTGAACAGCGTGGGGGCATTCCTTGACTGGGGATTGATGAAAGATCTTCTTGTGCCTTTCCGTGAACAGAAAGTGCGCATGGCTGCCGGACGCTCTTACATTGTGTATGTATATCTCGACGACGAGTCGCAGCGTGTGGTGGCTTCTGCCAAGCTCGACAAGTTTCTCGACAACAAAATTCCGCAATACAAGTTTCGCCAGAAGGTGGACATCCTTGTGGTGCAGCGCACCGACCTCGGATACAAGGTCATCGTTGATAACCTGTTTTGGGGTATGATTTATCACAACGAGATTTATCAGGATGTGAACATCGGCGACCACGAGGTGGCTTTCATCAAGAACGTGCGCAGCGACGGGAAAATCGACATAAAGCTCGGCGACCGCGAGGTGAAACGCGTGAAAAGCCTCGCCGACACCATCATAGATTACATTGCCGAGAACGGCGGCTCAATAGGCATCACCGACAAGTCGTCGCCCGACCTGATACGCGAAGTGTTCAGTTGCAGCAAAAAGGACTATAAGAAGACGCTCGGCTTCCTATATAAAGCTAAAAAGATTCTTATTGCGTCCGATGTGATAAAGCTGTGCCAGCCTCAGCATAAAGGGAAATAGCTCCGCTCAGCACACGACACTCTGAAACACGAATGACACAAGAGCCACTGTTTTCCAGTAGTGCTTGTGTCATTCGTGTTTTTGTATATAGCCCTGCCGCTATTTTTCCTTCACATTAAAGAAAGTCTGGTTTATTACCTTCACAATCTCATCTTTCGGATACAATCCTGTAATTGACGTAGGCTTGCCCGAAGTGGGAATAAACAGCACAGTTGGCACCGAGCTTATCTCATAAGCCTTCGACAGCTCTTTGGCTTGATCCACATCCACTTTATAGAAGTCGATTTTGCCCTTGTAGGTCTTTGCAAGCTCGTCAAGTATGGGCGCAAGCCGCTTGCACGGGCCGCACCAAGTGGCTGAAAAATCCACTATCGCAGGACGCTTGCCCTTGAAGTGCCACGCCTTCTTGCTGTAGTCGCTCACAAGCGTCTTATATTGCGTCTGCGAAATCTCATTCACCACTCCGGCTGCCGGGACTTTGCCGGCAGCCGATGCGCCGACGGCAAGCATCGATGCCATCAGCACAACAATCATCAATAATGTTTTCTTCATATATATCTATTAATCTCAGTGTTCTATTTATCCCTGATGCTGCGGACGTAGCAAGTCGTTCACCGTCTTGACAGGATTGAACGTGGCGATTGGCACCTCCACAAACACGGTGTTCCAGTCGCTCATCGAGCCGTTCCACAATCCCGGCAGCTCAAGTGCCTTTATCTCTACCCCCGACTTCGATTTCAATGAAATCAGCCCTGTGTTTTTATCCACATATTTCTTCAAATCGAATTTTTTTCCTTCGGTATCCTTTATGTAGCACACCAAATCCACAGGATTGAAGTGGCTGCCACTCTTTATCAATGCCTCTGAGGCAGAATTGCTCTTGTCGAATTGCGCACTCTCAAGAATCTGAGGCGATGATGTGCCGTCGGCGTTGTAGGCGAGGTATGGTCCTCCTCCCGGCTCGCCGTCGTTCTTCACCACTCCACACACGCGTATCGGGCGGTTGAACTTGCCGAGCAGATAAAGGGCAAGCTCCGAATCCTCAAGATGCTTGGTGTCGTCGTATCTTGTGCATAGCGTGTTGTGCAGGAATGTTATCATCTCCCTGAGGTCTTCCATCGTGTAGCTGCCCGATTTCAATGCCTTCACATATTCGGCTATCTGCTTCTGCACTTTCACAAGACATCCGCCTATCACTTTCTTATACTTCACCGTAGGCTCGCGCAGACTTGCCGGCACTACATTGTCAATGTTTTTCACGAACACCACATCGGCATCTATGTCATTGAGGTTCTCAATCAGTGCGCCATGTCCGGCAGGACGGAACAGCAGCTTGCCATTCTCGCGGTAAGGCACATTGTCCATCGTCACAGCCACAGTGTCGGTCGAAGCCTTCTGCTCCGATAGCGTGACATTATATTTCACGCCCCATTTTGCCTCCATGGTAGGAACTTTTTCGGCTATAAGTGCCTCGAAATGCGCCCTATGCTCTGGCGACACCGTGAAGTGTATGTTCACATTGCCGTCCTTGTCGGCTGCATACTGTGCGCCCTCCTCCAGATGTTCCTCAAGTGGCGTGTGCATTTCATCGCCCATCTTATGGAATAGGAGCAGTCCCTTGGGCATACCGCCATAGTTCAAGCCATCGGCAGTAATGAGGCACTTCACCACCTCTATGCGCTTGCCGTCGGCAATAAGTTCATTCACCCCTTTATTGTGAACTTTCTTGCAAGCCTTGTCAAGAGCTTCAAAGAAAGCGAAACGTTCTATCTCAGCAAAAAATTTCTTCATAAAATCCGTTGATGGCTCCTCTATGCCGCCCGCCACAAATTCAAAAAGATTCTTGAACATGCGGCTTGCAGCTCCCGATGCCGGCACGAATTTCTCCACCACACCGCCATTTTTCAGAAAAGCAGCCCAAGCGTTCTCACAATCAGCCTCTTCCGAAGCCGACAATTTCATGATACCATTGCCCACCGTTGCAACTGCCTTGATTTTCAAGTATG
The DNA here is from genome assembly GCA_964459845.1 of uncultured Muribaculaceae bacterium. Lineage (GTDB taxonomy): Bacteria > Bacteroidota > Bacteroidia > Bacteroidales > Muribaculaceae > CALZFJ01. Next base: position 329 of record CAYWOC010000043.1, on the reverse strand, counting down.
GAAACCCGTCCTTGAAGCGTTGCAACTGCTCATTGAATGTTTCTTCAGAAATCCCCTTTTCACGGATTTCCTCTAAATCTTCAGGTCTTAACATATTATATAAATTCCTTTTTGATGTGTAATATTAGCTGGTTATTTGTTTTATTTCTCAAAAATACTCCAATCTCATCACACTTCCAAATAAAGAAGCATCCAAATCAAAAAATTAATAGTATTTTCACATCACTCCAAGAATCCGTTCCCTTCTTCTACTCTCCGATACATCCGCCACCAAAAGGAGGCGACGCATTCCTGCGTCGCTGCGACTACTGCCACAAATACCTCACTGC
>CAYWOC010000042.1:0-15482 GCA_964459845.1 uncultured Muribaculaceae bacterium | reverse complement strand
CTTCTTCAACTGGTGCTGCTAAGGCTGTAGGTAAAGTTATCCCTGAACTTAACGGCAAATTGACCGGTATCTCTATGCGTGTTCCTACTCTCGACGTTTCTGTTGTTGATTTGACAGTAAACTTGAAGAACGCTGCTACTAAGGAAGACATCTGCGCTGCTATGAAGGAAGCTTCTGAAGGCGAATTGAAGGGTGTTCTTGGTTACACTGAAGATGCTGTTGTTTCTTCTGACTTCCTTGGCTGCACTTTGACTTCTATCTTCGACGCTAACGCTGGAGTTTACTTGACTGACAAGTTCGTTAAGGTTGTATCTTGGTATGATAACGAAATCGGTTACTCTAACAAGGTTCTTGAACTTATCGCTCACATGAAGAAAGTTAACGGTTAATCCATTAAAACTTCATACATAACACTCAGGTCGCTTCCACAAAGGTCGCGGCCTGATTTTTTTATGCCCACACATCACCGCTTCTTTATATTTTTTCCGTACCTTTGTCGCAGCATCGATGCACAGCCCTCGGATGCAGCATCGCCGCACCCCCACAACATAATTATTTATTTACGATATCTTATGGACCGTCTCATGGAATTGGCATCGCAAGCGGTGCAATCTTTGCTCAGCATAATAAAAATCATAATAAGCTCCAAATGGCGAATAGCACTACCTAAGAGCAACAGCGACCGTGAACTTGTGATTCTCGGCAACGGGCCGTCGCTGAACGACACCATAGCCTCATCGTCTGATTTCCTGCACCAGCGCGACCTGCTTGCCGTGAACTTTGCCGCATGTGCCGAGCAGTTCATGCAGCTATGTCCTCGCTACTATGTGCTTGCCGACCCTCACTTCTTCCGCGCTTTCGACCAGCCTAATGTGTTGAAGCTATGGGACGTGCTGTCGCACAAAGTGACATGGGAGATGACAATATTCGTACCGGCAAAATATAAAAATGCCGTTCTCGGCATCGCCGGGCTGAAAGAGAACAAGAACATAAGCATAGCCCACTACAACACAACCCCTATCGAGGGCTTCGGCGCGATAGAGAACTTTGCCTATGCGCACAATCTGGGCATGCCACGACCGCGCAATGTGCTTATCCCATCGCTTATGCTCGCGCTGCAAATGGGCTACAAGACCATATATCTGGCTGGAGCCGACCACTCATGGACTCGCACCCTCTCGGTGGATGACGACAATAATGTGGTGTCGATTCAGCCACATTTCTATAAGGAAGACGAGAAAGAGGTGAAGCGAGTGAACACAGAATATATGCACTATCCTCTGCACCAGATTATGTACAGCTTCTATGTGGCATTCCGCTCCTATTTCACCATCAAGCGGTATGCAAGCCACATCCATGCCAGCATATTCAACATCACACCCGGCAGCTTTATCGACGCATTCCCACGGAAAAAGATATAAACTGGCGATTTTGCCCGCACAAAACTGCACCTTTCATTTTGTTTCTGCGCTCATTTGTAGTAACTTTGTACCCAAATTACGTTTTCTGTATGGGCAATATTACTTATAAAAATGAGGAGCAGATGAAATCCACTGTGCGGACTCTCGCCAACAACGACAGCCTGTGCAAAATGTGCCATTTGCGCCTCAGTAGTGAACCACTGCCCCAACAGTCAATCATTCAAGACATTATCACACTTTCACGCTCGCTGCTGTTTCCCGGATTCTTCGGCGACTGCGACGTGAACAGCTACAATCTTGAATATGTGATAGGTATGCAATGCGAGCGGCTGAAAGCGGCTCTCGAAAGCCAAATCCTTGCAGGACTGGTGATAGGACAAAGCTGCAATGGGCAGAGCCTCGACAGCATGAAGGCTCGCGCCGAAGATATTGCCGCACAATTTATCGCCCACCTGCCAGAGCTCAGGCAGACTCTGCACACCGATGTCAGTGCGATGTATCTCGGCGACCCAGCCGCAGTGAGCTATGAAGAGGTGATATACTGCTATCCAGCCATCAAGGCTATCATCAACTACCGTATCGCACATGAGCTGTACTTGAAGCATGTGCCAATCATCCCACGCATGATAAGCGAGGCGGCACACTCCGAGACTGGCATCGACATCCATCCCGGAGCCACCATAGGCGACCACTTCGCCATCGACCACGGCACAGGTGTGGTGATCGGGGCTACGGCGATAATCGGCAGAAACGTGAAATTGTATCAGGGCGTGACACTCGGTGCCAAGAGCTTCGACCTCGACGAGAACAACAACCCGATAAAGGGCATTCCGCGTCATCCTATTATCGGCGACAATGTGGTGATATACTCAAATGCCACTATCTTAGGACGCATCACCATTGGCAGCAACGCTGTCATTGGCGGCAACATCTGGGTGACTTCCGACGTTGCCGAAGGGGAAAAGTTAATACAAGCCAAAGCTAACAATATTTTAAGATTTAAGAGTGATGAAGGAAAAATTTGAGATGGTAGCGAAGACCTTCCAAGGGCTGGAAGGCGTACTCGCCGATGAACTTAAAGCTATCGGAGCAGAGAATGTGGAAACAGGACGACGCATGGTGTCGTTTGAGGGAGACCTCGAAGTTCTCTACCGCGCCAACTTCTGTTGCCGCACCGCACTGAGAATTTTAAAGCCTTTCTATAAATTCCACGCCAATGATGCCGACGAGCTATATGAAGCCGTCAAAAAATTTGAATGGGACAAGGTGCTGAAAAGCGACCAGACTTTCTCTATCGACTCCACCGTGTTCAGCACAGAATTCCGTCACTCTAAGTTTGTGACTTACCGTGTGAAAGATGCTATCGCCGACTTCTTTTCCGAGAAATACGGCAAGCGTCCATCTATACGACTGACAAACGCAGATTTTGTGTTTGATGTGCATATTTCGGGCAATGAGATTACGCTTTCACTCGACAGCTCAGGCGAATCGCTCCACAAGCGCGGCTATCGCGTAGCACAGACTGAAGCTCCTATTAACGAGGTGCTTGCGGCCGGTATCATCTTGATGAGCGGATGGAAAGGCGACACCGATTTTGTTGATCCCATGTGCGGCTCGGGAACTTTCCTTATCGAAGCTGCAATGATCGCCACCAACACCTATCCGGGCGTTTATCGAAACAGCTTCGCATTCGAGCGTTGGAGCGACTTCGACAGCGAACTGTTTGACTCAATATACAACGACGACAGTGCCGAGCGTGAGTTTGACCACAAAATCTACGGCTCCGACATATCGCCAAAGGCAATCGCCATAGCCGAGCGCAATGTGAAAGCCGCAGCTATGTCGAAATTCATCAACCTGCAAGTTCGCTCCATCCAAAGCATCACCGAAGCTCCCGAAGGCGGAATACTTATCACCAACCCTCCATACGGCGAGCGAATCGAGGTGGAGGACATGGAAGCCCTGTATCAATCCATAGGCGACCGTCTGAAGAAAGTGTTCCGAGGATACAACGCATGGGTTATCGGCTACAAGACCGAGCTGTTTGACTGTATCGGGCTGAAACCTTCGGTGAAATATCCGCTGCTTAATGGCTCACTTGAATGTGAGCTGCGCGAATATGTGATTTTTGAAGGCACCTACAGCCAATTCCGCAAAGAAGGCAATTCGGTAAAGAACGAAGACTTCAAAAAGAACGAGGCTAAGCCTGAATACCGCCACCGCAAATTTGAGACCACTTTCGATGAGGGCAACAAGGGCGAGCGCCGCTCACGCTTCGGCAGCGACAAGCCAAAGAACGCACTTGAAGAGAAATATCGCCGCCGTCCTTTCGGCAGCGACCGCAAGCGCGACGACCACCGACGCGATGACCGCAAATTCGAACGCCGCGACCGCGACGACCGCAGCTCTTCGTTTGGCAAGACACGTTTCGACGGTGAAGAGCCACGCCAGCGCGAGCGTGTGCATAACGAGGAGTTCTCGAAGAAGGTGGTGCGCTTCCGCAAGCCTACGCTTTCTGCTGAAAACGAGCGTCCTATCGTGAAAGGTCGTCGCAACGGATGGCGCAGAAAGGGACTTGACGAGAACAATACTCCCGAAAACAACGAAAACAAATAAAAAAACACTATAACAGAATATCTACAACGACTATAACACGATGGAAAAAATCAATATTTTATTACTCGGCTCGGGCGGCAGAGAATCTGCGCTCGCTTGGAAAATGACACAAAGCGAACTGGTGAACAAGCTTTTCATAGCTCCCGGAAATGGCGGCACCGAGGCCTACGGGACAAATGTTGCCATATCGCCTCTCGATTTCGAGGCTGTGAAGAATTTCGCTATTGGTAATAACATCGGTATGGTGGTTGTGGGTAATGAGGATCCACTTGTGGCTGGCATTTTCGACTTCTTTGCCGACGACGAGAAGCTGAAGGGCATACCAGTTATCGGGCCATCGCAAAAGGGTGCGATGCTTGAAGGCAGCAAAGACTTCGCAAAAGACTTTATGAACCGCCACAATATCCCCACAGCACGCCACCTGAGCGTGACGAAGGAGAGCATCGATGAGGGCTATAGATTTCTTGAGAGACTGAAAGCTCCGTATGTGCTTAAAGCCGATGGACTTGCTGCCGGAAAGGGCGTGCTTATTATCGACTCGCTCGACGAGGCAAAGAAGGAACTTGCCGAGATGCTCGACGGAATGTTTGGAAAATCGTCGGCGACAGTTGTCATTGAGGAGTTCCTCAGCGGAATAGAATGCTCGGTATTTGTCTTGACCGACGGCGACAGCTACAAGGTGCTGCCTGTGGCTAAAGACTACAAGCGAATCGGTGAGGGCGACACCGGCCTAAACACCGGCGGTATGGGTGCGATATCGCCTGTGAGCTTTGCCGACGACGTTTTTATGCAGAAAGTGCGCGAGCGAATCATTGAGCCTACCGTAAACGGTCTGAAAGCTGAAGGCATAACCTACCGCGGCTTCATATTCCTCGGTCTTATAAATGTAGATGGCGACCCTATGGTCATCGAATACAACGTGCGCATGGGCGACCCTGAGACAGAGGTCGTTATGCTCCGCATAAAGAGCGACCTCGTGAACCTGCTCCAAGGCGTTGCCACCGGCACTCTCGCCGAGCGTGAACTCGAAATCGACAACCGATATGCAGTCACTGTGATGATGGTTTCGGCTGGTTATCCAGGCTCTTACGCGAAAGGCAAGTCTATCACCGGCATCGAGGAGACTTCTGGCAGCATCTTGTTCCACGCCGGCACTAAGCGCGACGGCGACAGTCTGCTCACAAATGGCGGACGTGTGATTGCTGTAAGCTCCTACGGCAACAGCAAGGACGAGGCTCTTGCCACTTCTTTCGCCAACATCGCAAAGGTGAACTTCGACGGCAAATATTTCCGCCGCGACATAGGCTTCGACCTAAAATAAGTTTTTTTATACGCTAAACATATATTTATCTCTGAATACGATTGATGCGTGCAGAATCGATAAATCGTTTTTTTAACGGGTTGCCATTTGTGGTATTGCTCGCTGTAATTCTTGCGCTCACTGCCGCCATGGCAGCCTTTTTGGGAAATGGCACGGTGAATGCCGGAGGCGGCGGCTTGTGCTTCACCTCGGCGCAACTCCACATCACCGACAAATATCTGTCGCTCGGAATCAATCTTACGGCAATACTGCTGTCGGGAATACTGCTATATTACCTCAACAAGGCCTATACGTTCATCCGCGCATACACACTGATACACGTCTCCACGTTCTTCATGCTTGAAGCAGCCAACCCCTACTTGACATCCTCGTTGCTCGACGGCTCATTTCTGTGTCTTATACTGCTCGGAGCAGCGTTCATATTGTTCAACACCTATAATATGCCACGACCGCAACGCAGAATATTCCTCACATTCACGCTGCTTGCGCTTGGCTCGATGTTCCAGTATATGTGTCTGTTCCTGATTCCGGTGTTCTTCATCGGCTTTATGCAGATGCGGGCAATGTCGCTGAAGGGCTTCCTTGCAATGGGCGTGGGGCTTATAACCCCGTTCTGGATATTGCTGGGATGCGGAATTGTAGGACCAGCCGACCTCGCCATACCAGCCATGCACAATGTGTGGGGCTACCTTAACTCGTTGCAGTCGCTCACGATGTTGTCGGCAGTAGTACTGCCTGCCGCCATATTGGTGGTGCTGACATCAATCAACATGTTCCAAATATACGGCTATAAAGCTCAGATACGTGCATATAACGGATTTTTCACAGTCCTCACGATAGCCACTCTCATAATTATGGCTATCGACTATGGAAACATACTCAACTATATGCCAGTGCTTAACTGCTGCCTTGCTGTGCAGATTGCCCATGCATTAACAATCAATAAGTTGCAGAAGCGTTACATTGTCCATCTGTTGCTGATTGCTGTGTGCGCGGCAATGTATGGGCTACAATTCTTCTCAATAAGTATTGAACAATAATAAAGCTTAACGTGTCATGAAAATTGTTGTTGAAAATCATATCCCTTACATACAGGGCTATCTTGAGCCATTTGCCGATGTGGAATACCTGTCTGCCGATGCCATCACGCGAGAAGCTGTTGCCTATGCCGATGTGCTGCTCACTCGCACTCGCACCCGCTGCGACGCGTCTCTGCTCGAAGGCAGCCGGTGCCGGTTTATCGGCACTGCAACCATCGGCACCGACCATATTGACCTCGACTATTGCCTCAGCCACGGTATCACCGTAGCCAATGCTCCGGGATGCAACGCACCTGCTGTGGCACAATACGTTCACTCGACCATTGCCCACTGGCTATCGGATAACGGACTGACGGAAGCCGATTGCAACGACCTCACACTTGGCATTGTGGGCGTGGGACATGTGGGTTCAATCATTGAGCGTTGGGCTCGCCAACTCGGATACAATGTGCTTCTGTGCGACCCGCCACGCGCCCGGCGTGAAGGCGACGACAAATTTGTGGGCATCGACACAATCGCCCATGAAGCCGACATCATAACATTCCACACGCCATTCACAAAATCGGGCAATGATGCCACATATCACTTGTGTGGTGAGAATTTCATCAATTCTCTGTCTCACTGCCGACTGCTCATCAACAGCGCGCGTGGTGCCATTGCCGACAATTCGGCTCTGCTGCGGGCCTTGACCGACGGAAGAATCGCCGACGCTGCAATCGACTGCTGGGAGAACGAGCCTCGCATCAGCCTCGGTCTGCTGAAAGCTGCATACATAGCCACCCCACATATAGCCGGCTACTCTGCCGAAGGCAAATTGCGAGCCACATCGATGCTGCTCGAAGCCCTAAGCTCTCATTTCGGGTGGAAAATCGAAGCTCCGCAACCCGCCACTCCGCTGCTCGGCGCAGCCGATGTGACGATGCGGCGCATAGCCGACAGCTACAACCCGCTGCTTGACACCGCGGCACTTAAAGCTCTCGGCAATTCACCAGAGGGATTCGCTCAAGGCTTTGAATCGTTGCGCAACCACTACGACCTCCGTGCCGAGGTTGCCGACATGGCAGGTTGCGCCTCTGAATAAAAAGGAAAGTCTTTTGCCTTTCATTTTGTTCTTCTCTCACCTTGCACTATCTTTGCACACTGAAATGATTGAAGGTATTAAAAATATTTGCGTGTTTGGAGCATCAAGCTCAAATATCGCTCCAAAATACACCGACGCGGCTTATCAACTTGGCGGCTTGATGGCTGCCGAAAGCATCTGCTGCGTCAATGGAGCAGGCCGTGAGGGGGTGATGCGCGCCGTGAGCGACGGCACTCTCGATGCCGGAGGGAAAGCGATAGGCATAATCCCGCAGTTTATGGTTGATAACGGTTGGCAATATGAGCGACTGTCGGAAATCATCGTCACTGCCGATATGCACTCGCGAAAAAGTCTTATGGCTGAGCGCAGCGATGCCATAGTTGCCATGCCAGGCGGATGCGGCACTATGGAAGAGCTTATGGAGATTATCACTTGGCGGCAACTCGGGCTTTTCAATGGGCTGATTATCATATTCAATGTAGATGGATACTACGACAACCTTCTGCACATGCTGTCACACAGCATTGACGAGGGTTTCATGAAAGCCTCTCATTCCAGCCTTTGGCTCACTGCCGGCACGGCTCAAGACGTTATCGCCCTGCTGAGAGATGCCGACCGCAACATTTCAATTGAAACAAAATACTAAATTTAAGCATATTTATGCCAAATTCTTTAGGAAACAGCAATAGCGCAAATCTTCACTTGCATCATTCAAGCACCCAAAGTGCCGCAAAAGTGAAGTCTCAGCAATCGGACTCGGTCTCTTTGGCTGGCGACACGATTGCCAAGGATAGCGTGCGTCCTAAATATTCGCCTAAATATCTGGCTGGATTCCCCGACTCCTCGGGCAACTCACTGCACTTCTGCCACATCAATGAGCTGAAAGTAATGACTGTGCCGGCTCACAGCGACACCAGTCACTACCGCTACAAATCTCCGCTTTACGACAACGGCACAATACTCATGGTGCTTGCCGTAATCTTCTTCATATCAATCAGCTACAGCAAGGGTTACAAGTATATAGCCGATTTTTTCCACAATATGTTTTCTGTACGCAAGCGCGAGAATCTATTTGAGGACCACACAGTTAAGGAGACTCAGATAATGACAGCCCTGATAGCCAACACTTGCATTTTCGAGAGCATAATCTTGTATGAGGCATTCACTTTGTTCCACCCCGAAGTCTTGTCTTCGGCTTTGCCTGTGTTTGCTTTCATCGGTGCGCTCACACTATTCATGGCAGTGTTCTATCTGCTGCAATTGGGAACCTACTACCTGCTCGGATTCATCTTTGCCGACAAGGTTGAGACCAGCCTGTGGATTGACGGATTCAAGGCTTCGCAATCTCTGCTCGGCATCATTTTGGCACCCGTGGCATTCGTCATGCTGATTTATCCTTCAACTATCGAAATGATGCTCTTTTTGTCGGCATTATTATATTTTTCGGCTCGTTTTGTATTTATTTGTAAGGCTTTTAGGATTTTTTTCAACGATTTGACCTCTTCACTCTATTTTATTTTGTATCTTTGCAGCGTGGAAATTGTACCCGTTATTCTCTCCTTCACAGGGTCAATGAATTTATGTATAATTTTACAAGCTGTCTAAAAAGTGAGAATTAAGAAAATCCTGGTTTCACAGCCAAAACCTACATCTGAGAAATCGCCGTACTTTGACATTGCTGAGAAATATGGTGTTGAGATAGTTTTCAGGCCATTTATCAAGGTTGAAAGGCTATCATCTAAAGAGTTCCGCCAACAAACGAAAGTCTCTATCTCTGATTTTACTGCAGTTATTTTCACAGCTCGCACGGCCATCGACCACTTCTTCCGTCTTTGCGAAGAGATGAGAATTGTGATTCCCGATACTATGAAGTACTTCTGTACTACCGAGGCTATTGCTCTATATCTACAGAAATACACCGTATATCGCAAACGCAAAATATTCTTCGGCACATCGGGCAAGCTCGACGACCCTGAATTGCTGAAATATATGACAAAACACATCAAGGAAAAGTTTATTTTCCCGATTTCTGATGTGCATAAAGACAACTTGACTGTCCTCGACGACAACAAGATTCCTTACACGAAAGCCGTGATGTATCGCACCGTGAGCAACGACTTTGCCGAGGGCGAGGCTTTCGACTATGATGCTCTGATATTTTTCAGCCCTGCCGGAATCGGCGCGCTGCTGAAGAATTTCCCCAACTTTGAGCAAGGCGACATCGTGATTGGCAGCTTCGGCGCAACCACAGCTAAAGCCGTTACAGATGCCGGTCTGCGTCTCGACATCCAAGCTCCATCACCTAAAGCTCCGTCAATGACTGCCGCCCTCGACATGTTCTTGAAGGAGAATATGGATAAAAACGAATAGTGAAAGGCAACAGATTATATAAATTCGAGAAATTGTGTAGCCGCTCGGCTATCAATTTGGTGTTCTCCGACGGAAAATCGGAGATTTCTTATCCTTTGCGTGCCGTATTCCGTGTCACCGACGCTTCTTTGTGCGGTAATACCCCTGCCCAATTTCTCATCACCATTCCTAAAAAGAAGATTCGCACAGCCGTAGGCAGAGTGCTTATGCGCCGCAGGGTGCGTGAGGCCTACAGGCTGAACCGCGAAATCCTGCTCCCTGTTTTAGCTCAATATGGCAAAAGTATCGACATGGCATTTCTGTATCTCGACACCCAGCAGTTGAGCTATGCAATAATAGAAAGCCGCATGAAATCTCTGCTTGCAAAGATTGCAGCCAATGTGGAAAAAATCTCCACCGCCGATGTCTGCAACACTGAAACAGCCGGTACGGATGCGCCAAAAGCTTAAGTATAGCCCCCATTCCTCTTGCTTAATGAAACTGCTCTCTCACATATTGATACTTCCGATACGGTTTTATCAGGCGTGCATATCTCCCATGTTTCCGCCTGTCTGCCGTTTCACTCCCACATGCAGCCAATATGCTATAGAGGCGATCGCCAAGCATGGTCCCCTAAAAGGACTGTGGCTGGCAATCCGTCGCATCTTGCGCTGCCACCCTTGGGGCGGAAGCGGATACGACCCAGTTCCATAAAAACGCATCACAATATGAACATACTCGACGTTCACACACACAATACAGAAGCCTCCGACGCAATCATAAGCTGCAATCCTTGGGAATTTGCGCCTCTGACGGGGAAATATTATTCCGTAGGCATCCATCCTTGGGATTCTGGCGATATTGATGACGAGAAAATCAACAGTCTTCGCACAGTCGCATCTCACGATGCAGTTATAGCAATCGGAGAATGCGGCATCGACGCTCTCAGAGGCGCGACAATCGAGCGTCAAGTCGAATTGGCACAACTACACGCAGAGCTTGCCGAAAGCCTCAGAAAACCGCTTATTTTGCATTGTGTGCGCACTGGAAACTATATCATCAACCTCCATCGGCGAATACGTCCACTACAGCCATGGATTATCCATGGATTTCGCGGCACAAGCGGACTTGCCACATCGCTGCTCGCTTGCCAAGGGATATACCTGTCGTTCGGCGAGCGGTTCAATCCTCAGGCTCTTGATGTGACACCTGTCAGCCGACTTCTTGTCGAAACTGACACATCAACTACCACGATAGCTGAAATCGCAGCCGAAATCGCAGCACATAAGCACTGCACTGTTCAAGAACTCTATGCAAATAAAATTTTGAAATAGTAAAGAAGAATTATTTTTTACATTAAGGAAAATCCCCCACCGATTTTCTACAGACTCGAACCTTTCGGAGATTTAGGAGAAATCAGAGTCCACCAGAACCTCTGAGTACTCGGAGAGTGTTAAGGAAGTGTTATGATAAAAAAAATTGATTGTCTCACGACAATCAACCTTAATTAACCTTAAATCTAATACCATGAAAAACACGTTGCAAAGGTATAACTTTTTGAGTAACCTTAAGCAATGTTTCGCCTGAAATTTTACGATTTTCACATTATTTATACATTTATTCCGAATCTTAAATGCCGATTCGGGATAAATGTATCATAAGCCCAAATCCTAATGACCTATTTGGGCTTATGACAATAAGCGCATTATTTTTTACAGCTAAAAACTGCTATTTTTTGGTTGTGCGCGCCTTGAAAGGAGTGGCGGTGTAGCCAAGCTTCTGTATAGCCGCTCTCAGCTTCTCAGGTGAAGTCTTGTCGCTTTGATACTCTATCGTCACCGTCTTCTTAGGGAGGTTCACATTGAGCGATTTCACGCCCTTCTCAAACGACAAGTTGTTTTCAATACGCTGCTGGCAGCTTCCACATGACATCGACACAAGGAATGTCACCTTCTGGGTCGTACTTTTTACATCTTTCGCCGATAGCTGGAACGATAGCCCCATAACCACGGCAGCCAATAGTGCTAATACTTTTGTTCTCATTTTCTCAATATATTTTTATTGTCAATTTCATTTTGGAATATTAAATCTCACACCCACATATAGCTTTCTGCCCATTGTAGGTCCCCACACCATAGTGGCATCAAAATCGTCGCTGCGAGGATTCATTGCCGACACCACCGGCGAGCTTTGCTTGAAATTGGTCAAGTTCTCACCGCCGAGATATATGCTCCACTGCTTGAATCGACGTGTTATCTGCGCACTTAATTGCGCGTATGCAGGGAATGTGGCATCCCACTGAGGGTTGGCGGCATCGACTACTGGCATCCTGCCACCGCCATTGAACTGGGCGGTCACATCAAATTGCCACTTCTTAAGCGGTGTCTCATAAGATGCAGTGGCAAGAGCCTTGTAGCGGCTCGTCAGCGGCTTGCGAAGTTTCTGACCGCTGTATGTTCCGTTCACGTCCATAAGTCGATATGCGGCAAGCAATGTGAAGCCGCGGAATATCTGATAACTGGCATCAAATTGCAGCACGCTTGATGTCGATTTGCCGTCAAGATTATAGAAATACACGCTGTGTGCATCGTGATCCAAATCCACAACCACTTGATTTTTGAAGTCGGTATAGAACCACTCGGCGTTTATCGACAAGTCTCTGCCGCCTATCGGTATGTTGAACGATGCACTCACACCATAATTCCATGCGCTCTCCTGTCGTATATCGTCTGCCACATGCCACTCACGGCTGCTTGCAAGCAGATAGCTGTTGTCGGGCAACACAAATGTATTACGATAGCCTTTACCTGCCGAAGCGCGCAGATTGAGCCATGGTGTCACATCATATTTGACATGGACACGCGGAGTGGCAAACCATTTATGCAGCGAACTGTAGTCGCCTCGTATTCCTGCCATCAGTGTGAATTTCTCGACAGGAGTCCATGTGTATTCAGCGTATGCTCCTGCCACCGTCTCGCTCACATTGCGCCATTGCGGAATATACGCCTCCACGACGTTGCCGCTTTGGTCATATTTATCCCAGTTGAAGTTGAATCCGGCAGCAAGCTTGTGCTGCTTGGTGAACTCGCCCTCATATAGCAACGAAGCATATACATTTGCCTCCTTCACGTTATATATCTTGGTGTCGTAATTTGCTTGCTGGTCGTGATAAGAACCCGAAGCTATTATTGCCACACTCTCGTTGCGGTCTTGGTTCAATATAAATCCGTTCTTGGTGAAAAATTCGCCACGGTTCACCCTATTGTTGATTGTATATGGATTGCTCGCATCCATCCCGTGCAGCGTATGCTCGGTCTGCCCGCTCATACGCTTGTCGTATAGGAACTTTATGCCTGTCTGCGACACGAAATTCGGAGTTTGGTAGTGCCAGCGGTTCATCGCGCTGAACGAATGCATTTTCGGCATGTCAAGGAAAGAGTCGCCATTCTTGTCGTGAGCTTGCTCCTCGTTGTAATAGTTCAAGAAAAGAGCGGTCGATAGTCTGTCGTTTATCTCATAAGCACCCACTGCATTTCCTTCATATCGTCCTGCATCGCTCGCAAAAAGATTGAGGAAAAGCGGATCGGCAATCTTCGGCTTCTTATATTCCACATTTATCTGTCCCGTTACCGACTCGAAGCCATTTTTTACCGACGCAGCCCCTTTCGACACCTGTATGCTCTGCATCCAAGGTCCGGGTATATAATCAAGGCCGTAAGTCGCTGCCACGCCGCGCATATTGGGGAAATTCTCGGTAAGCATCTGCACATAAGTGCCGGCGAGCCCGAGAAGCTGTATCTGCTTAGCTCCGGTCACAGCATCGCTGTATGCCACATCCACCGATGGGTTGCTCACAAAACTTTCCGAAAGGTTGCAGCATGCCGCACGCGTCAATGCCTTTGATGTTATGCTCTCAAGATTAAGAGCCGTGGTACGGTGCTTATTCGCGCCAAGCCCTCCGGCAGTCACAGTCACTTCTTTCAGCTCCGTCGCCGACTGCAGCACCAGCACCTGCACATCTTTAGGCTGCTCCATATCATGCGTCAGTGGCACATAGCCCACATATTCAGCTTTTATCTGCTTCGTCTTTGCCGGAACTGGCAGCTCGAAATATCCATCTACATCAGTAACTGTATTTGATATATTATTCAAATCATGTACATACACACCCATCAATTGCTCGCCATCTTTGTCAAGTACATATCCCTTGATGGTGTCGGGCAGCTCTTTCGCCTCAGCAACACTTGCTGCTGCAATCATTGCAATCAGAATAAAAAATAACTTTACTGTCCTCTGCTTAATCATAAGTCTAAAAATGCTATTATGAGTTATCACTAATTTTCGGTTGCAAAGTTACGGCACGGCACACTATTTGGCGTTATATTTTTATGGATATAGTTTATAATTCTTTGACAAGAAAGTTTTATACTTTTCATAATCAAATTAAGTTCCAATCACAAATTTGGGTCAAATCTCATCAAGAGGACGTATTCTTTGGTTCTTCATCTGCTTGAATTTTGTGGGAGAGATGCCAGTAACATTGCGGAACTGCGCGCTAAGATGGGCAACGCTCGAATAATGTAGCTTATCGGCAATCTCACTCACGGTCAGCTCATCGTATATCAGCATCTCTTTCACATATTCAACACGCTGAGCTATGTAGTATTTCTCAATACTCATACCCTTAATTTCAGTAAACAGCTTGCTCAAAGCACTGTAGTCACGATTGCACTTGTCACACAAATACTCTGAAAGGTTCATTCGCTCTTGCACATCTGAATTTCGCACATATTCTATCACGCCAATCCTTATCTGCTCGATAATCTTCATGCGCTTATCATCAAGAACTTCAAATCCGAATTGTTCAAGAGCAGCGCGTATCGCCGCAAGAGCATCGGCAGCAATAGGAACAGCCAATGTCACAACTCCAAGCTCCACCGACACGGGTTTAACACCATTCTTCACAAAGACATCCTCCACCATCATCACACAACGGCGGCACACCATATTTTTGACATAAATCTTCACATCATTCATAGCATAAACTGATAATTAAAAAAAGAGCCGGGCAATGTGCTTGCTCGGCTCTCCATTAGGGGGCGGTGACCTACTCTCCCACTTTCGCAGTACCATCGGCGCGGTGAGGTTTAACTTCTCTGTTCGGAATGGGAAGAGGTGGAGCCCTCACGCTGCCACCACCTTAGTCTTTTTTCCGTCTCCGGCCCTCTTCCAGGCTGTCGGCGTTATAAGGTAAAGGTCATCTTTGGAAACGCTCGTCCGACTTCCCTCAACGGTCGTCTTCGCAATCTCGCCCTGCGTCCTCCGCTCTCGGCGGCCTGACGGCTACCTGTCTCGCCTTGCGGCGGACTTCTCAGGCGGCGGCTCTAGCCGCTCATTTCTCTTGTTTTCTTATCGTCCCCGTCCTGTATACCCTATCTGGCATATTCCGCACATTCGGCGGCTCCTGCCGGGAAGGACGAGTCCTCCGGAAAGCTGTCGGGCAATTAGTATTGCTCGGCTCGGACCTCGCAGCCCCTGCACCTGCAACCTATCTACGTCGTAGTCTCCGACGGCCCTCATGGAGATCTTATCTTGGGGGGGGCTTCGTGCTTAGATGCTTTCAGCACTTATCCTGGCCAGACGCGGATACCCGG
>CAYWOC010000041.1:0-16456 GCA_964459845.1 uncultured Muribaculaceae bacterium | reverse complement strand
TGTGAGTTCTTCAAACAAATTGCTAAATTTGCACTTGCCAATTGAACCTACCTTGAAGGATGAAGATTGAAAGATAAAGAAAACTTAGCAAAATATATTGCCATAATGTAAATAAAATGGCTATCTTTGCATATTTATAGGATATAATTAAAAGAACAAACTTAAAATTAAAACAGAAAAATCATGTCAACTTATACGGCTGAAGATAAAAGAAAAGTCACTACTCACCGCCTAATCGAGATGAAGCAGCGCGGTGAAAAGATTTCAATGCTTACTGCATACGATTATTCTATGGCTAAGCTGATTGACGAGGCTGGAATCGACGTTATCCTTGTGGGTGACTCGGCTTCTAATGTGATGGCTGGTAATGTAACCACACTTCCTATCACACTCGACCAGATGATATATCACGGCAAGTCGGTGGTTAAAGGTGTGAACCGCGCCCTTGTGGTTGTGGATATGCCTTTCGGTTCATATCAAGGAGACTCTCACGAGGCTCTGCACTCGGCTATCAGAATCATGAAGGAAACCCATGCCGACTGTGTGAAGCTTGAAGGCGGCGCAGAAATACGTGAATCCATTGAGAAGATTCTCTCTGCCGGCATACCTGTGTGCGGACACCTCGGGCTGACTCCTCAATCCATTAACAAATTCGGCACCTATGCAGTGCGTGCCAAGGAAGAGGCTGAAGCTGAGAAACTCGTCAGCGACGCTAAGCTCCTGCAAGAGATTGGCTGCTCGGCACTTGTGCTTGAAAAAATACCAGCAGCACTCGCAAAACGCGTTGCCGATGAGCTTGCTATCCCTGTCATAGGAATCGGTGCCGGAAACGGCGTAGATGGACAGGTGCTTGTGATGCACGATATGCTCGGCATAAACATGGGTTTCAAGCCTAAATTCCTTCGCCACTATGCCGACCTTGGCAACACAATCATCGATGCCGTGGGCAATTACATCAATGATGTAAAATCGGGCGATTTCCCGAATGAGAATGAGCAATATTGATGCAATATTGCACTGCCTCGACAGCGGAATCAAGCCGCATATTTATTATTATAAACTCTTAAACTTGAAATTCTTATGATGCAACTATCTAACAGATTACGCAACTTGTCGCTGATAGCGATAGTGGCATTGTTGGCAAGCGTGTTTTCATCTTGCGATCCGCGAGTGTGGGATTACGACAGCTATGACGACCCATACCGTACAGGACTTTTAGGAATATGGTATCTGTCGTATGACCAACAGGGAAAAATTCCGTCTTCATCTTGGGAAATGGACGGATATTCTTTCGACCGAAACGGTGCTGGAACTTATAATTTCTATGACGACCGCGGCGAGTGGGTATATATCAATTTCACTTGGCGTTCATATAACCTAAACACCATAGAGATGCGTTTCGAAGACGGCAGAATAAGGACCAACTACTATTCTTTCGACAAATATGGTTATCTCGTGTTTGGCGACAACTTCAACTACCGTGGTTATTCACCAAACAGACCCGACGGCATACCGAGCCAAAATGCTCCAGCGAAAAATTAGCTCACAGCATAAGTTAGAGAAGCTACATCATGTGCAATGAAATAATCAAAATAAGGTCGCAGCAATCGCAGCGACCTTATTTTTTTGACCTTATTTTTTCGTAGCGATTTCAAAAATACCATAAAGAGTGACCAAACATTAGGAGAATTGTGTAACTTTGTCGGCTGGAAATCTATAAGTCTATTATAATACAATGGATTCGTTAAAAATCAATAAGGTGCAGATAAGAAATCTGCAAATGAGCGACTACGACCAGTTGGCTCAATCGTTCACCCGCGTGTACAGCGACGGCAGCGATGTATTCTGGACCACAAAGCAAATAGAAAAACTTATACGCATCTTCCCTGAGGGGCAGATAGTGACTGTGGTCGATGACAAGATTGTGGGATGCGCGCTTTCTATCATTGTGAACTATGATGATGTGAAGAACGACCACACTTATGCACAAGTCACCGGCAAGGAGACTTTCAACACACACAACCCCAACGGAAATATACTATATGGCATCGAAGTGTTCATTCATCCGCAATACCGCGGTCTGCGACTTGCCCGCCGCATGTATGAATACCGCAAGGAGCTGTGCGAGAAGCTGAATCTAAAAGCCATAATGTTCGGCGGACGCATTCCTAACTACCATAAATATGCCGACACCCTTCGCCCTAAGGAATATATCGATAAGGTGCGCCAAAAGGAAATTTTCGACCCTGTATTGACATTCCAGTTGAGCAACGACTTCCATGTGCGCAAGGTTATGCGCAACTATCTGCCAAATGACGAGGAGTCGAAGCACTATGCTTGCTTGCTGCAATGGGACAACATCTATTATCAGCCCCCTACAAATGAATATGTGAACCCTAAAACCACAGTGCGCGTGGGGCTGGTTCAGTGGCAGATGCGCTCATACAAGACGCTCGACGACCTCTTTGAGCAAGTGGAATTCTTCGTTGATGCTGTGAGCGACTACCAGAGCGACTTCGTGCTGTTCCCTGAGTATTTCAACGCTCCGCTCATGGCGAAATTCAACGATGACCATGAGAGCGAGGCGATACGCGGACTTGCCACATTCACCGATGAAATACGTGAGCGTTTCATAAAGCTCGCCATCAGCTACAATATCAATATCATCACAGGCAGTATGCCTATGCTGAAAGAGGATGGACACCTCTACAATGTGGGATTCCTTTGCCGCCGCGACGGAACCTATGAGATGTATGAGAAAATCCATGTCACTCCCGACGAGATAAAGAGCTGGGGATTGAGCGGAGGCAAGGTTTTGAAGACTTTCGACACCGACTGCGCAAAGATTGGCGTGCTTATATGCTATGATGTGGAGTTTCCTGAATTGTCGCGCATAATGGCCGACCAAGGTATGCAGATACTGTTTGTCCCATTCCTCACCGATACACAGAACGCTTATAGCCGAGTTCAGGTGTGCGCACATGCCCGCGCCATAGAGAATGAGTGCTTCGTGGTGATAGCCGGAAGCGTAGGCAATTTGCCACGCGTTCACAATATGGACATCCAGTATGCACAAAGTGGGGTGTTCACACCCTGCGACTTTGCGTTCCCGACCGATGGCCGCCGTGCAGAAGCCACTCCAAACACCGAGATGATTCTCGTCTCGGATGTAGATCTTGACCTGCTCAATGAGCTTCACACTTATGGCAGCGTGCGCAATCTCAAAGACCGCCGCGACGACCTCTATGAAGTGAAGATGAAGAAATGATTCCGCCTATTTCAGAATAAAAATTTTGGATAACATAAGAAAACGACCTTGCAATAATTAACGTCTTTGCAAGGTCGTTTTTTCTTTTTCAAACTTCGTCATTGCGTCACCCACCATCAGAAATCACTAAATCCAAATTCGGTAATTCGGATTTTAGACTAAATCTTCTTGTCGTCGCTTGGTGATGCTGAGGCTTGATTGTTGCGTTTCAGCGCAGGGAGCTTGATTCGCTTGATGGCACTATGGCTGAATATCGTGCGAAACTGCTCATCGGTCATATCTGCGATTTCATCGTGTGTGATATGCCGCAGCGGCTCGCGCAGAGCAAACTCTTCAACGTCGGTGGGCTGTGGACAACGATTGTGTGGACAGCACTTTTGGCACTCGTCGCAGCCATACACCCTGTTGCCAATCTTGCCACCTATCCATTTGGGCAATTCTCCACGCTGCTCTATTAGCTGGCACGACAGGCATCTCGACGCGTCGAGAGCCTCACCTCCGCTCAATGCACCTCCCGGGCAAGCTTTCTCGCACAATAGACAGTCGCCACACGTCATATTGCACGGACTGTCGGGTTGCAACGATAAGGTGGTGACAAGTTCGCCAAGGAAGAAGAATGAGCCTTTGCCCGGCAATATAAGCAGATTATTCCGCCCCACAAAGCCTATTCCTGCCTTCTGTGCCCAATATTTCTCGCGTATGGGTGCTGAATCCACACAGATGCGGCAATCGGCATCAGCAAGTTCCTTTATGTAGGCAGCGAGCAAGTACAGACGCTTCTTCACCACCTCATGATAGTCGGTGCCGTATGCGTAATAAGCTATTTGCGCAGCTTCAACATCCTGAAAAGAACGAGGATAATAAGCCAAAGCCACCGATATTACCGTTTCTGCTCCATCGAGCAGAAGTGCCGGATTGCTACGAATGTCGCAGTACCGTGCGGCATATTCCATGCAGTCGTTGTGTCCCGCCCTTAGCCACTGGTCATACCATTCCTGTGCCACGGCATCCACTGGCTCTGCCTTGGCAAAACCGCACGCAGCAAAGCCCAATTCGGAAGCTTTGGCGCGAATTTTCTCTTTTATGTCATCAAAGCATCGGTATTGCCTCAAATTCATAGCCTTTCTCTTTCAGCCATTCGATGGCTCGCGGCAACGCATACTTCATATTCTTTTCAGCCTTGAGCGAGTCGTGGAACACTATAATAGATCCCTTTCGGGCATAACGCTTCACATTGTTCAGCACCTGCTCACCCGTAAGCTTCTTGCTGTAGTCGCGCGTCACGAGATCATACATTATCAGCGTGAAGTGATTTTTCAGAAGTCGGGCAGTCCCCCACCGCATAAGCCCGTGAGGAGGCCTGAACAGTCGCGAGCCTATCAGCTCATTCGCCATAACCACATTGCGCAGATAGGTTCGGGTTGTGACTTTCATGCTCTGCATATGGTTCATTGTGTGGTTGCCGATGCTGTGTCCGCGGCGCAGAATCTCTTGCATGAGTTCAGGATTGCGGCGCACATTGTCGCCCACACAAAAGAAAGTGGCTTTTACGCCATAACGGTCGAGTGTGTCGAGCACCCAAGGTGTGACATCAGGAATAGGTCCGTCGTCAAATGTCAGATACACGTTGCGGCGTTTATTCTTGCGGTGTATCCGCCACACAGTTTCGGGGAACAACATTCGGTAGAAAAAAGGAGGTTGTTCTATTAGCATTGAAAAATATTATTAGCTTATTGGAATGATAAAAAAGTGTCACGACTCCTCGCATTACACTGACGTGTGTGGGAAAGAGCCGTGACACGAGCTATGAAACGGATTTTCTATTTCAACCAATCTACAGCACCAGCCGCCGCTGTATCGCCGCCGCCCACATTGTCAAGAACGGTGTCGGCTGCCTCCTCATTATAATTTTCATATTCGGCTTCAGCCTCATGCTGTTGGCTTGCTGCGCGCAAGAACTGATAGTTGCGCTCTATATTGACCCCCATTTGCTCGACCAATGCAAGCACCTTCTTGTCGTTGCCTTTGCTTAACGAGCTGTATAGCTGAACCAACTCCATAAAGTAGCGTTGGTCGATATACTGGTCGGAATAAGACAAACGGCTATACTTGTCGGGAGTAAGCGTCTGGAAGAATCTCACATATTCGCCATACTTATTTATTTCGCCCAAAAGAATGTTCTCAGCTCTCTTAGTGTCGGCAGCATTCTTGCTTTCCTCGCCAAGATAAGCATAGATTTGAGCTATACGCTGACCCAACTGTATCGAATATGGCACAGCCTTAGCTGGCAGCTTCTGCTCCATCAAGCGAAGCACTCTGCGCGCCTTGTCATATTTTTTCTCCTGAATGAGTCCGAAAGCCAGATCTGAGAGATTAGAACGTGTAGTTGTCACCATTCTGCCGATAGTCTCGTCCCAATAGCGTTTGCCGTCTTGGTCTTGATCAATACCAGCCCAGCGGAACTTCGTCATAACGATATTGTACATCTTATCAGTGTTGGCAGGAATATCATTAGTGTATTCGTAAGCCTCATTTAATATCGGTGTCACCTGATAAGCCATACCTGTATTCAACATATATCTCGACAAACCAAGGAAATAGCTTTCAGGAACAGTAGTGGCAAAATATACAGGACGCTTCCAGCCTTGAGCCACACTCGAAGCTATGATATCAAGACTCATCACCTTGCTTGAACTCATTGCGCCATCACCGGCTGTGTAGCGGTCGGCAAGCATATTGCAGTCTATATATGGAGCAATCAAGCCAGCATAGTTAGCTCCGACGACACCAGCTTTAATAGCGGCTTCCTTATTGACAGGAATATACATCACAGGACTCTTAATCTGTGGCAGATGCCAAGGATTATCCTTATAGCTGCTTGAATATAGCTGCTTGAGCGATGTCAGCACTGGCACCGGCACAGTGTCGGGGTCGATGAAGTAGTTATATTGACGCTCTTCGTGTGCGAAAGTGAACTTATCGGCAAGCATAGGAAGCGGAGCCGAATTGTAAGCCGGACGGCGCATTTGGTTGATGTACCAGTCGGTTGTCAAGTAGCTCAGATTCACCACACGCACATCGGTGCGGTATCCTTCCACTTCCTGGCAGTACCACAACGGGAATGTGTCGTTATCGCCATTTGTGAATATAATACCGTTTTGATCC
This sequence comes from uncultured Muribaculaceae bacterium, assembly GCA_964459845.1. GTDB lineage: Bacteria > Bacteroidota > Bacteroidia > Bacteroidales > Muribaculaceae > CALZFJ01. Next base: position 10,023 of record CAYWOC010000041.1, on the reverse strand, counting down.
ACGCTCGACAAATAGTTCATGCCGAAATCTCGCGCAGGATAGCGCCCTGAGCGGTCGTGGTCGTCCCAAGTCTGGCTCACCATCTGTAATGGAACACAAAGCCCTATCACAGCTGCCACAGCAGCTACAACCATATTATATTCGTTCTCCTTGTCGGCAGAAATATTCTTGTTGAATTTCTTGATGATTGCCATCACCATCTTCCAGAAACCGGCAACACCCATACCTACCCATATAGCGAAAGCATAGAACGAACCGGCATAAGCGTAATCGCGCTCACGAGGCTGACTCGGTGTCTGATTAAGATAAATCACAATTGCGATACCAGTCATGAAGAACAGGAAGAATACTACCCAGAATTGCTCGATGCCGCGCTTGCCGGCATAAGCTTGCCATAGCAGACCTATGATTCCGAGAAGCAACGGAAGCATATAGAACACATTGTGGCCCTTATTGCCGGTGGTAAGATCCGACGGCATGAGCGACTGGTCACCGAGGCGTGGATTGTCGATAAACGGAATACCGCTTATCCAGTTGCCGTGAGTGATTTCACCGCTGCCTTGAATATCATTTTGGCGACCTACGAAGTTCCACATGAAGTAGCGCCAATACATATAGTTGAGCTGATAATCGAGGAAGAACTGCAAGTTCTCGGCGAAAGTTGGCTTTATTTTAGTCTCACTATTTATTATTTCTCCGTCCTTGTCGAGTTGTGTGGTAGCCTTCACCGGAGTGCCAACCAGACCTATCCACTCAGTATATTCACGGGCATGTGCGCCACTGTACATACGAGGGAACAGCATGTCAAGCTCAGGCGAAGTTATGTATATATCTTTTGTGCCAGTCTGTATATATTGGTCTGGCTCGCTTGGGTCGTGTTTCACTACTTTAGCATATAGAGCTTTCCCTGTCTTAACCACAGGCTTCATCACGCCCTCGCCATTGTCTTTACACATCACACCGGCATTGAATGTCTGCCCGTAGAACAATGGGCGGTCGCCATATTGCTCACGGTTGAGGTAGCTGCCAAGGGCAAACACGTTGTCGGGTGAGTTCTGGTCCATAGGAGTCTGAGCATTGGAGCGGATAAGGATAAGCGCATAAGATGAGTAGCCTATGAATATCACGAAAATGCTCATGATAGTGAGCGCGAAAATTCTTGCAGGGATGCGCTTGCAGAACTGGAACAGATAGATTGCCAATGCCAAAAGAAGCACAACAGGAAGCACCCAGCCGTCGCCTATGAACAGCATGCCAGAAAGCAAAATGCTCAAGAAGAATGAAATCTTAATGCGCACTATGCTCTGCTGCTTGTAAAGCTCATACAGACACCAGATGAACACTGCCACATCCACGATGGCATAGACAAGCACACCTGTATTATAGCCCATGTGAAGCACATTCACGAAGAACAGCTCCATGTCTTGTGCCACTTCCACAAATCCCGGAACCAGTCCGTAGAGAATCAGCACGATTATGGCAAATGATACAAGCAGCGCAAGCAGCGAACCCTTGGCTGAAGTGTTCTTGAATTTCTTGTAGTAGAACACAAGCACAATTGCCGGAATACACAGCAAGTTGAGCAGGTGTACTGCGATGGATACGCCTATCACATAAGCTATAAGGATGAGGTAGCGGTCGCTATGAGGCTCATCGGCACGGTTTTCCCATTTCAAGATAAGCCAGAACACCAATGCTGTGCAGAACGAGGAGAACGCATACACCTCGGCTTCAACCGCCGAGAACCAGAATGTGTCGCTCCAAGTATATACCAGCGAGCCGCAAATGCCGCTGCCGAAGATTATGAGCATCTGAGTGAGCGACATGCCATCTTCCTCGCCATCTTTTACCACAAGACGCTTCACGAGATGTGTGATGGTCCAGAACAGGAGCAGGATTGTGCCGGCACTGAGCAATGCCGACATAGCATTGACACAGACAGCCACTTTCGATACATCGCCTGTGAAGTTTATGGCAAAACGTGCTGCAAGCATAAATATCGGGTTGCCCGGCGGGTGACCGATTTCAAGCTTGAAACCTTGTGAAATAAATTCTGGGCAGTCCCAGAAGCTGGCGGTGGGTTCCATAGTGAGCAAGTAGGTTACTGCTGCAACCACAAACATCAACCAGCCTAACGAATTGTTAATGATGTTGTATTTTCTCATTTTTGAGAGATATTTAACTGAAAATTTTTTATTTTTCGTCGTCAAAAGCCACTATGCGTGCGGCAATTAATTTGCAAATATAATTCAACCTCACGAAAGTAGGAAACAATTATCTCATTTTTAAAATAATATAACAGCCATATAGCTTATCGGTCGAGGCATATATGGCTGTCGTCGGTACAGTGTTATTTGCAGAATTGGAGTGTAGTTCCGCTGTCGGTGACAGAAAGTCTCACATTGGCGCCCTCAATTATAGGCAAGTTGCGATCCACATGCCCGAACGGGAAACCGAATGCCACAGGGAAACCATAAGGCTCTACCATGCGGTGAATCATGTCCTCCATCGAGTCGCCGTTGCCGTCGGGATTCTTGTATTCAGTGAACTGCCCCACTATCAAGCCGCGTATGTTGGCGAGCGTTCCGTCGAGCCTCAGGTTATAGAGCATACGCTCAATGCTATAAACGGCTTCGCCCACATCTTCAATGAAAAGAATCTTGTCGCCTTTCAGAATATCAAGCCGCGAGCCTATCAGTCCGCACAGCACGGCGAGATTTCCGCCCACAAGCTGTCCGTCGGCTTCGCCATTGCGGTTATATTTGTGTGGAGCTTCGGTATAGGCTGGCAGTGTGCCTGTGATAACATCATGTATGAGCCTCACACATTCATTATCGACGCCGAAATCGTGGAATTGCTTTGTCATTGGCGCATGAAGGCTAACAACTCCTGCGCTCACCATTGCCGCATGCATAACCGAAATGTCGCTGAATCCTATAATCCACTTAGGGTCGCGGTTAAGCTCTTCAGCGGTAAGATACTCCATAAGATGAACCACACCATAGCCTCCGCGGCTGCACAGGATGGCGCGCACCGAGGTATCAGCAAGAGCCGCCTTCAAGTCGGCAAGACGCTCTTCTATAGTTCCGCTGTAGGTGCCGAACTGCCCCTTGCAATGCTCGCTCACCACAGGCTCATACCCCCATTCTCTTATTATACGGCAAGCCGCATCAACATATTCATGCTTGATGTGGCTTGCTGGTGACAATATTGCTATCTTATCGCCCTTTTTGAGCGATGCTGGATATATCATAATAGTTTCTTATATTCTGCGTATCAATTTACTTTACTTGGCATCCAGGTTTGACCTCTCCTTGCGGACCAATCACGACAAGTGACCCATCGGCATTCTCAGCACTGAGAATCATACCCTGCGACTCCACACCCTTCAGCTTACGAGCCTCGAAGTTGGCGATGAAGCACACCTCTTTGCCTATAAGATCTTCTGGCGCATAATATTTGGCAATTCCGCTCACGATTGTGCGGCCGCCCATTCCGTCATCAATCTTGAATTGAAGCAGCTTGTCGGCTTTCGGGACTTTCTTGCATTCAAGCACCTTGCCCACACGAATATCGAGCTTCATGAAGTCGTCGAACGGCACATTTGGCTGAACAGGTGCTGGAGTGAAGTTCTTGACGATATTCTCTTGCTTTATGCGCTCAAGTTTCTGGATTTGCGCATCAATCACCGAGTCTTCAATCTTCTCAAACAGTAGTTCAGGCTTCTTGATTTCAGCACCGGCAGAAAGAATGTCGATAGAACCGAGCTTCGACCAGTCGGCGTGCTGCATGTTCAGCATATCGCGCAGTTTTGCAGCCGAGAACGGCAAGAATGGCTCAAAGGCAATAGCCAAGTTGGCAGTAATCTGCAAAGCTATATTCATAATGGTAGCCACGCGGTTCATGTCGGTCTTGGCAAGTTTCCAAGGTTCGGTGTCGGCAAGATACTTGTTGCCTATGCGGGCAAGATTGAGCGCATCTTTCAGAGCCTCTCGGAAGTGGAAACCCTCTATATTTTCGCCAAGAGTGTCTTTCACACCCTTGAACTCCTCTATGGTCTGGCGGTCGTAATCGGTGAGTTCGCCACAAGCCGGCACTTTGCCGTCGAAGTATTTATGGGTTAGGACAAGCGAGCGGTTCACGAAGTTTCCAAGAATCGCCACAAGTTCATTGTTGTTGCGGGCTTGGAAATCTTTCCAAGTGAAATCGTTGTCCTTTGTTTCAGGAGCATTGGCAGTGAGTACATATCTCAGCACGTCCTGTTTGCCGGGGAAATCTTCAAGATATTCATGAAGCCACACAGCCCAGTTGCGCGAAGTGGATATTTTGTCGCCCTCAAGGTTAAGGAATTCATTTGCCGGCACATTGTCGGGCATAATGTAGCCGCCATGAGCCTTCATCATGGTAGGGAAAATCAAGCAGTGGAACACAATGTTGTCCTTTCCGATGAAATGAATCAAGCGAGTGCTGTCATCTTGCCACCATTTCTGCCAGGTTCCCCATTTCTCAGGGTCTTTGTCGCACAGCTCCTTGGTGTTGCTGATATAACCGATAGGAGCGTCAAACCACACATACAGCACTTTGCCCTCAGCTCCTTCCACTGGCACTGGAATACCCCAGTTGAGGTCGCGCGTCATAGCGCGCGGCTGAAGATCCATATCGAGCCACGACTTGCATTGACCATACACATTCGGGCGCCATTCCTTATGGCCTTCAAGAATCCACTTCTTCAGCCAGTCTTGATATTTGCCCAAAGGCAGATACCAGTTTTTTGTAGGACGCTTCACGAGTCCGTGTCCTGGATTATTCTTATTTGTAGGATTTATCAGCTCATCAGGAGAAAGTGTGGCACCGCACTTCTCGCACTGGTCGCCATAGGCTCCCTCGGCACCGCACCGCGGACAAGTACCCACTATATTGCGGTCGGTGAGAAACTCTCCTGTCACTTCATCGCAGAACTGCTCTTCAGTTATCTCCTCAAGCATACCCTTGTCATAGAGTGTGCGGAAAAAGTCGGAAGCGAATTTATGGTGAATCTTCGAAGTTGTGCGGCTGTAGATATCAAAAGATATGCCTAATCCCTCAAAAGACTTTTTGATAAGTTCATGGTAGCGATCAACCACTTCTTGCACGGTTATACCCTCCTTTTGCGCTCTGATAGTTACAGGCACGCCATGTTCGTCGCTGCCGCCTATCATCACCACTTCTTCGCCTTTCAGACGCAAGTATCGCACATAAATGTCGGCAGGCACATAGACTCCGGCAAGGTGTCCGATGTGTACAGGACCGTTGGCGTAAGGCAACGCCGCAGTCACAAGAGTACGAGCAAATTTCTTTTCCATTCTATATATAATATTATAATTTTTATTCAAAAGCACGGATATTGCCCCATTCAGCTTAAAGGGCTAACAGCTTTCAATTTGCAAAGTTAATGGAAAGTCACAACAAATAAAAAATATTCTCCGCCCAACATCGCCATTTCCACCCATATTAAACATTTTTACTGGTTTTGCCTGAAAAAGACAACCACCAATTAAAGTATGTTTGAAGCCGTTTTATTTGCGAGTGAGGTAAAGTCAATATAATTAAACTTTTGGTTATCAAGAAATAACAAGTTGATATAACAGTAACTGACGGAGTTTCTTCATCGGCAACTGTCGCAGAAATTTGTATGGTTTTACCATTGAACAATTCATCTGGGATTTTCGGCACTTCTTTTGTCGGTGCAATTCGCATTAAAGTGCCAATTATAAATGAATTGAATATGCGTAATTCTGCCAGTACATCTTCTTCAGAGGGAAAAGAGTTAAGTAGTAATCGTCTATTTGCGGCAATGTCATCAGTCGCCCACTTTTGTTTTAGTTTGTCAAATAAGTCAGAAAAAGGAGACTTCAAGTCTGCATGCTCAATGCTGTAGGCCTGTAAAGTTATTTTTGGGGTTTTAGTTCTGCCTAGGTATTATTTAATTATGCATTGTACAATTTTATTAAGAAACTGCGGATATCGTTAAAAGATAGCGATGCACTAATGTCCTGCTTTAAACCAATGTTGATGACATAGACAAAGGACTCTTTACGATAATATTTCTCACCAACTTTCCTTAATGAATTTTCAATAGTTTCAGATTTTGCGAGCAATAATACAAGTTGATAATCCCTATCTACAACATGTGTGTTGTTGTTAGGGTGGGCTTTTGTATTATGTTGCGTGGCAGTAAGAAGAATTAGATTCTCGACATAATACGCAATCTGTGGAAACTGAGAGCGAGGGAATATGTGGTGAACGTGGGTTGCATGACCATTGCTCCATTGGTCATGAACTTCACTTTCTTTTTGGATTTTGCGAATGAGAGCAATTGCTTTCTGGATATAGTACTGACTAAACGCCTCTTGCTGGGTGTCTATTGCATCCTCTGCCGCCTCTTGGCGAGTAATTGACTTGTCTTTGTTGATGTCTCTCCAATTCTTGCGGTTATACATCAAGTCAGAAAATGTGAATGGATACTTTGATATCGATCCTCGTTCAGATCCACAAATACCATTGTCAACGGCAAAGATATTGAGTATCTTAGGGAAGATTCTACGAACTTCAATATCTGTATTAATATTTGTATTGCCAATCATAAAGCGGATGAATTTGTCACGAAGAAACATATAATCAGTTCTTGAAGCCTCACCCTGTGCAGATTTGTCTATAAATTCTTGAAAGTATTTCCACATACCACTATCTGACATAACTTTTTGGAAATAGCAATACAAAAAATTATATGTATTGCGCTCTCTACGCGAAATATAATCCAACATCTCCTCATGAGCTATTGAGTAAATGTTGGCATTGCCTACTTTGGTTACGTTTAGGACATGGGCATATCCAAGAAGTCTTAATGGCTGTTGAATAAACTTATCGTATTCATGGCGTGCATTTGGATTTGTCGGTAGTGGTTTTCCAAATACGGCAACCGCATTCTTAATAAAATATTGAGAATTCCAAATATCATTAACCGTAAAAGATTGCCCTTTTGGAATGATATTCATAATGCAGTCTGCAATAAAGCATACTACATCAGGTGTACATTTTTGATCAGAGAATCTTGCATCTCCACTCTTGCGAACATCTAAATCAAATTGTTCAAGAAATGTATTTATAACTTCTCTCATTGTATTTTTTGTAAAAGTTTTCCAAAAAAGAACACGGAATTGTTGTCTATATTAAGGGAGCGAGAACCGAGGTTTCGTGCAATTGCATAAAACTTCGAAAAACATTCGGTGGCATAAAAAGAAAGGTCTTCTTTTGTTATATTTATGCTTGAATCAATAAGTGATAGAATTGCAACAGAGCCATCGGCGATACAGCTTTTAGGTAAAAAGCAGGCACGAGGTTTATATGTCAAGTTTGGCAATAGCACGCAATTTGTACAATCTATGAACTTTGAAACATCAAAAATCGTTGCATCATCAACATAACTATCATAGTCTGGAATGTTGATAATTGTGTTGTTGCCAATATTGCGAGATTTGAGAACTCTGATAGAGCCTTGTGATTTGGTAACAGACTTAGTAATAACCCTATCTCGATACGATTTAAATATGCCAAATTTCATCTTGGATGCGATGTCGTCAAATTGGGCATCTCTGTAAAGGAGCCAGTATGGATAGGCTGGATCCGTTATGTAGTTTTGTTCGACTTCCCTAACAGAATTGTTGACATATGAATAAACCATAGTACTTTTAGGCTTTGAGGAAGTGTCTATAGTAAACGAAATGGTTTCAATTTTCACGCCTTTGAATGCTTTCTCTCCAAAATCAATAATATGAGATATTGAAAAACGATTCATTAAATCCCTTGTCACATTAAACTCTGGAGCATTAATTAAACTTTTGGGAACAATAAATGATACATAATGCCCCAATGACAAAGCTTTCTCTATGAAAAAAGCAAAGATATTGTTTGTCGCTTTATTGACGGCGTTCGATTTATAAGTTGCTACAAGAGCTTTATCTTTACTCATTTTCATATATGGTGGATTTCCTATGACGATATCGTATTGCTTTTTGAATTGATGTCTTAAAAAGTCCGCTTCAATATAATTGATTTCAAAATTATGGGGAATCTCTATTCTTTTTAAAAGCTCTTTAAGAATGGCTAATGACGATGGGTTTATGTCGACCACGTCTATGTTGACTTTTTGTACCGTTTCATACTTACTGAACAACACAGGTAAAAAATTGCCAACCCCTATCGATGGTTCCAATATTGACATGGATGTAAACATTTTTGCATCAGGCAGATTATTGGCAATAGAACAGCAAATATCTTGTCTTGTATAATATGCTGCTGTTTTATCTCTCTCAGAATTAGCCATTTCCACAATTCTTGAGAGACGAGGGAAATCCGCTTGACTTCTGCCTATATACCTAATGATACGTTCTTGATTGTCAAGCTTATTATCTTTAACAAACTTTAATGCGTCAGCATTAGTGAAACAATTATGTCCCAAATATTTGCGAATTTTATCAGCAATTTGTTTAAAAATTATAGTTGGAACAGCTTCTCCTAAATTTTGCCTGATATTCATCTCTTCTTTCTTTAAGAATGCACGCTTTTCCTTTAAAGACATAGCATTGAGCTTTTCAAAAGGGATATCAGACCATTGAAACGAACTTGGAACAGACATCATGAGCATAACTTCTCTTATGCTGAAAACTCTATTATCTGTAGGGTGGACAGTGTTTTGGCTCGCTAAAATATCATTTCGTGTATGAATGCAAGGTGCAACCTTGTCCCAACACTGTCTTGTATATTTATCACCATTCTTTTTGGCATTGTAAACAATAACCCCATCTTTCACTGTATGCGGAATACGGGAAATGTCTGTGTTGTCAAAAGCAGACTGTCCCTCTTTGATTTCAGAAATCCATGCTTCCATATGAGAAGCATAGTTTCTGAAATTATGATAAATATCGTTAGGGGAAATTTCACCCATAACGGATAATGGGGGCAAATGTCCAATTACTTCTCTTAGTGTTTTTTCTTTTGACTTAGTTGGGAAAACATCAAATGGAGTTACATCTTGCAAATCCTTTCTGATACCGATTACAAGTGTTCGAGTTCTGCTTGATGGACATCCGTAATCCTTGAAGTTAACCACCTTGTATAAAATATTGTAATGACCTCCTAAATTTAATGTAATAGCTTCCTTAATCGGTTTGTCAGCTCCATCTATATCTGTACATATTGATGATAGAAATGCTCGCACATTCTCAAATATAAAGAATTTAGGTAAAACCTCTTTAGTAACTTTTATTGATTCAATAACTAAAGAGTTTCTTTTGAGTTCATCATTTTTTTTGTGATTAGCAACTGACATTCCTTGGCATGGAGGTGTTGCGATAAGTACATCTAAATCGTTCATTCCAAGACAGTCTTTCCAAATTTTCAATTCTTTGAAAATTTTTGCCTTTGTATCTTCAAGAGTTATGTCACCACATATATACCCAGACGAAAGCATACACTTATCATTGTATTGTTGAATTTTTAAACGCCGCTCTAATAACTCAACAGTTGCAACACAATTAAATCCAGACTGCTTAAAGCCATAGCAGCCTATGCCTGCGCTGCTAAATAAGCTGACATAAGTACGCATTCCATACAGCGTGTTTCGCTCAGCAGCAACCGCGTTAACTACCGACTCAGGAATATTATATGATATTTTCTTTTTATTAACCACTGGATATGGACTTTAAGCAGAAAACTCCTAAGTAGTTGCTTGCAGGCCGACCAAAGCCATTTTGACTACAAAGGTGTTTCAAAAATTTTATGTAATACGCGTAAGCGTTATATCTTCATCGTTTTGGTCGTTTGTAAGCAGAAATTTTAATGTTCTCTTTTAATCTGCAAATTTACAAATTATTTCAATAGAACTTTGAAATAACCTTTACAAAGTTCAATGCAAATACTCGTTGGCGGAATTGGTAGGTTCAATTGGCAAGTGCAAATTTAGCAATTTGTTTGAAGAACTCACAT
>CAYWOC010000040.1:0-16565 GCA_964459845.1 uncultured Muribaculaceae bacterium | reverse complement strand
CACTATACTCTTGACATCTTCCCCGCCCACCGGGAAAATCCGCTGACCCAAAATTGGCAGCGAAAATTGCGGCTGCAATTTATGTGACACTGACCCCCAGAAAAAGCGGCTTAAGCAAAACGATGAATGCGGGTCTGATAATGAAGGATGATGCTTTGGACTGTGTGAGGGGGAGTAGCTTGCAAATAATGCTTTACTCTCTGTATTTTCACCGATGTCTTTGTACTTTTGCAACGTAATCCGAAACTGATGGCAAATTATGAGAGCGGCTTATCGGTGGGAAGGTTGCATAATTAAATAACAATAGAAACTATATAAAAACATGAACCGACCAATTGACTGCGAAGACGAGAATTTATTTAAATATGTTTACTCCGTAATCGAAGGTGGAGGGCAAAAATTCTATATGCCTGATGGAACTTTCAGATTTGACAGTATGATTAAAGCTGACCCGGAGCTTGCTTTGGAAACATTTGAAGTCCGATACAATGAAAACAAGATACCTACATGCTACACTTATGAGCAGTATATCGCAGACAAAGACTTGCAGACCGTAATCTGCGGTCTTGGACTTGACGCTGATGCTTTCTGGCTTTTGACGATTTTCTGTCTGGATTATGCTTTGAATCGTTGCAATGGGATAAAGTTTGGCGACAGCACAAGGAAAATCTTGGAAGATTTTCTCAGTGTGGCTGCGTCGGCTGGTGAACAGGATTCTGGCAAGACTCAGCTTATCCTGAAAACTGGAAAGTCGAAAATCACGCTGACCGACGGAAAGGCTTTGAGCCTGATTCTGCAATGGGTAAGACAGGCGTATGATGCTGTGGAAGACAAATCTGAGTTGTCGGCATTTGATAAGTCGGACATTCGGAAGATCATTTTGCGCTGTGATGAATCGGATTCGGTGCTGATATGGTATTTTGCTTCTCTTATGCGCTACTTTTTTAAACTTAATCCTCAGTTTAAGGCCGAGGCGAAAAGCTGCAACGGGCTGTCGCTGAGCAAGTATCTTCTTATCTCTACAATCGTTTACAATCTCGGGCTTTCACACAATCCGAGTTTCAAGGAGAGCGATGAGACGCTGAAAGGCTTCTTCAAGCAATATAAGGACAAGAAGCTCAATAATATAGGAAGTGTATATTTCATGTAGAGTAGATGGCTGATAGATGTGGATGCATATTGGTTGGATTGGCATCGGTCAATCCAACTAATGGGCGTTATAAGTAATCTTAAATTTTTCATGTAGATGAAAACGGTAATCGTAATAATGGTGCTGTTATGTTCGGCAGTGGCTTTTGCCGACGAAATCAAGCGTCCAGACAGCTATAACTATACTCGCGGTGTGGAGGCTGCAAACAATAACAATGATGTGGAAGCTATTGAGTATCTGAACAAGGAGATACAGGAATATCCAGATAATGGATATGCATACTTGTGGCGAGCCTTTGTTGAGGGGCGCAATGGCAGGTTAGGTGATGCGCTCACGACCTTAAATACTGCTGTCAAGAAAATACCATCCGATGACAAGGAATACAAGGCAAGTGCATATTCAACACGTGCTGCTGTATTCCTTAGCCTACAAGACACAGCACAGGCTTATAAAGATCTTGCAGCAGCTATTGATGTCACGCCACAAGATGCAAAGCTATATAAAACTCGCGCACAAGTCTTATATGAGCAAAAAAAGTATGACATGGCTGACAGGGATTATCGCAAGATGATCAGATTGGAAGAGGGTGATGTAGTTGGCTATATGGGAATAGGCAGAAATGCCATTGCACAAAAGCGATACGAGGATGCCGTCAAGCAGTTTGATTATGTGGTCAAGCTGTCGCCGTCTTATTCATCGGGCTACTCGTTCCGTGCTGAGAGTTATATAGGAATGGAGAAGTATGGTGAGGCACTTGATGATGTGATAACTGCTCTTAGCATAGATGGTGATAACAAAGCTTTCTATCAAATACAGCAATTGGCTGACATCGAGCCAGATTTAACCATAGCAAAGATGAAGATACAGAAGACAAAAGAACCGAATAATGTTCAATGGCCTTTTTACTTGGGCATAGTCTATGAAGAGGCGAAAAAATACAAGTATGCGATAGCCAACTACAAAGAAGTTATGACGAAGGCCTCGGATGCATATTATGCTTATCGTATTGCATGCTGTTATAGAGATATGGGGCTTTGCAATGAAGCAATGAAATATTGCAAAGAAGCGATAGCATCTGATTCTACGGATGCTGATTACATCTACACTAAGGCTACATTGGAGTTTTATATGGGAATATTTGAAGAGGCTATTAATGATATGGACGAATATGTGAGAAAATCCCCTGAAAACTATCTTGGCTATTATAGCAGAGGCTTTATGAAAGGAAGAGCGAAAGATTATGATGGAGCTATAGAAGACTACACTATGGCAATCACCCTAAATCATAGATATGCTGCCGCTTATTTGCAGCGAGGCTATGCATATCAAGAGAAAGGTGAACAAGAAAAAGCAAAAAATGATTATCTTGAGGCAATCCGGTTGGATTCAGTGCCGGAGAAGGCTTACTGCTCTTATTATGCTTACTATTATCTTGGCGAGAAAGATAAAGCTGTCAGTATCATAGACACTATGCTGAAAAATGGCAGGGAGGATTGCTACTATGATATAGCAAGTGTTTATTCTATGATGGGTGATGCCGATAAAGCCATTTATTATTTGGACAAAGCGTTGGAAGATGATTTTACCGTGCTTTATCAATTAGAATCGGAACGTGGGTTTATCAATATAAGAAATAAGCAGGCATATAAAGATTTAATAAGCAAGTACAGAAAGCGGCAGCAAGATTTGATGGAAGACGAAAAGCTGGATGACGGCGGAGAATATGAAGAGAAGGTGGAGGAGGTGCCGTTTTCCAAAGATGGAGGAGTGCTGAAAGTGAAATGTGCCATCAATAATCTCCCGCTGCATTTCATCTTCGATACAGGAGCTTCCGTCGTGTCGATATCCTCGGTGGAAGCTACATTTATGGTGAAGAACGATTACCTCTCGGCAAATGATGTCATCGGCAAGCGGAACTACATCAATGCTAATGGCGAAATCAGTGAGGGCACTGTCATCAACTTGCGGGATGTGAAACTTGGCGAGAACTTGCATCTCAAGGATGTGAGGGCATCGGTTGTGAAGAACCAGTCGGCACCATTGCTGCTTGGGCAATCGGTGCTTAGCCGTTTGGGAAAGATTGAGATAGACAACAGCCGGCATGTGCTGAGAGTTACCTATAAGCACCAGTTGCCCAAATCAAAATAACAATGAGCGCAACGCGAGCGGAGGGTGGGGGAGTAGCTGCCAGCCCAAAAATTACTCTCTGCACACGTTGTCATGTTTCAGTATATTTGCAGCGTAATCCCAATGGCGCAAATTGTAAATAAAATTCAATCCCCGCACTTTCTAAGAGATTAACCACAATTGCTCCATAGAGAATTGAGAAGCATATATAATGATTCCATATCGAATAGATATAAAAACAATGCCAATTAATATATTAAAAAAACAACAATAATATGAATTCTAATAACTTACAAACCATTAACATCGAATTAGATTCGAGTGTTAAACATATCTCTAAAGTGGCTGCAATGGCCTTGTCTGGTAGTATTGAGAACGGACTATTATTTGTGAACTCAAATTCCAATAAAATTGTCATATATAGCGATCATATCGACTTTGGAATGTCGCATAATCCAGAGTTAAATGGTGTATATGGAATGTTTTTTACTAATTTTTATATGGAGTATGGCAAAGTTATATATAGATTTGGATCAAATATAAAATGTACATTTGTTACAAAGACAATTGAATACAAAGGAATTTTTGCACCAACTACTCCTGACAATTGTGAAATATATAACCTAATTTATCCAAGATTTGCATGATAACTATAAAAAAGACTTATGGTGTGCAAGGCGCTGCAAATGATATAACTCTTGTGAAAATACAAGAATTGATTGCTATTTATAAAGAAGATAATCCAGTCGGTAAAGCTGTAATAGATACAGAAAAAATTACGTTTTATAAATTTGGATTAAAAGTGGGACTTGCGAGATTTGCAACAAATGGTCTTGTCGTTAATGAGCAGGGCATTATTCGGTATGATGGGTTAATGACACCCATAATTTGGAATAAGCAAATTCTTTTAGAGGTATATCGTCTTTTTGATAAAAGATGCATATGTTAAACTGAGCATAATGAGGCTGTGCTATTTTTAATAGGGGGTGGCTATGCTAATAATGTTTCAGACATTTGGATTATTAATTTTTTACATCATAAAATAATAAAAATGACATTTAATAACTTACAATTATCTGCTATTCTCAAAGTTGGAATATGTATGGTTAATGCCGACGGAAAAGTTGAACAAGAAGAAATGAAAGTTTTAGCCGTTGGTATGGCTGAATTTGGAGTGAAAGAGGCTCAATTGAAATTATTGATGACGTTAGCTGATGTTATGATGCCTGCAACTATGCTTGCAACTCTGTCAGCACTAGATGAGAACCAAAAGAAATTTGTTTGTGGGTTCTTGGCAACAATAATGATCAGCGACGGTGATATTGATGATTCGGAGGTGAAACTTTGGCAATTGACATCTACTCTTTGCGGATTCCCAACTATGAGTATTGCCGATGCTGCTAAATTTTGGAGAACTCACTAAGCGATGATAGATTTTAATCCCACATTTCATTAAAGATTTGAGAATGGTATTCCTCTTAGAGGATTACAAGACTGTATTTCTCTAAGAGGCTATGACGTTTTGTCTATGATGCCATTTGGATACCAAGAAATCGATATGTAGAATTCTGGAATAACATTATACATTGAAAAAAAAGTTAAATAGTGAAATGTTATCTTGATTTGAATGTTATAATAAATAGTTTAAACTTGTTTGTGATTTAAAAAACAAGTTTAAACTATTTATCATTCATTGAACTCACGTTAAGGTAATGATTAGAGATAATAGACTTATAGATAAATTAATTGCGGATCTCCATTTCCATAATTTTCTTTTTGTTAATGAAGGGGAAAATATAAATATCTTTGTCGAAAAAAATGAGGATATAGAGAATCTTCAATCGATTATTGAGGCTGCTGGTTTTGGTGACGTTCTTAATGCTCATACAGATTTTTATCACGGAGGAATTGTTAATACAGAAGAACAAGTGGACTATATAAATGAATATATCGACGATGTCTTTATTGATTATTTCTTTCGTACTTACAAATTTAAGGAGATTATTTTCCCAAAAGGATTATGTTATGAGCGTATTACACCAAATGGAATAATTCATCCACATGAAGATATAACACTAAATCTGAATGATATTTATGATAGATGTACCTTTTCAAATAATATATTCCGTCTTTTTGGTGTGGACAAAATTTTAATTAAATTCTTTCCTGATAATAATTATATTAAATCGTTTAATATTGATGATCGTATATACGGTCTGCATAGTTGGTGTGGTGCTTTAATAAATAACAATTCGATTTTTGAAATCCCATTTGAACAATTCCTGTCAAAATACTATGATGGGAAATCGTTATTAAGGACAGATTTAAGGGGCAGAACTATAAAAGAATTTTATACATTTTTGCACCAAGAGTGTAGTGATGAATATGTTAAAGATTGTTCTGATAGTTATTATTTTCGTCATATATATTTGTTTAAAAAAGACTATTCAAAAATAAAAAATAGCAATATATTTGGAGATTATACAATTGAAGATATATTGATGATTTATTCATTGTTAATTAATAAATTCCTTTTGGATGAGGATTCATTTTTACTTTCTTTATGCCATTGCGTAGATGAAAATATTGGTGAAAATAAAATTCTTAATGATTTTATTCTTTTTGAAGAAAATAATCGTTTGTCTAAAACAATAGAACCATTTATTAAAAGTAAAGATTTGTATCTACGTTTTGCAAGTCATATAAAAAGCAAAGTATTTACGTTTGAACCAATTAATGATGTCCTTACTCAAATTAAATTTTTTGGGAAAAAATCAGTTGTTTTGTTAAGTAATAGTAATTCATTGCCATTACCATATTATTATAATCTTAAAAAATCGGTATAAGATATGTATGTTAAAATCATAGATAGGGGTGAGTGTTTCTCTACAACCCCAGAATTTATTGATGGGGTTTATGCAAATAGAGCTGAGTGGGAGAAACATAATTTTTATCCTCAAAATGGAATGGTTGGAGAAGTCGTTAAAAGGACACCTTCTGCCTATATCGTTAAAATCAAAGAAGGAATATATGTGCCAATGACTAAAAAAGGCATTGAAGAAATAGAATATGAAGAATATGTTGCAGGTCAAAAAAATAACGTTTGTACTGGAATGGATGAACGCCAAGAGAGCATAAATTCGAATCTTGACAGATTTCATAATATAATTGGCTATAATTGGCTCCATCTTCCTGATATGCGTCAATCTTTCAAGGTCGATATAATAGCCAATATAGAGAAACTTACATGTGATTTTAAACGTAATATTTTTCTTCCAGATTTGGAAGAATCGGCCTTGATGTATGCTTTGGATATGTGTATAGAATACCAAAACAAATCAGGACGTAATATTCATCCGATTGCTATAGATGATATTGTAAATCAAGTATGCGATGTGTATCGAGAGTTGTTTAAGAATCAGTTCCCAGATACTAGTTATAGTTATTGTTTGCAAAAGGCAAAAAGTTATATGACAGAAAACAATGTAGAAAAAATCGTTCGAGATTATTATAGAAAAGTAAATTATAGGTATGCTTGGAGTTAAGACGATATGCTGTTAATTATTGCAGTATTCCCATTTGGCTATAGTCGGTTGATATGATATTTACGTTTGTGCGTTTCCGCTGGAGAAAAAGGCTTCAGATTCTGAAGTTACAAAATCTTAAGGTGATGGTGTGAATTTCATCGTATCTTGCGAGCATAAGGCGAAGATTGCTTTAAGTTTACGGATAACTTTATTTGTATTACTTTGCCTATAAGAGTTCATGGAGCTATATAGAGTTTACTCTGCCAATGAGAAACAAAGCAAGTTGCAGAAATACCGCCTAACGGCAAAGTGGCTTGTTTTGAAAAATAGCCTAACAAATAATGGATGTTTTCACTCAACCTATCATAAAATAAAGAAAAGCCAGATATATTCTTTATTTTATGATAGGTTAAACATTTATTTGAGATAAATTGTTCTTTTAAAAACGTATTTAGATGAATGACAATATTATAGATTTTGCTTTTATTGCAGCAAAGGTTGCCGCAATAAAAGATGATAAAGCAAGAATGATTGCAGGTAGTGCTTCTTTGGTGTATAATGTGGCGCAAGTAGCCCATTTCCGTTCTATTATTGTAGAGCTATTCCAAATATGTAACTATATTGTGTCTAAAGCTCAGATTGTGGGTTCATATACACAAGAAGAATATAATCTTGCTGTTGAGTGCCAACAACAAATTGAGGAGTGCTATCAGCAAATATCCAAGTATGGAACTATGACCATCATGGATAGTATTTCTTTGCTAATCGATGCGTTTAGCAATCTCAATAAAAGATAGAAGCTTTTAGATGAACATCTTGGTATGATGTGATTGTGCAATAGTGGAGTGTGAAAAAATGGGGGGTGGAGGTAATATTAGCGGTGGGGTTGGCGTTTAATACTGTGGAATGAAGATTAAAGGTAATACAAAGACAAGCGTCGATATAAGGACTGATATTGAGGCTGAGGAAGCAGTAGCCGGTGCAGAGGCTGGCATTGCGCCTAAAGATGTGGTAAATGATGAGGCTGGCGGAGGTGTTGTGGTGAAGCGTGTGGCTATGGAGGGGATGGCTCTGTCCATTCTTGTTATAATCAGCGTGTCGCATTTCTTGAACGATATGATACAGTCGGTGGTTCCAGCCATCTATCCCATCATCAAAGACAAGTTTGGCTTCAACTTTGCCCAAATAGGACTTATTACGCTCGTTTTTCAGATGACATCCTCCATATTCCAGCCGTTCACAGGACTTTATGCCGACAAGCATCCGCGCCCCTATTCGTTGTCGCTCGGCTTCTGCTTTACACTCGTAGGTATGCTTCTGCTGGCGTTTGCCGGAAGTTTTTGGGTCATAATGCTGTCGGTGGCAGTGATAGGTTTCGGGTCGGCGATATTCCATCCCGAGGCATCACGGGTGGCACAGATGGCATCGGGCGGCAAAAAGAGCTTGGCGCAGAGCATCTTTCAAGTGGGCGGCAATGGCGGGTCGGCACTCGGACCGCTTTTGGCAGCCGTCATAGTGCTTCCTTTCGGGCAGAAGGCTATCTCGTGGTTTGCGCTGGCTGCTGTGATGGCATCAGCCATACTGCTTAGGGTGGGTGGCTGGTATAGTGCGAAGCTCGCTTATGCTGGGCGACATCCCAAGAAGGCCGCAAAAGCTGGTGCAGCCATTCCCAAGCGGAAGGTTCACCTTGCGCTCTTTATCCTTGTGATGCTGATTTTCTCGAAATACTTCTACACGGCTTGCATCACCAATTATTTCACATTCTTCCTTATGGACAAGTTCAATGCTGGGGTACAGACTTCGCAGCTATGCCTGTTTGCTTTCCTTGCGGCATTTGCCATAGGCACGGTGGCTGGCGGAATGTTTGGCGACAAGTTTGGCAGGAAATATGTAATCTGGATTTCCATCCTCGGAGCGGCACCGTTTGCCCTCGCATTGCCATATATGTCCAATCTGCCGCTGACGGTGGCGATGGCATTCATGGCAGCTCTGATCATAGCTTCGGCATTTTCGTCGATAGTGGTGTATGCCACCGACCTGATGCCCGACAAGGTGGGGTTCATAGCCGGCATATTCTTCGGGCTTATGTTTGGCTTGGGCGGCCTTGGCTCGGCATTCTTCGGATGGCTTGCCGACCTCACGAGTATCGACTTCATCTTCAATGTGAGTGCCGTGCTTCCGCTGCTGGGCATCATAGCCGGATTCCTGCCAAATACCCAAAAGTAGCCGACGGCTCATGCTGCGCCGTCAGCACCTTGGCGGTATTCTTTCGGGGTGCATCCGGTGAGCTTCTTGAATGCGCGGCAGAAGTATTGCGGATATTGATACCCGAGGATGTAGGATATTTCGCTTATCGACAAGCTCGATTGAGCCAGCATATTCTTTGCCGTATCAGTCATTTTACGCTGTATGTACTCTATTGCCGAGATGCCAGTCTCTTTCTTGATGAGGTCTCCGAAATAGTTTGGCGAAAGGTGCAACTGCTCGGCGAGCCACCCTACGGTGGGCGTGCCTAAAAGCTTCGGCTTTTCCGATGTGTAGTATTCGTCGAGCAGCTCTTCGAAATGCGTTAGAATGTCTTTATTTGCTCTTTTGCGGGTGATGAACTGTCGGTCGTAGAAGCGGGTGCAGTAGTTTAGTAGCAGCTCTATGGCAGAAGCGATGATCACGTTGCTGTGCCGGTGAAGAGCGGCTGTGGCTTGGGACGCTTTTTTGGATGGGATTTGTTTGCCGTTTTCGGAAATATTTACTTAATTTGCATAGGATTACCGATAACAAAAACGACTAATACGAAAATGACAGCAAGATTTTGGGCGATTGCGGCTCTCGTAATTTTATCGTTGTCGGCTGCCGGATGTTCCGATCAGTCGATGAGCAATGATGTCATCTCCCAAAACGAAGTATATACCGTCACTGGCGACAGCGTGATGCAGGGCAGCTATGTGGCAGCGGCTGTCAGTCCGCTTGAAATCACTTCCAATTATTCATACACGGAGAAAGCCGACACTTCGGCTGTGCTGAAATTCAGGCTCGCTATAAATGCCCGCGACAATGAGTTCCTCTCCGATGAGGCACATTATGCCGAGATTGGCAGCGATTCGGCGATAATATACGGTATTCCGCAAGAGCAGCCATCGGCATCAGGCTCTGCCGCGCATTTGTCGGGCAAATGGCGTGTGAGGGTGGATGTGAGCCGCATTCTCGACAGTTTCAAGGAGAAAGGGTGGTTTGCTACGGCATCGGGCGACACGATATATGCCGAAGACTTTAAGGGCGTGTGGATTATATGCGATAATGCACACTTGTCGTGCCGCATTAAAGACCTGTACAGGCGCAGCGACTTGAAGCTGCGTCCCACCAGCATCTATGGCATATATGATGCCGTCATCAATGTGGGCAGCAAGCTGGAGCAGCCTAAGGCATTTTCTGGCTGGAAGATTGATGCTGCGAACTCTGATTATCCGCAATACAGCTCCAAAGATATGCTTGTGGATGCCACCTATAATATGGCGGTGGCAGATATTGCCGATGCGCCGAAGACTGGTGACACCTCACTCAGCACATATCTTGCACTTGCATATCTCAATCCAGCTCTTGCCAAGAAAATGCTGAAATCGGAGGTTAGTAACGGTCGCATAGCTGATAAGGCTTTAGGAATAGCCTTGCCTTCAGCCATAGCCACAAGCCGCATAGCATGGTGTGTGGCGGCATGGGAGGTGTATAAGGTGACAGGCGACAAGGATTGGCTGAAATATGCGTATAATGTGGCTCGCAATACAATAGAAGACTGCCGCATTATGGCTTACGACCAAAGCATCGGCATGATGCACGGAGCCGTGCCTCTGCTTGCATTTGAGGATGGGCAATACCCTGGATGGATGCAGCCGAAAGACGTGTATGAGTCGCTCAGCCTCGGCACAAATATGCTGTTTGCCCAAGCATTCTACATCCTTGCCGACATGGGCGACGAGCTTGATGTGGATACCGATTATCTTGAAGAGGCGAAACGTCTCAAAGATGCCATCAATCAAAATCTTTGGCAAGAGTCGAAGGGCTATTACACCTCGTTCTTATATGGCGGAGTTTATCCTGTTAAGTCGCCTACCACCGACAATCTTGGTCAGGCACTTGGTGTTATATTCGATATAGCCGACGATGGTCGTGCCGAGAACTTGATGGAACATTCAGCCACGACACCATTTGGCGTGACGGCATCATATCCTTGCGCAAATGGGGGCGATGCCGTTGTGTGGCCCTTTGTCCAAGCCTTTTGGAATATTGCCGCTGCCCGGGTAGGCAATGAGAATGCCCTGCGCCGAGGGCTGGGTGCGATATACCGCGCGGCGGCACTCACAGGTTCGTTTGATGGCGCAATTTCGGCTGCCGACGGCACTTCGGCCGTTGCATACGGCAGTCATCGGCTGTGTAATGCGGCAGGATGTGCAGCTATGATTTTCCGCGTTTTTGCCGGGATGGAGTTCAAGACCGACGGTATCGAGTTTAATCCGGCTGTGCCGGTGTGCTTCGGCGGCATCAAGAAGATTTCAGGCTTCAAATACCGCAATGCCGTAATCGACATATCGATAGATGGCACTGGCAATGAAATAGAAGAGATTAAAATCGACGGCAAAAAGACCGACGACAACTTTTTTCCCGCGACGCTCCAAGGCAACCACACCGTTAGCATCAAGATGAAGGCTGGGCGCAGATATTCGCAAAAGGTGACTATGAGGAAGATGGAGTATCTTCCAGCCACACCAATACTGCGGCATTTGAGCGACTGCGACACAATTCTAAATCCCGAAAAGGGGATGAGATATTCACTGGTGCAAAATGGGAAAAGCGGATATATGACAGCCGATTTGCGTTTCAGTCATCAGGCTGCCGACGGGCTGTCGCGCACATCGGTGATACCATGCTTTAAGAATCAGTGCGGATTCATGGGCAAACCGCACAACATAATTTCTGATGATGCTGTGAGGATATGCCAATGCGAGGATTTTGCGTCAAGCGGAACTGCATTGATAAGCGACGCGCACCTTAGCGGCAGATTTGTGGAAACATCGGCTCACCGCAATGCGGAAATCTCAATCCCAGTGATTGTGCCGGCAGCCGGGACATACTTCGTAGATGTGCGCTATGCCAACGGCAGCGGCTCGATGTGGAGCGACGGCGGCAAGTGTGCGAGCCGTATGCTCTATGTGAATACCCACCCGCAAGGCGCTATTGTCATGCCACAGCGTGGCGATGGCGAATGGCTCAACACAGGCTTCAGCAATATGATAAAAGTGGATTTGCTTAGCGGAAAGAATGTGTTGCAGATTATGTATTTAGAGCCAGTGTGTTCCGATATTGCCGGCGGCGACAACACCGCATTGATAGATTATATCAGAGTTATCAAGAAATAATCATCTGTATTTAACCATATAAACATTTAAAAACTGATTATGATAAACCTACGAACACTTATTGCGGCGTGCTGCACTGGTGCTGTGTGCATGACCGCTGCTGCTAAAAATCAAAGTATCACTATTGAGCCGCCTTTTTGGTGGGCTGGAATGAATGAGAAATCGGTTCAGGTGATGGTTCACGGCGATGGGATACGCGATGCTGCCACCACAATCGAGAATGGCACGCAGACTGGCGTGACAATCGACAGCATCGTCAGGCTCGACAGCCCGAACTATCAGATAATATATCTGAACACAGCGAATGCCACTGCTGGCAGCAAGGTTGATTTCACATTCAGAAGCGGAAAGAAGAAGCAGAAAGCGCAATTTGAGCTGAAGGCGCGCGATGGCAAGATGCCATCGGCGTTTGATGCGTCAGACGTGCTGTATCTTATTATGCCCGACCGCTTCGCCGACGGCGACCCGATGAACAATGTGATTGGCACTATGAATTATCCAGTGGCTATCAACCGCAGAGACCCAAGCGGACGGCATGGCGGCGACATCAAGGGCGTGGAGAAGCATCTCGACTATATCGATTCGCTCGGCGTGACTGCTATATGGCTGAACCCTGTCCTTGAAAATGATATGCCCGGCGGTTCATATCATGGTTATGCCACCACCGATTATTACCGTGTGGATCCTCGCATCGGAACGAATGAGGATTATGTGTCGTTTATTCAGAAAGCGCATAGCCGCAATTTGAAGGTGGTTATGGACATGATTTTCAATCATAGCGGCAGTGAGCATCCTTGGATGAAGGATATGCCGTCGAACGACTGGTATAACCACACCGACGGCAAAGTGATGTCTAACTTCAGATTATCTACTATCAACGACCCATATGTGAGCGACTATGATGTGGATAAGACTGTTAAAGGATGGTTTGTTCCGTCAATGCCTGATTTGAATCAGGAAAACCCTCACCTTATGAAGTATCTGGTGCAGAATTCGATTTGGTGGATTGAATACAGCAAAATCGACGGAATACGCATGGACACATATCCCTATGCCGACATGGAGCCGATGGCCGGCTGGATTCTGGCTATACACAAGGAGTATCCAGATTATAATGTAGTGGGGGAGTGCTGGTATGGCGATGTCGCTGGAACGGCTTACTGGCAGCGTAACAGCATACTCAATTCTAAGGGCAACACCGAACTGCCAATGGTGATGGACTTCCCGACGATGCTGCTTGCCAACAAAGCTTTCAACGGCACCACGCTGAGCTATGGTGGCGGACTGAATGAGGTGTATAACCGCTTGTCGCTCGATTACCTGTACAATGACCCGCAAAAAGTATTGACATTCCTCGACAACCACGACACCGACCGCTTCCTGCTTGAAGCTCCTAAGAGTCTTAATAGCTGGAAACAGGCGATAGCATTTCTGCTCACCACACGCGGCATTCCGCAAATATATTATGGAACTGAATTGTTGATGTCGGGAACTAAAGCTATAACCGACGGATACATACGCCTCGATGTCCCTGGCGGATTTGCTGGTGACAGCCATAACGAGTTTACCCGTGCCGGGCGCACTGCAATGCAGAATGAGGCATACGATTTCATAAGCCGTATAGCACATTGGCGCAGGGGCAACGAAATCATATCAAAGGGGAAGCTGAAGCATTTTATGCCGGAGAACGGATTATATGTGTATGAACGCAAGCATAATGGCAAGCATGTGGTGGTGATATTGAACGGCAACGACAGTGCCGCCGAGAATGTGGATATGAGCCGTTATTGCGAAATCATCACGTCAGGAACATCGATGACCGATGTGATTACCGGGCAGAGGGTGGTGATAGCTCAGAAAATGACTTTTGCTCCTCGTACCGTAATGATTCTTGAATAGCACATAAGCGTTGATGTGAATGCCCGAATTTTAATACAGAAAGGTCGCTTCAATATACTTTGAAGCGACCTTTCTGTTTGTTATGTGATTATCCAAAATCAAACGGCCGATTTGGAATGATGAGCTGTAGTGACATTATCTTGGAACATCGTTTTTGTCGAGTGTTGCGTTGTCAGCCTTTTCTATAGCTTTTCCCGGCTTTAGCCAGCGGTCGAGCCACTTGAAGAACTCTCGCTGCCAAAGCACAGCGTTCTGTGGCTTCAAAATCCAGTGGTTCTCGTCGGGGAACACGAGCATGAGTGTGGGGACACCGCGCATACGAGCGGCATTGAATGCCATCATTCCCTGTGACGCAAGGATTCGGTAGTCTTTCTCGCCCACGGTAATCATGATAGGCGTGTCCCAGTTCTGAACAAACTTGTGAGGTGAAGTTGCATAGGTGCGTTGTGCCACTGCATTGTCTTTCTCCCAGAATGCGCCACCAAGATCCCAATTTGCAAACCACATCTCTTCTGTCTCAAGATACTGAGCCTCGGTATTGAATATGCCGGCATGAGCTATGAATGCAGCGAAGCGGTGGTCGTGGTGTCCGGCAAGCCAATAAACAGAGAAGCCGCCATAGCTTGCGCCTACTGCACCTATGTGGGCAGCGTCGATAAACGGCTCTTTCTTCATCTCATCTACTGCGCTGAGGTAGTCTTTCATGTTCTGACCTCCGTAGTCGCCCGAAATCTGCTCGTTCCATTCAGTGCCGAAGCCTGGCAGACCGCGGCGGTTAGGAGCAATAATGATGTATCCCTGCGATGCCATCAGTCGGAAATTCCAGCGGAACGACCAAAATTGGCTCACTGGCGACTGAGGCCCGCCTTGGCAATAAAGTATGGCAGGATATTTCTTGTTGGGGTCGAACTTGGGCGGATAAACGATCCATGTTGTCATCTGCTTCCCATCGGTAGTAGGGATGAGGCGCTTTTCCACCTTGATTGAATCAAGCTGTCCGAGAACTTCGTCGTTCACCGAAGTGAGTTTCTTGACCTGTTTCCCTGCTTCAACGCAGAAAATCTCGTTAGGCTCGCTCATTGAGTGGCGAAGCGTAATCACCTTCTGGTTATCCACTGGTACAACTCCGGCGAAGTCATATTGACCATCGGCTATGGTGTCAATCTTTTGGGTAGCCACATCGATGCGGAACATAGGTATTGTGCCTTGGAACGGAGCGTTGAACACAATCGACTTCTCGTCGGGCGACCATGCGAACTCGTTCACGGCGTAGTCCCAGTTGGCTGTCAAGTCGGTCTTTTGACCAGTCTGCATATTCATAATGAATATGCGGTTTTTGTCGCTTTCATATCCGTCATGTTCCATTGAGAGCCATGCGATGTATTTTCCGGATTTTGAGAATGCAGGATTGGTGTCATAGCCCATCATGCCTTCAGTCAGGTTC
This sequence comes from uncultured Muribaculaceae bacterium, assembly GCA_964459845.1. Lineage (GTDB taxonomy): Bacteria > Bacteroidota > Bacteroidia > Bacteroidales > Muribaculaceae > CALZFJ01. The sequence continues at coordinate 1,010 of CAYWOC010000040.1, read as the reverse complement.
TTTGTCTGCTTGCTTGCGAGGTCATATTGATAAAGGTCGGAATTGGTGGAAAGGGAGTATTCCATGCCAGTCTTTTTGCGCGACACATACACAACGCTCTTTCCGTCGGGAGCCCATGCGAGCGATTCAACACCGCCGAAAGGCTTCATAGGAGCTTCGTAAGGCTCACTTTCCATAATGTCGGTGGCATCGCCAAGCTTGCTGCCGTCGAAGTCGGCAATGAAAGGATGAGGGATAGTCTCTACCCATTCATCCCAGTGCTTGTACATAGTGTCGTCGATTATGCGGCACTTCGACTTGTCGAGGTCAGCGTAGTGGTCTTTTGCGTTCTCGAAAGATTTAACTTGCGAGATGAACATCACTTTAGTTCCATCGGGCGACATCACAAAGCCGTCGATTCCCTTCTCGACATTCGATACGCACTTGCGGTTGCTGCCATCGGCGTCCATAGTGAAAAGCTGCATGGCATCGCCTTCTTTGTATAGGAACGCTATTTTTTTGCCGCCGTCAATCCACACTGCATTCTGCTCGGAATAAGGGGTTTTAGTGATGCGTGTGGCGTTGGATCCGTCGATGTCCATAACCCACAGCTCGCGGTTGGACTTGTCAAGCTCAATGCTCTCGTAAGAGATGCCGTAAAGCACCTTTTTGCCATCGGGCGACACTTGCGGATCGGATACACGGCCTAAAGCCTCAAGCACCTCGGGAGTGAACTTGCCATCCACCACCTTCACCTCGGGCTTTTCGATGATAGGAGCATCATCCTTAGCTGAATTGCACGCAGCAGTTCCAGTCAAAACCATCAATGATGCCATAATTTTAGTAAAATTCATAATGTTATAACGTTTTATAATTCAAATATATTCTTCTCAAATAGTACGCAATGTTTGTAGTGCAAAGTTACACAAAAAACGGAACATTTCCATTCATTGAAGATACAGTATGCGACATAAATACTGTAAATTCCAAAACGAAGTGCACACTTTCGGTAAAAAAAATATATGAAAAAC
>CAYWOC010000039.1:0-17979 GCA_964459845.1 uncultured Muribaculaceae bacterium | reverse complement strand
GTTTTTCATATATTTTTTTTACCGAAAGTGTGCACTTCGTTTTGGAATTTACAAACATTTAGTACTTTTGTAAGAGTTATATATTTATATAGTGTGATATAATTTGTAGTTATTGGCATGAGAAAATTATTAAGAAAGTTGCCAGCAGGCATCACATCGGCACTGATAACCGTAATCGTGTTGTATTTTTCGCTGAGTGCTCATCCGGTGGGTGCTGAAGACCTGATGTGGTTTGTTGGAGCCGATAAAATGTGGCATTTTATAATGTATTTTGTGGTTGCGAGTGTATATTATTTGGATTACGCGAAATTTAGATATCCTCATCACACAAAACTGAATGGCGAGGCTGGCACAATTGTAGCAGCTATTGTGCTTGGCGGTGTTCTTGAAGTTATGCAAGGCTTGAGCGGAAAGCGGCAGATGGATGTGAATGACTTTTATGCAAACTCACTCGGAGCTATTGCAGCATTCCTTTTCATCAAGTTCTATTTCATTAACGTGTTCCGCAGCTATTTCAAGCATAGCAGCACCCATCACCACCATCATCACCACCGTAGCCGTTCTGATAATGAAACGGCTGATTGATGGCAGAGAAGACGGCAAATAGAAAATATCGGAAGATTATATTCAAGGTTGTGGCATGGCTCATGATGAGTGTCGTGCTGCTGCCTTTTTTGCTTTATGTGCCGTTTGTCCAGAATACCGTGAAAGACATTGCGGTGAGAGAGGTCTCGAAAGCCACAGGCTGGAACATCTCGCTCGACCGTTTGCTACTACGTTTCCCCCTCGACTTGAGCCTTGACGGGCTTGTGGTGGAAGAAGCTCCGCAAGACACAATGCTTGCTGCCCGCAATCTATTGCTTGACATAAAATTGCTGCCGCTGCTTAATAAGCACATAGAGGCAAGCTCGGCTATGTTGCGTGGTGGAAAATACCATCTGCTGTCGGACGACGGGGCGATGACGATATTAGTGCGTGCCGAAAAGTGCCGGTTTGACAATGCTGAGATATACCTTGAGAACAACCGCATAAGCGCATCGAGGGCAATCCTCGACAATGGAGTTGTAACCATCGATTACGATATGGACAAAGCCACGGATGATGATGACGATGAGCCGTCGAGCAAATGGCGCATCACAGCGGGCGACATCAGACTTCATAATATGCGCTACGAGATGACGATTTTGCCGTATATCGACCGTATGACGATGCAGATAGCGTCGGCACAGCTATGCGACGGTGTTGTAGATACAGACAAATGTCTGGTGGATGTTAGATACTTTAGCATAGATAATGCAGATATCGCATATTTCCTGCCCACAGCTGAGTATCTTGCCAAGCATCCTTCTGTGCCAGATTCTACCGCCGAAGATGCTTCATCGCGACCGTGGGTTGTGAAAGGCGACAGCATCAGGATTCGTAATTCCCATGCCATATATGCTGTACGCGATGCCAAACCACAAAAAGGTCTTGACATGGACTATATTGAGGCATCGAACTTAAACGTTGCGGTCGATAGCTTCTATAATTGTGGCACTCAGGTCATTGTGCCTGTGCGGCAATTGTCGGGTAAGGAACGCTGCGGTATAAACATAGTGTCGGGCAAGGGAGTTTTCGAGATGGACAGCTTGGCGATGAAATTGACGGGTATCGACATGACAACTGCCCAGTCGCATGTGAAAGGCAACATAGGCATCGACAATGCCATATTTGACAACTCTCAAAATGGTAAATTCCATATAGATGCAGATGTGGAGCTGTCGCTGCATGAGGCTGAGTTGCTCTATCCGAGCTATAAGAGAATGCTTCCAAGTATGCCGGTGCGGCAGATGAAAGTGAACATGCTTGCCGACGGCACAATGAGGCGGGTGAGCCTGAAACGTTGCGACATAAATATCCCTACGCTCGCGCAGATGTCAGCCAAAGGCAGTATCACCCAACCTATGGATATGAAAAAATTCGGATGCGATATAACCTTGAACGGTAGGGTGGGGAATCTTGATTTCTTGAAACCTACGTTGCTTGCCGATACTGCGATGCGGCGGATGGTGAATCTGCCGCCGATGAAGCTCAACGGACACATTCTTGCAGACCGCGGCAAATTCTCGGGCGATGCATATCTGGCTATTTCTTCGGGCGACATAGTGCTTGATGCAATGTGGAACGGGCGTGCAAGCGACTACAGTCTTGCATTCAATGCGCAGACGCTGCCGCTGTCGCAGATATTGCCGACAAGCCGGCTGCAACTGCTCTCGGCACAAGGTGAATTGAGCGGTCACGGATTTGACATATTCGACAAGCGTACGAAAATAAAGGCGGAAATATCGGTGGATAGCCTATATTACAATTCGCAGAAGTATTATGGACTTATGTTCAACGGAAATCTTGACGACGGAAATTTCTCGGCGATGGCTGCTTCGAGCAATCCGTCGTGGGATTTTTCAGCCACTACGCAAGGCCGTCTTGAACGCGACCACTATGTGTTTTCGCTCAATGCCGATGTGAACGATGTGAACCTATATGCTCTGAATCTTATGGATGTGGCATCCAACGGATGCTGCAACATTGAGGCATACGGAGATTTCGACATGAAGCACAGCACATACGACGGCTCGCTCAATCTTTCCAACTTGCGCTGGACTTTAGACCAAAATTATTACTATACCGACAAACTCGAACTCGGAGTGGAGAGCGATTCCGCACGTTTCTCGGCACAGGTCATCAACAACGACTTTAATGCCAGTGTGAATGCGCAGTGCAATCTCGACACACTCATAAGCCGTTTCACTCGCTGCTCCGAAATAGTGATGACGCAATATGCGAAGAAGAGTATCAACATTGACACATTGCGCAATGTGCTTCCTCCGTTCACCTGCGATATGGAACTCGGCCACAACAACCTTATTCAACAGTATCTTGAAAGTGAAGGCATGAAATTCAGAGGAATCGACTGCAAGATAGCCAACGACTCCACAATCTACATGCTCGGCCGTGTGAGCAATCTGGATGTGGCTGGCGTGAAGCTCGACACCATACACATGGCTCTGTTCGAGAAAAAACAGCGTATAGAATACTTGGCGCATGTGGGCAATCGAAAAGGAACGATGGTGGGTGTGGCTTCAGCCGACTTGAAAGGTGCGCTCTATGGCAACACGATAGAGGCTCAATTTGTGCAGACCGATTTCAAAAATCGCCATGGATTCAATATGGGGCTTCGTGCCGAGCTCTCCGACACCACTGTGAGGATGAATGTGTTCCCTCATAATCCGGTCATTGGCTATAAGGAGTGGACTGTGAATGGAGATAATGAAGTGGCGTTCAACTATCAGACGAAGCACTTCGATGCAAATCTTGTGCTTAAGCAGCAAGACAGCATGGTGTCGCTTGTCACTAAACACGATGAGGAGAGTGAGGACGATGGGCATCAAGAGGACATATTGCTGAACATAAGCAAGCTGCAAATAGCCGACTGGCTGTCGCTGTCGCCATTCGCTCCACCGCTTAGCGGAGAGCTTGGCTCGAATATTAAAGTGAAATACGACGGGAAAAACTTGTGGGGCGATGCCCAAGTGAGCTTGGATGATGTGACTTATAACCGCCGAAAGGTGGGCGATCTGCAGTTCAACACCATGATAGACCTGAACCCCGCGAGTGGCGGAACTGTAGCCACAGGTAACGTGGTGGTGAATGGCAGGCAGTGCGTGGTGGCTTTCGGCTCGCTCAACGACAGCATATCCAAAACACCTTTTATGCTCGAACTTGAACTCGACAAGTTGCCACTTCAAGTGGCAAATCCATTTTTGCCGAAAGATATGGCAGAATTGACTGGCAATCTCGACGGAATGATGAAAGTGACAGGCTCGCTGTCGAAACCTATGCTCGATGGATACATACTGTGCGACTCCACGAAATTGTCGATGCCTATGTTTGGAACTACGATAAACTTGCCGTCGGAGAAGTTGGCGGTAGATTCAAGCGTAATCAAGCTCAACCAGTGTGCTATAAAAGGAATCAATGGAAAACCTGTGATAGTGGATGGCATAATAAATGTGCAAAATTTCGACAATCCATATCTCGACCTTACTATGGTGGGAGAAAATGTGCAGTTTGTGAATGCCAAGCAGACGCGCAAGTCGGCAGTGTTTGGACGTGGCTTTATTGATATCGACACATCGGTGCGCGGATATATGAGCGACCTCGATGTGGATGCCAATATCTCGCTGCTTTCAGGCTCAAACATAACCTACGTCATGGACACCGACATCAACACGTTGGCTGACAAACATGACCAAAAGATAGTGAAATTTGTGCAGTTCAGCGACTCGTCGTATGTGGCAGCCGACTCTGTGTCCAATGCCGTGCAGGAGAGCCGCATGAATCTTAATGCATCGGTGCGCATCGAGACTGGCACCACGCTGAGTGTGTTCTTGTCGAAGAACGGAGCCGACCGGGCCGAGATTCATGGCAACGGTGATCTGCTGTTCTCAATCAATAGGCTCGGCGACAGGTCGATGATAGGACAATATAATATTGAAAGCGGATTCGTGCGCTATTCCCCACCGTTAATTTCACAGAAATATTTCGTGTTCAGCGGCGATAATTATGTGCGCTGGACTGGCGATGTGACCAATCCGCATCTCAACCTCTCGGCATACGAGACGCATAAGACCAACGTAACGCAAGAGGGCGAAAATTCGCGCATAGTGAATTTCTTAATAAGCATGAACGTCACCAATACGCTGTCGGACATGAATGTGAAGTTCGACCTTTCGACCAACGATGATGCCACAGTGCAGAACGAGCTTAGCTCTATGTCGGCTGCGCAGCGTTCAAGTCAGGCAGTGAACTTGCTTCTGTATAACACATACACAGGAAATGATACACAAGCCAGCGGCAATCTATCGGGCAACCCTCTATTCGCATTCATCACGGGGCGGCTTAACAACTGGGCGGCAAGCACTCTCAAGGGGATAACTGTGACATTCGGTTTCAACCAGTATGACCAGACGCTCGACGGTGTTTCGACAACCGAGGTGAAGTATAGCTATCAAGTCTCCAAATCGCTCTTTGACGACCGCTTCAAGATAGTGATAGGCGGCGACTACAACCCACACACCACTTCTGGCGAGGAGATAGCCAAGGAACTGTTCAATGATGTGTCGCTCGAATATGCTCTCAACAAGAGCGGAAATATGCTCGTGAGGATATTCAACCACACAGGCTATATGAATATGCTTGAAGGCAAGATTACGCAGACGGGAGTGGCATTCGTGTATAAGCGCAAGCTGGCGAGCCTTAAACATTTGTTCATTTTCGACGTTATAAATAAGATAAAGGGCGAAAAGAAGAAAAAAGATGAGGATAATGCCGAAGGCGGCAAAGCCCAGGCAATCATAGGAGACGGAGGCAGCGATGAGGCGGCAAAGGAAAACAGCGAAAAAACAGACGACAACAAGCAATGAACGTGCAAAAGAAGATAAACACATACAGATTCTTTTTCCTGTGCGTATTAGCATGGGCAGCGGCATTGGCGTTGGGCAGCAGTTGCTCCACCACCAAGCGGCTTGAAGACGGCGAAGTGCTTTACACCGGGGTGAAGAAAATAAGTATCAATACGACCGATGGCGACAAGTTCCCCAATGAGGTGAAAAGCCAGGTGGTGGCGGCTGTGGATGTGAAGCCCAACGGGAGCCTGTATTCGCCATATTACCGCTGGCCAGTGCAGCCGGGACTGTGGGTGTATAACAACTGGAACGATTCGGCAAAGTCGGGGTTCAGGCATTGGCTCTATGAGCTGCTTGTGTCGGAGCCTGTGCTGATTTCTGATGTGAAACCTGAATTGCGCGTGGAGATGCTCAATTCGGTGCTTGACGACAATGGATATTTCGGCTCAAAGGTGGAATATGAGCTGCTCTACAACAAAAAAGACCGCAAGCAGGCGCGCATCAACTATAGCATGGACGTACTGCCGCCATACCGCTACCGCAATATATCGTTTTTCAAGGCTAATACTCAGCTTGAATACACCATAGATTCCCTTGCAAGGCGCGAATCGCATCTGCGTGAAGGCGCACGCTACTGTACTGATTCGCTTTCGGTGGTGAGGATTAACATAACCAATTATTTGCGTAACAAGGGTTATTACTTTTTCCGCCCCGAATATATCGAATTCCTTGCAGATACCACAAAGACTGAGGCTCGGCAGGTGGATATGCGGCTTGTGCTTGCCGACGATATTCCCGAAAAGGCTTTGCAAAAGTATTATGTGGGCAACATAGAGGCTGTGGTGCAGAACTATTTCGGAACAGGCGTGCCAGACACGACTGTGGCTCATAACTGCACTGTGGTGAAGTATAATCCTATACGCTTGCGTAAGAATCTTGTCCCGTCGAATATATCAATGCGCAAGGGGCGGCTTTTCACAGTGCGTGGATTGGAGCGCACGCAGGAAAACCTGTCGAGGCTCGGAATATTCAGCTCGGTGAATATCGATGTCACGCCACTCGACTCGGTGAGGGGCGACACGCTTGATGTGAAATTGAGATGCAGGCTTGATATGCCGCTTGAGACTAAATTCGAGATTCAGGCGGCTTCCAAGTCAAACAGCTATATAGGTCCGTCGGCTGTGCTTGGTCTCACCAACAAGAATATATTTGGTGGGGGAGAACAACTGCTCAGCGAGCTGAAATTCGCTTACGAATGGCAGACAGGCAAGAAGGCTCAAAGCAAGCTCAACACCTATGAGGTGGGACTGAACTTCACGTTGGCGTTTCCTCGACTGCTCGCCCCGAAATTCGTGGATCGCTCACGCCGGTATATCAACTGGACCAATATTAATATGGGATTTGACCTTGTGAACCAGCCTAAATATTATAAGATGTTTGACTTCAACATAGGGCTCAACTGGGAGTGGCACGCCAACAGGCACTCGTTAAACTCTTTTTCCCCATTCACGTTGAAATATACGCACTTGTTTGACTATTCCGATGAATTTCTGGAGATTGTGGGTTCTAATGCCTCTCTTGCCGACAGTTATTCAAGCAAATTCATCCCGATGATGACATATTCCTACACCTACGACCGTCAAATCAGCAAAAACAAGAAAATCAACTGGAATATAACGCTCAGCGAGGCTGGCAATGTGACGTATTGCGTGATGGCATTGGCTGGCTCGCCAAAGGGCACTGATAAAATGGAATTTTTCGGCACACCGATGTCGCAATTTGTGAAATTGCAGACGCAGCTCGTGTATTCCTATCAGTTCCATCCCGACAACTGGTTGGTGACAAGAGTATTTTTGGGGGCAGAACATGCCTATGGCAATTCTGCCGATGTGCCATTCAGCGAGCGGTTTTATGTGGGCGGTTCCAATTCGCTCCGCGCATTCCCTGTGCGTTCTATCGGCCCTGGCAGTTTTCATGAGGATTATGCCCTCTATCTGTTTTACAACCAGACTGGTACTTTCAAGTATGAGATGAATTTTGAGTATCGGTTTCCGATATTCAGCGTGCTGAAAGGTGCGATGTTCATAGATGCCGGGAATGTGTGGCTGCTGAAAAAACTTGATTATATGCCAGGCGGAGAGCTGACGCTGAAGTCTTTTGTCAAAGATATGGCATTGGGAACAGGCGTAGGCCTGCGCGCCGATATGGGATTTATCGTTGTACGCGCCGACCTTGGAATAGGGCTTCATGATCCGTCATCGGACGTGACAAAGTATTTTAATATGCCCTTTAAGAATTCCTTATCACTGCATTTAGCGATAGGCTACCCATTCTGACGGAATAATTATGCAATTATTCACAATTATTTTTGTACCTTTGTGCCGTTGAATCCAAATGTATTTGGCTCAGGAAAAATACTATCTATACAATCAAAAAACGGTAAATGACTGAAATGGCAAAAAGTGCATCAACCACCGACTCGCTTTTGGCGATGATACGAGGCGGACAGCCAATGAGCTGGAAGCAGCAGACTGGATTGGCTGTGATGCTGAGTGTCCCAGCCATCTTGTCGCAGGTGACTGCTATCTTGATGGAATATATCGATGCTTCGATGGTGGGGCATTTAGGAGCTGACGCAGCGGCGGCAATAGGCATCACAGCGGCGGCCACATGGATGTTTACCGGATTGTGTATAGCCCTTGCCACAGGGTTTGGAGTTCAAGTGGCTCATTTCGTGGGGGCATCAAATCATAAAGATGCTCGCTCCACGTTGCGCCAGTCGATAACTGTATCGGCTATTTTCAGTTGTGTGCTTGCGGCGGTTGGTGTGTTGATAAGTCCATATCTGCCATTGTGGCTCGGTGGCGACAATCATATACAGCCCGATGCTGCCCGCTATTTCGCTATTTATTCGATGGCTTTGCCCATTCTTCAGCAGGGCTATCTTGCCAGCAACATGCTGCGCTGCTGCGGCAATATGAAAGTTCCCACGATGTGCAATATATTGATGTGTGTGCTTGATGTGACATTCAATTTCTTCCTTATATTTCCGACACGGCCAATGACATTGATGGGGATGCAGATGACTATGCCCGGAGCCGGACTTGGCGTGACAGGTGCTGCGCTCGGAACATTTCTTGCCGTATTGGTGTCGGGGGTTGTGCTGGTGTGGTTTATGCTTTTTCGCTCTAAGGACTTGAAGATAGTGGGTGAGCGCGGCTCATTCCGCCCCACGCGCCGCTGTCTGCACAGGGCGTTCACCATAGGGTCGCCTATGGGCATTGAGCGCATAGTGATGTGCGGTGCTCAACTTGTGACCACGTCTATCGTGGCACCTATCGGCTCGATAGCTATTGCCGCCCATTCATTCGCGATAACAGTGGAGGGACTGTGCTATATGCCGGGATATGGCGTTTCGGAGGCTGCCACTACACTTGTGGGTCAAAGCCTCGGTGCTGGCCGGCACAATCTCACAAGGAGATTTGCCTATATCACGGTGTCGATGGGTATGGCTGTGATGGCTCTGATGGGGGGTGTGATGTATGTCTTTGCTCCCGATATGCTTAGAATTATGACAGAAAGCGGTGATATCATATCGCTCGGCTCGCAGATTTTGCGCATAGAGGCATTTGCCGAGCCGATGTTTGCGGCATCGATTGTCACTTATGGAATTTTTGTCGGTCTTGGAAAGACAGTGTTGCCGACGACCATAAACTTCACAAGCATCTGGGTGGTGAGATTGACGCTGGCATTCATTCTTGCTCCCACCTACGGGCTTGTGGGCGTGTGGATTGCGATGTGCGTGGAGCTGTGTGTGAGAGGCACATTGTTCTTGATTATGCTTCGCAAGGTGTGACGGCTTCTTGTGCCGCCCACAACGAGTGCTGCTATTATCTGCTTATTATGCGCTTATCGAGTATTGAGGTTAATACCATGTCACGCCATTCGAACTTGAACTGCGCTTGTCGTATTTCAGGTCTTGCAGCAGCGACGACTTCACTGCTATGTGGAAGGAATAAGACTTGTAGGGACCTACTGGCACAAAACTTGCACTCATGGCGAAGCAGTGCAGGTCGCGCGAGATGGAGCAGTTCATGTAGGCAATCTTTTTTGTGTCGAAATTGTAGCTTGCCGAGAAATTGAATGCCCAGTTCTTGGTGGGCTTGATATTGCCAGAAAAACTTAGATTCTGGGTTATTCTGCCCTTATAGTCAAGTTTCTCGTAATCGAAGTCTCCATATCCGTAGTTTACCGAATAGTTCACCGTCAAGCTCCAAGGGCATTCCCATTTTGCATATCCGTCGGGGTTAAGCTGGTAATCGGTCGATTTTGTGTCGCTTCCGCTGTTTTTGTCGTCGCTCTCATCGTTCGGGCTGTATTGGTTAAGAGCCTCGGGGCGTGTGTTGCTGTCGTCGGACTTTTTCTTCTTTCCGTCGTCTTTGCGCCGGAATGTGGCGTTATTGAACGTGTAGGAGAATGAAGTGCCGGTGCTCGACAGCTTGCCGAGGCCTTTGCCGGCTTGCAGACGTGTGCGGTTCACGCGCACAGGATTGCCAGACGAATTAAGGGCATAGGTATATACATCCCAAGTAGCCGAGAGGTTGAGGTTGAAGTTCTTTATGAGTCGCAATGATAGCGACGTGTTGATATTGCTCCACCGCAAAGAGTCGGCAGCGAAGTTGTATGACTGGCTGACCGTGAAATTCTCGATAAGCGAGACTTTTTTCACGCCTGTGCTGTCTTTGTCGCTTTTCACTTTCATTTCCACATTGTTGGCAATGCTGAAATTCAAGGATCCCGTCTTTCCCTGACTTGCGCCGCCGAACAGTCCATGGGAGAAGTAGGAATATTTGCGGTTGATGACTTGTCCGGAGCGTGGGTCGGAATAGGCGTATGTGCCATAATATCCCCAGAATGGCGAGCTGAAATCGGGCGATGCCGAGAACGACACGGTAGGTGTCATCACATGGCGTATCATCTGCACCTTGTCGCCAAAAATCTTCCAAGGCTTGAAGAATCCATATATTTTCGTGTCGAGAGAGATTGCCGCGTTGAAGTCAAACACGTTGTAGAAATTATATGTCGTGTCGCACACTTCGGCTGAAGCTGCCGGATCCCAGCGACGGCGTATTTTGCTTGAATACATACGGTCGTTGAGGGTGATGTTTGGTGTCACATTGATATATTTGAAAACATTGAATGTGGCAGAGATGGGCACTGAGTGGCGCATACCGTTTCTCCAGTCTTTCACGAGGCTTTTCTTGAAGAATACGTTCTGCTTTGCCGTCAGTGAGTTCTGGAATTGACCGGAATAAGACATCTTTATTTTTTCATACCAGCGTTCATCGCCCACAGCGCGCTTGCGCTTGAAAGGTGCTGTCTGCGACATCGTGAGGGTGAAATTCGGGAATGAAACAGTGAGTGTGGAGTCGGCAGTGCGCTGCGATATGTTGGCAGTGGTCGAAAGGCTCCACTTGGTGTTCGGGAATTTATAAGTCATGTTCACCGTGCTGCTCTTAGTGTTTTCGGTGAACGAGTTGCTGTAGTAGCTGTTGAGGTCGTTTCGCGAGTATCCGCTTGTGGCGAAGTTTACGCTTGCCGAGAACGACATGTTTGGATTGGCTTTAGTGTCTTGAGAGTGGCTCCAAGTGATTTGGAAGTTCTTCTGCTTAGAGTAGTCGGCAGAGCCTTTGTCGCCAGTGATGGTGGTGATGTAGCTGATGTGAAAATTGCCAGAATAGCGGTAACGCTTCACATAGTTTGACTGTGCGTTAAGACCCCACGATCCCTTAGTGTAGATTTCGCCAGTTAGGGCAAGGTCGATATTGTCGTTGATGGCAAAGTAATAACCGCCGTCGCGCAGGAAGAATCCCTTGTTGTAGTCTTCACCGAACGAAGGCATAATGATACCCGAAGAATACTTCTTGCTGAAGGGAAAATAACCGAAAGGCACGGCAAGCGGCAGGGGAACATCGGCAAGCACCATATAAGCCGGACCGGTGACGATGTTCTTGTTTGGCTTCACCTTGCCTTTGGTGAGCTGGAGATAGAAGTGAGGATGCTCGTGGTCGTCGCAAGTGGTGTAGCGTCCGTCCTTGATGTAGTATTCGTCGTTTTCCATCTTCTTGGTGATGCCGCCAGTGAGGTATCCTTCGCCCTGCTGTGTGACAACATCGGTGATATATCCGCGCTTGCTCTTGAAGTTGTAGCGCATGGTCTTCGACTCATATTCGCCGCTCGGATCCTTGAACACAGGTTTGCCCTCAAGCTCGCCAACGCTGTCGGTGCGGCCTATGGCATATACCTCGCTATTGTCCATATTCATCTGTATCTCCATGGCTTTAAGGTCGATGTTGCCGTAGGTCACAGAACTTGAGCCAAACATGTTGGCATTGTTCTTCCCGTAAAATACCAGAGAATCTTTGGCAGAGAACTGCACCGAGTTGTCGAGATCGACAAAGCGTTTCACGAATCGTGAAGAATCGGCTTTCGGCGTGTCTTTCTTGACGAAAATATTAGGAGACACAGAGTCGCTCTTTGCGGTGTCGGGAGATAAGGCTTTGGGAATTGCAGCTTCAGCCGAATCGCCGGAAATAGCGGCGGCATTGGCGCGCCACAGCCCGTCGGAGCCGGAGCATATCGACACAATCGCAGCAATCAGGATTATATATATATGTTTAATTTTCAATTCTATTTTGCGTAATGATTTGCAAAATTACATATTTACATCCACACAACCGCACATTTTCGCCTAAAAAATCATAATCCCACTCCTGCGCTATGTTTTGGCTGCGTTATTTGCATCGTAAGGTATAAATCGGTGGCAGAGTATAAATAAGTTTATTTTTAGTCGTTTTTATTGTTATATTGTGGTGTGACTTCATTTTTTTCGGTAATTTAGTGTCAGATTGATAAGAAATCACTAACTTTGCACTCCGAAATAGGTATAGTATGCAAAAGATTAGGAATATCGCCATTATCGCACACGTCGATCACGGCAAAACTACATTGGTAGATAAGATGTTGCTTGCGGGCAACTTATTTCGCGACAACCAAAGTACAGGTGAGCTTATGCTCGACAATAATGACTTGGAGCGCGAACGCGGAATCACAATTCTTTCGAAAAACGTGTCAATAAACTACAACGGCTACAAAATCAATATTATTGATACTCCGGGACACTCGGATTTCGGAGGTGAAGTTGAACGTGTGCTGAACATGGCGGACGGCTGTCTGCTGCTTGTCGATGCATTCGAGGGACCGATGCCACAAACTCGCTTTGTGCTCCAAAAGGCTATTCAGATGGGGCTTAAACCTATCGTTGTCATTAATAAGGTGGATAAGCCAAACTGCCGCCCCGATGAGGTGCAAGAGATGGTTTTCGACCTTATGTGCAATCTCGACGCTACTGAGGAGCAGCTCGACTTTCCTACTATCTACGGCTCTGCCAAGAACGGCTGGATGAGTACCGACTGGACTAAGCCTACCGACAACATCAACGCTGTGCTTGATGCAATCATCGAATATATTCCTGCTCCACAAGAGCTTGAAGGTGATGCCCAGATGCTTATCACCTCGCTCGACTATTCTTCGTATGTGGGTCGTATCGCCATCGGTCGCGTACACCGCGGCGAGATTCGCGAAGGCATGGACATCGCCTTGTGCAAAAAAGACGGCTCTACAGTGAAACAGCGCATCAAGGAGCTTCATGTGTTTGAAGGCATGGGGCGCAAAAAGGTGCAAAGCGTGAAATCGGGCGACATCTGCGCGCTTATCGGCATCGAGGGATTTGAAATCGGAGATACCGTTGCCGACATTAACAATCCTGAGCCTCTTCCGCGCATCGCAATTGATGAGCCTACAATGTCGATGACATTTACCATCAATAATTCTCCTTTCTTCGGCAAAGATGGCAAGTATGTGACATCTCGCCACATTGCCGACCGTCTTGCCAAAGAGCTTGACAAGAACCTCGCGCTTCGTGTAGAGCGTACTGAGAGCGACGACGCATGGAATGTGTTCGGTCGTGGCGTGCTGCACTTGGCTGTGCTTATTGAGACCATGCGCCGCGAGGGCTATGAGCTTCAAGTGGGTCAGCCTCAGGTTATCATCAAGGAGATTGACGGTCAGAAATGCGAGCCGGTGGAACTACTGTCGATAAATGTTCCTGAAGAATATTCAAGCAAAATCATAGATATGGTGACTCGCCGCCGCGGTGAGATGGTGACTATGGCAACTCAAAACGATCGCATACACCTTGAATTTAATATCCCGTCGCGCGGTATCATAGGCCTTCGAACAAATGTGCTTACGGCTTCGGCTGGTGAGGCTATCATGTCGCACCGCTTCCTTGAATATCAGCCTTGGAAGGGCGATATCGAACGCCGCACCAACGGTTCACTCATCGCGATGGAAGCTGGAACGGCCTATGCTTATGCTATTGATAAGTTGCAAGACCGCGGACGCTTCTTCATCTTCCCGCAAGAGGAGGTGTATGCCGGACAGGTTGTCGGCGAGAATGCGAAGGAGAATGACATTGTGGTGAACGTAACCAAGTCGAAGAAGCTCACAAATATGCGTGCGTCGGGAGCCGATGATAAAGCTCGCATAGTTCCGCCAGTAGTATTCAGTCTTGAAGAGGCTCTTGAATACATCAAGGCCGATGAATATGTGGAGGTGACACCACATCACTTGCGTCTGCGCAAGATTATTCTCGACGAGACTGAGCGCAAGCGTGCCAACAAGGCATAAAGCCGGGTTGCTTGACAGTCTGACGACATCAAAAAAAGACTTTGTTTCATAATTTTATATTTTTGCATCGGATGCAATGAACCGCACAAGTTCTGCATCCGATGATTTTTTTTATCTCAAATCTTTCTAACTTGGTGATGGTGGAATTGCTAAATTCCGTAAAGTTTGGTTGTAGCGCACAATCTAATGGTAGGTTTGAGTCTGTTCCGATAGATAATCTATTTGCTATATAATTAAAATCGTTTTATAATGCAAATGAATTAATTATGTTTAAGTATATTATTGTTTTTTTTAAAAAAAACTTGTTGTAATTTTGTAATGCCTAATTTAAAAAAGTGAAGAAACAATAAACACAACTTAAAATAATAATAAAATAAAATGAAACAGAGATTAATTGCAGCCTTGATGTGTGCAGCCTGTGCCACATCTTATGCCCAGCTATCGGTGAACAGCGACGGACAAGTGGCGATAGGTGCTATTCAGGACTCAACCTTCGTGGAAAGCGACAGCAAGTCGAATGTGCATATCTATGGGGTGACAAGTGAGTCGAGCGTGAAGCTCAGCCTCGGACCGGGCGGAGGCACATATATAGGGAACACAGGATACAAGAACAAGGCTCTTGAGCTGAACGGAGAGACCGGGCTTTATCTGAAGGCGGGAGCCTTCCAGACAACTCCGCTGGCATATTATGACGATTACAACGGAGGCTCTTCGTTCATATTCAACACCGATATTGCCTCGCTCGGATTCGACACCGTGTCGGACAGGCGCATGAAGAAGGACATAAAAGACCTCGGCAGCACGCTCGACGATATAAGCCAGTTGTCAGGAGTGTCGTTCAAATACATAAATGACGGCTCGTTCAAGTCGCTTGCGTGCGCCGACGACCGCACCCGCTTCGGAGTCATAGCGCAGGATGTTGAGAAAGTCTATCCCGAGCTTGTCAGCACCGACAAGGATGGCTACAAGAAAGTGGACTATATCGGGCTTATCCCGGTGCTGCTCAATGCGGTGAACGAGCTTCAGGGCAAATTGGCGAGCCTTGAGGCTGAGCTTCAAGGCAAAACGCCGCAGGAAGCCGGGCAGGATGCAGAAGCCGAAAAGACAGCAAAGCTGTATCAGAACACACCGAACCCATTCACCTCGACAACAGAGATAAGATATGAGCTTCCCCGGAATGCCACAGATGCCGCCATCTATATCTTCGACATGCAGGGTACGCCTGTAAAGCGGTTCGCTCTGACAGAATGCGGTGCGGGCAGCGTGACTGTGGGCAGCTCCGAGCTGAAAGCCGGTATATATGCCTATTCGCTCATCGTGGATGGCAAAGAGGTGGACAACCGCAGAATGATACTCACAAAATAGCATAGAGCCATGAGAAAACTGTATTTATATATAACGGCAGTTATAGTTGGCATAGCCACAGCCCATGCCGGGAGCGTGACTGTGAACGTGCCGTTTGATGCCGGCAGGTGCATCATGCGGATTGACAGCGTAGGCGGACAGGCGTTCACGGAAGTCGAATACGGAGACCTTGCGAGCTGCGGCAACCCTGTGGGAAGTCCGAAGCTGCCCATGAAGATTATCCACCTGTCGGTGCCGTACAACGCCGCCAACTTCAAGGTCTCATACAAGGTGGGCGGCATAACGGACATTGCGGTTACGGCACCGGTATATCCTGTGCAGAAGCCCGTCACCAGCAACGTCGCAATGGGCGAAGTGGAGTTTACCACTCCCGACAGCGTAATTTACCGCTTGCCCGGGGAATGGCCCGCAAGACGGTGTGAATATATGGAGAATGGCTATCTTTACGGCACAAACCAGATAGTGGCTGTGGCTGTGTATCCTGTGACATACAGCGTAGCCGACAGCAAGCTCCACGTCAGCAGCAGCGTGAGTGTCACCCTAAGCTACGACATAGTGCAGGAGTCGGCACTTGAGCTCAAGCCTGTTCCGGGGTCTGACAAGTCGGGTGAAGTGTCGGGGATTGTTGAGAACGGCAGCCAGGTCATGCAGTTCGCCCCCAAAAGCTCCATAGCTTTGTATGGCGGCGGAGTGGAGAACGACAATCTCGACTACTGCGTCATCACCAACCGCGAGCTTGCGCCGTCATTCCGCCGGCTGATAGGCTGGAAACGGCAGAAGGGATATTCAGCCGAGGTTTTTTGCATAGAGGACATCCTTGCGAGCGAGCTTGTTGCTGACGGCGACAAGATTTCGGGGATAAATGACGATGCCGGCAAGCTGCGTTGGTTCTTGCGTGACTTGTATATGCGTCGTAATCTTGATTGCGCACTTCTTGCAGGAGACTATAAGATTCTGCCGATTAGGTATGGGTTTGGCGGATATATACCTACAGATTTGTATTTCAGCGATTTTAATGGGAATTGGGATTCCAACAAAAATGGTAAATATGGCGAGGACACCGACAAAATAGACTTTTATCCGGAAATAGTGGTTGGTAGGCTGCTTTGCGAGACGGCAGAAGAGGTGAACAATTACACAGACAAGCTGCTGTGTTATGAAATAAATCCAGGGAATGGTGATTTCTCATATCTGAAAAGAGCATTGTATTCTCAAAGTGATTTAATGCAATCATATCATCAAGCAGACACATTAAGCATAAAATTGTCGTCTATTTATCCTGAATATAAAATTTTTGAACAAATAGACTCTTTGACACCAACTGGTGCACAAATAGTTGATTGTATGAACAAGGAAAACGTTGGGTTTTCAAGCATAAATGGACACGGAAACCCTGGAGGTGTCGCCGTGAATTATATTAAAGTTTATGGTATCGTTGCAATTGAAGGTGTAAGTAGTCATCATCAAGAGGAAACAGGTAATGGACTCAATAACTTGACCAACTATATGCATCCATCGGTATCTTATTCAATGTCGTGTACATTGATGCCATACGATATAGTTCAAGGCTATGAAGATATTAGATGCAATTTTGGTCGTTCCTACACCACTTGTGGCAAATATGGAGGCGTAGCATTTTTAGGAAATACACGTATTGGATATATAAATGATTCATTTGATTTGGAAAAATATTTTTGCGATGAAATATTTAAAGGTAATTATGGATTAGGAAAGGCTGAGGCTTTATCTAAAATTAAATGTAAGTTTTTTTGGTCAAGATTAACTCACAATCTGCTTGGTGACCCCGAATTTGAGCTGTGGACGGATATTCCTAAGTATTATGATGGTGCGAGCATCACTCGAAGCGACAGAAGCATCTCACTGAAAGGAAATGACATCGTAGGCAGCTATGTGGGCATCACCGATTTTAGTGGGAACTCCTCAAAATATGTAATCGACAAAAATAATTGGTCAGTAGATTGTTTTTCTCCCAACTGTTCCGTACTTTTATATCGGCACAACAGCATCCCTGAATTTATGCCTATGAACATTCAGAATGAAGACATTACAGGCTCGCACTATATGTTTGCGAGCAGCCTAAGCATAGGCAGGGCTATAGATGCCGGCAGAAGTCTGGGCAGCGTGTCGTTCGGCGACGGATCCGATGTCACATTCAAGGTGACAGGCGATGTCACACTTGCCGATGGGCTTGTGGTGAAATCGGGAGCGAAAGTCACTATAATCTGCGACGGCGCAGTAACTGTCACAGGCGGAAGTGTGGAGAAAGGAGGCAGCCTGACGATTGAGGCAGCATCGACAAATATAAAGCGGTCGTTTGCGGCGGTAAAGGGTGCGGAATTGAATATATTGAAAAGAACCAAAAATTGATGCGATATGAAAAAATTAATACTTTCGATGG
>CAYWOC010000038.1:0-19838 GCA_964459845.1 uncultured Muribaculaceae bacterium | reverse complement strand
ACCGGCAGCCGTGCCACAAAGATAGCTGTGAAGTGACCCTTCGTCATCACAAAGCACTCACTATAATGATACCATCGAGGCGACACTGACCGGCAGTGCGCCTCGACTGCTTATTTGTGGCAGTAATTGTAGTGTTAGGAGGCTACGCATTCTTGCGTAGCCGGAAGTGGCTTGACGGCAGTGAGGGCTTTGTGGCGGTTATCGTGGCGACGCAGGAATGCGTCGCCTCCTTGGTTGCGCCTCCACAGTGTAGTCTTTCGAGTTGAGATAGGAGGCTACGTATTCTTGTGTAGCTGGAATGCGGCCGTGAGGTATTTGTGGCAGTTGTCGTAGCTACGCAGGAATGCGGCAGTGAGGGCTTTGTGGCAGTAGTCGCAGCGACGCAGGAATGCGTCGCCTCCTTGGTTTTGCCTCCACAGTGTAGCCTTTCGAGTTGAGATGGGAGGCTGCACATTCCTGCGTAGCCAGAATGCGGCAGTGAGGTATTTGTGGCAGTTGTCGCAGCGACGCAGGAATGTGTCGCCTCTTTCATCGGTACATTATTGCGAAAATAAAGCATATAGACAAAATATTCAGAAAAAATTTGTGGTTCTGCACTCGATTTGCATTATCTTTACATAGTAAAAGTGAAATGATATAGTTATGGACATACTACAAGCTATCAAAGAGAGACATTCGGTGAGGAGCTATACCGATAAGCCGATTGGGGAAGTTGTGAAGGGGCGATTGCAGACGGTGATTGATGCTTGCAATGCTGAGAGTGGGCTAAACATCCAGCTCGTGACCAATGAGCCGCGGGCTTTCGGCAGTTGGCTTGCGCATTATGGCACATTCCGCGGCGTGAGCAATTATATAGTGGTGGCAGGAGCAAATGGCACCGAAGAAAAATGCGGATATTATGGCGAGAAAGTGGTGCTTGAGGCTCAGATGCTTGGATTGAATACTTGCTGGGTGGGGATGACATATAAAAAGGTGAAAGGAAGCTACGTCCTGCGCGTCGGTGAAAAGGTGCATCTTGTTATCGCACTCGGCTACGGCACCACTCAAGGTGTAGAGCATAAGATAAAGAGACTTGAAGATGTGGCGAGCGCAGAAGATGGCAGTGCCGAGATGCCGGGCTGGTTCAAAGAGGGTGTGGAGACAGCGCTTCTTGCTCCAACAGCAGTGAACCAACAGAAATTTCATTTCACACTGTGCCGCAACGGCAAGGTTAAAGCCGACACGCGTTGGGGATTCTTCTCGCGAGTAGATCTCGGCATCGCAAAGCTGCATTTTGAGATAGGCTCGGGTAGGGGAAATGATGTGTGGCAATAATACGCATGGTTTGCTGTGGTTGCTGAAAAATGTGCATAACGAATGGCGAGGTTTCAAATAAAATAATTAAATTTGCGCATTGCGAGTAAAAAACGGATAATAGTAGAAAAATAGGTATGGAACAAATAATCAAGCATTTTACCGATGATGACTTGTATAAATTCTCGATGTGCTGCGCCGTTATCGACAATTTCCCGAGGGCGCAAGTGAAGTATGCATTCGTGGATAGGGACGACACGTGCTATCCCGAAGGATTTGCCGAAATGCTCATGGAGCAGGTGGCGATGCTTGAGAATGTGGTGATTACCGACGAGGAGATAGAATTCATGAAGCGCAGGTGCTATTATCTGCCCCATTGGTTCTATACCTATCTAAAGGGCTACCGCTTCAGCCGCAAGTGGGTGAAGGCGTGGCAGGATGAGGAGGGGCATCTGTCGGTGGAGTTTGACGGCAGTTGGGCTGAGACCATCTTGCTCGAAGTGAAAGTGCTTGCCATAATATCAGAGCTGTATTATGTGGTGACAGGGCTAAACAAGGAATTTGACTACGACGCATATTACGATAAGACATACGCCAAGGCGAGCCGGCTGCTTGAAGCCGGTTGCGTGTTCAGCGACTTCGGCACACGCCGTCGCGCATCGTTCCGCGCGGAGGAGACGGCAGTGAGGGCGATGAAAGACTGTAGCCGCAGCCGCCAGTGGAAAGGCACATTCGTAGGCACGAGCAATGTGTATCTTGCCATGAAATACGACCTTGTGCCAGTGGGCACCATGGCGCATGAATTTGTGTGTGCCATAGGCGGCATGTATGGTCCGCAAATGGCAAACCATATAGCCATGAACCTTTGGCGCAACACATTCCGTGGCGCGCTCGGCACATATCTATATGACAGCTACGGATGGAATGTGTTCAGCCTTAATTTCTCGGAAGATTTTGCCAATCAATTTAAGGGGCTGCGCATCGACAGCGGCGACAACCATGAGCAACTTATGCGCATAGCCGAAAAATACCGCTCGCTTGGCATTGACCCAAAGACCAAGCAGGTGATATTCAGCAACGCGCTCGACACCGATGCTGCGATAGAGATTCAGCAGTATGCCAAGGATTATTGCCAGCCATCGTTCGGAATAGGCACCCACTTCACCAACGATTTTGCCGGGGTGAAGCCTATGAACATAGTGATAAAACTTGTGGCTGCAAAAATCACCGAGCAATGGAGCTTCTACAATGACACCTGCAAGCTGAGTGAGGACAATGGCAAGCATACTGGCAAGCCGGAAGTTATTGCGCGCTTCATGCAGGCTCTGAATATGCTACAGTGAGATGCTGATAGCAAATAAGCAGATATATGAGGCTGGCATTCCGAACTTGAACCGGAAGCCAGCCTCAATTTGTGTAATAGAGACTATTATAGCGGAGTGATGGATTGTGAGGGTGGTGGAATGTTGTGTGTATCTGTGATTTTGGTATGAATACAGGTAAATTATATACATTAATGTTCTGAAATGAGTTTAAATTTGTAGCATAAAATTCATTCCAAAATATATGTTATGTATAGTAGAAGAGATTTTTTAAAGACATCGCTGGCGGCAGGAGCAGGAATCTTAGCTTCGCAAACTATGCTCGGCAATATCAAATCGGCTGAGAACACTAATAATAAGCTGCAATCACCATTATCTGGCGGCTCAAATGAATATGAACTGCGCAGTCTCGGCAAGCGCAAAGTCACATCAATAGGACTTGGATGTGTGGATATTTGCCCTGTGGGATATTATGGTTGCAGCACCACCAAGGCTGATATGCTTAGTCTCGTGCGCCGTGCCTATGACCATGGCGTTACGTTATTTGACACTGCTGAAATTTACGGAATGACCGTGAGCGAGGAGTGGGTGGGCGAAGCCTTGCAGCCTGTGCGCGATAATGTGACTATTGAGACAAAATTCGGGTTTGGCGTGGCAGAGAACGAGCCCGGAGTGCTGAACAGCAAGCCGGCTCACATACGCAAGGCTGTGGAAGGCTCATTGCGCAGATTGCGCACCGACCATATCGACATGCTCTTCCAGCACAGAGTGGATCCTGAAGTGCCTATAGAGGAGGTCGCAGAAACGGTGGGGCAACTCATAAAGGAGGGCAAGGTGCTGCAATGGGGATTGTGTGAGGCAAGCGCAAGAACCATTCGCCGCGCCCATGCCGTGCAGCCGCTGTCGGCAGTAGAGAGCGAATATGCTATATGGTGGCGTGAGCCTGAAACAAAAATATTTCCTACACTTGAAGAACTCGGCATCGAATTCGTGGCATACGCCCCGATAGGCAGAGGCTACCTGACAGGCATTCACAACGAGAACAGCCGCTATGTATTGCCCGACCGTCGCGCTGTGCTTCCGCGTTTTGAGCCGGAGGCGATGAAGCATAATATGCCTCTTATCCAGCTTGTGCAGCGATGGGCTGAGGGCAAAGGAATAACGCCGGCACAGTTTGCTATAGCTTGGGTGCTGAGTATGCGCCCCTACACAATAGCTATACCGGGAACCACAAAGTATTGGCATCTTGATGAGCTGTGTGGCGCGCCAAGCGCAAGGCTTACACCCGATGAGTTGAACAAATTCAACAGTGAGCTTGACCAGATAGACATAATGGGGCATCGCGCCAATGCGGCAATAGAAAGCCAAATAGACAAATAACAGAAAATCGTGTAAACAGAATAATTATAAGCAATGAATAGAATAATAGCAATCATCGTGGCGACAACCGTCGCTGCCGCAGCAGCAATGCAAGCCAAGACACTTGTGGTGTATTACAGCTTTACCAACAATGTCCGCACTGTGGTAGGCGACCTCCGTACCCAGTTGGGCGATGCCGAAGTGGTGGAAGTAGTGCCGGCAGAAGAGGGGCTTGACTATGCTGCCAACAATTATGCCATAGGTAGCGCATTGATATCAGCCATACGCAACAATCCCGATGACGCGTCGTCATATCCAGCCATCAAGGATTTGACAGTGGATTTCAGCCGATACGACGACATAGTGATAGCCACGCCGCTGTGGTGGGGAAATATGGCAGCACCTATGCAGACATTCCTGTTCAACAACGGAAGCCGTATGGCAAACAAGAAAATAGGCTTGATAGTGTCGAGCGCAAGCAGCGGAATAAGCAGTGTCGTGGCTGATGCCAAACGCCTGATGCCTAATGGCGATTTCTGCGACAACTTGTGGATTCGCTCAGCTCAAACGTCCAACTGCCATTCGATGCTTGCCGATTGGCTCGCCAAGACTGGAATAGGCTCAAATTCTGGAGTACAGGCAAACACGGCAGACAAGAATGCGCAGATAGCCGTAGTGGAAGGTGATTTGATAGTAGAAGGCGATTTTAGTGGCATCTCGATTTTCGACACTGCTGGCAAAGCTGTTGTGACATCGACCGACAGAACCGTGAGCCTTGAGGAATTGCCCCCGAGCATATATGTGGCGCATGTGAGTCGAGGAAATGCTGTAGATGTCTATAAATTTATTGTCAAGTAGAAGAGGGTAAATGAGATACGCAAAATTAATAATTCTGCTCGTTGTGGCTATGGTATCGATGGCGACAGCAGAAGCGCAAAATGGAAAAATTATGGGTAAAAAGAATTTAGGCAGTCTGCTGGCACTGCTTTTATAGTCTTGTTTTGAGACTTAATTTTTGCCGAGAGACAAATTTTAGGAGCCAAAAAAGTGATAATGTGCCGTAGGATTTGTATATTTGCAAATTATTTTACGGAAGAATGGATAAATCTACAAACATAAGAGGCATTAAGTTCTGCTACACTGTGGAGGGTGAGGGGCAGCCTGTGGTGCTTATGCACGGATGGGGATGTAACCACACAACTTTGCAGAGTATTGAGCGGCTGCTTTTGCCTGGATTTAAAGTGTATAATGTCGATTTTCCCGGGTTTGGCGGCAGCACAGAACCAGCCACCGTGTGGGGTGTGGAGGATTATACTGCACTTATAGAGGAGTTCATTAAGATAGAGCATATTGAAAATCCGATATTGCTCGGACACTCATTCGGAGGCAGAGTGGGCATTCTATATTCATCGCGCAATGCAGTGCGCAAGCTCATTCTTGTGGATGCTGCCGGCATAAAGCCTCGCCGCAGCTTGAAGTACTATTACAAGGTATATACCTATAAGGCAGTGAAGCACACATTGCCGCTGCTGTTCGGCAAAGCCCGTGCGGAAGAACTACTCAACAAATACCGCTCGAAAGTCGGTTCAAGCGATTACTCGAATGCGTCGCAAATGATGCGCTCTATATTGAGCAAGGTGGTCAATGAGGACTTGAAAAGCTGCCTGCCAAAGATAAAGTGTCCGACGCTGCTTATTTGGGGCGAGAATGATACAGCCACACCGCTTGCCGATGCGAAATTTATGGAGAAGATGATACCCGATGCCGGGCTTGTGTCGTTCCCGGGAGTGGGGCATTACAGCTTCTTGGAGAATCCCTATCAATTTGCGGCAGTGCTGAAGAGCTTTGTCGGTGAAGACAAGTGAACCGTGGCTCAAAGCTCTCACAAAAAGAGGATGATTAGAGCATAGGAAATAAAAATATTAAAAATAATATATAGATATGGCACTTATTATTGGAATATTGTTTGCAGTTGCAGCAGTGACATTGATGCTCACCGAGGTGAAGTGGGATATGCAGATGATGCAGCAAAATTCTTACCGCAATGAGCGGTTCACCAAGTGGCTAAGGACTAACAGCGAATATGCAGGAGTGAGCCGTTTGGCGGATTTGGCGATGCTCGTGCTTGCGCTATCTACGTTCATGGAATCGTGGATGGTGGGGCTGGTGCTTGTCGTAGCCATGGCGGTGAAAAGTGCCGTAGCCTTGAATAGAAAATATAAGAAGCCACTCGTGTTCACCAAGCGCGTGTGGCGTTTGTTTTTGACCGAGGCGGTTCTGCTGCTTGCCATGTCGGCATGTGTCGGTATTCTGCGCGGCGACGCATTCGATGCTGGATTGATGGCATTGTTCTTCGCCACATTCTCCTATGTGTTCACAATGGTAGCCAACTGGCTGCTTAAACCCGTGGAGCAAGCCATCAACAATCATTATTTCAACGATGCGAAGCACATCTTGTCGCAGATGCCTGATATGAAGATAGTAGGCATTACAGGCAGTTATGGCAAGACAAGCACGAAGCATTACTTGAACCGCATATTGAGCGAAAAATACTCGGTGCTTATGACCCCCGGCAGCTACAATACTCCGATGGGTGTGGTGCGCACAGTGCGTGAGATGCTTCAGCCTTATAACGACATTTTCATTGTGGAGATGGGGGCTAAGAATATTGGTGACATAAAAGAGATCTGCGACCTTGTGCATCCGCAGTATGGAATACTTACTGCTGTCGGTGCGCAGCATCTTGAGTCTTTCAAGACAATAGAGAATGTGCAGCGCACGAAATTTGAGCTTGTGGATGCCCTGCCAGCCGACGGATTTGCGGTAATCAACAACGATTTTGAATATGTGGCAAATCGCAAGGTGGATAATGCGGAAGTGAAACGCTACACCGTGAAGCCGACACCGGCAAGCGATTACCATGTGGAGAATATACGATACAGTGCGGCAGGCACACAGTTTACTCTCGTGGGCGAGGGAAAGAGTCTTGACTTGACAACGAAGCTCGTGGGCGAGTGCAATATATCCAATCTTGTGGCTGCCGTGGTGATGGCGATGAAACTTAGGGTTCCGGAAGAAAAAATCAAGTATGCTGTGAGCAAAATCGAGCAGGTGGAGCACCGCCTGAATGTAAAGCGCACGGCATCGGGCATAACGATAATTGACGATGCATTCAATTCCAACCCCGACGGGTCGAGGATGGCGCTCGATGTGCTGGCTGGTATGACCGGCGGTAGGCGCATCGTGATAACACCGGGAATGATAGAGCTTGGAGCCAAGCAGGAATATTTCAATGAGCTGTTTGGCGAGCATATAGCCGAGACCTGTGATGTGGCGATAGTTGTGGGACAATACAACCGCGAATCCATAATGAAGGGTATCAGCAAGAAAGGAATGTCAAAGGACTGTGTCCACACTGTGGCAACATTCACCGAGGCGCAGAAACTTATGCTCAGCTTTGCCAAAGCCGGCGACACCGTGCTTTATGAAAACGACTTGCCCGACTCGTACAAGTGATAGGCTGTGCAAGAGAAAAAAGATTTTTTGGAGAAAACAATAAAAAATATATATAAGATGAAGACTAACATTGGCGTATTCTTTGGAGGACGTTCAACAGAACACGAAATTTCGGTGATTTCGGCATCTCAGGCGATGCACGCTATCAACCGCGACAAATATGATGTTACCCCTATTTATATTTCAAAGCAGGGTAAGTGGTACACAGGCGAAGCTCTGCTTGATATTGCCAACTATCGTGATGTTCCGGCGTTGCTCGCAAAAGTTGAGGAAGTGTATATGGAGCCATGTTATGGTGACTACAACCTGTATAAGAAGAAAAAGTCGATGTTCGGCTCAAACATTCTGACCCACCTCGATGTGGTGATTCCTGTGCTTCATGGCTCAAACGGTGAGGATGGAATCTTTGAAGGCGTGCTTGAGTCGATAGGTATTCCGTTTGCCGGCTGCAACACGCTGTCGAGTGCCAACGGAATGGACAAAATCACGATGAAGATGATTCTTCAAGCCTGCGACATACCGGTGGTAGATTATGTGTGGTTCACCGACAAGCAATGGTATGCGCAGCGCGACGCATTGATAAAGAAGATAGAAGACAAGATTGGTTATCCTGTAATAGTGAAACCAGCCAACCTCGGTTCGAGTGTCGGCATAGGCCGTGCTACAAACCGCGAAGAACTTATCGAGAAAGTGGATGGAGCCGAAATTTATTCTACACGCATCATAGTGGAGGACATGGTGGAAGACTTACAGGAAATCAACTGCTCGGTGCTTGGCGACTGCGACGAGTATCAGGCATCGGTGCTTGAAGAACCGATCAAGAGCGGTGAGATCTTGTCGTATGAAGATAAGTATATGGGAGGTACAAAGGGTGCAAAAGGAATGCAAGCATCACAAAAACGCATCCCCGCCGAACTCCCAGAAGAAGAGACCAAGCGCATCCAGTATCTCGCTACCGAGACGTTCCGAGTGCTGTCGTGCCATGGAGTGAGCCGTGTCGATGTAATCGTTGATCGCAAGACGCGCGACATATATGTGAACGAAATCAACACTATTCCAGGCTCATTGTCGTTCTATCTGTGGGAAGCCACAGGCATCAGCTTCGAGCAGCTTATGGATCGCCTTGTTCAGCTCGCATTGAAGCGCAAGCGCGAGATTGGCTTGAAGACCGTGAGCTACGACCATAATATTTTCAGCCTTGGAAAAGGCTTGAAAGGCGGAAAAATGGGCAAGTTGGGAAAATAAGCGAGTCTTGTGATAGTTTTTGCAAAGTTTTTAAATTGAAGATATTGAATAAAAAATTATGACTAATAAATTCAAAGAATATAACAAGTTCAATCTATCAGACATCAATAAGGAGGTCTTGAAGAAATGGGACGCAGAAAATGTATTTGAAGAGAGCATCAAGGAGCGTGAGGGCGCACCTTCATTCGTGTTTTTTGAAGGACCGCCATCAGCCAACGGTATGCCAGGCATCCATCACGTCATGGCACGCACAATCAAGGACATCATCTGCCGCTTCAAGACCATGAAGGGATTCCAAGTGATGCGCAAAGCCGGTTGGGACACCCACGGACTTCCTGTGGAGCTTGGTGTGGAGAAGGCTCTCGGCATCACCAAGGAGGACATCGGCAAAAAGATTTCAGTGGATGACTATAATGCCGCATGCCGCAAAGAGGTGATGAAATACACCAAGGAATGGGAAGACCTCACTCACAAGATGGGATATTGGGTGGATATGAAGAACCCGTATATCACATACGAGAACAGCTATATCGAGACTCTGTGGTGGCTGTTGAAGCAGCTTTACAACAAGGGCTTGCTCTACAAGGGCTACACCATTCAGCCATATTCTCCAGCAGCAGGTACTGGACTTAGCTCGCACGAGCTGAATCAGCCAGGCTGTTACCGTGATGTGAAAGACACCACTGTCACTGCCCAATTCAAGGTGGTGGATAACGGCAATGCGATAGTTGATGCCGTGAAAGCAAAAGCTGCCGAGCCATTCAAGAACAACATTGTGATGCTGGCATGGACCACTACACCATGGACATTGCCATCCAACACAGCATTGTGCGTAGGTCCGAAAATCGAATATGTGGCACTTGAGACATTTAATCCATATAATGGCACACCTATGGTGGCATTTGTGGCAAAAGCCCGCGTGAGTGCGTATTTCTCGGCAGAAGGCGCAGAAAAGGCTTTCGAGGACTATAACGTAGGCGACAAGGTGGTTCCTTATCGCATCATAGCTGAGTTTGTGGGAAAAGACCTCGTAGGCATGAAATATGAGCAGCTATTCCCATGGGTTAAGCCAGTGGACAAGATTGACGACAAGATTGTGGTCAATGAAAACGGATTCCGTGTGATTCAAGGCGACTATGTGACTACAGAAGACGGTACTGGCGTTGTGCATATAGCTCCTACATTTGGTGCTGATGACGCATTCGTGGCAAAAGCTGCGGGAATACCATCGCTGTTCATGATTAACAAGAAGATGGAGACTCGTCCTATGGTGGATTTCTCCGGAAAATATTGGGAAATGAGCGACCTTGATGAGGATTTCGTCAATAACTGCGTGAATAAGGACCTTTATAAGGAATATGAAGGCGAATATGTGAAGAACGCATATTCACCTAAATATAATGTGGGCGGAAAATATGATGAGAAGGCTGCATCAAAAGATGAGGACCTTAACATCGTGATTTGCATGAAGATGAAGCAAGCCGGCACGGCATTCAAGATTGAGAAGCATGTGCATAACTATCCTCACTGCTGGCGCACCGACAAGCCTATCCTTTACTATCCACTTGATAGCTGGTTTATCAAATCTACAGCTTGCAAGGACCGCATGGTGGAACTTAACAAGACCATCAAGTGGAAACCTGAACATACTGGAACAGGACGCTTCGGCAAGTGGCTTGAAAACTTGAATGACTGGAACTTGAGCCGCAGCCGCTATTGGGGTACTCCACTTCCAATATGGCGCAGCGAGGACAAGGAGGAAAAGTGTATAGGCAGTATTCAGGAGCTGTATGATGAGATCGAGAAATCTGTCGCAGCAGGCTTCATGAAGAGCAATCCTTATAAGGACAAAGGCTTTGTGCCTGGCGATTACAGCAAGGAAAACTATCATAAGATAGACCTTCACCGCCCATATGTGGATGACATCATTCTGGTGTCGCCTACAGGCAAGCCTATGAAGCGCGAGCTTGACCTGATTGATGTGTGGTTTGACTCAGGCTCGATGCCATACGCTCAAATCCACTATCCATTCGAGAACAAAGAGGCTCTCGACAGCGGCAAGGTATATCCGGCCGACTTTATCGCAGAAGGTGTGGATCAGACCCGTGGATGGTTCTTCACACTTCACGCTATCGGCACAATGGTATTCGACAGCGTGGCATACAAATCTGTGATCTCCAACGGACTTGTGCTTGACAAGAACGGAAACAAGATGAGCAAGCGACTTGGCAATGCTGTAGATCCATTTGGAGCTATCGAGAAATATGGTATCGACCCATTACGCTGGTATATGATTTCCAACTCATCGCCTTGGGACAACTTGAAGTTTGACCCGAGCGGTGTTGAGGAAGTGAGCCGCAAGTTCTTCGGAACACTGTATAATACATATTCATTCTTCGCACTATATGCAAACGTGGATAACTTCGACAACTCATTGCCACAAGTTCCGTTTGCTGAGCGTCCTGAGATTGACCGCTGGATAATCTCACTGCTTAACTCACTCATTATAGAGGTGAATAAGCAGCTTGAGGACTATGAGCCAACCAAGGCAGCCCGTGCAATTTCCGACTTCGTGGGCGACAATCTTAGCAACTGGTATGTGCGCCTTAACAGAAAACGTTTCTGGGGCGGTGATATGAACAACGACAAGCTGTCGGCTTATCAGACACTTTACACTTGCCTTGAGACAGTGGCTCTGCTTATCGCTCCTATATCTCCGTTCTTTGCCGATCAGCTCTATCGCGACCTCACTTCAGTCACTAAGGGCAATGCCAAGTCGGTGCATTTGGCCAAGTTCCCCGAGGCAGATGCGAGTGTAATCAATAAGGAGCTTGAAGAGCAGATGCAGGTGGCACAAGATGTTACTTCGATGGTGCTTGCTCTTCGCCGTAAGGCTAACTTGAAGGTGCGCCAGCCGCTAAGCACACTTATGGTGCCGGTGCTTAACGACCGCCAGAAGAGCGATATCGAGGCCATGAGCGCATTGATTCTAAGTGAGGTGAATGTCAAGGCAATCAAATACGTTGGCAATGAGGATGGCGTGCTTGTGAAGAAAGTTAAGCCCGATTTCAAGAAGCTGGGGCCGAAGCATGGCAAGAACATGAAGACGATAGCTAAGCTGATATCGGAGATGAGCCAAAGCGACATCATAGAATTTGAGAAGAACGGACAGTTTACATTTGATGTGAACGGTACTCCGGCAGTGGTTGATACATGTGATGTGGAAATCATATCGGAGGATATACCTGGATGGCTTGTGGCAAACGAAGGCAACTTGACTGTGGCTCTTGACATCACTGTCACCGACGAGCTGAAGCGTGAAGGTATAGCCCGCGAAATAGTGAACCGTATCCAGAATATCCGCAAGGATAAGGACTTCGACATAACCGACAGAATCAAGGTGGCAATTTCGGCTAACGCCAACACCGATGCCGCCATAGCAGAATATAAGGAATACATATCGAAGCAGGTGCTTGCCGACGATATCGCCATCAAGGACATTGACGGTGCGGAAGGCGCAATCGAGCTTGATATGGATGACTACAAGCTGATGGTGACTGTGGAAAAGTCTTGAAAAATCATCGCTCTCATAAAAAACAGAAAGGAGGTTCTGATGGAATGTAAGACCAGATATTCCGATGAGGAATTGCAAGAATTCAAAGAGTTGATTCTTGCAAAATTGGAGAAAGCAAAAAAGGACTATGACCTGCTACGCTCGAATGTGATGAACACCGACGGGAATGACACTGCCGACACATCACCCACATTCAAAGTGATGGAAGAGGGCGCCAACACCCTCGGGAAAGAGGTGGCAGGACAGCTTGCCCAGCGACAAATGCAGTTTATACAGAAATTGCAGGCGGCATTGGTCAGAATTGAGAACAAGACCTACGGTATTTGCCGTGTGACCGGAAAATTGATTCCCAAGGAACGCTTGCGGGCTGTGCCCCATGCCACACTTGGCATTGATGTAAAAAATAACGATAACCGAAGAAAATAAGAATGAAGTTATCAAAAGGATGGCTTGCCGCGATAATTATCGCGGCAGTCATATTGATAGACCAAGCATTAAAAATATGGGTGAAGACCCACTTCTTCTATGGCGAAGAATATGTGATAACCGACTGGTTCCGTCTCTATTTCATAGAGAACAATGGAATGGCATTCGGGTTTGAGTTTGGAAGTAAGCTGATTCTCACATGGTTCAGGATCATAGCTGTGGGGCTGTTTACATACTATATCACAAAGCTGTGCAAGCGCAGCGATGTGAGCAAGGGATTCCTTGCGTGCATATCGCTGATTACGGCAGGAGCTGCCGGAAATGTGATTGACTGCATATTCTATGGCTTGGTGTTTGATGCGCCTATGTTTCCCGAGGTGGCTACAATGTTCCCTCCAGATGGCGGATATGGCACCATATTCAACGGCAGGGTGGTGGATATGCTGTATTTCCCGCTGATGGAATGGAACTGGCCCGACTGGATGCCTTGGGTAGGCGGAAACCACTTTGTGTTCTTCCAGCCGATATTCAATATTGCCGATGCTGCGCTGAGCGTAGGCGTGGCTGTGCTTATACTGTTCTATTCCCGCCACTTGTCGGGAGAAGAGGATACGGTGGATGATGGCAACAAGCCAGCCGAACAAGACGCACAAAATAAATAATGCACGGAACTATAAAATTCTTACACCGACGGATTATGAAAAGAAGACTGTTCGCATTCGTATTCATAGCTTCGCTGCTCGTGGCGTGCAACTCGCGTCCCGACAAGGTGCTGAGCGATGATGACATGGAAGACTTGCTTGTGGATATATTCAAGAGTGAGGCTATCATAGAACTTAACAGCTCGGAATACAGCAACGACTCGATGAAGGCTGTGGTTAAGCAGTCGGTGTTTTTGAAGCACGGTGTCACTCAGGAGCAATACGATTCTTCGATTGTGTGGTATGGGCATCATGTGAATAAGTATGTGAAAATATATGAAAACGTGATAGCGCGGCTAAATGAGGAGGAACTCGACATCAAGAAGATTGACAAGTCGGCTGCTCCTGTGGCTGTAAAGTCCACGAAGCGCACCTATCCGGCATCGGGCGACACGGCTGATGTGTGGGAGAACGAGCGTGTGTGGATATTTATGCCGCAGTATGGGACAAATATCCTGCGATTCGACTGTAAATCTAAGCCCGACGACAGAAACGGCGACAGATATAAGCTCGTTGTGCGTGTGAGAAATGCAATGAGTTCAGTGAGCGCATTTATCGGAGCTGACTACTACGACGGCTCATCTTCGTATGCATACCGCACTTCGCTCAATGATGGAGACAACTCGCTTACGCTGCAAGGTGACTCCACCAAGCGTGTGCGTCGTGTGTATGGTTACCTCACAGCGAAACCATCATCAGGAGAGGTTGTGTTTGTGGATAGCATAATGCTTCTTCGCACTCGCCTCGACCGCAACCAGTATTCATCGTTCAACTACCAGAAATGGGCAGGATTGAAGAGTATGAACCCGGAAGTGGTGAGAAAACGCAAGCTGGAAGAAGATCAACGTAAGGCTGAAGCTGCCGCTGCATTGCAAAAACAGGAAGCCTTGGAGGAATCTGCGGGTGCTGGGAATCGCCCTATGAGGTATAAGCCGAAACCGGGATTGAACAAAAGCAGCCATCAGTCGGCAAATGATTAAGCTGCGCTACATATCAAACTACATTGTGTATCGCTCGCAGCTCTATATCAACAATGTGATGAGTATAGATGGCGACAATGTTACACTTGTGAAAGTGAGCGACGAGCTTGCACACACTGAATATGTGGCTGGCATAATTGCAGTGGTGGGCAGTGAGCGAGCTGCCGATGCTGTGACGCAATTTGTGAGAAGCAGCTCTGGCGACAAGCAGGAAATATTAGAGTATTTGAAGACTGCCGATGAAGTGAACGTGATAGAGCATGACTGCACCATACTGCTCCAGATAATACCCGAATCGAGATTTGTGAAGCGTATTCACCGAGCGGAATGAAAACTCATATAATCAAAGAATTGAAACACAAAACAGACCGACATGACATAATAAGGGCTGCATCGAATAACGTATATCGGTGCAGCCCTTGTTTTATGGATGCTTATTAGGCAAGAAGTGCGTTACTTCTTGATAAGCTTCATGGTGTGAGTGCCATTCACTCTTACCAAGTACATGCCTTGTGCAAGAGTAGTGACATCTATTGTCATTGTGTTCTCTCCATTTCCTGTCAGGCGGATGGCCTCGGCTCCATTAGCAACGTTGTAAACCACAACATCATTGATAGCTTCGGCGCAAACCACTGTGGCATTGTCGGTAGCAGGGTTAGGATAAACCTTAGAAGCTACACCTTCGGCAACAAGTTCTTCAACGCCAGTTTCAGTGAAGCTTATTTGCATCGACTTCTTGGCTGGAACTTCGCAATAGTTGTCGGAAGTAGGCATTGCATAAACTGAGATGCACTCGCCACTGTTGGATACGGCATAAAGGTTGCCGGCATAGTCGAATGCGAATGAGTTGGAGTATGCGCCTTGGTCTGGAAGAGGTGCGGTGAATATTACAGATACTTCAGGAACAGCTTCCTTGTTCAGCTTGTAGTGGAGAACGCGAACACCACCATCGTAACTTTGAGCTATGGTTCCGGTCTTTTCATCTACTGCAAGAGCTCCATTTTGAGAAGTGGCATCATCAAAAGAGCTTGAGTCGAATACTGTCTCATTGTGCTTGTCGCTGTAGTAGAGCAAGCAAGGATTTGCTGCCGAGCTTGAGCCTTTGCCGCGATATTGTGCAGCCCAGAAACCTGTAGATACAGGAACGATTGAGTTATTGTCGTTACCGATATAGTTGCTTGTTACGCGAGAGTCGGAAGGAGCTGTAGTCCAAGTGCTGCTTGTGCCTATGTCGTAGCGTTGGAATGTCTTTTTCCAGCTTGCGCCAGAAGCAGAAGCATCTACGGCAAATAGCTGAGTGTTCTCACCTTCGCCACGTACGCCTATTGAAGTGGTCTTGCCGGCTACATAAGTTCCGTTGATTGACAGTTTGCCGGCACCATCATTGGTTGCGCCAGTGAATACCGGTGCGCCAGAGAATGTGGCAGGGTCGATGCAGTAGATACCAGTGTTTTTTGTACCGTTGTCGCAAGCGAACAAGCGACCGTCGGCAGCGACAGCCAAGCGGCGAGGACCTTCGCCCGACTTGCCGGTCCAGCTTATGTTGCAGTTATATACAGCAGAGTTTAATGGAGTTCCTGTAGCGTCGAAAGCATAAATGCCGACACCAGTCTCGCCACGTTTCTCTGTGCTGCCCTTAGCGGTGTTGGAAACATAGATGTTTCCGAAGTAAGGACTTTCAGGAGAATTGTCGATGGCTACGCCGAATGGGCTGTAGAAGTCGTAGATGTCGTTCTTTTCGGTGACTTTCTTGAAGCGGGTAACATTGTCGGCCTCGACTGCTGCATACCAGTTGTATGAACCGTTTTCAGGAACATCATTCTTGTTCACGGTAGCAGTATATTCATTGTCTTCATTGCCTGTGGCATTGATTGACAGGACTTCCTTCTGAGTCTTGCTGTCGGTAAGAACTACGGCAGCCTTCTTTGCAGGAACGTTGGTCTTGAATGTGAGAACAAACTTATCGTTGCCCACTTGCTCTTGTTTCAAGTCGAATGCAAAGATGCGTCCGATACCAGTGTTCTGCTCTACGCCTGTTGTAGTGACTTTGGCAATCTTGTCGCCAACCATCAAATACAGGTCAATGTCGGCATTGTTCACTACACCGTAAGAACTCATTGGCAAGACACCTTCTGCTGATATTAAGTTCTCAAATTCGCCGATTATCTCAGCTTGATCAAGTCCATCAGTCATGTTGTAAAGGCGCAAGCCGTAGCTGTTGTCTTTATATACAGGTGTTGTCATGAAAATCTCATCTGCGTAGCGGAAATAGTTCGCTCCAGAAGTTTCGGTGGAGATTGTCTTGTCGCAGAATTCCGGCATGTCGGTAGTGACGTTGGTAACCAAGCTTATTTCAAACTCCTTCATCGGGATTTGCGAGCCATCGACCATAAAGCGGTTAAGAGCCAATGGCGACAAAGTCATCATGGCATCCTCACCGAATTGACGCTCGTCGTAATTCTCGTCGGCATCGGTCCATTGGTATGATGTGCGCTCGCCTTTCTTCATTGTCCAGCAAACGTAGCGCATACCGTAAGTGGTGTTCCAGCCTGCACCGGCGTGAGAGTCGAAGTAGAAATTGAAGTCATCGAAGTTACCGTTGATGACGAAAGAGTTTGCCATCAAGTTCGAATAGTTGTTGCCGGCAGCACCTATGCTGTTGGTGTCGTTAGTAGGCAATGTAGTGACGATGGTTGGCTTTTGGTCTTCAAGCGGAGTAGTATCATCGCCCTTCCAAGCATACATATAGAAATCGCCATTGCAGTAACCATTGCCAGAACGGCCAATTACTACCGAGTTTGTTCCGATAAGCACACCGTCGTTGGTGAATCCTATGTCTGACAGAGTCCACGACATGCTCTTGCCGTTGAAGCCGGTGGTTACAAGGCCTTCAAGGCTCATCTCCTTGATGAGAGAACCGTCGGCAGGGTTGATTACCATAATGTGAGGAGTGCGTTCGCTGTCGTGAGCCAATACATAGTATTTGCCGTCGCGCAGGATGCTGCGGCGCACTGTCAGGCCGTTTAATGCAGCCACTGTGCGGATGTCACCATCCTTGGTGAACTTGTATTCAGAACCTGCTGCGATGTCGCCGTCCTGCTTAGGATGAGTGTAGTATTCCACTTCTGGAATGATTTCCTCGTCAGGAATATCCTCATTGACGCTTGTAAGCTTCACGTTGGAGAATACGGTGGTGTTAGCCACTACCTCAATTTCTTCTGTGTAAGGATGATAGTCTGTCAATCCTGTGAAGTCGAGAGTGTATTTGCCGGGAGAGAGATGCTCAAATACGAAAATACCGTTATATTCATTGTCGGTGGTGTATTTAGCCACTTCTTTTCCGGCTGCGTCTCTCAACACTACTGTCACCTCATTAAGAGGCGCATAGGCATCGATTGATGCGGCTTTGTATTTGTAGAGAGCATTCTCAAGCGGCTTGGTCGCATTCTTCACGCTGCCCATGATGTCGCCAGTGGTCTCTTTCGGGCCATTGAACCAAGAGCGAATCGCGCGTGCGTAGCGCATACCTTCCTGCTGGCAGTAGTTTTCGTTAAGCAAGCGGTGACGTTCAGGCTGATAAGTGTGGAAGCATCCTTCCACGAGGTAGCCGTCGGCACCATGACGCAGAACGCCATAATAGCCAGTATAGCCCATAGTGGTGAGCGAACCGCCCATAAAAGTCATGTCGCCTCGCACATTTGTGTCGGTAGGCTTGGTGTAATATGACTTGTAGGTGACAGCGTTATTGTTGATGAAAGGCCATGCGTCGATACCCATCTGCTTGGCATCTTTAAGTCCGTTGCCCACTTCATCGTCGGTTCCACGATAAAGCACGAGAGGATAGTTCACGGCCGATCCCTCGGTAGCAGCGTTGCTGTGGATTGAGATGAAGTAGTCGATGTTATTTGCCTCGACATCGGCAGAGATTGTTGAGAGGCCTACCAGTTGAGGGACACCATCCTTTTCGCAGTCTTCATCAATGCCATTTTTCGTTCTTGAAATGAACACTTTGCCAGCCTTGTTGTCCACGAGGTCGTGATATAGACGAAGACCCTTGCGAAGGTCGGTGTTGGTTTCATAGAACCCCGTAGTGTCGCCCATAGCGTGGTTTATGGTGACGAGGTTACGGTCGTTGGCACCCCAACCGCCGTGTCCCGGATTCACATATATCCGAGCATTATTGAAAGCTACATCTTCTGCAAATGCGCCAGCAGTCATCGACAATCCGATGGCAGCGGCAGTCAATATAATTCTATTTCTTTTCATAGCTCCCGATTATTTAGTTTTTACGTTCATGATAAAAATCTTTCCGTCGGCAGTGTTATAGACAATCTTTGAAGCGTCGATTGAAGCCGAAGGATACATGCATATCGAAGCATTGTCGGTGAGGGTGGTGTAGTCGTTGCCGTTGGCGCGGGCAGCTACGATTGCCGAAGCGGTGACTACTTCGCCATTGTCTTTGTCGTCCATTCCCACAACCCAGTCGTTGCCCATCCAAGCAGGTGCGCTCATGCGTCCTATTCTCGTGAGTCCGTTTCCGTTGAGGTCGCAAACGTAAGCCACCATACCTTTTTCAGGGACAGCGAAAAGCACCTTGTTGCAGTCGGGCGAAACCGATGCCCACAAGTAGCGGGTGTTGCCTTTAGGATTGAATGTCACAGTCTTGCCGTTGCGGGTGAGCATTAGATTCCCGTTCTGGATGCCGACAACAGCAGCTTCCGAAGCCGAGATTTTCTTGCCGAGGATGTGTTTCGACTTCAACTTGTTGCTTTCTACGGCCAACGCTGTGCCTTCGCTCACGGCGAAAGCAGTGGTGCTGCGCGAATCTTTCACCAAAGTCTCAGTCTTGCCTGTAGCAAGGTTCAAGCTCTTGATAGTGATGTAGCGCAACTTGTTTTTGAAGTTTGACTCACGATACACTACGACTTTTCCGTCGCTTGAGATTTTGGGATTGTAACCGGCACCGTTGTCGGTGGTTACTGTAGCCATTGCACCCGAATTGAGGTCGAATTTTTGCAAACCTTTCATCGCATTCGTGGTGACAAGAACAAATTCACCAGTAGGACTGATAACTGGTGCATAAGCTGCCTGGCTGATAGGGAGTGGCGTGTTGCTGACCACTTCAATTCCTTGAGCCGAAGCTGACAGGTGCATTGTCAATGCCGCTGCCACACACAGGAAAATTTTTCTCATTAAAAGAAAGATTTAAGTTGTTTGGTATTAAAAAATTAATTATCTCAATGATTGGCAAGCAGTCGCGGTGGTAAATCCGTGGCGAGCCAATCAATACGTCAAAGGTAGGGATTATATTTTTAATAAACAAACTAAATGCCAACATATTTCAGAAAACCAGTATGTTAAGCCATGGCGGTAGGTTCAATTGGCAAGTGCAAATTTAGCAATTTGTTTGAAGAACTCACAT
>CAYWOC010000037.1:0-19931 GCA_964459845.1 uncultured Muribaculaceae bacterium | reverse complement strand
TGAGTTCTTCAAACAAATTGCTAAATTTGCACTTGCCAATTGAACCTACCTACATGACAAATCATGCGGCAACATCCTCTTTATATCGTCAATAAGTTGTGTTTTACCTCCAACCCACTTAACAAATGGTTTTGCCGGATATTTATATACTCTTCTCATATACTTTAAATTTCAAAAATATTACCGATACAATTTTTGCAAAAATACGAATAACCGTTTACTTTGCCAACAAAATTAAATAATCTGACTGAGTTTTTCTTTACAGCACTTCTTTTCTATGGCGGTATTGCAGCATCAGGAATGATGGGAACGGGGAATCCTTGCCTTGTTTTCATCATTTAACATTCAATTACGGAAATTTTTCCTTAAATAATTAGTCGGGTATATAAATAATGCTTACCTTTGTGCCGAATTTTAGAGATATGACTGCACTGAGAGAGCAGTCGTGTCATCGTAGAGTTTAGAAATTAAAAAAGACAAAATAAATCTCACAAGAAGAATTATGAAAGCATTCGTTTTTCCTGGTCAGGGCGCACAATTCGTAGGAATGGGCAAAGACCTTTACGACAACAACGCTTTGGCAAAAGAAATGTTTGAGAAAGCTAACGAAGTTTTAGGTTTCCGCATCACCGACATCATGTTTGCCGGAACTGAAGATGAATTGAAACAAACAAAAGTAACTCAACCAGCAATATTCCTTCACTCGGTAATCCTTGCCAAGACTCTTGGCGAAGAATTCAACCCCGACATGGTGGCTGGTCACTCTCTTGGCGAATTTTCGGCTCTTGTGGCTGCCGGCGCACTTTCTTTCGAGGAAGGCTTGAAACTCGTGGCTACTCGCGCTATGGCTATGCAAAAGGCTTGTGAAGCCACTCCATCCACTATGGCTGCCGTTTTGGCTTTGCCTAACGAGAAAGTGGAAGAGATTTGCGCTTCAATCGATGATATCGTTGCTCCTGCCAACTACAACTGCCCGGGACAGGTCGTTATCTCCGGCACTATGACCGGTATTGACGCTGCTTGCCCTAAGATGCTTGAAGCTGGCGCAAAGCGCGCGCTTAAACTTAAAGTTGGAGGCGCATTCCACTCTCCGCTCATGCAACCTGCTAAGGAGGAACTTGAAGCTGCTATCAACGCTGCTGAATTCAAGACTCCTGTATGCCCTGTTTATCAAGATGTTGATGCTAAGCCTCACACCGACCCAACAGAAATCAAGCACAATCTGATCGCACAGCTCACAGCTCCTGTGAAGTGGACGCAAATCGTTCAAAACATGGTTGCCGATGGATTGACTGAGGTTGTTGAGCTTGGTCCGGGTGCTGTGCTTCAAGGTCTTGTACGCAAAATCGACTCTTCTGTCGCTACTTCGGGCAAGCAATAAATCACAAGGCAGACTTGCAACTTGCATTGCAAATATGACTAAATTATAGCACACATAAAAAGAGAATCAAACAAAAAGCACCTTAATCTACAATCTAATAAATTTAGCGGATTTACGCGCTTGTGCGTGGAAATCCGCTTCTTTTATGTTTCAATTATGGGGTTCAAATAAATCTGCCACTTGCATTTTGGCTAATCACTCAGCTCCCTAAGCACTTTCAAGAATGTAGTCCGTATCATCCCCAGGGCTGCAATTGAGCACCGAAGGTTCTGCTTCAAGGCACATTCGTCTTCATAATAGAATTCACATGTAGCCGATACGCCATCAAATGTATTATTGACAAAAAACTTGGCTAATCTCAATTCCCGATTCAGCTTATTGCAAGCTGCAAGAATCCTTATGGCATCACTGTCGTCAAACTCATAGAACTGAGGTAATACCGCCGTCACAAACTGCCCATACTCGGTATCCTCCTCAGCAAAATAAAAAGTCTTCATCTGGTAACACAGCCACAGGTCGCC
Source organism: uncultured Muribaculaceae bacterium (assembly GCA_964459845.1). Lineage (GTDB taxonomy): Bacteria > Bacteroidota > Bacteroidia > Bacteroidales > Muribaculaceae > CALZFJ01. The sequence goes on along the minus strand of CAYWOC010000037.1, from coordinate 18,029 downwards.
GTCTACATCCACTTGTGGCGTATAGCCCAATGATTCGAGCGCGCTTTTTATCATCGATTTATCATCCATATATTCACCCTCCGTCCATTTTATCACTCATCATTGTCTGCGTCGCCTTCTTGAGCAGAATCCATTGTCTCCAATATTGTGCGTGATGCCAAGAATCCTTTTTGCAAGCGGAGAATCATTCTCTGGATTATCTCCTCCAAGTCCTCCCCTTCAAGCACTTCCCGCTCATAGAACAGCCACAGCTTATCTGCCACAGTGTATGCTTTCGCATATCGCATCGAGAAATTGAGTGTATCAAGCAATGTGCTATAATGCGGCATATTTCCATCCTCCATACTGTAGATTCCCGGCACGGCGAGGCACAACATCTCATCATTTCCCGAATCGCATATATAGAGCAAATTAATACCCTCATATTCAAAGCTATAAATATCATCATCGGCTATCTTCTCAAGCTCAAAGCCGAGTTTGCGAAGCACTTTCAAAATCTTCTCTTTCATAATTTCATATTCTTTATACATTTTTATTTAATTATCTAAACCCTATGGACACCTGTCGATTTCCGCTATTCTTCGGAGAAAACTCGCACCTTACTCGCTCATATTCCCGAAGGTCGCGTCCGCTTACCGACGGATGCCTTTCAGAAATAATTTCTTCAAGCAAATTCTGCGAGATTGCCGCAATACTGCCATCGCCGCCATAGATGCTCTTGTTAAACATTCTTCGGGCAGCCACTTTCGTTATATAGGAGATGTCACTGCAATTATATCCCTCGGTCAATTGAGCCAGATGCTCTGTGTCGATGCCGGCATCCGTAGGCAATTTTGAGAGAGCCAGTTCAAAAAGGCCTTTTCTCGCATCCTTGTCGGGCATATCGACATAAACCACCTCGTCAATTCTGCCCGTGCGCAGCACAGCCTTGTCTATTCGCTCGGGATGGTTTGTGGCGGCAATGACATAGATGCCTCGCTCGGAGGCATTGTTGAGCATACACAGAAACTCATTTACCTCACTGTCGTAGTGCTGATTAGCCTCATCGCCCGAACGCTTCGGAACCATGGCATCAAATTCGTCAAAAAAAAGCAGCGTGGGGGCTTTTTTCTCGGCATTCTTGAACACCTCACCAATCTTCTGCTGTGTGCCGTGAACCCATGTACACGCAAGGTCATCTGGCACGACCTTCATGAAATTTATCCCCACCTCCTCTGCCATCTTCTCCGCAAAGAATGTCTTGCCGCACCCTGACGGGCCATAAAGCAGCATCGATGGCGGCTTGATGCCATACACCTCGGCAGACTGCGGATTCTTCAGCACATTGATAAATCCTTCGGTGACAAAGCGTTTCAGCTCACTCATCCCAGCGATATCACAAAAGCCATGTCCTTTGCTCACTCTCATCGCCTCGGGCTTATGCTCCGTGACCTTCTTCTGAACAGTTTTCTGCTCTGATTTTGGCTGACCACCATTAATGCGATGCAGCCATGCCTTCTCAGCTTCTGAAGTATTCATATTATCCTCCTCCTTTGCATCTTGTTAATGTACATGATAACAGAGAAGCAATTATAGCCTCACTCTATCAATATTCTGTTTTTTATCTCTCAATCCGACCTAAAATTTTATCTTAGTGAAGTTTCTCTTCCATTACAATCGGCGACAGGATTCCCACCATTTCACCACCAAGCGTTTGCAGCCTTCCTCTATGTGCTGCGCCACTCGTCGATACACTGCTTCCGACTGGTAACTCGGGTCTTCCACGCTTCCGTCGGCATCAAATGCCTCTCCGTTGAATGTCTTTATCCTGTCCCAATTGCAGTAATCCAAAACTCGCGTAACGGCATCGCGATGCCTCGTGTCGAACACGATTATGACATCAGCCGTCATCAGCCGTACTCGGGTCATCACAGTGGTTCTGCCAGTCAGTTCATACCCCAGATCCTTGGCGACAGCCACCATAGTGGCATCACGAGGGCTGGATCCGCAATCTTGCGTTCCAACAGAAAACACATCTATCATATTGGCTATTCCGAAACTGTCCAATATCTTTCTCACCACACATTCAGCGAATGGCGACCGACAGGCATTGCCCGTACAGACAAAACACACTCTATAATTCATATCTATTCATATTTTTGCATTATTATAATTTCAGCCATAAAAGTCGTGTGACAGACAATCACTGCTGACTCGCCAAGCTCGCATTTGCACATGCAAATGTCCAAATCGCAAAGAAATCCTTGAATATCTTTTCAAGCCTCGCGCTGCTGCATTCGCCATGCTCATCCTTGATGCCATACCACTGGGAACAGATATATGGTTGCCCATCGTTCCAGTCTCCGTCGCACTCTGGATAAAATTCTTTTAAGACGCTCATCATCACCTCATAATCATTCTCAGACAGATCACCGTTCAGACCTTCTACCACCTCAATCAGACAGAAAGCCTCAGCACTTTCATCCAAATCCATATAATAGTCCAACAACTTATATCTGATGATAAATAGACCGTCTGTTCCCCTCCTCATTTCTGCGCCAAATTCAGCAAAAGCCGTCTTCAGCATTTTTCTAACAATTATCTTGCCCATTGTTGTTGTATTTTTATAAATCTGAACTCAAACTCCAAGCTGTCTTCCAGAACGGTTATTCCGCCGAGAGTTAACTTGTCATTAATCCACGGCAGCCAGTTCACTCTGTCGGGATAAATGTTAACGCGCTTTTCTTCCGTATCGAATTCAACACCCACCAGCAGCACTTTGCTTAGATGCTCGATAATTCCGGCAACAATGTTCGCCATCGCATCATTGCAACTATAAGTCAAACAAATAATGTCCCATCGCATGGCTTCAATGTGTATTTCAAGCGTCATCCGAGAAATAAATCGGCTCGGACAGCACGACACTTCGAACGTCTTTTCATTTATTCGCTTTAATTGCAGAAGAACATTATAACGCCTCCGCACGCAATCCTCTATCTCTTTAAAATTAAATTTCACTGTCATATTTATTCATTGTTTATCAAATCGGTCATTCGAATTTTTCTGACTAATACAAAACATTGTCAAATAGGGCTATGTATAAAAATCCTCATTCTAATGACCGATTCCTGTTACTATTATTTCTCAAAAGCTATCATTATAACTCCACGACTGTTTATCAAATCGTCCGACTGAAGCAGGCCCCAAGCGACATCCAATTCAGCGGGCAATTCAGATAAAGAGTCATGCAAACCACTCATCTCGTCCATGCTCATCGTTTCTCCATTTTTATAGAAGACAGCCACCAATAAGCCAAGCAATGTTCCTTGAACATTCCTCTTTATTTCATCAACAGCAATCACCGATAGATGCTTTAGGCTCAGAGCTTCATCAACTTTCACCATGACGGCAGGCTTGCCTCGCTTTGCAAAACTCTCAAAATCTGTCCAGTCTAAATTTATTCGACCGTCTTTGTTAATCACATCAAAGATAAAATTCTTTGCAATCTTCCATTGCGCAGTTGTTACGTCAATCATAATACTTACATTTAATTAGTTGATATTCTGTTTAATTAGTTACGTTGATACACTCTATAAATTCCTTCGGGAGCAGTATGTTCTCCACGTCCAATGCTTCCTTAAACAAAGGTGCAATCTGCTTATCACTGAATCCAGCAATGCCACATCCGATCCGCGTGACAAGGAACGTGAGATGAGCATTCGCCTTTGCGAATTGGATAAACTGATCGACATAGGGTTTTATCGTTTCCACACCTCCCTGCATCGTAGGGATGGCATAAGTTTGTCCATGAAGACCTACACCAGATCCCCACACTGCACCAAAATACCGATAAGCCACTCGGGCGGCTCCGCCACAATGGAATCCCGCCAAATTGCTGCCGAAAACGAAAATCTCATTATCAGCAAGAGAGGAAATCCTCTCAGGAGAAAAATCTCTGTTGTACATAGTTTTCTGTTTTTTATCAGTTAATTTTTACAATCAAAGTACTCTTTTATTCCTTGGTTTATAGCCGAGGATTACTGCTCGACATCGCAGCAAAATGCCGCAATACCGCTTAAGTCCATTATTCCTTTGTTTAAAAGCTTAAGAGTTCTCCACTCTCTTGTGGGAATCAATATCTCTAAAGCACACTACCAATTTAAATCTAAGTGTTTTTCGAATCGTGTTTTGCCTTTTTTTCTATTTTTTTGATTAATTGTTGCGTTAAATTTATATGGCTAAGTTACTGCGCATTTTTTGAAGATGCAAATATTTTCCAACTATTTTGTGTAGAAAATACGCATTTTAACATTTATTGTGAAAACCGCATTTTGCCATAACCTCCACATTGGCACACAAACAAAAATGTTACGCAGTTGTTATAATCCTGTTACACACTGCGCCTACTTTTGCAGCAAAACAACAACCTCTAATACGCAAATTAAGTAAATATCGTTTATGGGAAAGTCTTGCTCAGTGATTGCGCGGGGCTTTTTTTGTGCATATAGCCAAAATATACTACTTTTGCATTAGTTTATCAAAACTGCACGAAATTATTGGTAATGTACGAAAACGAAGAAATAGAAATGCTACAGATTAAAGACACGCTCGTGAGCCTCGACATTGTGGAACGCTTTTTCCTATGCGACCTCGACAGTTGCCTTGGCGAATGCTGCATCGAGGGCGATGCAGGCGCACCAATCACCCACGAAGAATACGACACCATCAAGCGCATATTGCCCGAGATATGGGACGAACTTCTGCCAAAGGCTCAAGCCGTAATCAAGGAGGAAGGCGTAGGCTACATCGATGAGGAGGGCGACCTCGTGACACAAATCGTGGATGGGAAAAACTGCGTGTTCACATGCTATGGCGAGAACGGGATGTGCCAGTGCGCTATCGAAAAGGCCTACCGCGAAGGTCGCATCGATTTCTACAAGCCCATTTCGTGCCACCTCTATCCGTTGCGCCTCACAGAATATGCCAAGTTCACATCGGTGAACTATCACCGATGGAAGATATGCAAAGCCGCCGAAGTCCTTGGCCGCAAAAAGGGCGTGAGGGTGTATCAGTTTCTCAAGGAGCCACTCATCAGGCGATTCGGCAAGGATTGGTACGAAGAGCTTGAGCAAGCCTGCAAGCTGTATCTTGAGCAATACGGCGATTCATCAAAACAATAGACTCAACACCTCCCATAATGAAGCCATTCGCCAAAATTCTCGCAATCTATGCAGTAATTTTTTTGTATCAGTTCTAATCGTCATGCAGCTTAGCCAAGAAGACTCATCTATCGAATCTGAATTAAGAGACATAGAAAGCACAATCTATTACAGTGCATAGTAATCTATCTCTCAATATATCACATACAAGATGCCATAGAATTTTTATAGCATATTTTGCTGCACTAAACAAATAGACCAACTAAATTTGCAACTGGAACGACAAAATTTACATAATGGACAATTCCGGGGAAAATATCAATGTCAGCGCATCCATATATTGGTGGATGGGAACTATGGCGGTGATGAACAGCGCAATGCTCGCCATCGACTTCACCGATGCGCAGCTCGGCGAATTTGCCGACTACCTTTACGCATTGTGCTGCACAATAGCCGTATTCCACATTTTCAACCTTGCCACAAGCCGCTACAACGTCCGCAACGCCACATCGGCAAAACTTTCGGGTAAAATCCTTCCATAGGCATGGGTGCAGTCGGTAGCATTTATTGCCATCATTGCCACACTGCCAACAGGAAGCACAGTCTTATATTCAGCGGCTCTATGGGCTGGTTTTGCATATAATATGGTGTTAATTGGCATCATAGCAAGAAAAAGATTTTGCTGATTAAAATATAATTCGTAACTTTGCACCGCTTTTCGTAATCTCTGGCAAGAAAAAACGTGTGGCTTGTTATCATTGCGAAGAGGTTTATATAAACGTTATAACATATATATAAGAAAATGGATTTAATTAAAGTTGCAGAAGCGGCATTCGCTACAGGAAAAGAATTCCCAGAATTTGGTCCTGGTGACACTATCACAGTGGCATATCGTATTAAAGAGGGTAACAAAGAGCGTATCCAGCTTTACAAGGGTGTCGTTATCCGCATTTCCGGCGAAGGAACTAAGAAGCGTTTCACAGTTCGCAAGATGAGCGACAACATCGGTGTTGAGCGTATTTTCCCTATCGAATCTCCGTTCATCGACAGCATCGAAATCAACAAGTATGGTCGCGTTCGCCGCGCTAAATTGTATTACTTGCGCAAACTTACTGGTAAGAAAGCTCGTATCAAAGAGCGTCGCGTCGTTAAGTAATTTAGCACTACTTTCATCAAAAGATAAAAAGCCACTGCATCGCGAGCAGTGGCTTTTCTTTTTAAGTCAAACAGAAGAATCTCGTATCGATTTCGGAAGTTCCTTGGGGTCAGCACAAAATCCCCACTGAATTTCTACTGACCCACTCCTTGCGCTGTTCCCGCAAGCGCCGTCTGCCGCCACCGATGCACACACAGCAAACAGCCTGACACACAAACAGCCGTCACTATCTATACTTAGATAATAACGGCTTTATAATGTGTGAGCCTCCTGCTCAAAAGAAAGATGCCACAGCACTATATCTGCACCAAGGCTTTTCTACTTACGCACGCAAGTTTCCACGCACGCTACACGCTACAATCTCCCTCAACCGGGGTTGGCAGGGATTACTTAGAAACAGTGTCAGAAACTGTCAAGCTGTAACGTCCTTTTGCACGACGACGTGCCAATACTTTGCGACCGTCAGCAGTCTTCATTCTTTGACGGAAACCATGCTTATTTGCTTTCTTTCTGTTTGAAGGTTGGAATGTTCTTTTCATTGCCTTATATTTTTCGTTTTTTATTTATTTCAATTTTCGGTTTGCAAAAATAGGCACTTTTTTTGAAATAACCAAAAGAACAGCGATTTTTACACAAAACTTTTGCGTTTTTTGGCAATTTCAATTACTTTTGTACCCGAATTGTTCAAGAAATTCTAAATCAAATAATAATATAGCATTAAAATCACAGTATGATTAACGCTCAAGACATTAAAATCGGAACTTGCATCCGCATGGACAACAGTCTTTACTTCTGCATCGACTTCTTGCACGTAAAGCCAGGTAAAGGTAACACATTTATGCGCACAAAATTGAAGAACGTGGTTGATGGCCGCGTTTTGGAACGCCGCTTCAACATCGGTGAGAAACTTGAAGACGTGCGCGTAGAACGTCGTCCTTATCAATATCTATATCAAGAAGGAGAAGACGACATCTTCATGAACAACGAGACTTTCGAGCAAATTCCTATCGCAAAGGACCTCGTGACTGGTAGCGCGTTCATGAAAGAAGGCGACACTGTTGAAGTAGTTTCCGACGCTTCTACAGATACTATCCTTTATGCTGAAATGCCAGTCAAGACTGTGCTCAAAATCACTTACACAGAGCCAGGTCTTAAAGGCGACACTGCCACCAACACCCTTAAGCCAGCTACAGTAGAAACTGGCGCAACAGTTCGCGTTCCTTTGTTCATCAACGAAGGCGAAATGATTGAAGTTGATACTCGCGACGGTTCTTACGTTGGTCGTGTAAAGGCTTAATTCCATAAAGAGACATTGCGCGCCGGCCACCTATAGCGGCACGCACAACGTATGCAGCATCCCACTCTATCGGGGTGCTGCACTTTTTTATCACTTTTTAGCAACTTATAAGTTGCGGTTAAACTTTATTGTAAGTATCTTTGCACAATAAACAATAAGTACCGAAATATGGAATTTACAAGAATCATCCCTGGCTATGATCATCTTTGGGCGATAAAATATGAAGAAAAAGACACCGATGAACTGTCACAATTATTTCGGCTATGGAGTAACCTCAATTACCTATTAGACTTTTTCTTGGCAAACATTAATGATCTACATAATTTTTTCCACATAGAAAAGATAAGTGACGCTATCAGGGACACTATGGAAGATGCCCAAGAGCTTGAACGGCTCATATTAGATTTCCCTTATACAGAACGACTTGACGGGTTGTTTCATCCACTCAGCCTTTCAGATAATAGGATGAACGAACTGACACGAGAAAAAGCCCGCAATTGGGACAGAACCCAGCATCCAAGTTGGTTACGCATATATGCTATTAGGATAGAACCAAATGTATATATAGTGACTGGTGGAGCGATAAAGCTAACCGCAAAAATGCAAGACAGAGAGCATACACAGATAGAGCTTAACAAGCTAAACTCCTGTCGCAATTTTTTAAAGCAGAACGGAGTGTTTGATCAAAACAGTTTAATGGATTTTTTGGAGGACGAATAGTTATGAGACAACAGACTTTAGATTTTCTGGAGGCGCATTCAAGTAAAGAGCCTTCAACTTTTATCAACGATGCCAAATGGCGTAAAGAAAATGAAGCATGGCTCAAATGGTCACGAGACATCGCAATGACAATCATAGATTATATGCAACATAATGATTTGTCTCGTGCTGATATAGCTAACAAACTTGGCGTATCGCCACAATATGTGAGCCGCATATTATCTGGCAATATCAACTTTTCATTCAAGAGTATTGCTGAAATAGAACGCAAACTAGGAATATCGTGTATGGAAGCTATCACTTTATGAAAAACAGGCTTTAACTACTACAATATATTACCTTGACTAGCATTTATAACCATTCAGCGGCATTTTCAGGCTTTCTATAACAATAATTCTTTTTTATAGTAATTTTTATCAAAAAATATAGTGTAAAAAAGAAAATTAATTTTTATCTTAGCACCCGACTTAATCAACCAATCAATTCATTAACAATTATGATAGTAGGTATTCCTAAAGAAATCAAAAACAACGAAAACCGCGTGGGCATGACACCCGCAGGAGTTGCTGAGTTAATCAAGCGAGGTCACACAGTGTATGTACAGCACACTGCTGGCGAGGGTTCTGGTTTTGCTGATTCCGAATACGAAGCAGTCGGAGCTAAAATTCTTCCTACCATCGCTGAAGTTTATGCAATCGCCGAGATGATTGTGAAAGTGAAAGAACCTATTGAACCCGAGTACTCACTCATCAAAGAGAGCCAGCTCCTGTTCACATATTTCCATTTCGCATCCGACAAGGAACTTACAGACGCTATGCTGAAGAGCAAAGCCGTGTGCCTCGCATACGAGACAGTGGCTCTGCCCGACCGCTCCCTTCCGCTCCTTATACCTATGAGCGAAGTGGCTGGACGCATGTCGATACAAGAGGGAATGCGATTCCTCGAAAAGCCTCAACTCGGAAAGGGTATCCTGCTCGGAGGCGTTCCCGGAGTGAAACCTGCTCGCGTGCTTATCCTCGGAGCTGGAACTGTGGGCACTAATGCCGCCATCATCGCTGCCGGCACTGGCGCAGAAGTCACTATTGCCGACATCAACCTGAAGCGTCTGCGCTACCTGTCGGAAACGCTTCCTAAGAACGTCAAGACTTTATACTCTTCGGAGCATAACATAAGGGCTGAATTGCCAACCACCGACCTCGTTATCGGTTCGGTACTTATCCCGGGCGACAAAGCGCCTCACCTTATCACTAAAGATATGTTGAAGCTGATGAAGCCGGGAACTGTGCTCGTGGATGTAGCCATCGACCAAGGCGGCTGCTTCGAGACTTCTCACGCCACATCTCACTCCGAGCCTGTGTATGTGATTGACGGCATCGTTCATTATGCTGTGGCAAACATACCGGGCGCTGTACCTTACACTTCTACTCTGGCACTCACCAACGCTACACTGCCCTACGCCATCGCACTTGCCGACAAGGGCTGGAAGAAGGCTTGCAAGGAGAACGACGCATTGGCTTTGGGTCTGAACATCGTGGAAGGGAAAGTCACCTTCAAGGCTGTAGCCGACGTGTGGGGACTTCCTTACGAGCCAATCAATCTTTAGAATTTGTTATTAAAAAGATATTAATCTTCAATACCAATTGTAGGAGAGCAGGGTAGGTGACTATCTTTCTCTCCATTTTTTTATTAATATATTTGTGTTTTATGGCAAAGCGGAGTAATTTTGCGAGCAAAAGACTCAATATCACATCATTTTTACGCAAGATTTTAAGAGATGAAGAAGATTTATATCACACGTATTCTGAATTTTATAACATGCATCCTGATGCTCACTGCCATAGCCATCAACAAAAACGGCAAAGTGGCAGGATATGTATTGAACGAAAATAAAGCCACCTCTGCCGAAGCCGGCATATCGACATCAATGCCATCTTTCGCCAACGAGAAATCCGACACCGTCACACTGTCGTCTCATGGCATAGCCGACGATGTGACAGGATTTGCCGGAGCCACACCTGTGGAAATTAAGCTCATCGACGGAAAGATAGCAGCCGTGGAAGCTCTTCCCAACGAGGAGACAAAAGGCTTCTTCCAGTCGGTTGTGGATGCCGGATTGCTGGACGCATGGAATGGGTTTACTCCTCAAGAAGCCATCGATAAGCAAGTGGATGCAGTGAGCGGTGCAACATATTCATCGACTGCCGTAATCAAGACAGTGAATCTGACCCTCGCAAAAAGCGTGGACAATGCGGCAGCAGCCTCTCCATTGAAAGCTCTGCTCAACTGGAAATTCATAATCACCCTGCTTGCCTTGGCATCGGCTATAATCATCCCGTTCCTGTTCAAGAGCAAGATTGCACGCACAGCTCAGCTTATAGTCAATGTGGCGGTGTTGGGGCTTTGGAGCCACTGCTTCCTGTCGCTGTCACTCATCATAAATTTCATCTCAAATGGATTTGACCTCGCCACTGGCATAATTCCGGCTATTCTGCTCATAGTGGCATTCATCTTCCCGCTATTCGGGAAAAAGAACCACTACTGCAACTGGGTTTGTCCATTCGGATCGGTTCAAGAGCTTGCCGGCATCCCCATGAAGCATAAGGCCAAGCTGTCGGCTCAGGCTGTCAAGTGGCTCGGCTATTTCCGCCAGGCACTGTGGGTGTGCATACTGCTTGTCATGATGCTGGGAGCTGGTTTTGAGATTCTCGACTACGAGGCATTCAGCGCATTTATGTTCAATCAGGCAAGCACAGCCGTCATTATTTTGGCTGTAGTGTTCATTGTCCTGTCGATATTCGTGCCTCGGCCATATTGCCGCTTCGTTTGCCCCACAGGCTCTACAATGAAATTCGCACAACACGACAAATAAAAAAATTTCAAATCACCATATAAAATATTTTTGAGCGATATGCCATATTTTTCAGTAATTGTCCCAGTATATAACCGTATTGACGAAGTTGATGACTTGCTTAAAAGCCTTTCCGCACAGACGTGCAAAGACTTTGAGGTAGTCATTGTGGAAGACGGCTCCACGCTGCCATGTAAAGACGTTGTGGATAAATATGCACAGGCGATAGACATACAGTATTTCCACAAGTCAAACGAGGGTCGAAGCATTGCACGCAATTATGGAATGGAACATGCCCGGGGCGAGTACTTCGTGTTCTTCGATTCGGATTGCGTAATCCCTGAAAAATACTTTGAGGTGCTGTCGGCTCGGCTGAAAGAGAACTTCACCGACTGTTTCGGCGGTCCTGATGCCGCACACGACTCTTTCACCGATGTGCAGAAAGCCATCAACTACTCGATGACTTCATTCCTCACCACTGGCGGCATACGAGGCGGAAAAGTGAAGCTCGACAAGTTTGTGCCCCGCTCTTTCAATATGGGATATTCCCGCAAAGTGTGGGAGAATATAGGCGGCTTCCGCGAAATGTTCTCCGAAGACATCGACATGAGCACCCGTGTGCGCCAAGCCGGCTTCTCGATTCAGCTAATACGCGACGCTTACGTCTATCACAAACGCCGCACATCGCTCAAGCTATTCAGCCGACAGATATATGTGTTCGGAATGTCGCGGATAACACTAAAGCTGCTTTACCCCGACTCGCTGAAGCTCGTGCATTGTCTGCCGGCGGCGTTTGTCATCGGCTCTGCGGCTATGATTCTGCTGGCTCTGTTATGGCACTGGTGGGCTATTCTTCCGCTTGCGGCATATATAGCAGCTCTCTTCGTCACCGCCACCATATCCACCCGCAGCCTGAAAATCGGCTCGCTCGCCGTGATCTCAAGCATTATCCAGCTTGGTGGCTACGGCTTAGGCTTCATCAAAGCATACATCTGGAAAATCATACTTCGCCATGGCAGGAACATCGAAGAGGAAATAAAGATAAGGAAAGGCAAATAGCGCGACTCAATCACAACTGCACATAATCTCTCTATATATGGAACACTCCACTACGGCATACACACGCGCCATCAAGGACTTGGCTTCCGATGAACGTCCTCGCGAGAAAGCATTAGCCCACGGCTTTTCCTCTCTGACATCTGCCGAACTACTTGCTCTGCTCGTAGGCAGCGGCACAAGGGGCGAATCGGTCGTCGATCTGTGCCAGCGCATCATCAACGGCTGCTCGGGCAAGCTCTACAACCTTGCGCGCCTGTCGATTGCCGACCTCACAAAGCAATACCGGGGCATCGGTGAGGCTAAAGCTATAACCATTCTTGCCGCCCTCGAACTGTCGCGCCGCTACCATAGCGAGAATTTCGAGGAACTGCCGCAGGTGCGCGACAGCATGACGGCTTTCCAATACATAATCCATCACACAAATCTATGCGACATTCTGCACGAAGAATTCTGGATTATCACACTTAACCGCGCCAAGCGAATCACCGGCGCATTCTGCATCAGCAAGGGAGGAACTTCATCCACAATCGTTGATAACAAGATTTTACTGAAAACCGCTATCGACCATCTTGCCGATGGCATAATTCTGGTGCATAACCACCCTTCCAGCACCTGCCGCCCAAGTGCCGAAGACAACAGGCTCACCGACCGTCTGCGCGAAGCCTGTAAAATAATTGGCATAGAGATGGTTGATCACATAATCATAGCCGGGAAAAGCTACTACAGCTATATAGACCATGGAATATAACATCATCCACTGTCAAGATTTGTGGTCAGAAAGTGCATTTTTCCTTTTTTACGTTCTTTTTTGCTTAAAAAAAGAACATTTTTCTGCATTTTTATGTTGCATATAATGTATAAATACAATAATTTTGCATAAACTTAAATCAGGTGTTTAAAATGCCCGATTTAGAAAACGTTTAATCTATTAAAAAACATTTATATTATGGGAAAAATAGCCAACAGCCTGACTGATCTTGTGGGCAACACCCCACTTCTTGAACTTGCAAAATACAATGCCGCCGAAAACGTGCCGGCTACAATTATAGGCAAACTCGAATATTTCAACCCAGCGGGCAGCGTAAAGGACCGCATAGCACTTGCCATGGTGGAGGCTGCCGAAGCTGCCGGAACACTAAAAGCTGGAGGAACAATCATTGAGCCTACAAGCGGCAACACCGGCGTGGGAATCGCAATGGTGGCTGCTGCCGAGGGTTATAAAGCCATTCTCACTATGCCCGACTCTATGAGTCTCGAACGCCGCAACCTGCTGAAAGCTCTCGGCGCACAGCTTGTGCTGACTCCTGGTGCAGATGGCATGAAAGGCGCAGTCGAGAAAGCATTAGCTCTTAATAAAGAGACTCCAAATTCCGTTATTCTGCAACAATTTGAAAATCCTGCCAACCCTGCAATCCACGAAAAGACTACAGCAGAGGAGATTTGGCGCGACACCGAAGGCAAAATCGATATATTCGTGGCTGGCGTTGGCACTGGAGGAACCGTGAGCGGAACCGGAGCTGGACTCAAGAAGCACAATGCCGGCATCAAGGTTGTTGCCGTAGAGCCTGAGACATCCCCCGTACTGTCGGGCGGCAAACCAGGTCCACACAAAATACAAGGCATCGGTGCAAATTTCATCCCGAAGAACTACAATGCCGGTATTGTGGATGAAGTGGTCAAAGTTCCCAACGACGCAGCCATCCTCACAAGCCGCAAACTTGCAAAAAACGAAGGATTGCTTGTGGGAATATCGGCTGGTGCGGCAGTATGGGCAGCCACACAGCTTGCCAAGCGTCCTGAAAATGCCGGGAAACGCATCGTCGCCCTACTTCCCGACACTGGCGAGCGTTACCTTTCTACGGTTCTTTATCAATTCGAAGAATACCCATTATAACGCCAAATACTCTGATTTGGATAACCCAAATCCAAATCTAAAAAATAGGCTGCACCTCATAATCTTGATGTGCAGCCTATTATTTTTATGGTTTTATGCTTTTTAGCATATCTCCATTCAAATCGGTCATTGGAATTTTATTTCTTCAAGAAATTCATACCAATCTCCACGCGTGTGGTGGTATCGATAATCTTAGGCAGACTCTTAAGTATTCCGCCCACCATATCAGCATAATCCTTCATTGAATCATCCTTCTTCATAGCCTCAATCAACATATTAATCATGTCATCATCAAGATACGACGACAGTTGCTTCAATAGCGGCAGCAGAGTCTCCGTTCCGAGATATACTGAGAGCTTGTTGCCATCGAGCTGATAGTTCAAATCAAATCCGTATGCGAAAAGGTTCATTATCTGACCCAAATCGACATCAGTGATTGAGCTGGCTTTAGATTTCTGCGATTCCTTGATGGCCTTGATTACAAGAACCGGATCTATATACACCTTCATCGTATTGTCGCCCGTAATCACATATTGAGCGATATTTGCAGGCGAAGTCACCTCGGTAGTTCCACCTTTGGCAGCATCGACATACACTGCTGTAATATTTCCATCGGCACCGAATGTCACCGACTTGAATGTGTAGCAAAGCATATCATCAACCGATACGGTTTCTTGATTGCCTATCTTAAATGGAATGATAGGCATACGAGTGGCAAGTTTAAGCACATCTGCTATAGGCATAGTGCCTATACCTGTCCCGAAAATATCGACAAGCTCAGAAGACTCCCACACGATATGCACTGGCTCTTGCGTGTAGTCACTGTTTAGAGAAGCCGGTGTCCATGTCGTTCCTGCCAATGCAGAGTTCTTTAATGTCACTTCGCTGATGCTAAGCTCCATCTTGTCGGCAGAAGCCTTTCCTGAGTATTTGAATGTGCAGTATTCATTACTGCTGCTTCCAGCAAAAGAGCATTCATTGCCGCTCACCGTGAGATCCACAGGAAGCGAGAATGAAGGGCTGCCAGGAATAACGCCAGGACCGCTGGGTATTTTTGGCGTGGTCTTCGACAATGCAGCAAGGTCGGCATATCCTTCAAGCAGAAGCGTGGCCTTGGTCGGGTCGCTTGCATTTGGGGTGAAAACCACCTGCTTATCGGGCATCGCCTGTCCGTTGTAAGTAAGAGTAAGGTTCTTTGAGGTGTTAAAGGTGGTCTGCTGAGCTATAGGAGCAACTTGTGGCTCATCCTTGTCGCTGCTACAAGCCGAAAACAAAACCATTGCGCATAGAGCTACGCAAAACAATAATGTTTTTTTCATAATTACAGTTAGTTTTAATTAATACAGTAAATATTATTCACGTTCTTTGTGTTTATGTCACAAAGCTACATCTAAAACTATCAGCATTCAAAACTATTTGATTAAAAGTTCTTAAAATGTCTATCCGCAGCACAAAATCGACAAATTTGCACATAATAATGTATAAAAATGTGAAATTTTGATGATGATTTGCATAAATGCGCATCATGTGCTAACTTTACACAATTAATTGATAAAGAAAATAATATATAGGGATGATAATAAAAGACGCAAAATTCGTAATCAGCAACACAGATGTAACTAAATGCCCTGCCGGGAATTTCCATGAATACGCCTTCATAGGTCGCTCTAATGTGGGAAAATCCTCACTTATCAATATGCTCACTCGCCGCGAAAGCCTTGCCAAGACATCGCAGACACCGGGAAAGACGATGCTCATCAATCATTTCTTGATAAACAATGAATGGTACATCGTAGATTTGCCTGGCTACGGATACGCAAGCCGGAGCAAAGAGGCTCGCGCGCAACTGCAAGTGATTATCGAGAGCTACATCCTCCACCGTCCACAGATGACAAATCTCTTTGTACTGATTGATTCGCGCCACAAACCGCAGAAGATTGACATGGAATTCATGCAGTGGCTCGGCGAGAACGGAATTCCTTTCAGCATCGTGTTCACCAAGCTCGACAAGCTCGGCTTGAATGTGGGCAAAGCCAACATTGGACTCTACAAGCAGGCTCTGCTTGAACATTGGGAAGAACTGCCGCCAATATTCGCATCATCATCTGTCGATAAGCGCGGACGCGACGAGATTCTCGACTATATCGATGAATTGAACAAGCTGTAAGCCCACCTCTTTTCACGCACACGGTGGCAACCACATCATGCTGCCATAAGCCGCATATCTAAGGCATTGCCTCATGGCTGGCACACCAATAATATGATTAATCACAAGAAAGCCGCATCGGATTATGTTGTCCGATGCGGCTTTCTTGTTGCATTCCGCCCAGTCACCACACCATAAAGTGGCATAGGCTGTGTATCTTAAACCTTATTTGATGAGATATTGCGAACTGATTGACTGATTTTCGTGAACACGGCGAATCGTGTCGGCGAAAAGGTTGGCAATGCTCAAGATTGTTACCTTCTTGCACTCTTTGTTGAAAGGAATGCTGTCAGAGAAAATCATCTCGGTCAATGCGCTGTCGGTAATGCGCTGCGATGCAGGGTCGCTCATGATTGCATGTGAAGCAAGTGCGCGAACCGAGCGTGCGCCGTTTTCAATCATCAGGTTGGCTGCCTTGCAGATTGTTCCTGCCGTATCCACCATGTCATCAACGAGGATCACGTCTTTGTCCTTGACATCGCCAATGATGGTCATATTCTCAACGACATTGGCTTTAGCGCGCTGCTTGTGGCAAAGCACGAGCGGTGCGTTGAGATATTTTGCGTAGGAGTTGGCACGTTTTGCGCCGCCTACATCTGGCGATGCGATTACCAAGTCTTTAAGTTTCAACGACTGGATGTAGGGGATGAAGCATGAAGAAGCATACAAGTGATCTACAGGCACGTTGAAGAAGCCTTGTATCTGGTCGGCATGAAGATCCATAGTGATGAGGCGGTCGATGCCGGCTGTGCTGAGAAGGTCGGCTACGAGCTTCGACGCGATCGACACGCGCGGCTTGTCCTTGCGGTCCTGACGAGCCCAACCGAAGTATGGGATTACTGCTATGATTGACTTGGCTGAAGCACGCTTAGCCGCATCTATCATAAGGAGAAGTTCCATCAAGTTATCACAGTTCGGGAATGTTGACTGCACAAGGTAAACTTCACATCCGCGGATTGATTCCTCGAATGATACTTCAAATTCTCCGTCGGCAAAACGCTGAATGTTCATCTTACCGAGTTCTACACCAAGATGCTGGCACATCTGCTCTGCTAAATAATGAGATTTTGTGCCAGAGAAAATCTTAAAAGGAGCTAATGATTCACACATAATTTATATGTATATGTAAAGGCTGATTAAATTTTTTGCAAAGTTACGATAAATTGCTGTTATGCCCTAAGAATATTTCAAACTTTTTTTCTATCAGCCGATTTTCTTTTGGGCGTTATCTTCCATATCACTGCGCTATTCTTCTCTATCTCAACGTGCAACGGTCTGTTTACTGCAAAATCCACGCTGTCCATACGTCTTCCGCTCAGCAGCTCCACGGCAGCACATTCTGCCTGCTTCAGATTCATGCAGTCGAATGCGTGCGACGGAATGTCGATATTCATCTCGCACGGCTGGTTGTCGAAATTCACGGCTATGAGCAGTGTCTCGTCCTTGTAGTTGCGCAGATAGGTGAACTGGCGGTGCGGATTCAGGTTGCCGTAATTCACATACATGAGGTCGAAGAATGCTCCTGCCGAGATAGCTTTCTCTGTGTTGCACAGCGATAGCACTTGGCGGTATTTCTCGCGAAGTTCGGTCTCGAACTTCGACAGATGCTCGTCGTCGCACTTCCCGCCGTTGAACCATCGGCGCAGCGTAGGCACGCTCCAGTAGTCGAAAATCGTGGTGCGTCCGTCGCGTCCGCTGAAGCCTTCGGCAT
>CAYWOC010000036.1:0-20488 GCA_964459845.1 uncultured Muribaculaceae bacterium | reverse complement strand
TGTTTTTCATATATTTTTTTACCGAAAGTGTGCACTTCGTTTTGGAATTTACATCTTCATCCTTCAATCGAAGTCTCTGGCTCAGCCTCTGCCCCGGGCTCCGATGCGTGCTGTGGTGCGGCAGGGGTAGCTTTCCCGGTAGCTGGATTTACCACAAACGATGCTACAGCCACAGTGACGTGCAGCTTGCCGTCGGCAGTGAGTTCTATTTTCGGGGTCTCGCCCGAAGTGGAAGAATACACCACGAAGTATTTGTGGGCAGTGCGGTCGAATCCATAAACGATGCCTTTAGGCGATGATATGAACACATATTTGTCGTTTCCGATGCGGCTTTCTGCCACTACATCGTCTTTCGAGAACAGCGGTTTGTCGTAGTAGGTGAATTGCAGTTGAGCGTCGTTGGATGCGGTAAGGTTCGCCATATTGTCGGAGTTGTCGAGCCGCCATTTCTCGGCAGCTTTCTCGGGGCTTTCAAGAGCCAGCTCCTCAGCAGTCGGACGATATATAATCTTTGCCTCTTCGATTTTGCCTTGCAGGAATGTATATTCAGGCGATTGCTGCTGGCTCGCAGCAGTGCCGCGGAAGTAGCGTGAGCCGTCGAGCATATATTCTGTGCAGGCGAAATCGGCCGACACGATGTCATTGCTCTCGATATTGAACAGGTTGAACATAAGGTGATAGTTGCCTCCGCTGGCGGTATTGCTGAATGAAGATGCCGGCGACACTAAATATACGAAATAGAAATACTGCTTGCCGTCGATTTCAACGATTTGTGGCACCTCAGTCTCGTCGAATTTTAGCTCGTTGCGATCCACGGTAATCATGCCATCGGCAAAGCGTGATGCCTCGCCGGTGCAATGCCAAGAGCTGTCGTTATACTCGATAGTATAGATCTTCACCACCGAGCGTTGAGAGCTGCTCGACAGGTAGGTTATGCCAACAATGCGCTCATGCCCGTCTTTGTTTGAAAAAGCGGCGTAGGCTGCTATCGCGCCGTCGCCGTTCTTGTTCTCCTGGCTCAGAGTGTTGATGAACGTGTTAAGCGCATCGTTGCCGCTCATTTCTGTGATAGCGGCTATGCTGTCTGCTCCGTTATTGGATGAATTGCCTATGATTCCGTTGCTGTAAAGGATTATGCCTGTCAATATCAGCACAATCAGCACAAGCGCACCGGTTATAGCCCATTTGCGCATCTGCGCAGCCTTTTCTTGAGCCTCGGCTTCGTTGTTGTAGAAGTCATCGTCAGCCGCATCATCATCGTCGTTTTGTGCTTCAGGTTCAGTGGGAACCGCAATTATCTTATGCTCGATTTTAGAGCCGCAATAGTTGCAGAATTTGGAGTCGGCGGAAATTAGATTTCCACATGCCGGACACTTGATTTCATCTTTGGAAGAATTGTCCATAATATCGTTCTTTAAGTTATTGCAAATTAACCATATCGCAGTCAAGCGATAAATCTCGCAAAATTACGCAACATTTGTCAGAAATGCAATACGAAGACTACGCTCAAGTAAATAAAAAAAGCCACATCATCACGCCGAATCGGCTAAATGACATGACTTTATGTTTGGCTACAAGATGTGTATTAAATTTATGCCCAAATTATCAAAGTCGTTATGGACACGATTCCGAAGTTTTTATCTGCCCCATTCCACTGTTTCTACATAATATTGGAATTTCAAGTCGGTGGATGGATTGCCTACACGGAAAGGCAGATAAGCTGTGAATCCAAGATATTGCCCCGACGCATTATAGGAAACCTCATATATACATGTTCGTAATTCGTATATATCACCTTGGGCACTCTTGCTTATAAGTACTTTATCATAGCCAATTTCATTTGTTGTCCCAATTTTGAAACCTGTAGCCCATGTGTCTTTAAATGAATTTGGTATTACTAAAGATGCATCATGTTCAATAGTTATTTGATACTTATAACAATATGTGTCATATAGATATACGACATTAGCATCCAATCTATTATCTTCAGGAGTTGTGATAAACATCAATTTTTTATCAGATTCGACCAATTCTTTTGATGTATATCCATATAAAGTTATAGGTTTAACTCTATTATCAAATAAAACATCTTTTATGGAAAAAGGAGTTGTGTATGATATTGATTGATTTATTGGAATACCTTTTGAGTCAACAATCAAAATGGCATCATCGTTAGGATTGTTCGGTTCTTCGGTTTTGTTACATGAACAAAATAGAAACGGCAGAAGACCTAATACATAAATTAAATTTTTGAAATGTTTCATAGCTTTATATGTTTAAGATATATTTATTTCCGAAGTAAAGATAAATAAAATAACTTGGGTGGAGTGTTAATAAGTTGTAATATATCAAAATTATTGATTGAATGTTGCAATAAAGAATATAAAGTATGGTTTTGTGCTATCTGAGTTTTAGAGAAGCCCAGTTTGTCATTTCACCCGATGGGGTGACGGTTGGGGTTTGGACTTTTTCGTTTATCACTACCGACTGGCGTCGCACATTGGTTGTGATATAGTCGCCAAGTTCTTTCAGCGTGGCATTTCCCTTGGAACTTTGCAGCTTTTCAAGAAGGAAATAGGTGAACATTCCATGTCCCTTGTCTTCGTAGGGGTATGCTGTCTGGCTGCCAGAGGCGGCTGTGAACACCACCATATTGCCTTCAGGCTCGGCTTCGTGAGGCTTTATTGCCACACCGCGTGTGGCAGAAATCATTCCGTTGCCGCGGTTTGCTCCGCTGAAGCAAGCGTCGAGGAACACTACGATTGATTTGGCATCGGTGTCCTGCAAATCTTCATACAGGCGGTCGATGCTGTAGCAGACTTCGGTCTGTGAGCCGTCGGCATCTATCGGCAGCAGATATGCGCTTTTGCTTGCCTCATTAGGCACGCCATGTCCTGCATAATAGAATATTATGTTCACGTCGCCATCGTAGGCTTCGGCTATGTCTGCCACACGCTTCAGTGCCGACAGCATCTTCCCATAGGATGCGTCGCGATACACCTTTATGTTCTTTTGCGGTATTCCGAGAGTCTTGTTGCAATATTTAGCAAACACATTGGCATCATTCAGCGCATAAGGCACAGGCTCTACCGACTGATAATTTTCGTTGCCCACAATCATCGCAAATGTCTTGGCATTGTCTGTGGCGTTTTCCGGTATGTCTCTATCGACCTTGCTGCTTGGAATAGGCTTCGCTGCTGGCTGCTTTTGCTGAGGCTTTGAGGTGTTGTTGGCAACATCATCCACATTTATTTTTATTTCTGGCAGCGAAAGAGCCAAGTCGCTGCTGCTGACTTCTTTCACGTTGTTGTCGGCAAGCTGATATTCCTTTTTGCCGAGCTTGAATGTGCATCTCACTATGCCCACAGTGTCGCCAACGATGCCATACACTGGCTGTATGTCCACTTTACTCCATTTTGCCTTAAATTCTGGTGCCTCGTTCACAGGCACAGATACATACATGTCGCGTCTTCCGCTTATGCCTACAGGGAATACGCCACGGTCGGCATCATACTTGCCGATATGAGCCTTCTGTATCTTTTCCTTAGGCATATTCTGCATTACAAATATTGCGCTTACCTCATCGAGCAGTTTGTTGATGAGTGCGTTTTGGGTGTCGGCATTCACGCGCTTCTTCCATTCGCTTGTAGATTCAAATTCGCCCTTCGTCTGCCAAGCCTTTATGCGTTCTGTGATATAGTCGGTGGCAAATATCTTGAATGACTTGCGCTTGTAATTGCTTAGCGTGAGCCCGAAGAAATGCTGTTCGGCATCGTCCTTGTTGTAATAGTAGAAGCCTTTAGGTTCCTCGTAATAAATCGCCCAGTATTTTGGCTCGATGATAAGATTGCCGTCGAGGTCGCACACGCCGTCGTTTCCCTTATCATCGCTGATGCTTATCCAAGTATTTCCCTTTCCGTCGGTGTCGTAACACAGGTCTTCAAAATTCCTGTCTTCCGATATAATACATTTTCCGTCGGTGGTCCACATAGCCTCGCTGCTGCTGTCTTTTATGCAGCAATAGAACACCTTGTCTTCTTCGTCGTATTCAATGTCGTCGTATTTCATGGGAATAATCATTTTGCCGTTCACGTCCATTACGCCACATTCTTCCGAGCCTTTGTTTTTGCACACTTCATACCATGTGAAGCCGTCTTTCTCCACATGTTTCAGCTTTTCTATTCCGGCAAATATAGGATTCGCACACGAAACAATAAGTACTATACAAAGCAGAATCCGTATCATCTTGTTCTTTATTTTTAGGAAAATGAATTTTTAATTTCCACAAATTTAATCAGTTCCAATCAAATGCGCAATAAAAGCACATTGTTTTTTTGCACAAATCCTAATGTACAGATTAAAGGTAGATTATGGATTAATACAAAAAAACGGCATCTCATGAAGATTCATCCATGAGATGCCGCACAATTTTGCTTATGGTGTTACTATGTGTTTATTGTTTCTTTTCGGCAGCTTGCTTAGGAGCGATTATTAGCTCAAAGAAGTTGTTCTGCTTCAAGATGCTGTTCAGGAAGGCGTTTACATCGGCTTTAGTCACACTGTTCACAGCAGCTTCATATTCGCTGTCGTAGTTGATGCTCTTATCGTTCCACATCTTTAGATTACGCATCCAGTATCCGTTGCTGATGCGGTATTCTGGGATGTTCTTCTTGAAGTTCTCAAGTGTGCGCTGCATCTGCTCGTCGGTGATTCCGTTCTTTGCCACCTTTGCAAGCTCGTCTTTTGCCATCTTCGACAGGCGAGCCTCCATGTCGGTGTTGGTCTCAAACAGTATGTTGAGTTGAGCTTGAGGTTTTGGCTCCATATCGAAGTCAGCCCAGAGGCTCGGGCTATAGGTTCCGCCTTCAGCCTCGCGCAATGTCGCCACATACACCATGTCGAGAACATACTTGCACATGTCGAGCAGCACTTCGTTCTTGACCGAGTAGGGCAGGTCGGCTGTGTAGAGCTGATATACAGTACTCTTTGGTGTGGTCATGTCGATAAGCTCACGGCTCTCGTGCTTGCCTTTCACGATATCGACGTTGCGGTCGATAAGTGTCGATGGCTTGTCTTTACCTTTGGCAATCGAGCCGATATATTTCTCAACAAGAGGCTTCACAGTATTGACATCCACATTACCAACGATGTAGAGTGTGGCACCGTTTGCTCCGTTGAACAATTTGTGATATACACGCTCAATGGTGGCAAGATTGGCGGCTTTCAATGTGGCTTCAGAAATCATCTGCTTGCGAGGGTTGTTGTTGTATAGTTTTTCATACATGAACTTCTGCAACTGATAGTTCGGCTGCTTAACCAAGTTGCCGATAACGGCTTCAATCTGGTTGATTCCGAGCTTGAACTCATCTTCCGAGAAACGCTGGTCGGTGAAGTTGAGATACATAAGCTGGAATGCGGTCTCAAGGTCCTTAGGAGTTGTTTTTGCAACTATTGAATGTTCAAGTGGAGTAATCGAAGGTGCGCAGGTCACATTCTTGCCTGTGAGCATCTTCTTTAGCTGAGTGCTTGAGAATTTCGACAAGCCCTTGTTGTAGAGATATAGCGACCACACATTGTCGTCGAACGAAGGCAGGTCGGCAGTTTCGATAAGCGAGCTACCGCCTTTCTTCACAAGGCTTATGCGTATTTCGTCTTTTTTGTACTCGGTAGGAAGCACAACCACTTTCACACCGTTGGAGAGCGTCCACTCAGTGTCGCCAAATTTGCCTTTCTTCAAAGCCGAAGATTTTGCACCCTTCAAGGCAGTGGCATCAAGCAGCGGCTCATCGCTCACCTCCTCGACATTTGCCTTGATTTCGGCATTCTTTGCCTCGGCAAGAACATTCTTAAGTTCAGCCTCTGTAGGTGAGATGCCATTCTTCGGACCCTTATAAAGCACAACCATATTCTCATCGGTGATGAGGTTAGGTGCTATCTGGTTAAGCATCTGTGCATTGATTTGTCCGCATATTACCTGAGCTATTTGAAGTTCGGTCTTAGGGTCGAGCAGATATTGGTCGAAGAAGAAATTGTTCAGAATAGGGCGTATGAAATCGGGGTTTTTACGGCTGTCGGCAGCCTCGGCTCTTTTTTCGTATGCGCTCAAGATATTGGTTTTGGCGCGCTCAACTTCGGCATCGGTGAAGCCGAAACGCTTCATCTTCTCTATCTCTATCATGAAAGCCTTCATCGCTTTCAGACCTTCGCCGTTCTTGAAGGCTACCATGCCCTCTACGGTCTCGCAGGAGTTGCACAGAAGTTCGATGTCGAAATCGGCATTCAAGAAAGGTGCATTAGGAGCCGAAGTGATGTCGTCGAGACGCTCACCCATGATTGAGATGATATATTTTTTCAAGATGTCCATAAACATTCCGGTATCGGTGGCATTCACTTCAAGAGGTTGAGGCTCGCTCTTCCACATAATCTCAATCTTCGACGATGAGGCCTCGGGATCGGTGATGACGCCGATGATAGGCTCTTTGTTGTCGGGAATCTTGTAATTAGTCTTCTGTGTGGCTTGCGCTGGCTTAGGAATGTCGGCAAATATCTTCTTAATTTTAGCCTCCATCTTATCTACATCGAAGTCACCCACCACGATAAGAGCTTGCATATCGGGGTTGTACCAAGTCTTGTAGAAGTTCACGATGCTCTCACGCTTGAAAGTCTTAAGCTGGTCTTCACCGCCAATAAGGGTGCGTTTCTCGTAGGGAGTGCCGCCATAATAGAATGGGAGCGACTTCTCAAACATACGCCAGTTGGCATTTCGGCGTGCGCGACGCTCTTCAAGAATCACACCGCGCTCATCGTCGATTTCGTTCTGCTCAAGCAGCACAAAGTGGGAATAGTCGTGCATCACGAGCAGGCAAGAGTCGATGATGCCCTCACGCACGATAGGGATATTGTTGAGCATATATGTAGTTTGCTCGAAACCTGTCGAAGCATTGATGTTGCCTCCAAATTCGGCGCCTATGCCTTGCAGATAGTTGAGCAGGTTTTTGCCAGGGAAGTTCTTTGTGCCGTTGAAGCACATGTGCTCAAGGAAGTGAGCCAAGCCGTCTTGGTCGTCGGTTTCCTGAAATGCGCCCACATTTGTGGCGAGGTAAAATTCAGCACGCTGTGCTGGCTGTGAGTTGTGGCGGATGTAATAGGTCATGCCATTGTCCAGTTTGCCAATTTTCACAGCCGGGTCGATAGGCAGCGGATTTTGTGCCACCGTGACCAGTGCGACGAAAAACATCGCAATCGAAAAGAGTAACTTTTTCATTTTATTTATCTGTAAAAAATATGTTATTTGTCAAATAGATAATACTTATTTCCAATATATGTAAACGTACATTTTCTCATTTTGCAACAAAACGCTGCTGCAAATATATGAATAAAATTCTTATTCATCGTCAGTAAGCTCCTTGATTTGGCTTATTATGTCGTCGTTTATCTTCTGCATCTTATGATATACATTGAATGCGAAAATCAGTCCTGCCACGCCGCCTATCGCACCGCCCACAAGTCCGCCTTTCAGGAATCCGCTCTCGAAGTCGCAAGTGGCAAAGTCGATTCCGTTATAGGCCTCAATGCCCGCCCAAAGCAGCCATATCACGACCATAGGCATTGATATAGCCATCTGCAATGCGCGCTGGCGTTTCATTCTCACGAGTTTCTCCACAGTGGCTATAAGGTTGCTGTGAAGATAGTCTTCGGTTTTCAGGCTGTGGAGATTGATGCGGTAGTCGGCAAATACATCGATGCTGCACAATGCAAGCAGAAAGCACACATTCCACCACGAGAGGTGCATAATCTCTCTCAGTCCCAGCCAAGCCGCGAACAATACCGGCAAAATGGCAAGCTCGAAAATGAAGTAGTTCTTTATCCACGACATCTTTTTCTTCATCGATTCGGCAATGAGCTGGTCGTTCACAATCTCCTGCTTGTTGAGCTGCTGCTTGAACTCTGCCATCTGGGCACGCATAGATTCGAGTTCTGATATATTGTTGTTTTGAGTTTCCATAATCTGTTGTTTTATGAGAGTTTCTTAGGAGTTGGCGTTTTCTTGGTTTGACATATTCTTGAGCTGCTGCCTTATGCGCACCAGCCGCACCGACACATTTTTTGGCGTTATGCCCACGATGGCTGCAATCTCGTCGTAGCTTATGTCTTCAAGCCACAGCAGCACGATGGCGCGGTCGAGAGGCTGAAGCTGGCTGATGCGCTTGTGGAGAAACTGCGCCTGTTCTGATTTCACCTCGCGGCTGTTGAAGTAGTCGATATCCATCGACAGTGCAGCATTGCGGTGACGCTTCTTCTTGTTGTCGATAGTGATGCAGGTGTTCAGTGCCACGCGATAGACCCAAGTCTTCACGTCGCTGCGGCCGCTGAACGAAGAAAAACCGCCCCACAATTTTATAAGAACTTCCTGAAACATGTCGGCAACCTCGTCATTGTCCTTGGAGAACATATAGCACACCGTGTAGATTGTGCTTCGATTCCGGCGAACCATGTCAGAGAAATCTTGTTCTTTTTCTTCCATTTTTTCTTTCTGTTGTCTTTTTTGTCTATTAGACGCAGCTTCCTATGGTTTTGCTACACAAAACATCAAAAAATTTCATCAAAGATACTATTTTCTGCTCACACCGCCATGCGCTCTCCAAATCCAAATGCTCAGAATGAAGTTAAATTGTAGGGCAGTGCCGGTGCTGGGCATTATGACTTTCAGCAGGATGCCGTGGCTGCTGCTCGAAAAACAGAAAAATAGTGAGCGGTGTGCGTAAAAAGTGGAGTGAATTTTTGGTGGCTTTTGGCGAAGTGACTATATTTGCATAAATTAGGCGTTTTGCCGACCGATGGCGAGCTTGCCTGAAGTTAAGATAGAGACAATAATTTTATATATCTAAAAAGTAATTTGTGATATGAGAACTAAATATAACAGAATTTTGCTGAAGCTGAGCGGTGAGTCGCTTATGGGAGAGCAGGGTTATGGCATCGATGCCAAGCGTGTGGCCGACTATGCCGAGCAGATTAAGGCTGTGGCTGAGAGCGGTGTGCAGGTGGCTATAGTGATAGGCGGCGGAAACATATTCCGCGGTCTTGCCGGTGCAGCCAAGGGGGTGGATCGTGTGAAAGGCGACCAGATGGGTATGCTTGCCACCGTCATCAATTCGCTTGCGCTCAGTTCGTCGCTCGAATCACACGGACAGGCGGCACAGGTGTTCACCGCCATCAATATGTTCCCTATAGGCGAATATTACAGCAAGTGGAAAGCAATCGAGGCTATGAAGGCTGGCAAGGTGGCAATCATCGCCGGTGGCACAGGAAACCCATTCTTTACCACCGATACTGGTTCGGCACTCCGTGGAATAGAGGTTGAGGCCGATGTGATGCTGAAAGGCACTCGCGTGGATGGCATCTACACTGCCGACCCCGAGAAGGATCCAAAAGCCACCAAGTTCTCGGAAATCACCTACGACGAGATTTACACTCGCGGGCTGAAGGTGATGGATCTCACTGCCACTACCCTCTGCAAAGAGAACGGACTGCCTATCATAGTGTTTGACATGGACACTAAGGGCAACCTTGAGAAAGTGCTGAACGGAGAGAACATAGGCACCCTCGTGTATGAAGAAAAGAAATAGAATTATTAATAATAGAAAAAACGAAACATATGAACGACGTTAATCATTATCTGAATCCTGCTGAGGAGAAGATGGAAATGGCTGTGGAATTTCTTGACGAATCATTGACCCACATCCGCGCCGGTAAAGCTAACCCTAAGCTGCTCGATGGCATCCGTGTGGATTATTATGGAAGTGCCGCACCTATAAGCAATGTGGCAAATGTGTCGGTGCCCGACGCTCGCACTATCGCCATCACGCCGTGGGAGAAATCTATGTTTAAGGAAATCGAGAAGGCTATCATCAATTCAGAGCTCGGCATCACGCCCGAAAACAACGGTGAAGTTATCCGCCTGTCGATTCCTCCATTGACCGAAGATCGCCGCAAGGCTCTCGTGAAGCAGTCGAAGAACGAGGCTGAGCAGGCTAAGATTTCGGTGCGCAACGCACGCCGCGATGCTATTGAGGGCTTGAAGAAGGCTATCAAGGAAGGTATGCCTGAAGATGTGGAAAAGGATGCTGAGGCTAAGGTGCAGAAGCTTCACGACCGCTATATGAAGCGCATTGATGAGGTGTTTGCCGCCAAGGAGAAAGAAATCCTCACAGTGTAGCTCGGTATTCCACAAATTTTACATAAGGGAATAAAAAAACAGCAGAACGCATCGCCTCTATTGCATGAGGCCGATGCGTCCTGCCTTTTTTTTCCACTCTGAATCGAATCGGGATTATCGGATTTCGCGGTGGCGAGATTTTGCTGTTTCGACATCTTGCCACAGGTATAGCTTGTCGCTGGGGCGTATCTTCTCATCCACCTTTATCGAGAAACGCTCGCCTTTAACGGTTTTCTCCACAGGCTTCAAGTCCACACGAATCTCCTCCACCTTCACTGGCACAGCTCCAGTGGTAGGACCGGTGATTATGATTTCGTCGCCCACATGCAGCTCTCCAGCTTCCATTTGGAACTCTGCCACGCCAATGTTGGAGAAATAGCGTATTCCCTTGGCGGCATACACTTTCACGCGAGTTGCCGATGAGCCATATTTCGATGTCCATTCGCCAAGCCGCTGCCCCAGATAGTAGCCGTTCCAGAATCCGCGGTTGAAAATCTGCTTCAGCCGCTCGTCCCATGCAGCCACTTTCTCGTCGGAGAATGTGCCGTCGAGGCAGGAATTGATGGCTTCGTTGTAGCAGCTTACGGCAGTTCGCACATACTCTGGACCTCGTGCGCGTCCTTCAATCTTGAACACACGCACTCCGGCATCTATCATCTTGTTCATGAAATGGATGGCCTTCAAGTCCTTTGGCGACATGATATATTGGTTCTCGATGTCAAGCTCCTCGCCTGTGTCGCGGTCGCGCACGGTGTAGCTGCGGCGGCAAATCTGCCGGCAAGCACCGCGGTTGGCTGAAGCCCCAGTCTCATGCAGACTCAGATAGCACTTGCCCGACACCGCCATGCACAACGCACCGTGGCAGAACATCTCTATTCTCACGAGACTGCCATGGGGACCGCAGATGTTGTCGCGCAAAATAGTCTGGTGGATTTGATACACTTGTTCGAGATCCACCTCGCGTGCCAGCACCATCACGTCGGCAAACTGCGAATAGAAGCGCACCGCCTCGCTGTTTGACACGTTCACCTGCGTGGAGATATGCACCTCCACATCAATAGAGCGTGCATAGAGTATGGTGGCCATGTCTGATGCTATTATGGCCGAGATATTGGCCTCCTTGGCTGCGTTCACTATGCTGCGCATCAGCTCAAGGTCTTTATCGAATACCACAGTGTTCACAGTGAGGTAGCTCTTCAGCCCGTGTTCATGGCAGCACTGGGCTATCTTGTGCAGGTCGTCGATTGTGAAGTTGTTTGACGACTTTGCACGCATGTTAAGCCCCTCAATGCCGAAGTAGATGGCATCGGCACCGCCTTGGATGGCAGCCATAAGTGACTCGTAGGAGCCTACCGGTGCCATTATTTCAAAATCTTTCCTTTCCATATATTTCCGCATGAGTTTGCTGGTGCAAAGTTAATATAAATATCGGGATAAATACATTAAAACTCTGTCTGTGATTAAACTTATGTGCCGGCATATAGTCTAAATCACCAGTAAACGCAAATCCTGATGGCTGGATTTGGAACAAAAGGAGAAACAGAAATGAATGGACGACAATGTAATATTTCGCGCATTGGCATTATATGTCTGCTCGCGCTGATGGGGATTGTGGCTTGCCCTGCAAAGGGTGCTGCCGCAGGGTTTGTGAATGAGGACCTAAACTATCACATAGTGTATCATTGGGGGCTTATCTGGAAACATGCCGCATCGGCAACAATGAGCCTGCGCAGTGTGGGCGACAAGTACAGCACCTCGCTCACGGCTCACACGCGCTCGTGGGCCGATAAGGTATATAAGGTGCGCGACACTCTGCGCTGCACCATCGCCAAAGATGGGCTGCGGCCGCTGAAATATGTGAAATCATCGCATGAGGGTAACTATGAGGAGGTGGATATGGTGACGTATTCTTATCAGGGCGACACCACCTACGGTCACTGCGTGCGCACGCGTCCTAAGCGCGACACCGAGCGGCAGACGCTTCAGGTGAACGGCCGTGCCTACGATATGCTGAGCGTGTTCTATTATCTGCGCCAGCTCAATTTCAGCGGCATGAAAGCCAATGCGGTGTATAAGACCACTATGTTTTCGGGGCGCAAAAAGGAATTGCTGAGCATACGCTATGTGGGCATCGAGAATGTGGAGCTGCGCGACAAGAGCAAGCATCAGGCATACCACATAAAATTCACATTCACGCAAGACGGTGCCACAAAATCGTCGGACGACATCGACACGTGGATTTCGCTCGACTCGCGGCGCATCCCGCTCCTGCTTCGAGGACGGCTGTCGGTGGGGGAGATTCGCTGCTACTATGCTCCCGACAAATAGTCCATTGTAATGCCCAAAGTGGCATAATAGGGCATTAATTAAAACGGCCGATTTCGTGGAGAATGCGTTTTCCACGAAATCGGCCGTTATGATGATTCACCGCATATATCGGCGTTACTGCTCTTCTCCGGCAACCTCCATCTCCTTGCGGCTGCGGCTTGCCGTCACAAGATACACGCCGCCGAAAATCAGCACCACGGCTATGCCCTTTGTGAAATTGAAGGAATCGAGTCCCCAGCACACGGCTACGATGCAAGCCACGAGCGGCTGAATGTAGTTGTACATTCCTGCCACGGTGGGACGCAGGTTCTTCTGCCCGACGACGATTAGCATATAGCTCACAAATGTGGCACCAACAACGATAAATGCCAGCCCGAGAATCTCAAGTGGCTGTAATGAAGCCCAGTCGGTGAGCATAAGGTCGTTGGTTGAGAAAGGCAGAGTGCAGATGAATGAATAGGTGAACATCCACTTCATGATGGTGATGAGCGAATACTTGCTCACAAAGTCCTTATAGAGAACGATATATAGCGCATAGCATAACTGAGCCGTCAGCACCAGCATATCGCCCCATATAGAGGTGTCGCTCGAAGCTGCGGCAGAGGCTTGCGCATTCTGCCGGCTGCCAAGAATGAGCAGCAGCGCGCCGCTGGCGCCGGCGGCAATTCCGAGCACTTTCTTGCCGGTGATGGGCTCTTTCAATATGAATGCCGCAAGAATCATAGCCCACAGCGGCATGCTTGTGGTGATAATCGACGCGTCGCCCGGGGAGCTTAGGCTCACACCGAATATGAAGCACCCCTGATTGAACACAATGGCAAGCAGCGAGGCGAAAAACAGGCTCGCAAGGTCGCGATGCTCCACATGCTCAGGCTTCTGAAACAGCGAGGCTATCCAGAACAGCACCATCGCGCCTCCGATACGCAAATCGGTGACAACAAGCGGAGTGACAGTTCCACCCAGCATTATAAATTTAGAAATAGGCGACATCAGTCCCCACATAGTGTTCGCTCCGAGCATTGAGGCATGCCCTTTCCAGCTAAATTTTTCCATATCTCAATATCTATCCTAAAACAAATCTTGCTGCAAAGTTACAGCAAATCCTCCTATCCGAGTAACTTTTTATGGCAAATATAGCGCAAACCGAAAGCAGAACATGATAAATCCCATTTGAGCATATATGCCGAGATGCGGTTCTCGTGTTAAGGAAAAGCCGATTTGCTTAACGTGATGTTGCTGTCATGTTAAAGTAATCACTATTTTCTGTTCAAGAATATATCAACAAGCGCAGTGTTGATATAGTAATTCTCTTTCCACATCTTTGTCTTTGTCAGTAATCCTTTATATCTTAATCCTAATCTCTCACAAAAAAATCGCCGCAACCCAATAAATGAGCTGCGGCGACCTTCAATATAATAAAGAATCCTAATCTACTGCGAGATTATTTGCTAGTATTCCACAATGGATTTTGCTTTATTGCTCCTTCTGTCAATGAGATTTCATCGGTAGGTATTGGGAACAAGTATTGACGAGCTTCGTATTTGCGAACCTTGCCAAATGAAGCATCAACATATCCGTTTACATTAGAGATGGAAACAGGTGCTGCTGTCATATTTGCGCCCAAAAGGATGTTTGGATGAACAGAGCTGTCGAGAAGGTCGAGCTTGTGCCAACGTACAAGATCCCAATAACGATATTCCTTATCCATCATCAATTCACAACGGCGGCAACGGCGAACTTCCCAAAGAAGGCTTGATACGCCCATATTGTTGGCATCGTCGTTCATAGCAGAAAGTGATTCTACTGTCTGTGCTGGAAGACCTGCGCGAGCATACAGCTTGTTGAGCGTATTGTCCATGTCGGCGTTGGTTAGAGACCCAAGTTCTGCCTTAGCCTCTGCGTAGTTCAAGCAGATTAGTGCACCCCAATATAGAGGAGCGCAAGTGTAGTTGCGAGTTGTGTTTCTACGAGAATCTGCTGGAAGAGCTGTGTTGTCAAATTTAGCAACACCATAACCTGTAGAAGAAGTCATAGCCATAGAACCTTCGCGTACCCAAGTCATGTCGGTGTAATAAACTACAGGGTCGGTGATTTGAGCCAAACGTCCGTCGCGTACTGCGAGAAGTTTAGCAATAGAATATTCACCGGCTGCGTTTACTTCAGGAAGATCGCTTGTGTTCTCAGAAGTTTTGCTCTTTGGCTTTCCATCTTTGAACAAGAATGCGTCGAATGCATCCTTTGTGATACCAGCCACCTTAGTAGAAGATGCTGTGTAGGATATGGTAGAGTGGCAAAGGTTCACTTCATCGTAAGCTTTCATGAAGATAATCTCTGAATTAGCCTGAGCGTCAGCGCGTACGCTATTGTAGGTGCTTTGATAGTTAGATCCGATAGGATATTTGCTCAATAGCTTAGAAGAAGCATCTACACATTCGTTCAAATACTTTTGAGCGCGGGCAGCATCTGGTCCATATCCGTTTTCTGCTTCAGTACGGTATTTACAATAAGTGCCTTCCCACAAGCAGATGTCGCTCTTCACTGCAAGAGCCAAGTCTTTGCTCCAAACTTGCTTTCCGCTTTCTGTACTGATTGCAGCGATAGCGTAGTCAAGATCCATTAGCACAGAGTCCATAACCACGTCGCGGTTGGTGCGAGGAGCATTCAGAACTTCGGTGTCAGTGACATCAAGTTTTTTGCTTACCCAAGTCACATCGCCATATTTCTTGACGAGAGTCCAGAACTGGAACGCACGGTTAAGGCGAGCGATGCCCTCAAAGTTTTTGCGCTTAGAAGCGTCGAGCGAAGAACCGCGAACACCATCTACGATAGCCATTGCATGACGAATACGGGTGTAAGGAGTGCTATAGTCGCTCGATTGAGCAGTTGTAGATGTATTCTTCCAGTCTTGGAACGAGTTGCCGGCTTGGTCGTCAGAAAGTTGGCTGAAATAGAAATCGCCAGTGGTGTTACCATGACCATAACCAAGAATATAGTTATACATTGTGTTGCACTCTTGCTCAACCAATGCCTCATTGCTCCAGAAAGCAGGGTTGCTGATTTCCTGAGTCGAAGGATAACGGTTGTCGTCAATGAAATCATTGCAACTTGCGAGCGAGAGGCTCAATAGTGCGATAGCACCTAATGTTATCTTTGTTTTCATTTTTTCCAGTGTTTTAAATGATTAGAATGTTACTTGCATACCGAATGAATAAGAACGCATAACTGGGTCAGTACGTCCGAAAGTACCATTGCTGTAAGCTGTGCTTGTAGTCCACTTGCTACCGATTTCAGGGTCGATAGGATTCTTGCCAAGTCCGTTATAGATAAGGAATGGGTTTTCAGTTGAGAAGTAGATACGAGCCTTTTGAATCAAAGCCTTCTTGGTGATTTCAGAAGGGAGAGTATAACCTACGGTTATGTTCTTCATACGCAAGTATGCCATGTTGAGCAAGTATTTTGTCTGTGGATAGAAGTTGTATTGGCCAGACAATAGACCGCCGATTTTACCGCTGCTTGCAAATCCGTCGTACATACAAGGATAATCGTTGCTTTGGTCGATTTCATAACCAACAATTTGACGGTTTTCGTCGAATATCATCTTGTTGTAAGAGTTTTGGTGTGCATAAGTAGCATCGGCACCACGAGCGAATGGCATCGTGAATGCGTTTGGAGACCAGTATTTACGTTTGCCTACACCTTGGAAGAATAGGTCAATGTCGATACCTTTCCAAGATGCTCCCAAGTGGAATGAATACTCATAGCGAGGAGTAGCGTTGCCAATAACCTTTAAGTCACCATGATTACGAACAGATGATACAGGAATCAAGTTTCCATTCTCATCTTTCATATTAGGGTCACCACCGTTGATTACACCATCACCGTTCAAATCCTTGAACTTAATGTCGCCAGGACCATATTTGAATGAGCCGCTTTCAAGTGTAGTCTGATTGGCTACGCCAGTTTTGTATATCCAGTTGCCATTTTCATCTTTGCCATTGAAATCACTTTCCTCAAAGTATCTGTCGGTTTCAAAGCCCCAGATTTCACCGTATTCCATTCCATCGTAGAAGTTACTGATGAGCTTGTTGGCGTTGTTGTAGTGAACGACTTTGGTCTTGCCGTCATATACATTTGCACTTGCCCAAACATTAACATCGCCGAATTTTTGATTCCAGCTTATGCCAAGTTCCCAACCGCGAGTGCGGAGTTGTCCTGTGTTTGCGTATGGAGCACTTGCACCAAGTACCGAAGGCAAAGTCATACCCGGAGCGAGCATGTCCTTAGTGTCGCGTTGGAACCAGTCGAATGTTACGTTCAAGCTGTTGTTCAAGAAGCTGAGGTCAAGACCTGCATTTATATTTGAGATGCGTTCCCAAGTGAGAGAAGAAGACACAAGTGATGGAGTGTTGAGCATTGTGATTACAGAGCCTCCAGCATTTACCCAGTGTGGTCCGTTTACATTGCTTGCGGCATAGGTGTTTTTAGATATTCTTTCAAGGAACATATAATCACCGATAGCCTCGTTACCTACTTGACCATAAGACAAGCGTAACTTAGCATTGTTGATATATTTCTTCAAAGGAGTGAAGTAAGCCTCTTCCGAGAAGCGGTATCCTACGGATGCCGATGGGAAGAATGCCCATTGCTTGTCGGCTGGGAATGAAGAAGAACTGTCGTAGCGACCATTTAACTCAAGCAGGTAGATACCCTTGTAATCGTAGTTAATACGTCCGAAGAAGCCTGCTGTAGCGTGGTGAGTGATGGTGTTGGTGATAGTTTTACCAGTACCCTCAGTACCACCAGTGGCAAGGCCAAGGAATGGCTTGTCATTGTCGCCAAGTTCATTGACGCGTGCGCTGAAGTAGTTGTACTCTTGACGGTCAATCTGCGTACCAGCCATAATCTTGAAGTTGTGAGCATCATTCAAGTTAAGCTCATAGGTAGCATATACGTCGGTATTCCACTTGTCTTGGCGAGTGTTGCTCTGTTGAGCGTAAGTTTGGTTTTGTTTAACCATATACTCTGGAGCTTTAGTAGCATTGCTCCAGTTGTTCCATCCATATATAGGAAGGTAAGAGAGCTGGTTGTTGATGCTTGTCACATCATAAGTGAAGTCGGCATGAAGAATCAAGCCTTTTGTGATGGTTGCATCCAAATAAGCTTGCAAGCGCAAGTCGCGAGCTATATCAGTGTTTGTGCCGCTCTGCTTGCGGTCGGCGATAGGCTGGTGGTCATACATCTTGCCGTCGTCGGCGAGACGGTATCCATAAGGACCGAAGAAAGAACCCCAACGCCAAATGTATGTGTAGCCACCACGACCCCAAAGGTTCTTGCCGTCGTATTTCTTCTGAGAGAAGTTGACGTTTGCGCCAGCACGCAACCAAGGGAAGATTTCAGTAGATAGGCTTGCGCTTGCATTGTATCGGCGCATAGTCTCGTTTGTGAACGACATCAAGCCTTCACGGCTGTCATAACCGGCAGATACACGATAGGCTGTCTTGCCTGTGTTTCCGTCGATGCTCACATTGTGCTTCTGTGAAGGAGCAGCGTTATTGAACATGATGTTCTTCACATCCCAGTCGGCATAATACATTGTTGCGCCAGTTGTTGGGTCTTGATAGAAGTCGCCCACATTGTCCCAGCTCTCGAAAGGCTTCATTTCGCTGTAGCCCTTCTTCTTTCCGCCATTTTGAGTGTACCAAGCTTCAGCATAAGGAAGCATCTTGTCGAGGTACATGCCGAAAAGTTCGCTGTCGGCACCATGACGGTTGTTTGTCTGGATATAAGCGCGGATTTGGTCGGGAACGGAAGCGTAGTCAGGAAGCACTGTTGCTTGGCTCCAAGAGAAGTTGTTGGTATATTTTACCGACACGCGTTCAGCTTGCTTGCCCGATTTAGTAGTAATCAAGATGACACCGAAAGCTGCGCGAGTACCGTAGATGGAAGCAGAAGCCGCATCCTTCAATACCGACATTTCAGCGATGTCTTCCGGGTTTACGAATGAGATGTCATCGGTTGGCACGCCATCCACGATAATAAGAGGGTTGGATGTCTGTCCGTTAGACAAAGTACCGGTACCACGGATTTTGATCTGTGGCTGGGAGTTGATAGCACCGTCGGAAGCTGTGATGGTGACACCTGGCACAGCACCTTGAAGAGCTTTAGTGACATCACCGAGAGGACGGCTTTCCACTGTCTTTGCCACATCTACTGTAGATACGGCACCAGTAAGGTTGGCGCGCTTCTGTGAGCCGAATCCCACTACGACTACCTCGTCGAGGAGGGCTTTGTCTTCTTGGAGGACGATTTTGAGATTGTCGGCGGCTTTCATCTCCTGGGTCTTGCAGCCGACGTAGGATATGCGCACTTTGCCGTTGCGGCTCAGGCGCAGTGAGAACTTGCCATCGATGTCGGTCACAGTGCCGCGCGTGGTGCCTGGCTCTATAACGCTTGCTCCGATTACGGGTTCCCCATTCTCGTCGGTCACAACACCAGTGATGACTTGTGTGGCAGCTTGTGCTACCTGTGGCTCTGGTGACGCAGAGACTGCGTTCCCTCCGAAATAAGGAGAGCCAAATGCCATAAACAAAGCTCCTATTAGAGCATAATGCTTTTTCATAAGCGTTTGTGTTTAGTATTGATTCATGAATTTTACACGTTCAGAGTCTTATTCATTCCTTGTAGTTGAGTTAATGGTAGTTTTTTTACTTTTGGGGTGAATTTACTCTTGCCAACAAAGTTATACAATTTATTTATATTGTAAACACTTTTTTTGGCTGTTTTTTTGTCTGAACCTTGATTTTTCTGCATAAATTGCAAAAAAATGTATCTGTTTTATAAAATTCAGCATTCTAAATTGTTTAACTTTTTTATGGTTAAATGCCGCATGTGCGGCTGACGGCTTATCAATAACGTGCGTGGGCTGCGATGATATGTTTTATAACATATTTTGTGGGTTTGGGTGTTATGTTTTGGCATTTTTTTCAAATTTCTTAATTTTTTATGGAAAAATTTGTGCAGTTGTGCGGTGTTTAGTATATTTAGGCGATGTTTTGATTGCGGCAGGTGCCTGAATTAACTAAAACGAGAGAGAAAATCAAGGAAAGGCATCTGCGCGACGGATAAATGTTTTTGTGACAACTATTTTTTAACCTAATATTATTAACAAACTTGTACGCTTATGAAGAAGCAATTTTCATTGTTTGTAGCGCTATCACTCGCATGCGGGTCGCCCGCATATTTTGGCGGCAGTAATTCCACTGGATTTACTGCAGTAGCACAGACTGGAAAGGCCACAGGTACAGTGACCGATTCCAATGGTGAGCCCCTTATCGGTGCCACAGTTATGCTGAAAGGCACAAAGAAAGGCGCAGCCACCGACCTTGATGGTAAGTTTGCCATCGACGCTCCAGTGGGAAGCACCCTTGTAATCTCTTATGTGGGATCAAAGACGCAAGAGGTGAAAGTGACCGGAGCTCCTATCAACGTAAAGCTTAGCGGAACTACCGACCTCGATGAGGTTGTAGTCACTGCAATGGGTATCAAGAAGGACCGTAAGGCTCTCGGTTATGCCCTTGATAATGTCAATTCGGATGAATTGATGAAGAACAAGAGTGCCAATGCCATCAACTCACTTGCCGGTAAGGTTGCCGGTGTGACAATCACCCAGACTTCGGGTGCGGCAGGTGCCGGTTCTCAAATCGTACTTCGTGGTGGTACATCTCTTGAGCGCGACAACCAGCCGCTGTTTGTTGTGGATGGTGTCATCTATGATAACTCTACTTCGTCTATCGGTAACTCGGCATACGATGGTATGCAAGCTGCTGCCACCACCAACTCCAACCGTGTGATGGATATCAACCCTGAGGATATCGAGAGCATGTCAATCCTTACCCCAGTTCGGGATAACAGAGCGTCTAGTACAATATAAATTATGAGGGAATA
>CAYWOC010000035.1:0-20829 GCA_964459845.1 uncultured Muribaculaceae bacterium | reverse complement strand
ATGTGAGTTCTTCAAACAAATTGCTAAATTTGCACTTGCCAATTGAACCTACCAAGTACTAAATGTTCATCATTTAGGCAAAATAATCTTCGCAGTTTTAGCAAATTACACGAATTATTACTAATTTTGCAGAAATTTTCAAGAAATTGTGATAATTTCATAAGATATACAGTTTTTTAGTTATAAAAATGACACATAATAATTCAGGATTTGCATCTAAAATTGGAGTTATTGCTGCTACAGTAGGTTCAGCCGTAGGGTTAGGAAACATCTGGCGATTTCCGAGTGTTGTGCAGAGCAGTGGCGGCTCAGCGTTTTTATTGGTATATTTGGGATGTGTGCTGTTGCTTGGCATCCCTGTAATGCTTGCCGAGTTTTCTCTTGGCCGTGCGGGCCACTCAGATTCAGTTGGTTCTTTCATGCACCTCACGCCAGGGAAGAAATGGTGGATTATCGGTGCTATGGGACTGCTCGCTTCCTACTTGATTTTGCCTTACTATATGGTGGTGGCTGGATGGTCGCTGGAATATCTCATCCAGTCGGTCACTGGCGGATTGTTTGACGGAATTGACGCTGCGGCGGGCTCGGTTGCCAACAGTGCTGTTTTCACGCAGCAGATGAACAACTTGATTTCTTCTCCGACAAAACCGGTCATCTGGACTTATGTGATGATATTGATAAATCTTTATATCTTGATAAAAGGTGTACAGAAGGGTATCGAGAAGCTGTCTAACGTGCTGATGCCTGTGCTTTTCGTGCTGCTGCTGATATTCTGCTGCATATCGCTGTCGCTTCCCGGCTCGATGGAGGGCGTGAAGTTCTTCCTGAAACCCGATTTTTCTAAAATCACGAGCAGTGTCGTTATTAGCGCACTTGGACAGGCGTTCTTCTCTCTGAGTCTCGGAATGGGAATACTTGTGACCTATGCTTCTTATTTTCCTAAAAAGACTATGATGACGCGCACGGCTGTCACTGTGTCGGCTTGCGACTTTCTCGTGGCTGTGCTTATGGGACTTATCATATTTCCTGCCGTGGCAAGTTTCGGTCTTGCCGACAATCCCGATGGACTTGCCGGAACTACTCTCGTATTCGTAACACTGCCGGGGATTTTCACACAGATGAGCGGCTCGCAGATTTGGGCTATAATGTTCTTCTTGCTGCTGTTCATCGCCACTGTCACATCCACAGTTTCCATCGCCGAAGTGTCTATAGCATTCCTGCGCGACCGCTTCAAGATGCGCCGCACAAGGGCTTGCCTCATAATATTGCTGCCACTGTTTCTGACCAGTGCGATATGCTCGCTATCGCTCGGAGCCGTACCGAGCCTTAAAATTGCCGGTCTTGCGGTATTTGACTTCCTCGATTCGATTACGACTAATCTAATATTGCCGATGAGCGCAATAGGCATCTGCTTCTATGTGGGCTGGGTGCTGCACCGCAACTTTATCCGCAATGAGCTCACCAACTATGGTTCGTTCAACTCTTGGGCAGCACCTTTCGTGCAGTTCCTTGTGAAGTTCATCTGCCCAGTCTTGATTGCCGCAATACTCGTGTCGCAACTCATCAATCTTATTGGAGCATGAGGCGGTTTCAGAAATCAGCTATGTCAATGCGGCAACGCACTGCGCTGCTCGCCATCATCATCTTGATAGCGGCAGCTTTGTTGGCAAGGTATTTGGTCGGGAACATAGGCTCTGGCAACGGCTCTGCCACAATAAGCGAGACCGACTTGCAGCAGATTGAGCAACTGCGATGCGCACTGGATTCTGCTCGAATCGACTCCACACATAAAAAAAGGGCAAAGTCAGCCCACCGACCAGCATCGCATAGACGCAAGAGTGCCGACAACTCTCAGCGACCAATAAACACTTTTTGATAACTAAGACCCACATAATAAACAATTACAATGGCTAAGACAACACGCGCACAATTCGCCACACGCTTAGGCGTGATAGCCGCCACAGTCGGTTCGGCGGTAGGACTTGGTAATATATGGAGATTCCCTTACGAAGCTGGCGAACACGGCGGCGGAGCTTTCTTGATGCTATATCTGCTGTGTGTGCTGCTGCTCGGCATCCCAGTGATGATTGCTGAGTTTGTCATAGGCCGCTCCACCCACCGCAATGCACTCACTGCCCTCAAGACACTTGCCCCGCACACAAGATTCCACTGGGTATCGTATGTGGGCATATTGGCTTCGCTCATGATTCTCAGCTTCTACTCGGTGGTGGCTGGCTGGATTGTGGAATACCTCTATCAGTCGGTTGTTGGCGGGCTTAGTGGACACACCTCGCAGGAGTATGCGCATATTTTCGGCGAGTTCACTGCAAGCCCAGTACGCTCGGTGGCATGGACAATACTGTTTCTTCTGCTCAATTTCCTTGTTTTGCGGCGAGGAGTGGAAAAAGGCATCGAGCGAATTTCCAATATCTTAATGCCAGTGCTTTTTGTCATCCTTGTGATATTCTGCATCAATTCGCTTATGCTGCCCGACGCACGGCGAGGTCTTGATTTCTTATTCAACCCCGATTTCTCCAAGATTACATCGCATGTAGTTCTCGGTGCTATGGGACAGGCTTTTTTCTCGCTAAGCCTTGGACTGACCTGTCTGCTCACCTATGCGTCCTATTTCTCCGACAAGACACCTATCGTGCGCAGCGCGACCATCATAGCAGCTCTCGACACGCTTGTGGCTGTCCTTGCCGGAATCATAATCTTCCCTGCCGTGTTCTCATTCG
The DNA here is from genome assembly GCA_964459845.1 of uncultured Muribaculaceae bacterium. GTDB lineage: Bacteria > Bacteroidota > Bacteroidia > Bacteroidales > Muribaculaceae > CALZFJ01. The sequence continues at coordinate 18,091 of CAYWOC010000035.1, read as the reverse complement.
GGCTTGAGCCGACTGCCGGTCCAAAACTGGTGTTTGAGATATTGCCAAGCATCTTCCAGCAGATGCCAGGAGGATATTTCTGGTCGATTGCATTCTTCCTGCTGCTGTTTTTCGCATCCATAACATCTACTATATCCATGAGCGAAATATCAATCAGCTATTTCACCGAAGAGCGCAAGCTCAGCCGCAACAAAGCCACTGCGCTAAACACAGCCATAGCTCTCGTGTTCGGCACGATATGCGCATTGTCGTTCAATGTGCTTGGCGACTTCAAGATTTTCGGGATGACAATGTTCGAGCTCTTTGACTATGTTTCGTCGAATGTGCTGCTGCCAGTTGGCGGTATGGCATTGTCGATTTTTGTAGGGTGGATTATCGACCGCAAAATCGTAGATGAGCAGCTCACCGACTATGGTGTTCGACGCATCACGCTGAAACGCCCTATATACTTCTGCATGCGCTATATCGCCCCCATCAGCATAGCTCTGATTTTCCTCTATGACCTGGGGCTGCTGAATTTCTGAAGCTATTTCAATTCAGCGAGTTTTTTCTCATTGCCTACGAGCCACAATATGTCGTGCGGCTGGAACACTTCATTGCCAGTAGGCTTTATGTAGTCGTTCTCGCCACGCTGGATTGCCACAAGCAGCGACTGGTAGTCGTCGCGTAGCCGGGCTGAAGCTGAGCTCTTACCGATGAGCGGAGAATTGTCGCCAAGCTCAAGCGGCAGAAATCTGACATCTACATCATCGCCGATTGGGGCATTGGCTGCGGCATTAGGGTCATCTTCGATGATAGGAAGCACTCGCTGTATCTGCTCGTCATTTCCAATCACGCCAAGCATATCGCCCGGGAATATTCGCATATCTCCATTGGGAATAGGAAAAGTCTGCGCTCCGCGCTGAATGCTCACCACATTCACCCCATAATTCTTGCGAATATCAGAATTGCGCAGCTTGTCGCCCACAAATGGGCAACTGTAGCCCACACGGATATATGCCACATGAAGATCCGACACAAGATTGCTGTCATGTCCGCTGCGACGAAGCTCTCGCTCATTGAGATTTCTCATGAAGCGCGACTCTATGTCGTGCATGTGCCTGCGCACCTTGTTCGACAGGAATATGACGAGAATAACCACTATCGCGAGCCCCACCGTGACACCTGTGGCAAGCGAGAACTCACGTCCCAGATACCACGACACGAAGCCGAATGTTATCAGTATGCGGAAAATTGTCATCACCACGAGCGGCATAGTGGAGCTGCTGCCCGATTTTGCTTGAAGACGTTCCACCTCGCTGCGCTTGATTGACGGCAACGACAGTGCAAGCAGGAATGGCGACATCACCGAAAGTGTGGCAATCGCTGTCACTATTCCGCCCCATTCAGCTCCGATTATGTCATCAACTATAGGTGCCACATAATTGTTTGACACTATGATTATGGCTATCAATAGCGATGAATACAGAATCACCCTCCACGCATATCTTCCCAACACGGCTTTCCAGATTTCCCGCTCTTCGCTCACCACCGACTCCTGCTTGCTGTATCTTTCAAGCAGATACGTCAGCCGTGCCGGCAGATGCGGCTCTATCCAGTTGTAGAAAGGCTCTGCCCACTTTATGAAATAGGGTGTGAAGAATGTGGTTATCACCGACACTGCCACCACTATTGGATATAGCGTAGGGTCAAGCACTTTCAGCGACAAGCCGAGTGATGCTATGATAAATGCAAATTCTCCTATCTGCGTAAGGCTGAACCCCGACTCGATGGCGATTTTCAAGCTTTGTCCTGTGGCAAGCATTCCGAATGTTCCGAAGATTATCATGCCCACAATCACCACAAGCGAGAGAATAAGGATGGTGCTTGAATACTCCATTATAATCTGCGGATTCACCATCATCCCCACCGAAATGAAGAACACCGCTCCAAAAAGGTCTTTTACTGGTTTCACCACATGTTCTATATGCTCCGCCTCGCAAGTTCCGGCAAGTATCGATCCCATTATGAATGCTCCAAGCGCGAGCGAGAAGCCTGAATACACAGAAAATACAGCCATAAGGAAGCACATACCCATTGCCACCACGAGCAGAATCTCGTCGTTTATCAGTTTGCGCGAATGCTTGAAGAATGTCGGAATGATGAACACTCCCACCGAAAACCATATAACGAGGAAGAATACAAGCTTCAGCACGCTCATCAGCATCTCGCCACCAGCCACACTGTTGTTGATGGCTATCGAAGATAGCAGCACCATCATCACCACGGCAAAAAGGTCTTCACATATAAGCACGGCAAGCACATGCGGGACAAATCGCCTGTGCGACATATTCAAGTCGTTTAAAGCCTTGATTATAATCGTCGTAGATGACATCGAGAGCATTCCGCCAAGAAAGAGGCAGTTGATATTGCTGAATGAAAGCACACGCCCCACAAGGAAACCAAGCCCCATCATGCCAGCCACTATTATAAGTGCCGTGACAATGGCTGAGCCGCCCACGTTCATCAATTTCTTGAAACTGAACTCAAGTCCGAGCGAGAACAGCAGAACGATAATACCTATCTGCGCCCAAAAGTCGATATTAGCCTCATTGTGTATGGTGAAAAAATATGAGAAGTGCGGACCTGCAATAAATCCAGCTACGACATATCCAAGCACTATAGGCTGCTTTAATTTTTTGAATATCAATGTCGATATTGCACCAAGCACAAGTATCAGTGCGAGGTCGGAGATTAGACCTTCTACATCCATCTTTCGTTGTTGTGTTATTATTGTTGTTATCCCAAATCTAAATGAACGAATTTTGGGTTATTCTTGTAGTCGTTTTTTTAGTCCCGATTGGTTGTTAAATTGACCGATATAGGCTTCAGTAGATTAAAGATGACACCAAGTCTCGCTATCTTATGTCGAGAATACGGTGTGTCTGCAACGACAATCGCCATCGTGGATCATTCATCACCGCATCAATGGTTGCCTTGATGTTTGCCTTGCGCTCATCCTCATTGTCGCAATAGCATGGTTGCAAATAGTATTCCTTTGCCTTATACTTAAAATACGGTTCAAGCCGCTGCCCCACATTCACCACTTTCAGCTCATCACATTCCGATAGCCGCACTTGGTGCAAGTCGCCGCCATCAAATCCGCTTTTGGGCGACAGCGTGACCCAGTCAATGTTTCGAGGCAACGGATTTGTTCCGTTGGTCTCTATCGCTATCCGCTTGCCTGTCGCCGACTTCAGTCGTGCAACAAAATCTTCATCTATGAACAGCGATGGTTCTCCGCCAGTAAGCACCACAAGACGCGACTGTGGATAACGGTTCACCTCCGCAAATATGTCTTCATCTGTCATCAACACACCTTGTTCGTGCTGCGTGTCGCAGAATGAGCAGCGCAGATTGCACCCCGAAAAACGCACAAACACTGCCGGAACGCCAGTGTTTGCACCTTCCCCTTGCAGAGAATAGAATATTTCGTTTATCTTCTTCATCGTTTATTCATTGCATTATGCCGTTATTTACTCGTCGATGTAGCTTGCAATATTATTTTCCGACTCCTGCACATCAGCTCTGTAACATTCAGGAATGGAATCCACAACCCATCGGGCAATATTCTCAGCCGTAGGGTTGAATGGCAGCACATCATTAAGGTTCTGATGGTCGAGGCGTTCTTTTATAGCATTTTTTATATGCGTAAAGTCACACACCATGCCGTCACTGTTCAGAGTTGCCGATTTGCAATACACCGTAATAAGCCAGTTATGACCGTGCAGATTTGTGCATTTGCTCTCATAACTTAATTTAAGCTTGTGGCAAGCCGACACCTCCAATGTTTTTTTTATGTAATACATATATATAATACTAATTTATCTTGGCACGCCGCTCGGGCGCAATTAAATAATGATTTATCACCCCTCGTATTCTGTCGGGTCGGGTATTCCGGCATCACGCATAGCCTCCTTGCGTTCCACACAAGTTCCGCATTTTCCGCAATGCTTCTCGCCTCCCTTATAGCATGAATACGTCTCAGCATAGTTGATGCCGAGAGCGGCACCGTGTCGGGCAATGTCAGTCTTCGAGATGCCAGTATAAGGAGCAGTCACAGTAATACCATCGTATGTGCCGGCACTCATTGCCTCACTCATCGATTTCACAAAAGCTGCACGGCAATCGGGATATATGGAATGGTCCCCAAAATGGTTAGCCATCATCACATGCTTCAGCCCACGGCTTTCCGCAATACCGCAAGCCACAGCCAGCATTATTCCATTGCGGAAAGGAACTACAGTCGATTTCATATTCTCATCGGCATAGCTCCCCTCGGGAATCGCATCAGCACCCTCAAGCAGTGAGCTCTTGAAATACTTATGCATAAAGTCAAGCGGAATAAGCAGATGCTCAATGCCAAGTCTCTCGCAATGGAGCGACGCATATTCAGCTTCACGCTTGTTATGATTAGAGCCATAGTCAAATGTCACAGCCACAGCTATATCGTTCTTAAACTCATAAAGCATAGTGACTGAATCCATTCCGCCCGATAATATAAGAACCGAATCCTTCATATCATGTTTTTATTATTTCTTTTAACTTGAATTTTTTCACTCACTCGCTGCGAAACATTGCAAGCATACGCTGCTTCGCCATATCTTGATGCTCAGCGTCACCATAGTTGGCAAACGGATATATCGATATGCCACCACGCGGCATAAACACGCCCACTACTTCAAGATAACGCGGATCCATCAATTTCACAAGATCTTTCATGATGATATTCACACAATCCTCATGGAAATCGCCATGATTGCGGAAGCTGAACAAATACAGCTTCAAGCTCTTGCTCTCCACCATACGCTCACGAGGTATATAATTGATTATAATCTTGCCGAAATCAGGCTGTCCTGTTTTAGGACAAAGCGTGGTAAACTCCGGACAATTAAATGTTACGAGATATTCATTCTCAGGATGTTTATTCACAAATGTCTCAAGCAATTCGGGAGCGTAATCAGTAGGATATTTCACACCTTGATTGCCAAGCAGGCTCACACCTTCTAAATCCTTTTCGTTTCTTGACATAATTATAAATTCTTTTTACATAGACAATAATGCGACATCTTATGTATATAGCAAGACTTTGGCTCAAGTCTTCCCTCAATCAATATCCGCAAATCATTGATTAACAAAGATACGACAACTTTTCAAGAAAACGAAATTATTCCCCCAATTTCTCAACAAGTCCACAAATTCCGTACCCTTACACATCACTTCTCAAAGCTGCCATATAGCTCAAGCATTCAGGAACTCCGAGGATAAAGCGAGCTCAAGCTGGCCAAGAAATAAGAAAGAGCATCTGAATTCACATCCAGATGCTCTTTCTATTTTGTGTTATAATTATTCAGTTACTAATTTCTTAGCTTATTAGTCAGCAAGTTTCTCATCAATGCTCACAGTTGCATCAGTCGATTTCTTCCCGAAGTTCAATCCGTTGAAGTCATCTTTACAACCCACGAGCAGACGGTCATACTCACGAAGACCAGTTCCGGCTGGAATCAAGTGTCCGCAAATCACATTCTCTTTCATGCCCTCAAGGTAATCAACCTTGCCGTTGATAGCTGCTTCGTTAAGAACCTTGGTAGTCTCCTGGAATGATGCGGCCGACATGAAGCTTGATGTCTGAAGTGCAGCGCGTGTGATACCTTGCAGTATCTGTTCTGATGTTGCAGGAACAGCATCACGAACACTAATAGGCTTCTTGTCACGACGCTTCAAGGCCGAGTTCTCATCACGCAACTTACGGGCAGTGATTATCTGACCTGCCTTCACGTTATCAGAATCTCCAGCATCCACTACGACTTTCTTGCCCCAGATGCGGTCGTTCTCGTCCATGAAGTCGCGCTTGTCCACTACTTGTTGCTCAAGGAAGCGTGTGTCGCCCGGATCAAGGATATTGACCTTACGCATCATCTGGCGAACGATTACCTCAAAGTGCTTATCGTTAATCTTCACACCTTGCAGACGGTAAACGTCTTGCACTTCGTTCACGATATAATCTTGTACGGCAGTCGGTCCCATGATGTTAAGGATGTCGCTCGGAGTGACAGCACCATCTGAAAGAGGAGTGCCGGCACGCACGAAGTCGTTCTCCTGAACAAGAATCTGCTTCGACAATGGGACAAGATACTTCTTGATCTCTCCAAGCTTGGAAGTAACTTCGATTTCACGATTACCGCGCTTAATCTTGCCGAACTTAACCTCACCATCGATTTCGCTCACGATAGCCGGATTAGATGGGTTACGAGCCTCAAACAACTCAGTGACACGAGGAAGACCACCGGTGATATCACCTGCGCTACCAGCAGCACGAGGTATCTTCACGAACACCTCTCCACTCTTCACCTCTTCACCTTCGTTAATCATCAAGTGCGCATTAACTGGAAGCGAATAAGTTTTCTCAAGTTCGCCTTGCGCATTATATAATTGAGCTTCTGGAACCTTCGTACGGTCTTTCGACTCGATGATAATCTTTTCGCTGTTGCCCGATGTCTCATCCACCTCTTCACGGTAGGTCACACCCTCGATGAAGTTCTCATACTTGATTATACCAGTAACTTCCGATACGATTACGGCATTGAATGGGTCCCATTCGCAAATCACATCACCCTTCTTTACCATTTCGCCCGGCTTCTTGAACAGCTTAGAACCATATGAGATATTTGCTGTCGTAAGCACCATGTTAGTGGTAGGCTCGATGATACGCATTTCTGCCATACGTCCAACGACTACATCATGCTCTTCACCCGGCACGGTACGAAGTTCGTCGATTTCGAGAAGACCATCGTAGCGTGATGTAATATTAGACACGGCAGCAATATTTGATGCAACACCACCGACGTGGAATGTACGAAGTGTAAGCTGAGTACCCGGCTCACCGATTGACTGTGCCGCGATTACGCCGACAGCCTCTCCCTTCTGAACCATACGGTTGGTGGCAAGGTTACGGCCGTAGCACTTAGCGCACACGCCTTTCTTAGATTCACAAGTGAGCACTGAGCGGATTTCAACCGATTCGATTGGCGAAGCCTCGATGCGCTCGGCAGCAGCATCGTTGATTTCCTCACCGCTGTGAACGATTATATCGCCTGTCACAGGATCAACTACATCATGAACAGAAACACGTCCAAGGATGCGCTCGCCAAGTGTAGCCACAACGTCTTCGTTGTTCTTGACCTCGGTGCATACAAGTCCGCGCAATGTTCCGCAGTCTTCCTCGGTGATGATGACATCGTGTGCCACATCCACAAGACGACGTGTCAAATAACCTGCATCGGCTGTCTTCAACGCTGTATCCGCAAGACCCTTACGAGCACCGTGAGTAGAGATAAAGTACTCAAGCACCGACAGACCTTCCTTAAAGTTTGCCAAGATAGGGTTCTCGATAATCTGACCGCCTTCAGAACCACTCTTTTGTGGCTTAGCCATAAGACCACGCATACCCGAAAGCTGACGAATCTGGTCTTTAGAACCACGGGCGCCGGAATCAAGCATCATATACACTGAGTTGAAACCTTGCTGGTCGGATGAAATCTGCTTCATCAAGGTATCTGTCAGCTTTGAATTGACGTTTGTCCAAATATCGATTACCTGGTTGTAACGCTCGGTGTTGGTGATAAGACCCATACTATAGTTAGCCATCACCTCTTCTACCTCACGATAACCTTCTTGCACGTATTCCTCTTTCTCCTTAGGAATGATGATGTCACCCAAGTTGAATGACAGACCTCCCTCGAATGCCATACGATAACCCATATTCTTGATATCGTCAAGGAACTGGGCAGAACGTGGAATACCGCAAGTCTTAATTACTCGGCTGATGATTCCGCGAAGTGACTTCTTTGACACAATCTCATTCACATAGCCGATTTCCTTAGGCACATATTGATTGAACAACACGCGACCTACTGATGTATTTTCTTTTAGCACCTTCACGATGTTGCCGTTTTCGTCGAGGTCATCGACTACTACCGATACGATGGCGTGAAGTGTGACTTTTCCTTCGTTATATGCAATCTCTGCTTCCTCTGGGCCATAGAACTTCAAGCCCTCTCCTTTGTCGCCCTTACGCAACTTGGTGATGTAGTAAAGACCAAGCACCATATCCTGCGACGGCACGGTAATAGGTGCGCCGTTGGCTGGGTTAAGGATGTTGTGTGATCCGAGCATAAGCATTTGAGCCTCAAGCACAGCCTCGTTGCCGAGTGGCAAGTGTACCGCCATCTGGTCACCGTCGAAGTCGGCGTTGAATGCCGTACATGCAAGTGGGTGAAGTTGGATAGCCTTACCCTCAATCATCTTTGGCTGGAATGCTTGGATACCAAGACGGTGAAGTGTAGGAGCACGGTTCAGCAAAACTGGGTGTCCCTTCATCACATATTCCAGGATGTCCCATACCACAGGCTCCTTGCGATCGACAATCTTCTTGGCACTCTTCACAGTCTTCACGATACCGCGCTCAATAAGTTTGCGTATGATGAATGGCTTGTAAAGCTCTGATGCCATATATTTTGGAATACCGCACTCGTGCATCTTCAGTTCTGGACCTACGACGATAACCGAACGCGCTGAATAATCGACACGCTTACCGAGCAAGTTCTGACGGAAACGTCCTGACTTACCTTTCAAGCTGTCTGAAAGTGACTTCAACGGACGGTTGGAATCGGTCTTGACTGCGCTCGATTTACGAGAGTTGTCGAGAAGTGAATCCACTGCCTCTTGAAGCATACGCTTCTCATTACGCAAAATCACCTCTGGAGCTTTGATTTCAATCAGTCGCTTCAAGCGGTTGTTACGGATGATTACACGACGATACAAGTCATTCAAGTCGCTGGTTGCGAAACGTCCGCCATCAAGTGGCACCAATGGACGCAACTCTGGAGGAGTGACTGGTATGGCTTTCAAAATCATCCATTCAGGACGGTTGCGATTCTTCGACATACGGAACGACTCAACCACCTGAAGACGCTTCAACGCCTCTGTCTTGCGCTGCTGCGAGCCTTCGCGACCTGCGCGGTCACGCAGTTCGTAAGACAACGAGTCAAGGTCGATGTTGCATAGCAAGTCGTAGATTGCGTCGGCACCCATCTTAGCGATGAACTTGTTTGGATCGGTGTCTTCAAGGAGTGCGTTCTCCTTTGGCAATTTATCTACGATATCAAGATATTCATCTTCCGAAAGCAGGTCGAGCTTTGCTACTCCTTCCACTGTTCCCGGATTGATGACAATATAACGCTCGTAGTAGATTACTGCATCAAGTTTCTTCGATGGAAGACCGAGCAGATAACCTATCTTGTTTGGCAATGAACGGAAATACCAGATGTGCGCCACCGGGACTACAAGTTGGATGTGTCCCATGCGCTCACGGCGAACCTTCTTCTCTGTGACTTCCACACCGCAACGGTCGCACACGATACCTTTGTAACGGATGCGCTTGTACTTTCCACAATGGCACTCATAGTCCTTTACCGGGCCGAAAATACGCTCGCAGAACAAGCCGTCACGCTCTGGTTTGTAGGTACGATAGTTGATAGTCTCTGGTTTCAACACCTCGCCCGACGACATCTCCAGAATTTCGTCTGGAGATGCGAGGCCGATGGAAATCTTTGAGAAATTACTCTTTATTTTATTATCTTTTCTAAAAGCCATATTTTGTATTCTTGAGTATAAAGAGTTTTGAAATTATTCTAAGTTGATGCTAAGACCAAGGCCGCGTAGCTCGTGGAGCAATACATTAAGCGACTCTGGTATTCCAGGAGTTGGCATTGGCTCGCCCTTGACGATTGCCTCGTATGCCTTGCTACGACCTACCACGTCATCACTCTTGATAGTAAGGATTTCTTGTAGAACGTGTGATGCGCCGAATGCTTCGAGCGCCCAGACTTCCATTTCTCCGAAACGCTGACCACCGAATTGTGCCTTACCTCCAAGTGGCTGCTGAGTGATAAGTGAGTACGGACCGATACTGCGGGCGTGCATCTTGTCTTCAACCATGTGACCGAGCTTAAGCATATATGTCACACCCACTGTTGCTGGTTGGTCGAAACGCTCACCGGTTCCGCCGTCATATAGGTAAGTCTTGCCATAACGTGGAAGGCCTGCCTTGTCGGTCCATTCGTTCAAGTCGTCGAGACTTGCTCCGTCGAAGATTGGAGTGGCGAACTTCACGTTCAACTCGCGACCAGCCCAACCGAGAACTGCCTCGAATATCTGTCCGATATTCATACGCGAAGGCACACCCAGCGGGTTAAGGACAATATCAACAGGAGTACCGTCGGCAAGGAATGGCATATCTTCTTGGCGTACCACGCGCGACACGATACCCTTGTTACCGTGACGACCTGCCATCTTATCGCCGACACCAATCTTACGCTTCTTAGCGACATATACTTTGGCAAGTTGCATAATGCCCGATGGCAGCTCATCACCTATCGATATGTCGAATTTCTTGCGACGTAGCTCAGCGTCGATTTCCTTATACTTACGCAAGTAGTTCATCACAGTGGCACGAATCATGTCGTTGGCGTGCGCATCGTCGGTCCACTTGCTCAAGTTTACTGTCTCATAGTCGATGTTGTCAAGAATAGAGTTGGTGAACTTAACATCCTTAGCAACGATTTCAGAGCCCAAGAAGTCCTTGATGCCTTGCGAAGTCTTACCGTCGGTAAGCACAAGCAATTTCTCAAGAAGACGGGTCTTCAATGCGAGTTTGCGTTCATCGAATTGAGCGTCAAGCTCTACGAGCTGAGAATTTGCGCCTTTGCCTCTCTTCTTCTTTGCTGCGCGGGCGAAGAGGTTGGTACCTATGATAACACCCTTCAACGATGGTGAAGCCTTCAATGAAGCGTCCTTCACATCGCCAGCCTTGTCGCCGAAGATTGCGCGGAGCAACTTCTCCTCTGGAGTAGGATCTGATTCACCCTTAGGAGTAATCTTACCTATAAGGATATCTCCAGGAACAACGTGTGCGCCGACACGGATGATACCGCGCTCGTCGAGGTCTTTGGTTGCATCCTCACTCACGTTTGGAATATCAGATGTCAATTCCTCCATACCGCGCTTGGTCTCACGCACTTCAAGTGTGTATTCATCGACGTGGACTGAAGTAAGGATGTCTTCACGCACCATGCGTTCGTTAAGCACGATGGCATCCTCATAGTTGTAACCCTTCCATGGCATATATGCCACCTTCAAGTTACGCCCGATTGCAAGCTCTCCGTTCTCGGTAGAGTAGCCTTCGGTCAATATGTCGCCCTTCTCGACACGCTGTCCCTTATCGCATATTGGACGCAAGTCGATAGTGGTGCTTTGGTTTGTCTTGCGGAATTTAGGCAAGCGGTATTCTTTCACTGAATCCTCGAAACTTACGAACTCCTCGTCCTCGGTGCGGTCATAGCGTATGCGGATGACATCTGCATCTACATATTCAATCACACCTGCGCCCTCGGCTTGAATCTGAGTGCGTGAATCGTATGCAAGTTGAGCCTCAATACCTGTACCGACGATAGGAGCCTCGCTGCGCAGCAACGGCACTGCCTGGCGCATCATGTTTGATCCCATCAATGCGCGGTTCGCGTCGTCATGCTCAAGGAACGGAATCATCGCAGCTGCGATTGATGCAATCTGCACTGGCGAAACGTCCATAAGCTGCACCTCTTCAGGAGCTACTACTGGGAAGTCGGCATCAAGACGAGCTTTTACTTTGTTGCGTATGAAGCTGCCGTCGTCGTTCAGTGGCGCATTACCTTGAGCGATAATCTTGCCCTCTTCCTGCTCGGCAGTCATATACACTACCTCGTTGTTGTTGAGATTTACCTTGCTGTTTTCCACCTTGCGGTAAGGAGTCTCTACGAAACCGAGGTCATTAATCTTCGCATATACGCAAAGTGATGATATAAGACCGATGTTTGGACCTTCTGGCGTCTCAATAGGACAAAGACGGCCATAGTGGGTGTAATGCACGTCACGCACCTCGAAGCCTGCACGCTCACGCGACAGACCGCCAGGACCGAGGGCCGACATACGACGCTTGTGTGTGATTTCTGCAAGCGGGTTGGTCTGGTCCATGAATTGCGACAAGGCATTTGTTCCGAAGAATGTGTTGATAACCGAAGATATTGTCTTCGCGTTGATCAAGTCAATCGGTGTGAACACCTCATTGTCGCGGACGTTCATACGCTCACGGATTGTACGCGACATACGTGCCAATCCCACGCCAAACTGGTTATACAATTGCTCGCCAACTGTACGCACACGGCGGTTGCTCAAGTGGTCGATATCATCAACGTCGGTCTTGGAGTTGATAAGCCCGATAAGATACTTAATGATGGCAATAATATCCTCCTTTGTAAGCACTCTCACATCCATTGGAGTTGTCAGATTAAGTTTCTTGTTGATGCGGAAACGTCCCACGTCACCAAGGTCATAACGCTTCTCTGAGAAGAACAGGTTGGTTATAACTTCACGAGCACTTGCATCATCTGGTGGCTCCGCGTTGCGCAATTGACGATAGATATAGTGGATAGCCTCTTTTTCAGAGTTACTTGTATCTTTTTGAAGAGTGTTGAAGATGATAGCGTAATCATTATTGTTGGCATCCTCCTTGTGAAGAAGGATGTTTTGTACGCCTGAATCGAGAATCTCGTCGATATTCTCCTCCTCAATCACTGTTTCACGATCGAGGATAACGTCGTTACGCTCGATTGAAACGACTTCACCGGTATCTTCATCGGCAAAGTCTTCTACCCATGTCTTCAATACACGGGCAGCCAACTTGCGGCCCACAGCCTTCTTCAAGTTAGCTTTTGTTACTTTGAGTTCTTCGGCAAGGCCAAAAATTTCAATAATGTCTTTATCGCTTTCAAGACCGATAGCACGCAGCAATGTAGTCACCGGAAGTTTCTTCTTACGGTCGATGTAGGCATACATCACATTGTTGATATCAGTAGCGAATTCAATCCATGATCCGCGGAATGGAATAATACGGGCTGAATAGAGTTTTGTACCATTGGCATGGGTGCTCTGACCGAAGAATACGCCAGGCGAACGGTGGAGCTGAGACACTACCACACGCTCTGCACCGTTAATCACGAATGTGCCTTTGTCCGTCATATACGGGATTGGTCCAAGATATACATCTTGAACTACAGTTGCGAAATCCTCGTGGTCGGGATCAGTACAATACAATTTCATCTTTGCCTTCAATGGCACGCTATAGGTCAATCCTCTTTCAAGGCATTCTGCTATAGTGTAGCGAGGCGGATCGATGTAATAGTCAAGGAATTCAAGTACAAAGTTGTTGCGAGTATCAGCAATAGGGAAATTCTCGGCAAAGACTTTATACAGACCCTCGTTTTTTCTTTTCTCAGTTGGAGTATCTAATTGCAGAAAATCTCTGAATGACTTTAATTGCACCTCCAAAAAATCTGGATATGGTAACGGATTTTTTACCGATGCGAAATTAACGCGAGTTTGTTTAGTAACTGACATTGAAAAATAAATTATGTGAACTCAAATTTTAATTATAACACAAAAAGGTTAAGAATCGTCTTGTGAGAAGATTCTTAACCTAATTACCTGAAAATCAGGCAATATTATTTAAGTTCAACTTCAGCTCCAGCGTCTTCCAATTGCTTCTTCAAGCCTTCAGCGTCAGCCTTAGCAAGACCTTCCTTAACTGTGTTAGGAGCGCCATCTACCAATTCCTTAGCTTCCTTCAAGCCAAGACCTGTAAGTTCCTTAACAAGCTTTACTACAGCAAGCTTGCTTGCACCTGCGCTCTTCAATACTACGTCGAAAGATGTCTTCTCCTCAGCAGCTGCAGCGCCAGCAGCAGGACCAGCAGCAACAGCAACAGCTGCAGCAGCAGGTTCAATACCATATTCTTCTTTCAAAATTTGAGCAAGTTCGTTTACTTCCTTTACTGAAAGGTTAACTAATTGTTCTGCAAAAGCTTTTAAATCTGCCATTTTTTATCTGATTTAATTGTTTATTTTTATTTTTAATTTTCTTTGTTTGATAAAGTTTCAAGGATACCATGAAGCTTATTGCCTGATGACTGCAATGCAGAGATGACGTTCTTAGCAGGCGATTGCAACAATGCAACAACTTCTGCGATAAGTTCGTTCTTGCTCTTCAAGCTAGCCAAGAAGTCAAGCTGTTCAGCTCCCATATAAACGGTTTCCTCAACGTAAGCAGCCTTTAAGACTGGGAGTACATCATCCTTCTTCACGAAGCTCTTAAGCAGCTTTGCTGGCGCATTGCCAGTGTTGCTGAGCATCAATGAAGTCGAACCCTTCAAAGCAGGATACAAGCCTGAGTAATCTTTGTCGCTTTGCTCCATAGCTTTCTTCAATAGGGTGTTCTTCACCGATACCAGTTTCACACCGTTCTTGAAGCACTCGCGGCGCAATGCGCTTGTCTTCTCAGCATCAAGTCCATTGGTTTGTGCAAGATATACACAGCTATACTCCTTGAGAGTATTAGCGATTTCCTCTATAACAGTTAATTTATCTTCCTTTCTCATTGTCTTCAATCATTTTAATTATTCATCAATAGACTTAGTATCAATCTTGATACCCGGACTCATTGTACTTGAAAGATAAATACTCTTCATATAAGTACCCTTCGCTGTAGCTGGTTTCAATTTAATCAAAGTGTTGATAAACTCCTTTGCATTATCCTTGATATCCTCAGCGGTAAATGAAACTTTACCTATCGAAGTGTGTACAATTCCACCTTTATCAACCTTGAAGTCGATTTTACCTTGTTTTACTTCCTTAACAGCTTTTGCCACGTCCATAGTAACAGTGCCGCTCTTTGGGTTAGGCATCAAGCCACGAGGACCCAACACACGACCAAGAGCACCAATCTTACCCATAATAGCTGGCTGTGTAATGATGACATCTACATCAGTCCATCCGCCTTTGATCTTCTCAATGTACTCGTCAAGACCAACATAGTCGGCACCTGCTTCTTTGGCAGCAGCTTCTGCGTCTGGTCCACAAAGGCACAATACGCGAACTTGCTTACCTGTTCCGTGTGGCAATGAAACCACGCCGCGAACCATCTGATTTGCCTTGCGAGGATCTACACCTAAGCGTACATCGATATCAACAGAAGCATCAAACTTAGTAAAAGTGATTTCCTTAACTAATTCTGCAGCTTCCTTAAGAGTGTAACTTTTCCCCGCTTCAATCTTTGCGTTTACTAACTTTTGATTCTTTGTAAGTTTACCCATGTCAATTGAAGTTTTTAAATGTTTTCAGGGAACGAACCCTTTACAGTGATACCCATACTTCTCGCTGTTCCGGCAACCATACGCATAGCCGAGTCTAAAGTAAAACAGTTCAAATCTGGCATTTTGTCTTCAGCAATAGTCTTTACCTGCTCCCAAGTCAATTCAGCTACCTTCTTGCGGTTTGGCTGTGCCGAACCTGATTTTTGCTTAGATGCCTCAAGAAGCTGTACTGCTACTGGAGGTGTCTTAACAACGAAGTCGAAGCTCTTGTCGGTGTAGTAAGTGATTACTACTGGAAGAACCTTACCTGCCTTGTCTTGTGTGCGGGCATTAAATTGCTTACAAAATTCCATGATGTTAATACCCTTAGAACCAAGTGCAGGTCCTACTGGTGGTGAAGGATTTGCAGCTCCACCCTTAATCTGTAATTTGATCTGTCCAGCAATTTCTTTAGCCATTTTTTTAAAACTTTTTTTGTTTGTTATACAAGGAAAAATTTCCTAAGTGCGCAACCACTCAAGAAACTATTGTTCCCTTTCTACTTGAGAATTATCCAATTCAAGAGGCGTCTTTCTGCCGAAAACTTTCACCATCACTTTCAGTTTTCGCTTCTCACGGTTTACCTCCTCGATTTCACCGGTGAAGCCGCTAAATGGACCTACGTTCACTTTCACTTGTTCACCTACAATGAAGTCATTGAGTACATCGTCATCCTCACCACTCTGCTCATCGGCTGCCCCAAGCATTCTTGCAACTTCCGATTCGCGTATTGGCTCTGGCATTGCCGCGCGGTCTTTTCCGTGAAGAAAATCGATTACATTGGTGGTGTTACGCAATTCATACATAACTTCACCTGTCAGTTCTGCCTCGACAAAAACATATCCGGAATAAAGGTTGCGCTCTTTCACAATCTTTTTCCCGTTACGCGTAGTGTACACCTTCTCTGTAGGAATCAACACCTGAGAAACGTACTTTCCAAGATCGGTGTTCTTAATAGCTGCATCAAGCACCTCTTTAACTTTTGCCTCCTTGCCCGAAATGGCACGAAGCACATACCATCTTTTCTTTACTTCTGACATTGATATTCTACTAAAAAAGAGTTAATGAAAAAAGAATTACAGCGAAATGCCGTAAATCAAGTGCATTATCGCGTCCACTACCTCGTCCATAACAAATATCATGATGGCTATTATGATGGAAGCAACCATAACAACGACACTGCTATTCGCGAGTTGACTCTTGGTTGGCCAAGAAACCTTATAAACCAATTCGTTATAAGAATCCTCGATATCCTTAAGTAATTTCATTTCGTTATTATATTAATTAGCACGGGAAGAGAGGCTCGAACTCCCGACACCTGGTTTTGGAGACCAGTGCTCTACCGACTGAGCTATTCCCGTGTATTACCGGTTGCGTTCTTGTTAAGACCGCAACCGGTCTATTTATGTTTTATTTATTGTCAAGCAATCCTGTCAATCAAAACCCTTGAGTATTAGTCAAGAATTTCAGTGATTTGACCAGAACCTACTGTACGTCCACCTTCACGGATTGCGAAGCGAAGACCCTTGTCGCAAGCTACTGGAGTAATCAGCTTAACTTGAATTTCTACGTGGTCACCAGGCATTACCATTTCTACGCCTTCTGGAAGAGTAATCTCACCAGTTACGTCCAATGTACGGATGTAGAATTGTGGGCGATAGTGGTTGTGGAATGGAGTGTGACGACCACCTTCTTCTTTCTTCAATACATAAACTGAAGCTTTGAATTCAGAGTGTGGCTTAACAACTCCAGGGTGGCAAAGCACCATACCACGCTTGATTTGGTTCTTGTCGATACCGCGAAGCAATAGACCTACGTTATCACCAGCTTCACCTTCATCAAGAATCTTACGGAACATCTCAACGCCAGTTACAACCGACTTCAAGTCTGCACCAAGACCCATGATTTGAACCTCATCACCAACCTTAACAATACCAGTTTCGATACGACCAGTAGCAACTGTACCACGACCTGTGATTGAGAACACGTCCTCAACTGGCATCAAGAATGGTTTATCAACGTCACGTGGAGGAAGTGGAATCCAGTTATCAACTGCATCCATAAGCTCCATAATCTTCTCCTCCCATTGTGGTTCACCGTTCAATGCACCAAGTGCAGAACCGCGGATGATTGGAGTTTCGTCGCCATCATAATCATATTGTGACAATAG
The DNA here is from genome assembly GCA_964459845.1 of uncultured Muribaculaceae bacterium. GTDB lineage: Bacteria > Bacteroidota > Bacteroidia > Bacteroidales > Muribaculaceae > CALZFJ01. The sequence goes on along the minus strand of CAYWOC010000035.1, from coordinate 599 downwards.
TTCACGCATTTCCATTTCTACAAGTTCGAGCATTTCCTCGTCGTCAACCATATCACACTTGTTCAAGAATACAACAAGACGTGGAACGTTTACTTGGCGAGCCAAAAGGATGTGCTCACGAGTTTGAGGCATAGGACCATCAGTTGCAGCAACTACGATGATAGCACCGTCCATCTGAGCAGCACCAGTTACCATGTTCTTCACATAGTCGGCGTGTCCCGGGCAGTCAACGTGTGCATAGTGGCGGTTTGCAGTCTCATACTCAACGTGTGCAGTATTAATAGTGATACCACGCTCTTTCTCTTCAGGAGCGTTATCGATTGAATCGAATGAACGCAACTCAGAAAGACCTTTCTTTGCCAATACTGTAGTGATAGCAGCAGTCAAAGTAGTTTTACCGTGGTCAACGTGACCAACAGTACCGATGTTAACATGCGGTTTGGTTCTTTCGAATTTCTCTTTTGCCATAACTTTAGTTATTTTTATTTTAAATGATTAACTATCTCGTAATATATTTTTCCTCTTTTCAAGTCTTTGGTATAAGACTTAGAGCCGGTGGCGGGAATTGAACCCGCGACCTCTTCCTTACCAAGGAAGTG
>CAYWOC010000034.1:0-21591 GCA_964459845.1 uncultured Muribaculaceae bacterium | reverse complement strand
TTTCATATATTTTTTTACCGAAAGTGTGCACTTCGTTTTGGAATTTACACATTTTTGGTGCCTACTCCGTTATGGCTCTCAACAATATACAGACGGTGCTTGAACACATCCGCAAGCTCGCCGGCATAGAGCTTGGCAATACAATAGCTGACACTGATAATATGGACAACAACAAGTTCGCATATCATCCAGTCATCAAATACATAACCGACCAGGATAGTAATACAGATCACGAAAAAGCGGATCTTATAATTGAGAAGTTAAAGGAGCATTTCCCATTTCTCCCTATCTTAGCCGAAATCCAAAGAGAAAAATACAATAAATTTGTAAAAAAAGGCAAAGATCCATCATTAAAGGAGCGAAGCGAAATCACGACAAACGATATATGCTCTCCACTGAAAAAAATATTTGAGGTGCTGAGAGTGTATCGCAATGCTACAACACATGCCCACATCACCAGCTCAGAATTGGACGACGATAAATTTATAACTGGAACCGAGAGCAAAACATCGGAAACGCTCAACGACTATTACACCACAGCCCTGCGCAACACCAGCTCGCGATATGGCTACTCAGTGGACGACCTCGCTTTCATACAAGACCACCGATACAAGAAATCCCGCGACCAGCAGACTGGCAAACCGAAGATGCTGCTCGACACCAGCTTCTTCCTTAGCATCCAAAGTCGTGACAGCAATGGCACTTGGCACATATCGGCTGTGGGCATCGCACTGCTTATATGCCTGTTTCTCGAAAAGCAATACATAAACATATTCCTCGCCAAGCTGCCATTCATATTCGGCAGCTATAAAAGCGATTCGGCTGAAAGTCGCGTGATACGCCGCTCATTTGCCATCAATAGCATCAAGCTACCAAAGGAGCGCATCCGCTCCGAAAAAGGCGAGATGTCGATTGTGCTTGATATGCTGAATGAGCTGAAACGATGCCCGATGGAGCTGTTCGACACCTTGCCGCTCTCACACCAAGAGAGATTCCGCACGATGTCGTCCGACCACAATGAGGTGACACTGCTACGCCACTCCGACCGCTTCCCTCAGCTAATGCTGCAATATGTGGACTACGGCAAGCATTTCGAGAGAATACGCTTCCAAGTGAATATGGGCAAACTGCGCTACCTCTTCAACCCCGAAAAGCGCTGCATCGACGGTGCCACCCGAGTGCGCGTGCTTGAGCATCAGCTCAACGGATTCGGCAGAATACAGGAGATGGAGGCAAAGCGCACTGCCGACGGTGGCACTTTTGCTGGCACCGAAGTGCCTATACGCACTTTTGAGAATGTGCAGCGCGACGATGCAAACCCTGCCAGCTACCCCTATGTGGTGGATACCTACACCCATTATTTAATCAGCAACAACCGCATCGGCTTGTCGCTGCAAGAATATATGCCTGAGGTAGAAAAATATGGAGCAAAATGGTATGTGAACAACCATTTTGCCGACTTATCGATGAGCGTACTCGAACTTCCTGCAATGATATTCCACGCACACCTGCTCGGATGGGACAAGACAGAGACGCGCATTATCAGCGTTTACCACTGCTATAAAAAGTTGTTCAAAGCAATGGAAGACGGGCAGCTCACAGCCGAAAACATAGGCAACTTCGGAATAGCCACAGCCGATATGCCCAAAAAAGTGACCGACACTGTGATTAAGGGCATCGACCGCCACATGAGCTTCACCGAATATGTGGAAGGAGCAATCGCCGAGATGATTCAAGAGACAAAAGACAGGCTCACACGCTTGAAAAACGACCGTAAAACCGTAGGCTCATCAATGAACAAAATGGGCAAACGCGGATTTGTGGCAATAAAACCCGGTGTGCTTGCCGAATGGATTGCAAAAGACATCGTGAAATTCCAGAAATCTGCCAAGACTGGCGAAGAATATGGCACCGACAGGGTGACTGGTCTAAACTTCAGAGTCATGCAATCGTCGATAGCCACATTCTCGGCAGGCATAGGCTGTCAAACCGCCGACACGCTGAAAGCGATGTTCCAGAATGCGGGGCTGCTCTACGGTTCACCGACGGCTCATCCATTTCTGGAAAATGCGCTTCGCAAGCCAGCGAGCAATACGATCGATTTCTACTTCAATTATCTGAAAGCTCGTAAATCATATCTCGAGAATCTTCAGCAAAAAATCAACGATGGCACAAAGATATATGCAGGAAAGAAAATTGAAGACCAAAAATATGTGAAAATAACTTTTGCCAACCCCGATAGCGCACGTTGGAAGAAGCGCGATGCTGAAACACTGACGGCACTTGGCGACGACTATGGTCATTTTCATGCAATAGAGCTGCCCCGTCAAATGTTTGACGAAGAAATCAAAAACGCTCTCCGCACAATGCCCGAGATGAAAGGCATCGACTTTGAAAAAGCCAATGTCACCTATCTCATAGCCGAATACCACAAGCGGGTGCTGCACGACGACTTCCAGCCGTTCTACTCATGGGAGCGCAACTACCGATACATCGACTTACTCATCAGCAACATCGACAAAAACAAAAAGAGCATCATAGCAGAATACACCGATGTGCAGCAGCGTGAAGATATCTGGGAAAACCGAAAAGAGAAGGAAGAGGCTTACGCCAAGTGGGCACAAGATAATCGGATGAAAAACAGGGACACTGCCCGGATGTCGGCTGCCGAGTATCAGGCTGTCATCGACAAGCGCCTGAGCAGCAGCCGTTGCCACTATCAAAAGTCGGAGAAAATGATTCGCCGCTATAAGGTGCAGGATGCGCTGATGTTTATTCTTGCCTACGACACCTTGAAGAAGATGACAACATTCAAGGGCGAGGACTACAAACTTAAAGCCATAATGCCCGATGCCGACGGCGGAATCCTGTCGGAGACTATGCCAATGGATTTCACCTACGAAAAAAACGGCAAGAGCTATACTATACATTCCAGCGGAATGAAAATCAAGAACTACGGCGACTTCTTCCGCCTCGTGAGCGACAAGAGAATCGAGCCTCTGCTCGACCTTGTGACCGATGCCATAATCGAAAAAGACGACATCGACAACGAGCTTAGCAACTATGACGATGCCCGACCATGCGTGGTGAAGCTTATAATCGACTTCGAGGAAGCCATCTACAAAAAATTCCCTGAATTGAGAAATGAGCTGAATGCCGACAAGAAGAGGAGTCTTTCATTCAGTCAATTGACCGGCAGAATGGTGGAAAGAGGTTATCTGACACACGAAATGAGGCAAACACTGAACTTCATCCGCAACGCTTTCGACCACAATACATATCCAAAGGTCGGCACCATCAGCATCACCACGATACCCGAAATAGCCAACGACATGCTTGAGCAATTTGGCAACGACGCTAAGCTGAAAAATTAGTGCCAGCCACACCGCTGTGCGAACATAATAAAGCGTGGGAGGGATTGCTAAAAAAATCCATCTCACGCTTTTTTAGCTCCACAAAGATCAATCATATAATGCGGCAAGCCTTTTCACTCGCTCCTTGAGCTGAGAACGCACTTCACCGGGCGACACCACTTCAAGACCATCACCCATCTGCAATATGCGCCCTATAAGCTCATTATTAACCTCCACATGGAGCGAAAACTCACCATATTCTCCATCCTCATACACACCAAATCCCTTGATAACCGCCTGACTTGGATGTATAGGCTTAGTGGATGTGAGGCTATACATATACAGCGTCTTTGCCCTTATCACCACATTCTTCACTTCTTGCCCAGCAGCATGGCTCACGCCTACAATATCCTTGAAAAATTCATCATAAAAATGCTTCGGCGCTGGCAGATACTCCACTCTGGCATCGCTCACAGTCGGCTTGTCGATAATGCGGTCGATGGCTATATTATATCCACATTCAGGCAATCGGTCTTCGGCATGACCGAATAGAAACCATCTGCCGTTATACTCCTTAAGATACTGGGGATGAAACACGAGCATCTCCTCATCAGTATCATACGGCTTATAGCGGACATTCAGCACCTCACGGTTTTTGATGTGTTCATAAAGCTCAGGCAGCAAGTCTATGTGGACAAGCTTGCGGTCGAGACTTGCGCTCATCACCTGCTCCCCCTTTCTCTTCTTCGACTTTATGTCGATTAAATCTTTGCTTAAATGGAAGAAATAGTCGAGCCACGCCTCGGGGAAAAAGCCTGCCGAATCTTGGCAAAACAGCCAATATACCTTCAAGTCAGTGATGACTTTCGCATTCTTGATATCGGCAAGAGGGTCGCTGTCGCTGCCCACATATCTGAAACTTTTGTTGCGGTTATTCCCGCTCTCCTCGATGCAGTCGTCATAGCCCAATTTGGCGCGAATCTCATTGCGCACATCACAAAAAGCCTTCTTGAGCTCAGAATAATTTTCCATACATGTTATGCTGCACTGATTCATATCTATTTCCTTAGCCTTTTTAGGTCCAAGGAACTCCCTCATGACATCGGCATTTGTGAAAGGCTTCCTCGACATCATGAACTTATAGATTATCATCGCAAATTGAGCGCGATAGCTTTCGCCATCGAATATGTTGCATCGCTTCTTCATTACCTAAGAGCATTAAGTAGATTATCATCACCCACAAATTTAAGCATTTCACTGCAATTTTCTAATAATTATCCTTAAAATATTCCTAAATATCACATTTTATAAGTTTTTTATGACAAAAATTTAGCAATAGTCGATAAGTATTTGTAATTTTGCATAAAATTTATCGCCGTGTGGTGATAACGCATTTTTTGCGGCACAAATTTATTATTGGTTAAGAAACAAAACGACGAATCAAATTGTATTAACTTTTAGCGAAGGCTGGTGGCTGCATCATCCTAATCGGTGAATACGCCGGGGATGGCTGCACTTTAATCGCCCATGCACTCCGTCCCCTCACAAGATGGCACACTTTGATTGTCGGCTTTTTTATTGAATGATATATGATGATTAGGCAAAAGACTTTTGTAGCATGTTTGTTGGTTGGCTCTTTGATGGCTCCTCTTTGCAGCAACGCAGCTTTCTGGCACAGGAAGAAGAAGACTATCGTAGCAGAAAAGACTGTGACCGACTATGAGAAAATCACCGGCAGCGACTCGACGGTGATGCACGGTATGTTCAACGTTTTCCAGAAGGACGACAAGTATTATTTCGAGATTCCAAACAGGCTTCTCGACAAGGATATGCTTGTGCTCAACCGGCTCACGCGCGTGCCGGCCGAGCTTAACGATGCCGGCGTGAACCGTGGCATCAACTATGAGAACCAGATGGTGCGCTTCTCGCTCAGTGCCGACCGCAAGAAGCTCGTGCTGCGCCAGCAGCGTCCGTTGCCTCAGTCGCCCATGGGCGATGCCATAAGCCGCGCCGTGGCCGACAACTTCATATCGCCGATTATAGCCACTTTCAAGATTGAGGCGTTCAACAGCGACTCCACGACTTCGGTTATAGAAGTCACCGACCTCTACAACGGGAAGGAGACAAGCGTGAACAATGTGTTCTCCAACATCAACATACACACTTCCGCCAAGTCCGACCTTTCGCGCATCATCGGCATCAAGGCCTACGACAACAATGTGGTCGCCAAGTCGGAACTCACCACCAAGGTGACCGAAGGCAACGAGTCGGTGAACGTCACCGTCGAGGTAAGCTCCTCGCTGGCGCTTCTGCCCGAAGACCCTATGCCTGTGCGCTACGACAGTCCGCGCATAGGATATTTCACCACAAGCTCGCTCTTCTTCAGTGACAATCAGCAAAAGGTGGACCGCCACAGCTACATCACCCGCTGGCGGCTGGTGCCGAGCGACACCACCGCCTATCTGCAAGGTAAGCTCGTGGAGCCGGTGAAACCCATCAAGTTCTACATCGACGGATGCACACCTGTGAAATGGCGCAAATATCTCATTAAAGGCATCACCGACTGGAACTACGCATTCGAGAAAATCGGATTCAAGAATGCCGTGGTAGCCGAAATGCTCCCCGACAGCATCGAGGCTGAAGCCGACGACATCAACTATTCCACACTGATGTATGCCGCCAGCACCAAAATGAACGCCATGGGTCCATCCACTCTCGACCCCCGCACTGGCGAAATCCTTGAAGCCGACATCATGTGGTGGCACAATGTCATCTCCATGCTACAGCAGTGGATTACGGTGCAGATTGGTGCGGTGGAACCTGCCGTGCGCTCGACTGTCATCCCCGACAGCATAATGGGAAAAGCCATGCAATTCGTAATCTGCCACGAGGTGGGACACTCTCTCGGATTGCGCCACAATATGATAGCCTCGGCTGCATTCCCCACCGACTCGCTACGCTCCAAGGCCTTCACCGACAGAGTGAAATGCACAGCATCGTCGGTTATGGACTATGCCCGTTACAATTATGTGGCTCAGCCCGGCGACGGCGTGACCGAGCTTTATCCCAACATCGGACCTTACGACCTGCTCGCCATAGAATACGGCTACCGCTGGTATGGCGGCAACAAGTCGCCCGAAGCCGAAAGGGACAGCCTCTATGCGCTGCTCGACGCTCACCGCGGTCCGCTATACCGATACAGCGAGGCTCAATCATCGCGCGACGCGGTGGATCCCCGCGCACTGAGCGAAGACCTTGGCGACGATGCCATAAAATCTGCCACCTACGGCATCAAGAACCTGAAAATAGTGATGGACAACATCATCAAGTGGACAACCACAGGCGAGAAAGACCAGACCTACGAGGAGGCTTCACGTCTGCAATATGCCGTAATCAACCAGTGGAACAACTATATGTATCACGTTCTTGCCAACGTTGGAGGCATATATCTTGAGAACACCACCGTGGGCGACGGCACACAGACGTTCACCTACGTTCCACGCAAGCGTCAGAGCGATGCCGTGAAGTTCCTTATCGACAACGTGTTCACTTATCAGAAGTGGCTATTCGGCAGCGACTTGTCGAAATACTACTATCTCTACAAGAACACGCCAAACGGAATCATAGAATATGCCCCCACCCAGATTATGAAGAACGCTCAGGCATATCTGTTCTACGACCTGCTCGACAACGACCGCCTTATGCGTATGCTCGAAAACGAGCTGAACAACGGCAAGAAAGCCTATACGGCTGTCGATCTCATGAACGACCTGCACAAGAGCATCTTCGCCACCACAATAAGGGGAGGAGTGCCTGATGTGGTGACCCGCAACACGCAGAAGCTCTACGTCGATGCCCTGATCACAGCAGCCGCGGCTGGCGAGGGCATAAAGGTGAACCGCCGTCTGCTCGAAGAAGACCGCATCCTCAACCCCGACGACCACGCCGCCTGTCTGCACGATGATGCTGACCGCATGGGCCGCCGACGCAACATCAGCTTCTATGGCACTCAGACCAACCGCACGAGCGATGCCCTATCGGTGAAGCGTGGCGAGCTGCTCCGCATCCGCGACCTGCTCAAGCGCAATGCCGGAATCGCCGACGAAGCCGCGCGCTATCACTACCGCGACTTGATTTTGCGCATCGAAAACGCTCTTGAAATTAAATAAATACACCAAATGAGTGTGTGAGAAAAACTTTTTTATTGATATATGATGATTATGAAGAATTTAGTTAGTTTAATCCTGATAGCCATCATCGGCTTCTCCTCGGCGCAAGCTGCCGACGTTGTGCTGAAAGGTACTGTTCTTGCCGCCGAAGACGGAGAACCGCTTGTCGGTGCCACTGTGATTGTACCTACCAAGGATTTGCAGCGTGCCGGCAGCTCGAAGACTGTGGTAAGTGCCATGACCGACATCGACGGACACTTTACGCTATCAGCACCCGAAGGCATCAAGAACATAGAGTGCAGATATGTGGGCTACACCACCGCCACAATTCCCGTGAGCGGTGGCAAGACCGACATCGTTATCCGCCTGAAATCGGCTGCCACCGAACTTAATGAGGTCGTTGTGACCGGTTATCAGAAAATCGAGAAGCGCAAGCTCACAGCATCTATCCAGACCGTGAAGGTGGACGACAACATGGTGGGAAGCGCAATGAGCATCGACCAAGCCCTCGGCGGACAGATTGCCGGACTTGCATCCACTGCCACATCAGGCGCACCGGGCGCTTCTCCTAAAATCCGCATCCGCGGCACTTCGTCGCTCAACGGCACGCAAGACCCACTATGGGTGCTTGACGGAATACCTATGGAGGGAACTGAAATCCCTTCTATGGAAGATTTAAAGGACATCGACAACATCTACTCATCGTCGATTGCCGGACTTAACCCTGCCGACATCGAAAGCATCACTGTGCTGAAAGATGCCGCAGCTACTGCCATATATGGCGCACGCGCAGCTAATGGAGTGATTGTCATCACCACCAAGAGCGGAAAAGCCGGCAAGACCAAGGTGAACTTCTCCACTCGCCTCACTTTTTCGCCACGGCAGAGCATCGACCGCCTCAACCTGCTCAACTCCGACGAGAAAGTGAACCTTGAGCTTGAGCTGCTCGGCTCGGACTACACCTACCGCGAGAACAAAGGTCAAGTGGCACGCATCATCGCTGCCGCCGGCGAGACCAGTGCCTACAAGTCGGGCGGATGGGGCGCGCTTTCGAGCAGCACCCAGTCGCAAATCAACGCTCTGCGCAATATCAACACCGACTGGAACAGCATCCTCTTCCGCAACACTTTCAGCCAAGAATATAACTTGAGCCTGTCGGGCGGAAACGATAAAGCCACTTATTACACTTCAATTGGCTACAACGACGAGCAAGGCAATGTTGTTGGCGTGGAGGCTAACCGCCTTAACATCACAGCCAAGACATCTTATCGCCTGAGCCGTAAACTTCGTGTGGGAGCTTCGCTCTTCGCCAACCGCCGCGTGAACAAGTCGAACATGACCGATGCCGACGGTTTCACGAATCCAGTATATTACTCTCGCCGCGCCAACCCGTATCAGACCCCTTACAATGCCGATGGCTCATATAATTATGACATCGACATCCAAGGCCGTGGCGACTCCGACTTGAAGTTCAACATCTTCGAGGAGCGCAACGGCACCGACTATAAACTTGAGACCAAATCGGTTTCGGCAATATTCGATGGAGAATTTCGCTTCAACGACCAGTTGAAAGTCACCACCCAAATAGGCCTTCAACTCGATGATGCCAACAAGGAGCAGGTTGCCGATGCCGAGACCTACACTATGCGCAAAGACATCGAGCGGACCACCCTGTCGATTCTCGGAGGCAAATCATTCCTGCCCGACGGAGGCAAAAAGCTGACTTCAAGCAGCACCAACTCGCAAATCACTTGGAAGCTCCAAGGCGAATACAGCGCAAAATTTGCCGATGCACACGAAGTAGAAGCCATGGTGGGTACGGAAATACGCAAGACTTGGTATAAATCGGTTGCAGCCAACGGTTACGGCTACAACCGCAAGACATTGCAAACAAAACCAGTCATCTTCCCCAACGAGACTTGGGCTAAACAATATCCGCTATATTCCGAGACATATACCGAGAATGCCTACGCATCATTCTTCGCCACTGGCTCATATACGCTGCTCAAGCGATACACCCTCGGCGGAAGTGTGCGCTTCGACGGTTCCGACATGTTTGGCGTGGCAAAGAAATACCGCTTCTTGCCCCTCTACTCGGTGAGCGGACTGTGGCGCATAAGCGACGAGGCTTGGCTGGAAGATGCCCAGTGGCTCAACAACCTTGCCGTGCGCGCTTCCTACGGTGTGCAGGGCAACATCGACAAGAACACGTCTTCCTACGTCATGGGCGACTACCAGAACACAACTATCCTGCCGGGCAACACCGAAGACATGATTTCGGTAAGCACTCCGCCAAACACCAAGTTGCGCTGGGAAAAGACAAAGACATTCACTGCCGGAATCGACTTCGGTGTGCTGAACAATGCCATCAACCTGAGCATCGACTACTACAACCGCAAAGGCACTGACCTTATAGCAACTCGCATGCTGACGCTCGAAAGCGGATTTGCCTCGATGCTTGTGAACTGGGCAAGTATGCGCAACGATGGCTTTGAAATCTCAATAGGCACCAGAAACATCCATACGAAAGATTTCATGTGGATGACTAATTTCAACTTTGCTTACAACAACAATAAAGTCTTGCGCGAAGAGATTCCCGACAACCAGACCACTCCGGGACGTGAAGGCTACCCTGTGGGAGCAATTTTCGCCCTGAAGACTGCCGGACTCGACAGCGAGGGCTATCCGCTGTTCGTCAATAAAAACGGTGAGGCTGTAACTGCCACCGAGCTGCTGAAGCTGAACGCAGCAGGCGCAAGCACGCTGAGCGCAGCCGAGCAGCGCGACCTGTATTCATACATAGGTTCTTCGGAGCCTCTGTTCACTGGCGGTTTCAACAACACATTCACTTATCGCAACTGGGAACTTGCCGTAAACTTCATCTTCAACCTCAAGATGTTTGTGCGCTGCACTCCTTCCTATTCTCCTGCCAACTTCGACCGTGGCATGAACACCAACCGCGACATCCTCGACCGCTGGACCACAAGCAACACGTCCGCCGAGTTCCCTTGCTTGATGAACAGCACCAGCCGTCCTGCCGAGTATATTCAATACAATGAATATGGTCTATACAGTATGCTCGACACTTGGGTGAAGCGTTGCGACTATGTTCGATTGCAGAACCTGCGACTTGCCTACACTCTTCCATCTGAAATCACCAAGCGTGCGCATCTCGACAAGGTGACTGTGGGCGTGGAAGGTCGCAACCTGCTTGTGTTTGGTTCAAACTACAAGAACTACCTCGACCCCGAGACCATGGGCAACCAGTTTGCGCAACCTATCGCAAAATCGATGTCGTTCAATCTAAATGTTAATTTCTAAACGCTACGGAAATGAAGAAGATGAAAAAGATTATATACAGCTCTCTGCTATCAATCGTAATGCTCGGCTCACTGACAAGCTGCGACAAGTTTCTCGACATCCAGCCCACTGGACGTGTAATCATTACCACCGCCAAGGAATATCGCGAGATGCTCACTCAGGCTTATTCCATAGTGCCTGAAGACCGTGGACTTGCCACATTCCGCAGTGATGAGTTTATCATGGATGCAACGCTGTCGGCACAAGACATAAGCAGCTACAAGGACATCTGGTGCTGGAACGACGCAAGCCCCGACGATGCCACATCCACTTTCAGTTGGCGCGGATATTACCAAGTGATTTATGAGGCAAACCACACCATACTCAATAAGGACAACATCACCGAAGGCTCGGAAGCCGAAATCAATCAGCTTGTAGGCGAGAGCTATATGCTGCGCGCATATATGCACTTCCTGCTCGTGAATATGTTTGGCGAGCCATACACGGCTCTCGCCGACCCTTATTCGAGCAAGGCGATTCCATTGAAGCTCGACACCGATGTCTATTCAATTCTCTCGCGCAATACCGTGGGCGAAGTATATGATCAGATTCTGAGCGACATCAACGAGGCTGAAAAATTGATAAATGTCGAAACATGGCAGACTGGCGAGAACTACCGCTTCAACACAGTCTCGGTAGATGCCTTGCGCTCACGAGTGTATCTCTATATGGGCAAATGGACTGAATCGCTCGCCGCATCTAAGCGCGTGCTTGCCAAGAAATCCGAACTGTCAAATCTGAACAATGAGCTGCCCAACGCCTACAATTCGGTGGAATCAATCGTTGCCCTTGAAGAAGTGATGACAGCCAATTACGTCCGTGCCGGAAAAGTGAACCGCGAGCTGTTCAACTCCTACAACAGCAACGACCTGCGCCGCTCGAAGTACTACAACCGTGTCACCACGTCCAACATTCAAGTGATAAAGGGCGGAAGCAACACCTATGCCTGCACATTCCGCACCGGCGAGATATATCTCAACGCTGCCGAAGCCGCCCTTGAAACCGGCGAAAGCGGAATGGATGAAGCACGCAGCTATCTGTTATCGCTGATGAAAAGCCGCTACACCGACGCTTATTACACGCAGCGGGCTGAAGCAGTGAACGCAATGTCGCTCAACGAGCTTCGCGAGGAGATTTATGCCGAGCGTCGCCGTGAGCTGGCATTCGAAGGACACAGATGGTTCGACCTGCGCCGCACCACTCGCCCTGCCATCACCAAGACCTACGGAAACGAGACTTATACGCTTGAAGCCAACGACAGCCGATACACCATCCGTATTCCTGCCGCTGCCATCTCGGCCAACCCTAATCTTGCGAATTAAGCAGAGCTGACAATAAAATCTATGACAATATAAAATTAATCCACAATAAAAATTCTACAGATTATGAACAAATTCTATTCTACTGTAATGTGTGCGGTATTGACTGCAAGCGCAGCAAGCGCACAACTCGTAGCTCCCGGCATCTTGACCCAACAAAGCACAAAGAGCTACAGCGGCATCGTTACCGAGAAGAATGCGGCTCGCAACAATGCTATGGCATACGACGCCGACAACTCGCTCTTCACAGCAGGGGTTTTCGACACCGAATTTGAGGGTCTCGAGCCAATAGCTGCAAGCTCATATATAATGAAGACCGGCTCAAGCCTCACCCCGTCTTGGAAAGTGGCTCTTCAAGGTGCAGCCACCGTCACTTGCCTGCTTGCCGACGGTCAGGGTGGCGTGTATGCTGCCGGAAATTTTGCCGATGAAGTCTCTTTCGGCAGCACCGACAACAATCCTGTAACTAAAGAGGGATATAAAGAAAGCGGGGCTTTCACCACAAGCCAGTGCGCATCTTTCGTGGCTCACTATGACAAAGACGGAAAACTGCTGAAAGTGGCAAGTTTCATCCCTGCTCACGACCCTGCCCTTGATGCTACTGGAATGTATTTCGCCTACGACGGCGACATCTATTGCAACATCAACAGCATTGCAAAGGATGCCGACGGTAATTTATATGCCGGATTCTCATATTGCGGTCAGGTAAAGGCTGGCGACAACACCATCACATCAGGCTCTATGGACTTGGAAGGCGGAGGCTTCTACTTCCAGGCTTTGAAGGCTGCCGCAGTGGGCAAGCTGAATGCCGACCTGAACATCGACTCGTTTGTGCTGAACATCAGCACAAGAAGTTTCACCCAGCTTCAATCCTCTGAGCAAATATATTCAAGCAAGCTGACGATTGACGGCAATCATCTTTATTTCGGCGCAGCATCTACTGGTGAGGCATATTGCGACTACTTGTTTGCAACATCTGGCAGCTCACGAATCACCTACACAGCAAAAAGCTCTACCGAAGGTATCAACTATTGCATTTCTCTTGCCGACATCGACCTGTCGAATAAGACTACGCGCGAGAACTTTATAGGTTGCGCCACAGAAGATTCATTCAATGCCATGAGCATCGGCAATCTTGAAGTAACAGGCGACAATATCGTTATGACCGGAAACTTCCACGGAACTCTTTCATCAAGCGAGAGCAACTATGTTAAAGCTGTAGGCTCAAGCGATATGTACATCGCCACTTTCAACAGCAGCAATCTTGCTGTAAACAACCTCACAGCTACTGCCTACGATGAAGGCGACAAGACCAAGAACGAGGAGCTGTTCACAAGCAGCGCAGTGTGCGGCGACTATGTGTTCATCAACGGATATGCCGACCAGAAGAGCGGACACGCATTCACTGCACCTCTTTCCTATATCTACAACATCAAGGATGCTTCGCTCACCAAATTGAATGTGGATAACTACACATTCGGCATAGCTGCAACAAGCAATGGTGCTGCACTTGCCAACGCATTTTCTGCTTCACCAATCACCGGCATTACTTTTGCCGACTACAAGGTGACACAAGCTGGCGTGAACGACATCGTTGCCAACGCCAATGCAGTGAAAGCATATCCTAACCCTACAACCGATGTGCTAAACTTCAGCAATGAATGTGACGTGGAGATAGCAGGCGTAAATGGCGCGACTGTAGCTTCCGCCAAGGGCGTAAGCTCAATCAATGTTGAAGCATTGCCGGCAGGCATCTATTTCGTGAAAGTCACTACAGCCGCAGGCTCTACCGTAGTCAAGGTCATCAAGAAATAAGCCGAGCATCAAATCAGAAAAACTAACTAATCATATATCAACCGACAGCGGCTCCTGAAGTGATTTCAGCAGCCGCTGTCTTTTTTCTTCACATTCCGCCATAAAGATTTGCTACGATTAGCCTTTCTGCAAACTATCACACCCAATTAAATGACATATGATGCCTTGCAATGCTCTCATTAACAATCCAATTTCCGAATTAAGCTAAATTCAGACAATGCCACCTAAAGCCGAAAAAGGGTGAACAAGCAATGCTGTCCACCCTTTTTATTGCATTATCAATCCTAAATTCTAATAGGCTGTTCTCACAACCAATTTGAGATAGGATTTATGTACTTGTATCAAAGGTTAAAATTCCACCACCTTGCCTGATGTCGGCTGCTGATACCAGTTCCACGCATCAGGATTGTTGTAGTTTGCACCCCATTTACCAAACACAGTGTAAGCATCCGAAATGCATACATTCTCTTTTGGCCATTGCCATTTCCCCGGAACGCATATTGCATGAGGAGTCTCACCAGCCGATGTCGGGATTGACACTTTCACGTCTTTGCCGTTCACGTCTTGTGTCATTATATAGAACAAAGACGCTTTCTCCTGCATTGTGTAGCCAGTAGGCCAATCTACGGTAGCCACCTCCTTGACAGGAATTGTCAATTTGCCAGTCGTGTTGGCAACGCCGCTCACGCCAAGCAGCTCATGTACTTCACCGATAAGCTGTCCGTTATAGTAGAGCGTGGATTTGTGTGCGCCACCAGTAGCACATAGTGAGACGTATGCTTTCTGCTTCTCAGGATCTGGCGTGACACGTATCACCACATCATTGAAGTCGAAGTCGCCGATAGTACCCATATCCTCGAATCCCATAGTCCAAGTTTGGAGATTTTCCTTTTCCACTTCCTCATCGGTCTTTGGAGCATCGCTCTTTGTTCCGTCAGGGTTATAATATGGAGTGTCAGGGTCATCCTTGTCGAAAATATCAGGAAGTTTCACGCCAGGAAGAGTTCCGTCGTTACCGCGCACCATACCGAATACCACATCGTTGCAGTCGCTGTCGCCCTTATAGTTGGCATCTTCAAGACCAATAAAGCGGAATCCGTCATAAATCTTGATGATGCTTGTGTTGTGTTTTTGAGCCTGCAAGTCGCGTGTTGAGTGGTTGCGAAGTTTCCAGTTGTTTCGAGAGCCAAGATTCGGAACTCCGAGCTTATTAAGATAGTCCCATTGTGTTTTAGCATCGTTCTTATATGAATTTTGGAACTCTATGTAAAAGCCCACACGCGCGCCTTCCGGGGCATCGACTTGGAATGTGCATCCGCGCACTGCATCGATGTCTGTGCCTACATTCTTGTTCACATCATAGCACAAGAACGTGTCGTCTCCGGCACGATATTGCTTCCACGCAGAATTGTTGTTGGTGTAGCCGCTCATTTTGTCGAAAGCATCATAGTTGGTGTCGTGCCATTCAGTCTCTCCCACTTTTCTCCACTGAGTCTTGGCCATACCATTGAAGAAGTCATAGTTCAAGACCTCCACAATAGGCACATACACCAGTGTTGAATAACTGCCGCCAGTGTAGTAATAGTATCCTATCACACGTCCGTCACCTGTGCCAGTATTACCGAAGATTGTGGATATATAGAATTTGCCTTTTGAAATCAAGTCGTAATTTGTGATTTGTCCCTCGCATCTGCTGCTCTCGGGCATAGCCTCATTGATGTCTTGCCAAGCCCATCCAGGGAATGTCGAATAGCCCCAATTCTTGACAAATGGCGTTCCGTTGAGTATTCCCGAAGCGTCGGCTTTCAGTGCAGGAGCGCGCAAGATGTCGCCATTACTGCTGAACGCCACTTCTGCCACACCGCTCTTCAAGTCACTCACTTTCACTCGCTTGTACTCATTGCCAGTGGCACTTTCTTTTGCCACACAGATGTATTCGCCTATTCCCTGTGGCAAATCAAACGACATCAGTCCAGAGCCATTGATTTCCTTCTCGCAGAGAACCACCTTATTCTCCTCGCCAAGAGTGCTTGCTGTAACTTTAGCAGCCTCACCCCCTGTCGAGACTTTGACCGATACTGAAACTGCACCATTCCAAGTCTGATTTGGATCCACTTTCCCGAATTTGCTTTCCCATGCAATGCTGTACTTTCCTTCTTGTGCATTTTTAACGCCATCTGTACTAACGCATGAGCCAGCACCAAGCGCAATTAATGCGCACCCCATTGGAATCACTAAACTTTTCATAAATTTTCTCTATCTTTCTGTAATGTTTTTCTTTACAGGTGCAAATATCGTCATTTTTCTGAAATCCACATAAATTTTTTGCACTATCTTTACAGAAAATTTTTTAAAAGAAAAAGATATGGAAGAATTACCAAAAGATCCGATGATGCTCATGAGTTTCGTGAATATGAAACTGCGTGACCAATATTCATCCCTTGACGAACTTTGCGCAGCTCTCGACATTGACCGTAGCGAGCTCGAGGCCCGACTTGCAGCAGTGGGTTTTGAATATAATCCAGCACAAAACAAGTTCTGGTAAGAGAGAGTTTTTTCAGTCCCTTGAATCCTTATTTAAGATTTGAATTTAAGATAAAACTGGCACTCGAAATTCAAACTTTTCTTGATGCTCTATTTGCGGCAAAAATATAGATGATTTATAGCCCAAAATAAGTGGTGCAAAAATGCAATTTTTTGGACATAGCAGTAACCCACAAGTCACTTTTTTGGACAAAGCGTAAAACATTAGTCACTACGTTTGGACAATACCCTATCCACAGGTATCTGTAAGAGCGTTTTTTGACATATCAATTGGACAAATAGTCATCACGCATAAATCATCGTTCACTTTTCGCAAACTTTGAGTAACCTTCGAGTGGACATTTGAATCATTATTTTTAGGCAAAAAATATAGATAAAAATATAGACATATTTATGGTCAATATCGAAGCATATTTCACACTCGGCATTGACCGACATTAGCCAACTTTGCAAACATTATGGATAAAGAACAACATGGCACACTGATTGTGATTACCGGTCCTACTGGGGTCGGCAAAACGGCTGCAGCAATAAAGGCTGCCACACATCTTGGCACTGAAGTAATTTCTGCCGACTCCCGGCAAATCTTCCGAGAGATACCGATTGGCACGGCAGCTCCCACCGCCGAGGAACAGGCGGCAGTGCCTCATCATTTTGTGGCTATTAAAAGCGTCACCGACTATTACAGCTCGGCACAGTTTGAGGCCGATGTCCTCGACCTTCTTCCCGGCCTTTTTGACAAATCTGGATATGCCGTGATGTGCGGAGGCTCGATGCTATATGTGGATGCCGTGTGCAAAGGAATCGATGATATGCCCACAATCAGCGCAGAGATACGCGAGAAAGTTGTGCGTATGTACCAAGATTGCGGAATTGAGTGCATCATTGCCCAACTTGAGCTTCTCGACCCTGATTATCTGCGCATTGTGGATATCAAGAATGAGAAGAGACTGCTCCATGCACTTGAAATATATCTTCAATCAGGGCAAAGCTATACATCACTGCGCACAGGCAAAAAGAAGCAGCGGCCTTTCCGCATAGTGAAAATAGGGCTGGATATACCTCGCGAAGAGCTGTTTGACCGCATAAACCGCCGTGTAGATAAAATGATGGAGGCTGGTCTTGAAGAGGAGGCGCGCAGCATGTATCATCTGAGGCATCTCAATTCACTGAACACCGTGGGCTTCAAGGAAATGTTTGCATACTTCGACGGCACTATGGACTTCGTGACCGCACGGGAGCGCATAAAGAAGAACACTCGGGTATATGCAAAGCGGCAGCTCACTTGGTATGCCAAAGACAAAGGAATAATATGGATGCGCCCCGAAGAACTTACGCCCGAGGTATTAGACAGCCTAATTAGCAGCTTGGATTGACACGTCTTCTGGCTGCTGAGCATTCTCTTCTTGCTCGCGGGAATTTTCGGCTGCAATACGTGCCTTAAATTCCATATTGCCCCTTTGGCAATCATCAGGCAGCTCCAAAACGAATGCCGCGCCCTTGCGATATTCAGTATCGACATATATCGTTCCGCCAAGCATTTCTGCCACACCGCTGCATATCGACAGTCCAAGACCTGTACCCGGCTCAAACTGTCCAAGTTTCTCGAATCGCTCAAACACAAGTTTAGCGCATTCAGGCGAAATGCCCGGTCCCTCGTCCTCGCAGCGCAATATCAACCTGTCGCCTACATTGCGGACTATCAGGCGAACCTCGCCTTTCTTGGCAAACTTAAATGCATTGCTAAGCATATTCACCACAATCTGCATGAAACGTCCGCTGTCGGTCAGTATGCACAAATCCTCTGGGCATTCAGTCTTTACAGTCATACCATTGCTGTCGCCAGCCTTATACACAGCCTCGCGCAAAGTGCCATACACATTACATTCCTCAAATTCGAGCTTCATCTTGCCCGAGTCGATTCTTGCCAAATCGAGAATATTATTGACAAGTATAAGCAGACGGCTCGACTCCTTTCGTATAAATTCAGCATACTCCTTATGCTCCTCGCTCGTGGCAAGTGAAGTAATCAGCTCGCTGAAACCAAGGATAGAATTGAGCGGAGTGCGTATTTCATGCGTCATATTCGACAAGAAGCTACTCTTCAGCTTGATAGTATCTTTTGTTTTCTTCACTGCCGCCGACATCTTACGGCGTTTTTGCATCAAGTCCTCAGTGTCCTTTCGCAGCATCACCTCGGCATTCTTCAAGTCTCGGCTCAAATTCTGCGACCTCGACAACAGATATTTTGCCACCACTATAGCAACAATAAGCAGCAGGATTATGATAATCTCAACATAATATTTGGTCTTTGCCACCTTATTCACATCATCATGCTTTGCAAATTCCATCGACTTCAACTGATATTCACGCTGGAATTTGCCCAACTTGCCAATATATGCCACATAATTCATAGCCTTATAATCCGTGCAGGCACGTCTCATCAGGCTGTCGGCAGCCACATCGTTGCCAGCAGCGGCATACAGCGTGCTAAGTTGCTCCTCCTGATAAGGATTGCGTATGCCATTGTTGCGCTGCACCTTTTGCAGCAAAGCAATAGCTTGGTCAAATTGCCCGGTTGTCTCATAATAACGCGACATAGCCTCGTCATATACAGCCAAAGAGATCCGGTTCGCTCCTTTCATATATTTCTCGGCCTCTTTCACTTGAGTCTCCGAATCACCGGGTTTACCATTATAGCACTGTCGGATTATGCTCAGCGCATTGTACATAAGCTCATAGCCGTTCTTCCAAAATTGAGGCAGATATGTGTCCATCATATCCCACTGTCCATCACGCGCGCAAGCCCACAGCATATATGCCAATATTCGTGTTTGAGCCTCATCATACAGCATTTTTTCAGTCTCACGCTTCTGCAATCCAGTGGCATAAGCCTCCACAGCCATAGCATAATTGTTGGTGCTGAAATAAATCGCGCCAAGCGCTTCATAGCACACAAATGCGCCTTCCCGGCTTCCCGTCTCCTTCACTCGCCGATCCATCTGTATTGCCACATCAAGTGCGCCATTTATATTTCCTGTCTCAGCGAGCAAGCGGCAGCAGAGCAATTTTGCTCCATAATAATATGTGTCAAGTTCAGAGTCGGAATACGTCACTCGGTCGATTGCTGCGGCATAGTTGGTCATCTCCGATAGCGACCTCTTCTCATAGCACTCCTGCATCTTAGCTTTCAGAGCCTTAAGCTCGCCCTCACCATCGGCAGCCAAAGCCACTTGGGTGAACGGCAACAAAATAAATACAGCAAATAATATGTTATAAATCAATCTTTTCATAGCTGAGCCTCCTCTCTGTCGTCGTCATCGCTTATCAGTTTCTGTCCGAATTGCAGACGCATAGGATGCTCAAACACGAATCGAGCACCAGTGTTGTAATTATCATCGAGATAAATCTTTCCGCCAAGTTTCTTGGAGATGAGCATACTGATGTATAATCCGAGACCTGTGCCTTTGGCTGATTCGTTCAGTTTCTCATATCGCTTGAATATGCGCTTGCGGTCTTCTTTAGATATTCCGCAGCCAGTATCGGTCACACTGAATACAATGCTGTTCTTGCTGTGGCGTATGTCGAGGTTAATCGACCCTGTAGTTGTAAACTTGGCGGCGTTGCCGAGCAGATTGGTGAGAAGTTGCTGCAATCGGTAATGGTCGGAATAGATCACCATCTCACCATCATCGCAGGTTAGCGTCACATTGACACCATACTTCACGAGCGGCTTGATGGCAGAAAGCACCTTGGAGGCCACATCCTTGACATCGGTGGGTGCTATGTCCACATTCACGCCCGAGGCATTGTCGAGCTGACTAAGGTCGAGGATGTCGTTCACAAGTTTCAGCATAAGGTCGGAATTCATCACAATTATGTTCACATATTCCTTCTCGGCATCATCCACATCCTCTCCGTCAAGAATCATATCGCTGAATCCCACTATGGAGTTGAGCGGAGTGCGCACCTCATGGCTAACGGTCTCAAGAAATTCATTTCGCTTGATATTGCTCTGTTCAGCCTCACGGTAGGTTTTTTCAAGATCCGACGTGATTTTTTCAAGGCTTGCCTTCTCCTCGGCAAGCACCTTATTGGTGGCTGCAAGTTTTTTGCTCAAATACTTGTGACGGAAATACATCACGAACATCGCGGCCAGCAGCAGCAACGCCACCAATATGATTATTTCGAGCAACTTGCCTATCACATTGGTCTGCTCCACATATTCCTCGTGCGGGACGAAATCCATAAGGCTCTGGTTGCTCGAAGTGAGCATTCGCACATCATTCGCCATATATTGCGTGAAGTTTGACCGTAGCGAGTCGCACACAGCCTTATAGGTGGTCAATGCGCCTTTCTCATTCCCCATGCGGCGTTGCAAGTCCGACTTGAAAATCAGATAGTCGAGATCCATTGTGCTGACGCGCGCCAGCGCATAGTCAATCTCATCGAGGGCATTGTCAAGCTCGTTCTTCTGCATAAGATACCTTGCGCGCAGATAGTTCATCTCAAGGTCGGCTTTATTATTGTTGTTCTCGCTGTCGATAACCATTTTCTCATAATACTGCTCTATCTTTTCCTTGCTGCCCATAGTGAGATAGCAGCTAAGATAGAGCTTGGTCAATTCCCACGAATATTTTCCCGGCTTCGACACATAGCCTTCGTATTTCGGCATCACTTTGCGTGCCACAAGCGAGCTGAAGCGGTCGAGCACCGCAATAGCGGCATTGCACTGTCCTAATTTTATCAATGTCCTCGCCTGATCCATGAACAAGTTCTCCACGATGTCAGCATCCACCTTCGAGCCGTCGCTCAACACAGCGAGCGCACTGCCATAGGCCGATGCTGCAAACGCATATCTCAAGCTTTTCTTATATACGTTTCCAAGCAGTGTGTTAGTGAGTATTTTCCCCGAAGGCTCGCCACGCTTTATAGCCTCGGCACGCAGCTCCACCGCCTCATGCTCCGCCATATAGCGGGTCAGCGGATTTTCCCGGTGGGCGGGGAAGATGTCAAGAGTATAGTGTAGCC
>CAYWOC010000033.1:0-21976 GCA_964459845.1 uncultured Muribaculaceae bacterium | reverse complement strand
TGAGTTCTTCAAACAAATTGCTAAATTTGCACTTGCCAATTGAACCTACCGGTATGTTATGGGGGGTCAGCAAGTCAGATTGTTCTATAGTTATTTTGCAAAGTTACGAAATTTTCCTTTATATTGTATGTTTATGGTATATGCTCTTAAACATATATTCGTAATATGTGTAGATGAATTTTGCAAATATAAGTATTGTTATGCGCAATATCATTGCACAAATAAATTAAACAAAGTTAAATCATAATTATAAAATTCCGCTTGTGGATATGTTGAATGGTTCTCTATACGGAAACTTCTCGCAGCCGATGTACAATGTGTCGAAAGCGTCTGTGCGGTGTTCGAGGAGGTCTTCTTCTGACTCGGCGAGTTTTTCGCCGGCTTTGTCTTTGCGGAAGCCGTTGCGGTCGCGGCTTACTCCCGTGGCTTGAATGGAGAGGATAAGGTCGTCGTTGTTTTGGCGGTTGAAGGACGGCATCAGGCGTTGCTTGCCGGCAAAGCCTTGGTTGATGAGCAGACACTTTTCATCGTGGCGCATCTGGTTGCCGATGTACACTGCCTCCACTGTCCAGCCATGACGCTCGAACTCGTGGACTACCACCCATCGGAAATCCTGCTCGATGACGGCATAGTTTGAGCCAAGTGCGGTGACATCGTAGTAAAAGACCTCCGTCTTACAACTGTGTTCCGCATATGTGGCATATCAGACAGCACAATCATTTCGTGTTGTACGATGCGACCCGAAATGGCTTTTGATGCCACAATTGGCAGGGAGCGTCTCGTCTTTCAGCTTAAATTTTGCAGAAAGCCGTGAGCAAAGTGGAAGCCTACTCAACCGACAGGTTGAACCTAAAACGACTTCTTGAAATCATCTGCCTTTTTAGCACTGACTCCAGTTCCCCGATGCGCACTAATCTGTAGGCTTATTGCCTTTGACGTATTTCTCTGAACAGCCTATGTAGGATTGCGCCAAAGTCCCATATACGACTTCCATTGCAATTATGCCACGGCTTTCTGCATATTTTTATAAGTGCTATTCTTACTGCGATATGGAGACTCTATACCTGAATTTTGAAAAATCGTGGTTGAGAATCAGTTGCAACCTTCTACCATCTGTTTTATCCCAAAAATCCTTCCAAATTTCAAGTTCACCATTTATCGTACAGACGTGTTCTCGATAAAATCCAAATTCATGCGACCTGCATTCTGCAATAATCGGCACCACATAAACATCTAATTGTTCTCTTGAGTTTTGGAAAAAGAATTTGGTTGTTCTACATTGAATTTTTTCTTCGGCCTTTCAACAGCTTGAGCGCATTGTTATTACTTTCATAATCAGTCGTAGGAAAATATCCGAAACTTTGATTATTTGTGATAGAATCAGACAAAGAATAAATTAAGTCATCATCTGCAAAAAGAGGAGAAAGCTGTCTGTCAGAAAAGTCAGTTTGACAAGAGTCATAAGGAATAATCCATAAGTTATCCCCGTACCATGTTTATATTCACCAATTTCGTAAACACAATTGAAGGTGAGCACCAAATATTTCTGACTGTTTTGGCAAAAGCCAATGCCATTGACACAAAGGAATAGCAGTAGAATAATTATTATCTTTTTCATTTCTTTTGGGGTATTAATTCCACATCATGGAATCTATGCACGCTGCACTTGTCAAATAAAACACTCCACATAATCCAATCACAATGCGTGGAATTTCGGCAAAAACAGTCACCTACGCACGGAGATACAGTGCGGGGATTACTGTAGGGTGCGGAGGGTGGCTGAGGCGATTGTCTGCCAGTCGAAATCCTTTATTGCGGGGTAGCTCACCTTGCCGGGATTCTGGTACAATTTCGCAGCAAGCACACGCTTCAGGTCTGCCACATCGGCTGGCGAGAAATAGTCGGCCTTTTCAAGCTCGATAAGATGCGTGGCAGGGATGTCGCTTGCCACGATAGGAAGCGAATAGCTCATCGCCTCAAGCAGCACAAGGGGGAAGCCCTCGTTCACCGAAGTGAGTGCGTAGAGCTTGGCATGGCTGTAGAGCTGGCGCAAATCCTCGCCCGACGTGAACCCTGTGAACACCACCTTATGCCCGCTGTCGAGGCTGTGCAGCAGCTCTTGATACGTCGTGTCGTGGTCGCTCGCGCCGGCTATCACCACCTGACGCACCTCGGGCAGTTCGTTTGCGGCACGCACCAGATACTCAAATCCTTTCTCGGGCGTAAGCCGCCCCACGGCAAGCACATATTCACCTGCGGCAATGCCGTGTTTTTGCAGGAAATCCGTCGCTGCGCTCGGCGTCACCCGGTTTATTCCATTCGGTATATAGATGCTCTTAGCCTGAATGCGCTCCGAATATTTCTGCATCTGGAACTTGTTCACGAAAATCACCTTATCCACGAAATTCAACGACAAGAACTCACTGAGCCTCAATATCATCCGAGCCACTGCTCCCCACTTCTTATGCTCATAATTAGGGCTGTGATAGGTCATCACCACCCGCAAGCCGAGCAACTTCAGCAGCGGGGCAAACATTCCGGGACCGATGTTATGCACATGCACCACATCTGGGCGGTGGAAGGCAAGGTGCATCACGCACAGAAACGTGTGAAACACTGCTTCAAAGCCCTTGATGCGCGTGGATGGCAAATCGACATACGACATATTCGGGAACTGCCGGCGCGACAGTTCGCTGAGATAAGGCTTGCGGCGATAAACCACAATGTGGGCATCAGCCATGCGCGAATATATGTTCTCGCAGTGCATCTCTACACCGCCCTGCACCCCCGGCAGCCCTCGTATTCCTATTGCAGCTATAGTCAGCATCCCTTATATAACGGTATTAATTTACTTAAATGCGTATCGGCAGAAAAATCTCGGCGCGCATTCTCCGCTATCACAGAATAGTCATAATCTTCTCCACCCATAATTTTTGATATACATTCAGCCAGTTCATCGCAATTGCCCGATTCAAATGTCAATCCGTTACTTGGCTTCACAAGTTCGGGAATACCGCCTATTCTTGCTCCTATGACTGGAGTTCCGGCGCATAAAGCCTCAATCACGCTGAGCGGATTGTTTTCATAACATTCAGAAGGAGAAATCAGCAATTTAGTGTGTTCAAGAAGGTTGCTCACACCCACTGCGTCAAGCTGACCCAAATATTCTATATTGGCTGAATTATAATTCCTTGTGAAATACTCGTACAATGGACCTGTGCCGGCAATCTTCAGCTTATACGGCAATTTCGATGCGGCTTTCAAAAGAGTTTCCACACCTTTTTCCTCCGACAGCCGCCCTATATAAGCATAATAATCTTCTTTCTTTGTGCAGTCCTTGCGAGCAAGCTCCTCAATCTTAATCGGATCCACAAAGTTGCACACCACTCTCAATTTGTCTTTGCTGATTCCACCTTTAATCATTTGGTTATACATGAATTGGCTTGGACAGACAAACACATCGACCCATTTTTCGAGCTTGGCCACATTCCATCTCTTTGCCTCAAGATAGGCAAGTGCGCTCGCCGCAAAGCTGTCCTTGAAACATCGCTGCGACAAAATGGCACTTTTATCCGAGAAACAGCGTTCGCACACCTTGCTATGGTTCAAGCAACTGTAGGCAGGACAGGCAAGCTTATAATCGTGTAGCGTCCACACCACGCGACACCCAGCTTCTTTGGCGAGATGGGTGACCTCGGGCGAAAGATATGAATGAATGTTGTGCAGGTGCACCACATCGGGCTTAAACTCGCACAAAGCCTTCTTAAATGCAGCAGCTACGCCCGCACCGCCAAAAGTCCTCTCGGCAAATTTCAGTTTTCCGACAGCACCGCCCTTGAAGCTCACTTCGGGAGCTGTATATATATAGTCGCCACGGAAATTTTCGGGATAATCCATGGTAAACACTGCCACATCATAGCCACGACTTTTCAGCTCATCTCTCAGATTTATCGCTACGACCTCGGCTCCGCCACGGTTATAATAGAATTTATTTACAATCAATACTTTCATACCGTCTTCATTTCTTAGATGCAATCCATTCGTTGAACAGACTCACCATCTTTTTTGCACAGCCCACATTCGTGAGTTCGTCGCGCACAGCCAAACAAGCTTTGTGGTATTTATCGTAGTTCTCGATAATCTCTTTCAAATCGTCGGCGCCCCATTCGTCGCGGGCTATGCCCACACCTCGCTGCTGGATATACTCGGCAGTAGTTGTCTTCATATTCGAAACCACAGGTGTGCCGCTTATCAGCGATTCTGGTATCGAAACCATATTTAGCTCACCGAGCGTATCAATCAGCATAGCCTTTGCTCTGCGCAGCATAGCTGCCATATCGGCGTGGCGCATAAAGCCATAGAACTGCACGCTCTTTTCTATTCCAAGTTCGCTGGCGAGATGCTTGAGATTATCCGCTTCATCGCCATCGCCTATTATATTAAGTTTATAATCAGCATATCTGTCATCTTTCAGCAAGTCGGCAAACTTCCGCACAATACTCCCAAGATTCTTTATTGGCACAAGCCGCGACACCACGATAAATGCCTTGTCCGACGCATCATCGGGATACAACACGTCACCATTTGCGCCATGATCCACAATTTCATCACTCACATTCTTGGCATAATGACGTATAAATTCTCGCGCTCTGAAAGATCGAGGAACGACAAGTGCTTTTGTCATCATAAACCGCACCATCACATTATGCCATATTTTTGCCGGCAGATGGAAGAAGAGCTTTTGATGGAATGCCATCTCTTGCCATATCACAAGCTTCTCTTTACATATATCGGCAGCCATTAGCGAAGCCATGGCAAAGACCTCACTCGTGACAACCATGTCAAACTTGTCAATATTCTCCTTCAAGTATTTTCTCAACCCTATAGGCCATGGAATAAGATGCGGCTTAAATATTTGCGGTAAGCGCGACTTGAAAAATATTATATTATATGGATAAGTTTCTTGCTCGGTCGGTCGGAACTCCTCGCTTGCCACAATGGTAACACTATGCCCATTAGCTATAAAGCCCTTGGCAAAATTACTTATCATGGTGTCCTTTATGGATTTCCTACGATAAATCACCCCCTTTTCGGCAGTAGTCAATATGCAATTTATTATCAATATGTTCATAATCTTCTTTATTTTTTTATAAACTTATAGTATATACCAAATCCCGCAAGGCATAGCCAAAACATCCTGTACTTAATTATATACAGCAATATTCTCTTTGTATAAGCTATTTTTTCGGGCTTTAGCTCATCATATATTTTGTTCCACCCAGCATAACCAAATATTTTTAGGCACAAAATCTTCTTATCCTTGAAAGTATTCGAGGAATTAAACACCGACTTTAGCATAAAAACTGATGATTCCAAAAAATTCAGCATCGCTTTCGGCTTAAGATTCGATAAGCCATAATTATCCAGTCTTCTGCACAAGGCTTCATAAAGTCTTATGCTGCTGTCTATTTTTTGCGGTTTGAATGTTTGTGTCAAAGATTCTCCATTACAGCAATATTGATAAAAAGCTTTAGGGTAGCACCTCAATCGATTACAATGCGCCAAGAAGTCGATATTAAACAACAAATCTTCTGACAGAATCATTCTCTCCGACTCGAAAAGCAGATGATTGTCACTGATAACCTGACGCTTATATATTTCCATACACGCTGAAGCAACAACATGATTATCACATGATGAATCAGCGACATCCTCATATAGCATTCGTGCTATATATCCATCCACTTCACTCTTGCCGCCACAAATCACATCAAGAACGGCATGATCCTCTTTTTTCCCATCAGCAGAGTGATATGTGTTGCCGAAATACACCACATCATATTCGCCTCGTATCGCTTCTACATACAGAGTTTCGTATGTGTCAGGAAGCACATAATCATCAGAATCCAAAAATGCCACATATTCTCCAGTTGCTTCCTCAAGTCCACTGTTTCTCGCAAATCCAAGACCGCCATTCTTTTTGTGAACCACTTTTATGCGGCAGTCTTTTTCAGTCCATTCATCGCACTTTTGCGGACATTGGTCAGGCGAACCGTCATCCACAAGAATAATTTCTATATCCTTGAGGGTCTGATTCACCAACGATTCCACACATCTATCTAAATATTTCTGTGTATTATATACGGGTACTATTATTGATACTTTTGGAGTCATAGTGCAGCAATTGTTTTTGAGATGATATCATCTTCATTTTTCTCTTTCCATGATTCTAAAATGATAATTGTAATCGGCAGCATCATAAATGCACTGCGTATAGTATCATTATAGAACATCAACATCACAAACAATAGGAAGAAAAAGAACTGGATATTATAATCGCGCTTCATTCCTGAATGCGGTGCGCTGAACAAATTATAAAAATAAACTATCATCAGCACCACTCCAATTACTCCCATCTGAATCAGCACATGGAATATATATGGAATTGTACCTATCAAGAGCCACTCATATTCCTTAAAGAACTTAGAGCTTTCGGCAACCGTACCACCTTTAAATTGACCTACGCCAAATCCAGTCATAATATGCCCCGGATGTTCTTGATTTACATCGCCCAATAGAATTATTTTTGTAAACCGTGGCACATCTTCCTGCTCTCCCGTATCTTCTTCGATAAGCGACTGCGCATAAGCTTCACTGGCACCAGAACTGTCCATAAGATACATCTCGGTGTAGTAATCCATCGACATAGTGTCTCCCATCGTTCCGCCAGTGCTAATCACATATCCTACCGAAACGCCCCACAAAAGAAACCCGATTGCAGGAATAGCCAATACCAGACGCATGAATAATTTCCTATTCATAGGGAGCAGCAGCACAAAATACATTATGAAATATATGAAGCTAATCTTTGTCTCATTAAATTGCGTAGGTAACAGCAACAGGATAAGCACCTTGTTTTCCCACAGACTTGCCACATATCGTTCCGGATCTATCCGTTTTTTCATGAGATAGAAAGATATTGCAAATATCATTGTAGTTATAAAACCTGAATTCCAATGCCCGAGAGATCCCCCACCCATATCACCAGCACCATACATAAAGAACTGGAACAGCACACATGGCACTTGAATCACAAGGAATATGAACATCTGGCGGTCAAAACATTCAATAAAGCGTTCACGCCTATTAGGCTCTTCAAGAAAATAATTTGCAATGGGAATCAAAAATAAATATGCTATAAAGTCGCGCAATCCATTGAGATAGAACATCAATCCCAATTTATTCGATACGCAAGTTGTAAAATATGTGATACCTATGAACACAGCTGCATATATTATATCGCGCTTGCGGCTCATCGTAACCAACCCCAGTGCCACAATAACGGCATCAAAAGCCAAATAGACAGCAGGCTCCACTGTCTTCATAACCGATAAGAAATCGGATGCAAAGAATCCCCACACAGCTCTTATCCAAAAAGCTATGAACAATATGCGCTGATATAATAAGCTTTTCTCTATCCGCATCGCAGAAACAAAAATATTTTTTTAACAATGGAGCGCGCACTGACGGCGCGCTCCATTAATTTATATCAAAAGTTAGCTTCACGTTTTTCACTCATCATCCTTGCTGCCGTAGCCATAGCCGTAGCCTTGCGACATCTTAGGATTGGAGTCATTGATAATTACTCCTGCATTCTTTATCTGTCCGCGAGCCATCACTGTGTTGAAGTACTTGATCAAGCTGCGCTTGGTGTAATTCGCACGAGTGACATATACAACCAAGTCGGAGAATGGCGACAACGAGAATGAGTCGCTCACCATTGCGATTGGTGCCGAATCAAGAATCACACAGTCATATTCCGCGCGGAGCTCATCTATGAGCTGCTTGGTGCGGTCAGACAGCAACAACTCCGACGGGTTTGGAGGGATAGGACCGCTTACATATATGTCGAGATTCTTCACGTCGCTGCTGTGCTGCACTATGTCGGCAAGCTGCACGTCTTTCTTTGCAAGATATGTAGTAACACCCGGAGTGGATTTTATCGACAAGTATTCAGCAAGTTTAGGGCTGCGGATATCCATACCCACAAGTGCCACTTTCTTGCCAAGAAGCGCAAACGACGCTGCGAGGTTCAAGCTCACAAACGACTTGCCTTCACCACTGATTGATGATGTGACGAGCATCACATTGTTATTGTCGTTAGGCAGCATGAACTGCACATTGTTGCGTAGCAAGCGGAAAAGCTCCACAATCGAAGAAGTCTTCCCTTCGCGTACCACAAGGCTCGAGCGGTGGCGATTATGGCACACCTCGCCAAGCACCGGAGCATTGACAATGCCCTCCAGCTCCTCTTGCGACGAGAACTTGGTGGTGAAAAGATTCTTGATGTATAGGATAACCACCGGTATAAGCAGTCCGAAGAACACGCCGATGAACAGCACAAGTCCCTTCTTCGGAGCTATAGGCTCGCTGTAAGCGTATGCCTTATCCACGATTTTACCCTTAGGAGTTGTAGCGGCAAGCACAAGCGCATTCTCCTCACGTTTCTGAAGAAGGAATGTGTAAAGCTCGTTCTTGATAGCCTGTTGGCGATAGAGCTGGCGGAACTCACGTTCCTTTGCTGGAATCTGACCGAGCTTGCCCTGAGCCTTGTTCTCCACCGCACTCGACTGTGCTATCTGAATTCGCAGTCCGTCGAGAGCCTTATCCACAGCTTTGCGCACATTGGCACGCACAAGCATAAGCTGCTCGTCCATGGCTTTCAGCGTGATGTTGTTGGCCTTTGCCGAACTTGCAAGTTTTGTGCGCTCAAGCACAAGCTGGTTGTACATATCCACTGGACCACCAGCTTCCGAAGTCTGCCCCACACTGAAAGGAATCATTGTGTAGTCATTCTTCGGATCGTTCACAAACTCCTTGACCATTTTCATAATCTCATATTGAGTGTTAAGCTGAGTTTTTGAGTTCTCGCCAATGTTTCTGCGACCATACATAGTAGCCACATCGGTCTGCATATCCACAAGATTATTATCACGCTTATATTTCTCAATGTCAGCCTCGCTTGTTGACAGGTCATTGTAGATGATATTCAGTCGCTCATCAATGAATTTTCCGGTATTCAATGCCATAGCATCCTTGTCGGCTTGGCATCGGCGGTTGTATAGCTCCACGATTTTGTTCAGGATGTCCTTACCGCGCTGCACATCCACGTCTTCAAAGAGAAGCTGTATGCCATTGCTCTTCTTCGATGCAATCGATGCGCTAATCTTCTCGTTATAGTCTTCAGCCACCTCTTGGAAACCTCCAACAGTAACCTTCAAATCCACCTCCTCGCCTTTGCGGTAATTGCTGGTGCTGTTCACAACGTACATACCATAAATGGTCTTTACTGTGACAGGGAATTTCGTGGCTTCCACATCGGCAAGGGTCTTAAACATACCTTTTTTTACATTGATGTTGATTTTTCCCGCCTCATCCACCTTGATGCGGAATTTCATCGAATAGGTCAAAGTGTCGAACACCGCATCGGGCGCATCCACTGTTATAGGTGTGCGGTTATACATATCAATGTTCTTCATAAACCCGGTATGCAGCTTATAGGAGCGGTTCAGCTTCAACTCGCGCACCATATCTCTTGCCAAAGAGAGGGCATTCACCACGAGGATTTCATCATCCACCTTCGATGACATGCTTCCGAGCGACAGGTTCTTGACAATGGCAGCACCCATACCTCCGCCATCCTCGTCTTGCGACACAAGAATGGTGCTGTTGATTTGATATACGGGTCGCTTTATGTACAGATAGAAACATGCACAGAACACGCATCCCACAAATGAAGCGACAAAAAGCCACCAAAAACGTTTATACTTACTGAAAAGCGCACCGAAGTCGAAGTAGTCTTCCCTGCGCACATTCTTGCTGTTACTTGTTTTTCCAGCCATAGCTCTAATTATTTTATAGCCAATGCGATAATCAACGACGCCACCACCGAGCATGCGCTCACAACGGTGCTTATTACCGACAGCTTATAGGCATTATTTTGATTATATTTAGAATTTTCGCGCTTAATCTTATTTGGCTCTACATACACCACATCATTCTGCTGCATATAGAAATATGGAGATGAGAGAATTGCGGCATCATTCAGGTTAAGGCGATGATAGGTTTTCTGTCCATTCTCCTCGCGTATAATCACGACCTTATTGCGAAGACCATATTCGGTCAAGTCGCCGGCACTGGCAAGTGCATCAAGCACCGAGAAACGCTGGGTCTCCACATTGATTGTTCCCGGCTTCTTCACTTCGCCCAGCACATTCACCTTGAAGTTCACAAGCTGCACTCTCACATATGGGTCTTCAACATCTTTGCCTATTTGCTGTTCAAGCATAGCCTGTATCTCATCGGTGGTCTTACCCGCAACTTTTATCTTGCCAAGAATCGGGAAATTAATCTCGCCTTGCTTGTTCACGATATAAGTCTGCTGCTGTGGAGTCTGTGTCATCTTCACCGCAGCTCTTGCAGCAGGATTCGACAGTGGCAAGTTATATGCAGCCGTAGCCTCAGGCACAAGTGAAGTCACAGTTATGATAAGTTCGTCGTCAGGAATAATATTAATGCTGTAGTCGCCTGCCGGCAATGTTCCGTCAGCAGCATCGCCAATGTTCTCAAAGTATGGCAGCCGCTGCTCCTCTTTTGTGGTTTTGCAAGCTGGCAATATTGCCAAAACAAAGATTATAAGTAATAATTTAAGTTTCATTGATATTAACCGTTTTATTAGTTTTATATTTTATAACGTTTCTTTTCTATCTTTATTGCTTAATGGCCGTGGCAGCCCTATTAATATTTGTTAATACTTTTCCTGCTGTCATCCGCGTCTGCGCCGCAACAATTTCTCAGTCACCATCTGCCGTATATCGTCGGGGGCATAGAATGTTATCAGCGCAGCCACTGCTACAAGATATGCAAATGTCATGGCAATCGAATCTATGGCATAAAAAGCCACACCACTTGCCACCACAAGTACAGCCGGCAAGAGCAGCCCTTTTTTATAGTGTATCCTGAAATACTTTCTTGTGTCGATGGCTCGATATGTATAAAGCACAATATATGTAAGAACCGATGCCAATATCACGCCATATACATCGCAAATCTGAATAAGGAAATAATTCCCCACCACATTTACAGCAGATGCCAGCATTATGCCAGGCAAGGTGAAAATCGTCTTCTTTGAGCATTGATAACCCATATCGTAGAATGCCGACATAGAGAAGAACATGGCAGATAAAGCAAGCGGATACACATAATTTATACTATATCTGAACTCTTCGCTCACAAGCCATGAGTAATTCAGCTTTACAACGAAAGAGAACAGCACCACACCGCACATGAGCACATACACATAGTTGTTGAATATCTGCGAGAAAAACCTATCCCGGTCGGGCGAGTTATACTGCCGCAATGCCGTCTCTTGCCAAGTCTGATAGAATATTGTGGCAAGCGTCTCAAGTATGGCAGCGAATTTCAGTGCCACAGCATATTGCCCATTGCTTTCAAGTCCTATATAATGCTGAATAAACCACCTGTTGCAGCATCCCATAAGCCACCAGCATATCGACCCCGGGAGCAGAGGAAGACTGTATTTCAATATGGCACTGTTGATTTTCTTGTTGTTGAACCTGAAGCCGAAATACTTGCGCATAATGCCAAGCCGCAATTCCAATATCGCCACAGTAGCAAACCGAGCAACCACATTAGCGATGAAAATCCCCTCGATTTTCATCTCCATAACCACCACAAAGACAATGCTGAGCACACCTATAAGCAGAGAATTGATTATTCCAGCCGCGACAAAATATGTGGTGCGTCCGAGTCCTCTCACCACCTGAATTATAACCTCATAGAGCGACATTGCTATGAGCAAGCCTATCGTTTCCCATATATATTCTATGGGATAGGTGACAGCTATGATGCCACCCACGCACAGTGCCAGCAATGAATTGGTTATAAGCGTGCGATAGACGAATGTCACAATAGCCCCTCGGTCGGCACTGCCGTCGGCATCCACAAGGAAGCGGAAGCTTCCGTCGCGCAACGTGAGCGACAGAAACGGTATAAGCAGCAATACCGCAGTGAGACAGAGGTCGTAGTAGCCGTATTCTGCAGGCGACACATAATATGTGTAAAGAGGCACAAGCATAAATGTCACCAGCTTGCTGCCAAGGTTGCCTATAGCATAGATTCCTATATCTTTGAGAAACTTGTTTGTTCTATTTTGTTGCTGTTCGCTCATTACTATTTATCGGTTCATTCGATGCGATATGCAGCGTTTGCATCACTGCACACATTTTTGCGGCTACAAAATTACGCAAAATTTCCTATCTATCAAGACGCAAGCCGAGCTTATTCCACTTTTTCGGCTCTTATGCCCCCAACAATCGACTTTTTTCTGTAATTTTGTGCCGTTTATAAAATCATATAATGTTGAACCGATGATATTATCTTTTGACATTTCAGAAATAGCATACATTTTGATTGGGACTTCTGTTGTCCTCACTGCGATATACCTATGGTGGCTATATTCCTGCTCGCAGATGATCGGCCGCAACATCGGCGATGACGATGTGAAAGAGGTCATCACCAGTCCGGAGGCTTTGCCCGGTGTGTCGGTGATTGTTTATGCCCACAACGATGCCGAATTTCTGCAAAAGAACCTCCCATATCTGCTTAACCAAGACTATCCCATATTTGAGGTCATTGTGGTGAACGACGGGCTTTCCGACGACGACAACAACATAGTGAGCGAATTTCGCGCACAGTATTCCAACATTTATCTCACATTTGTGCCTCACGATGCGCGCAACGTGTCGCGCAAGAAACTTGCTCTCATGGTAGGCATAAAAGCCGCCAAGCACGACATCATTGTCACCACCAATGCCAACTGCCGTCCCGAATCGCCCAACTGGCTCACATCTATGGCACACAATTTTGTGCCGGGTATTGATGTTGTAATCGGGCAGTCGGAATATGATTTTGCTGCCGACCGCAAAATGGGCAGATGGTACAGGCTGTTTGACAGCATATCGACACGGACACAATATCTGTCATATGCAATCAGCGGAAAGCCATACCGCGGCACGAGCGACAATCTCGCCTACCGCCGCCACACGTTTTTCGCCAACAAGGGTTTCTCTCGCTCGATGAATCTGCACTATGGCGACGACGACATCTTCGTCAGCGAGATAGCCGACGGATACAACACTCGGGTGGAACTTTCAGCCGACAGCTATGTGACCGCCGAATACGGCAGCTACTCGCACACCGCTTCCGAGCGAAAGATGCGATATGATTTCACTTCGCGCTACATAGACACTTCGGCATTCACTCTATGGGGAGTCATGGCAGCCGTCTATTATCTCGACTTTATCAGCATTGCGGCACTCTGTGCGCTGAATTATCTCCACGCCCCCATTCTCGGCATATCGCTGCTGCTCGTTTTCGCACTGACACTGCCGCAGATATTTATCCTGCGCCGCACAGCGCACCTGCTACATGCGCCACGCATGTTCTTCGCATTGCCGCTTTTCACTCTGCTGCGCCCCATCGTCAATCTCCGCTATCGGCTGAAAGGACAACGCTACCGCACCCAAAACTTCACTTGGCAAAGGGTCAAATAATCTCATTTTGTGAAATAATCTCATTTTGAACTTCATTTCATAAAATCGACACAATCAAGATTCAGACAAATACAAAAAAGCCCGAACCTGAGCTTATCCCAGCACTTATATCAGTGCGGAAAGTCCCCGGTTCGGGTGTGATTTATTTTCAGCCCCAAATATGCGGTTATTCTAATTTGTGCGCAATCGGCATTGCGGCTGTCAGCATCAGTCTATTATAAGCATCGCGTCGCCATATGCGCCGAAGCGGTATTTCTCTTTGACAGCCTCGTTGTAGGCAGCCATCACCTCATCATATCCGCCAAATGCAGCCACCATCATAAGCATCACAGAATATGGCATGTGGAAGTTGCTGACGAGCGCATTGCAGACGGTGAAATCATAAGGTGGGAAAATGAATTTATTTGTCCAGCCAGAATAAGCCTTGATGTGGCCGTTCATGCCCACAGTACTCTCAATGGCGCGAAGTGTGGATGTACCTATAGAGCATACGCGCTTCTCATTGTCCTTAGTAGAGTTCACAAGATTGACGAGTTCTTCCGAGACCTCCATCTGCTCCGAGTCCATACGGTGCTTTGTCAAGTCCTCGACATCAATCTCACGATAGTTGCCAAGTCCTGAATGTAGCGTGAGGAATCCTTGCTCTATGCCTTTAATCTCAAGACGCTTCATCAGCTCACGGCTGAAGTGGAATCCGGCGGCAGGAGCCACCACTGCACCCTCATTCTTCGCATAGATGCACTGGTAGCGGTCGGCATCCTCCGGCACAGGCTCGCGCTTGATATACATAGGCAGCGGAGTCTCGCCGAGGGCAAACAGATTGGCTTTAAATTCATCATGCGGTCCGTCGTAGAGGAAGCGCAGTGTGCGTCCGCGCGATGTGGTGTTGTCTATCACCTCTGCCACCATCGAGTCGTCGAGCCCGAAATACAGCTTGTTGCCGATTCGTATTTTCCGGGCAGGTTCCACAAGCACATCCCACAATTTATGCTCCTCATTAAGCTCACGAAGCAGGAAGACCTCAATCTTTGCACCAGTCTTCTCCTTGTTGCCATAGAGGCGTGCCGGGAAAACGCGCGTGTCGTTGAACACGAAAGTGTCGCCCTCGTCGAAATAGTCTAAAATTTCTTTGAACACACGGTGTTCTATTGCTCCGGTCTTACGGTGTAGCACAAGCAGTCGCGACTCATCACGCACCCGAGCCGGCTCCGATGCGATAAGTTCTTCCGGCAATTTGAATTTAAATTCCGATAACTTCATATTTTCCTGTTAATATTGTTTATTTCATCATGAGAGAACTTTTTTCACATAAAATTCTCCCCGCGTTTTCTTATCCTTTTGTTTAGCAATTCTCCTGTTTTGCGAGCTTCAGGTTCTGCTCCATAGCCGCAAGCTCATCGGGCATGTACATGTCGGCGGTCTCCAGATATTGCATCAGGTCATCCACCTTGTGGCAATTCTCCACCCTCACATCCCCCA
Organism: uncultured Muribaculaceae bacterium; assembly: GCA_964459845.1. Classification (GTDB taxonomy): domain Bacteria; phylum Bacteroidota; class Bacteroidia; order Bacteroidales; family Muribaculaceae; genus CALZFJ01. Next base: position 6,863 of record CAYWOC010000033.1, on the reverse strand, counting down.
CTTGCGTGCGGCGCAATGCCGTGAGGTGAGCACCGCTATTCAGAGCCACACCGATGTCGCGGGCAAGCGCGCGGATATATGTACCCTTGCTGCAAACCACCCTTATAGTGAGCAACGGCGGATTGAAATCCACTACTTCTATCTCGTCGATGACAAGTGTCTTAGCTTTCAGCTCCACCTCTTTGCCCTTCCGAGCCATCTTGTAGGCACGGTGTCCATCTACCTTGCAAGCCGAATATGCCGGCGGCACCTGTTCTATTTTGCCAGTGAACCGCTCACGCAGCACGCTTTCCACCTGCTCGCGTGTGATATGTTCCCATGGGTAAGTGGCATCCACCTCGGTTTCGAGGTCAAACGATGGCGTGGTGGCTCCAAGTTGCAATGTCGCCACATATTCCTTCACATGCGCCTGAAGCTCGTCAATGCGCTTTGTGGAGCGGCCAGTGCAAAGTATCAGCACTCCTGTAGCAAGCGGATCGAGCGTGCCGGCATGGCCCACTTTCAGCTTCTTTATGCCAAGACGCTTATGCAGAATGCCGCGTATGCGCTTCACCGCATAGAATGATGTCCATTTTAGCGGCTTATCCACATAGAACACTTCGCCCTCGATGGGGTTCAATTTTCCCGACATATATCAAATTTCCATGCTGATGCCGCACGCCCCCATAATCAAGATAGCTGCGCCAACTATTATTCTATAATATCCGAATGCCTTGAAGCCATATTTAGTCACATAGTTGATGAAGAACTTTATGGCAAGAATCGCCACGATGAACGCCACCACGTTGCCTATTATGAGTACCGTCATATTGTCCATCAGCAGCTCACGCGACTCTGGTTTCAGAATGAGTTTCAAGAGTTTATATGCAGTAGCGGCAAACATTGTAGGCACGGCAAGGAAGAACGAGAACTCTGCCGCATCCTTGCGGTTCAATCCCTGCTGCATACCGCCCACGATTGTAGCCATAGAGCGCGACACTCCCGGTATCATGGCTATACACTGGTAGAAACCTATGGTCAATGCCCTCTTCTCGGTGATTTCTGCCGTCTTCTCATGATTGAACCACTTATCCACAAACAGCATAAACACACCGCCTATCACAAGCATCACGGCAACTACCGTCACACTTTCAAGCAATTCATCTATAAAATCGCTAAGCAGCAAGCCTATCACCGCTGCAGGAATAAATGCAACAAGCAATTTCCAGTAGAAATCATATTTTGTCAGAAACGCCTTCATGCCAGTCACTCCGGCAGGTACTTCTTTCAAGCGGAAGAAGCGTTTCCAATATAGCCACACCACCGACAAAATAGCACCAAATTGAATGATTACCGTAAAGGCATTCACAAAATCGTTGTGTTCCACTCCGAGAGCCTCCTCGGCTATAATCATGTGCCCAGTTGATGACACAGGCAAAAATTCAGTCAAGCCCTCAACTATGGCAATGACTATCGATTGAAAAATATCCATCTATTTTTTCCTTTTTGTTTTATTTTTATAATGTTTATTTCTTCTTATATATAATAGCAAAAGCCATTGCCACAAATCCTATGAACGACAAAGCCGGTCCCACCACCACGCGGCGTGTGCTGAATATGTCGTCATTGAACTGCGCGCCATCGTTGGATCCACCGAGCATGAGCAGGAAGCCCACCACAATCAGCAGCCCGCACACTGCCATAAGCACGAAATTTATTTTTGTCAAAGGAAATGACGTGCGCTTAATATCAAGTGCCGCATTATTATTCTGTTCTTTTTTTGTTTCCATCGTCTTATTCAATATATTTATTATTTTTCTGTTTTTTGATATTATGTCGCACGGCTCAAAAGAGCTTGTCGTAATCGAGCTTTATGTATTTGTTGGCGGCAAAATATGCGGCGGCGGCACAAAGCCCGGCACCTGCGACAACAAGTCCTGCCCCGACAGCAAGCATCGCATCCACTGGGACAAGTCCAACCGCCACTGCCCCGACAACTCCGTCGATGCTCAAATAATACACCATGCCGGCAAGCAGCACGATTGCCACGCACGCCGCAAGCACACCGTTTAGCATATTGCTCACCACTATGGGTTTGCGTATAAATGCCGGTGTCGCGCCAACAAGCTTCATCGTGTGTATCAGAAACCGGCGTGAATACACCGTCATCCTCACCGTGTTGTTGATGAGCGCAAGAGATATCACCGCCATCGCCACTGCCACCGCGAGCAGAAGCATTGCCGTCTGGCGCACACCGCGGTTCATTTCTTCAACCTGATCATTATGCACCTTCACTTCATCTATCGCTTGATCGCGCCTCAATGCGGCGGCAATACGGTTCAGGCTATCAACGCTCGCATAGCCGGCTCTCACATGCACCTCAAACTCGGCTGTCAGCGGATTGAATCCCACCACCTCCATCAAGTCTTCTCCAGTGTCGTCTTTCCATTGCATAAGAGCCTCTTCTTTCGACACATATTTCACGCTTGCCACATACGGCGCATGCGCCAGCTCTCGCCTCAGCGCATCCACCTGCACATCGGTGGCGACTTCACTCATCGACACGTCGAATCCCACATTCTCACGTATCTGGAGTGCCGCTTCATTGGCAGCCACGCCTATAAGTGCCACTATGCCAAGCAAGAGCAGCACCATCGACACGCTTATTATCGAAGTTACATTTGTATTGAAATATGATATATTCTTTCTCTTCCCTGACGGCATCGCAGCACGAATTATCTGCAACGTTACATTGCTGATTTTATTTTTTTGCAAAAATACAACCGCAAAATCCGTTTGTCAATAACCGCAGCTCATTTTCTCCTCCTTTTTATAGCTTATTAACATGTACATCCATATCTGTATTGCCGAAGTCTTCAGTGTCTGATTTGGAAAAGTTGGCTGATAGATTTGGGGCGATAATGGTTTTTTATTAATTTTGTATATCAAAAAGTATGGTTGCCGACGATGAGTTCTCTTTCAAATACTATAGATAATGACATTCAGCACCCTGAGGAGTGGCGACTTTCGCTGCGCATCGACGAGAAGTGCGTGAGTCTAACCGCCCACAGCGATGTGGAGCGCGACTCCCTTTTGTGCCGCAAGGTGGAGCTGGACAGTGGCGCAGATGAATTTTTGCGTCCACTGGAAAATTGCATCTACGACAACCCTTTTTTCCTGCTCGATTTCAAGCAAGTGAGGGTGGCACTGCACTCTATGCGATACATCATCATTCCTGACGATATGGCTGCCGACACCGAACTTGCCGAGCGTGCGTTTTCGACTATGTATGGCGCAATCTGCGGGAATCTGATTATCGACCAGTTGAAAGGATGTGGCGCAGCAATCGTTTTTGAAGCCGGAAGCGGAGTGCTGCCGTTCCTTAACCGCACTTTCAACAATCCGCCAGTGAGGCATCATCTGTCGGCTATATGCGAATATTTCGCAAAAAAATGCGAGGCTACTGAGGCCGACAGGCAATATGTGTATCTTCACGACAGCAGGGCCGACGTAGTAATATTCAAAAACGGACGCTTCGCTTTTGCCAACTCTTTTGAATGCCGCTCGACCGCCGACACGGCATTCTTCGCACTTGATGCTTGGAATGAGTATGGGCTTGACGCTCTGAACGACGAACTTCAGATAGCCGGTGACAAAGCCGCACGCGAAGAAGTGGTGCCAATGCTCAAAAAATATATAACCTATGTGATGCCGGTAATCTTTCCTGCCGCAGCCATGAAAATGGGACAGGATGCGATGAAAGCACCATTCGATTTAATTTTGATGTCGTTATGCGAATAATCAGAGGAAAATATGGCCGCCGTCGCTTCGATGTGCCTCAAAACATATCGGCACGGCCAACTACCGATTTTGCACGCGAGAATATCTTCAACGTTCTCGAAAATATAGTGGATTTTGATGGATGCACGGCACTCGACCTTTTTGCCGGCACTGGAGCCATCAGTTTTGAGTTTCTGTCGCGCGGATGCGCAAGCGTGACGTGTGTGGAGAAATCCGCCACACAATACAGCTTCATTCGCCGTGTGCGCGACATGCTCAACGAGAAGAACCTCACGATGGTGAAGGGCGATGTTTTCAAGTTTGTGGAATCTACCACACAGAAGTATGACATCATATTTGCCGACCCACCATATGACTTGCCGAACTTTGCCGACGTGCCACGGATGATTCTCGAATCGAAGATGCTGCACCCCGACACCATAGTAATCGTGGAACACAGCAAGGCCTATGATTTCTCCGATTTGCCACATTTCGACCAGCACCGAGCCTACGGCAGTGTGAACTTTTCTATATTTCGCATGGACTCATAATTTTGCTGCGTGCAAGGAGGCATAAAGAAGAACCGCTTGATGTACAAATATTTTTCCATATTAATAATTATAGCTGCTTCGGCTTTGCTGCAACTCGTATCATGCAGCAAGGGGAAGTCAGATACCCGCATATATCTTGAAGATTGCCGAACTGAAATCGCCACTAAGCTCGACAACAAGGACTACGCGTCAGCCATTACCGATATCGGCAATCTCTCCAGAAGCTACGATCTGACGCAATATCCAGACATCGCTTGCGACTATACATTCCTTCATGCAAGGGCTTTGCAGCTTGATGGCAAATATGCCGATGCCGTGAAATTGTATCACAAATGCCTCGACTTCAACTGCAACGACGACAGCATCGCCGACCACATACGAAACACTGTGATAGATGCAATGTTGCAGATGATGAACAGCTACCAGTCGGCTGGCCGACCCGACATCTGTGTGACGGAATTCAAAAAAATCATTGACAAGCCCACCCCTATCGTGAGCAAATATTGTATGCGCGACCTTTATTCGATATATGGCTACGCATTGTCGCGCACTGATGCCACCGTGGAGGCTGAAGCTGTGATGGAGAAAGCTCTCGCCATGCCAATGTACAAGCCCACTCACCGCCGCCTCTTCCGAGACTATGCCTACGCCACCGGCGTGTGCTTTGGCAACCAAGCCAAGCAGGATTCCGTGATAGCGTGGGGTAAAAGGGCTTTTGCCGAGGCTGAGCAGATTCAAGGCAAGATGTCGGGAGCGCAATGGCTCACTTCAACATTGGGGCTAATCTATAAGCGCACCGGCGAGATTGTTGATGCCGTGGACATGTATGAGCGCAGCCTGAGCCTCGCCGAAAAGAATGGCGACAATATTGGCAAAGCCAATACTTATATCGCGATAAGCGACCTATATCTCTACTACAACCTTCCTCAACAAGCAAACGAATTTGCGCAAAAAGCTTTGGAATGCAGTTCGGCATCTACCGACACGAACCCCATGCTGAAGGGCGGAGCTCTGATAATGAAGGGCAGAGTGATGCAAAACCTGAATTATCCGGACTCGGCATTGTTTTATTTCAACAAAGCCGACAAGTTCTGCCGCGACCTGCCCTACAACAGCGGACAGGTAGATATAGATGTGCTTTTGGGCGGGCTGCTCGTGGACAAGGGCGGCAAGGAGAGTGTGGAGCAGGGCATCTATCGTCTGAACCGTGTAGTGGCTAAGGCTGAGACCGACAACAACCGTGCAAGGGCATTTTTCCAGCTCGCCAAGGCCTACGACAAGAAAAGGCAATACGCAAAATGCGACATCATGCTCGACAGTATGAGCCGATTGCTCAACTCATCGCAGAAACCGCTATTCATCAATGGCGCAAACCTTTATGCCATAGAGTTCTACCTAAAAAAACATCCCGACAACGAGAAACTTCGTGCATATTCGCGCTTATTAAGCGACGAGATGGAAAAGAGCTACAACAACCGCTCTTTCAAGTCGGTGGCCGAACACATGCTGAAATATGGGCTTGAAAAGAAACAGCACGAACTTGACATGGCAGAAGCCCAGCTTGAGAACAAAATCCTCGAAAAGAAATATTATGTCACACTTGTGATTGCCCTCGCCCTGCTGCTCATCGTCGCCATAACATGGGCAGTGTATCGGCATCGTCTTGAAAAAATTCGCCGCTCAGTGGCCGAAAAACAGATTGCTTCGCTTCTTGACGACTTGAAAGGGGCAAACATGCGCGGCGACAAACTTGAGGAGATGATGAAGAATATGCAAAGCGACCATGAAAACTGGAAGCAACTTTCCGACATCACTCCCGCCACGCTTCGCGAAGAGGGTGAGTTGAAATTCCGCAGCAACATCGACCGTCTGTATCCTGAGTTCATGAAGTCGCTAAAAGCGGCCGCCCCATCGATAACTCGCCGCGAAGAGGTGCTTTGTATGCTCATCCTGCTTGGTCAAAATACAGAGCAAATAGCCGACATCATGTGCATTGCAAAAAGCTCTGTAAACATAATGCGGCACCGGCTGCGGCAGAAATTAGAATTGGAGAAAGATATGTCGCTTGAAGATGCCGTAAAGAAAGCCGCAGACACAAAAGCGTGAAAAACCAGCATTCTCTCCAACAGAACAACTTGTATCTCAAATATTTACATATTGTATATAATTTTGTATATATTGTTTTTTTGCATAAACTGACTATTGAAAATATCTTTGCAATGTCGTTAAGATTTACTGAAGTCATCACAGAGGAGATGACATCACAAAGATATAGTTAGTTATGCTTAATTAATATGTGTCTAACATTTGAGAATGGTACTACAACCGCAACAGGTCACTGCATCCCGTTGCGGTTTTTTCTTTATCACCACATCCGCCATTCCAAATCGTAAAGTGGCATGTGTCTAAAACCAAACTCATCCTACCACCAATCGTACAATAAATGCACCTTTTTCATAAGTACAGCAATGCATCCTTTACAATATTTTCTGTTTTCAGGGGTCAGCGGATTTTCCCGGTGGGCGGGGAAGATGTCGGAGAATAGTGTTATCT
>CAYWOC010000032.1:0-25376 GCA_964459845.1 uncultured Muribaculaceae bacterium | reverse complement strand
CTCGCGACCCTCAGCTTGGAAGGCTGATGCTCTATCAACTGAGCTACTTCCGCAAGCTTTATTATGTTTGGTGGGTGGTGATGGATTCGAACCACCGAAGTCGAAAGACAACTGAGTTACAGTCAGTCCCATTTGGCCACTCTGGTAACCACCCATTGCTTAGATTTGCAGTGCAAAGGTAAGCATTATTTTTTAATCTTCAAAGAAAAATCGCACATTTTTATTGCAGCCTCAGCAGCTTCCGAACCTTTATTGCCCAAAGCACCGCCAGCACGGTCGATTGCCTGCTGCTCATTGTCGGTTGTCAAAATGCCGAAAATCACTGGCACATTGCCGTTTGTGTTGAGCGAAGCCACACCTTGCGTGATATTATCGCACACATAGTCGAAATGCGGGGTTCCGCCGCGTATCACACAGCCAAACACTATCACGGCATCATATTTCCCTGAACGTGACATCTGCGCTGCCGCAAAATTCAGCTCCACTGTTCCCGGAACGTGAAACACCTCTATATCTTCTTTGGGATATCCCTCTGCTTCAAACACATCAAGCGCACCTTTCAGCAGTGCCTCAGTTATATTGCTGTTCCATTCGGCGACGGCAATTCCTACTCGCATACCCTTCACCTTGGGTAGTGGAGCTGCCGAAGCCTCATTTTGTCGAAGTTCTGTTGACATAGTCTCTTTTTAATTTTATATGTTTTTATATTGCGTTATGCCTTATTTTGACAATTTATTAGTAGTGATCATATCCACACCAAGATCTTGCAGACGCTTGAACACTGCCGGGTCATCTACAGTCCACGCATTCACCCGCAAGCCGGCTTTATGGAACGACTCCACCATCTCCTCACACACTGCGCTGTGATGCACATCGAGGTCGATGTGGCACTTCTTGCACCACTTCTCATAGTCTTTCCATTCCTTGCCGCACAAGAATTGGAGCTGCACATCGGGATAATTCTTGCGGATATTATCGATTACTCCTGCCATGAAAGAGATAATCACCACTTTGTCGGTCAAGCCTTTGCTGCGAATCAAATCCATCAGCGCAGGCACTCCGTCGTAGCAGAAGTCTTTGGGATTGTCGTTGCGTGAATATATGTTCCAGCAATAGTCCTTAATCTCTATAACTGGTATTTTATCATATTCCTTGCATATATCAAGGTATTCGCCGAGCGTTATTGGGCGAGCCTCATAGAATTTCTTGTCGCGTGTCTGGCTGAGATTCATTGTCAGCACTTCGTGTGCGGTCATCTTTGATATGTCGATGTCAGAACCGCCAACGCGCTTGAAAGTGTTGTCGTGGTTTATCACGAATAAGCCGTCGCTTGTGCAGTGTATGTCGCACTCCAAGCCCTCATAGCCATTGTTCACACCATTGATGAATGCAGCGCGCGTGTTCTCTACACCCCACACCGAGCCACGATGCCCGATAACCACCTGAGCATTCACAGTCAATGCAGCCCCCATCACGAGAGCCACTACAAATAGTTTCTTGAAGAATGTCATAATATCAAAGGTTTTATTAAAATTGTTCTGGAGATTTTTTATTTCCTCAATTTCGGCTTTAGCATCCAGCTTCTCGGCAAGCGGCAGCAGCGATGCCAGCAGTTGCTCGCCGGCGGCATGGCGGTTGATTATGTTGAGCAAAGCCTTTGCCATACTCAGCGATATGCGCAGTTCGCGCAGTCCCATAGTCCCGCTCACGCGCTTATGATAGCGTATTGCCTTGGTGTAATATTTCACCGCATCGCGGTAATTGCCTATTTTCAGATGTATGTCTCCTTGATTTTTCAAAGAGTCCACAAGCCTATCTACAGCATTGCTCACCCCCGAAGCCACTTTGTTCTGATACAGGTCGGCAGCCACCTGATAGTGTGCAAGCAGATTCATAAGTTTGAGCTTCGATTGGAATATGTCGGTCGAAGCGTTCAATGCCTCAACAAGAGTGGCGGCAAACCGGGGATTGTCCTTCTTCGCCAGTTTGTCGAATATCTTCTGTGATTTCACAAGCTCCTTCTCGGCACGCTTGTTGTCGCCGAGTTTGTTGTGGATATAAGCCAAGTCATATAGCACACCAGCCACCAATGCAAGGAAATCGACGCCTTTGCGGTCGATGTCCTCGGCTTCAATCAGTGTGTGCAGCACCTCCACGCAAGCCTCCACGGCATCATTGTATGCCGCCTTTGCAAGCTGAAGCCCTACTGCCACAAATTGCACCCACGCTTTAGCCAGCACTGGTAGCGGCTCGGCTTCACAAGAAAGAAGTTTATCCACCTCGCAGCCCACAGCCTCACAGTCGGCATTGTCGGTAAGCATTTTGCGCAGTGGTTCTATCAGCTCCACGCCCTGAATTTCCACCCGGGGGAATACCGTATCTACTGAAATCGGTTTCATGGCAAAACTTTTATTTCGATTTTTGATTGTTTCATATATTACAACCTTTGCTGCGTCAAAGTTCACTCACCTCTTGCCGCTGCTATGGCATCACCCACGATTTTGCTCCATTCGTCTTCGGTCAGCTTGCTCAAGCCGGCTTCTGTTATGCCGTCGGCGATAAGCCGCCTGATGACCGACGACACAAACCTCGACTGCCACAAGAAGCCTTCGCCAGAATAATTTGACACAGCCGGAACTGTCACTTTGCTTCCACGAGAATAGATTGTCACACTATAGTCATCGCCTATAAACAAGAATATGGGATTATACGACTCCATATGATTGCGGAAAGCCTTGTCAGGACCTTCGCCGGGAAATATGGCATCAATGTCGGAGCGATTGGCTACAATTATGTTCGATAATTCAATGTTTTCAAGTATGGCTGGCATCACTTTCGTCAAGCGGCAATTGATGCCGTGCTGGCAGCCAGGAAGATATATCATTATAATCTTGCGCTCAGCCACATATGAGAGCATATCGTAGAGCGGTTCACGCACCTTCTCCTCTATACTGTAGAATGAGCCGAAGAGCATCACATCGTCATCGTTGAAGCGAGGCCAAACCACGTCAAATCGCTCGGCTGGATAATTCATATAATTCGAGCGCACCACTTTATCATCGCGGTTGAATATCAGCGACACGGCAGTAGCTCCGTCGGTGAAGCGATCCACCGATGTCGTATCCACGCCGTTGTCGGTCAAGAACTTCATAACTATGTCGCCCGTGTGGTCGTTGCAACATTCGCTCACTATCGACACCGGTACATTCTGCTTGCCAAGCATGGCAGCCGCATTCACGACACGCCCGCCCACAAATGATTTTACAGGCTTGTCGTCGCCGTCAAACAAAATATCGAGCACCGACTCACCAATAGCAAAAACTCTTCGCATTCTATTTTATTCCTTTTCAAAAAATCAATTCATTATGGCAATACTATCTGCGGCTCTTCTGTCCAAGATAGCCACCATGGTGACGCAACGCATATTCCTGCTTCGTGAATCCTGTCACAAGCATAGTGTTCACCACAAGCACATCGCCTATCACGGTCATCATAGTGGTGGATGTGGTAGGGGTAAGCCCCAGCGGACACACCTCTGGCGCACCTCCGGTAAATAGGCACACATCGGCGAGCTTTGCAAGTTCGCTCTTGTCGTTACCGGTTATTACGATGAATTTAAGCTGTGGATAAAGATTATGTGCGAGCGACACAAGGTCGATAATCTCGGTAGTCCTGCCCGAATTCGACAGCAGAAGCATCACATCATTGGGCTGTAGCACGCCGAGGTCGCCATGCTGCGCCTCGCTCGGATGAAGTGTCACTGCCGGAATGCCCGTAGAGGCAAACGTTGTGGCAATGTTCATGGCTATCTGCCCGCACTTGCCCATGCCGGAAGTCACCAATTTGCCGCCAAGCTCTTTCACTTGATGCACAATGAGGCTCACAGCTCGCTCATACTCGTCGGTGACTGGAATCTCGCGTATCGCGCGGCTCTCAGCCTCCAATATATCACGCATTGACTGCTTAATATCCATAATCAACTCGATTCTTTATTTTATTTCTGCAAAGTTAGTGCAACCCATTCGCAAAAGCAAGTTTTTAGTGTTTAACTATTCTATCCTTTTTCACTAACATCAATTTTTGACATATCACCAAGCCAACCTATGCTATAATTCTTGCAGTATTTCATTCCATACAGTCTTATGTATAGTCTGCAACTCTACATCTCGTTCAACAAAAGAGCTATAATTTTTAACAAAATCCTCAATATTTGTAATCAAGCGCAAATAATATTTTATTGTCGGGAGCAATCCATTTATAATAATTTGACATCCATGTTCTCGCCGCACGTCATCAACTACATTTTGTATTTCAACACGCTCATTTTCATCAATTCCGCAATATGAAAGGACATAGTACCGACTCGGGTTATTCCTATAAATTTTATCTTTTACAACACGAACAATTTGTGCATTAATCTTTTTATCTAATTTAATTTCAACAGACTCAAAAAGATTGCTGCCCTTGAATATTTCAACATCACCACTTGCCTTAGATGTCAAATCACAAGCTGTCAGGCTTGCCAAAGGCGCAAGCCGACATCCTTCATATCTTTTGACTTCACTTATTATTGACGTATATATTGCATAAAATGCCAATACAGGAAGTTTGGCTCCATTATGCGTATCATATCTATAACGGAAATGTTTATCCAACGCCTTAATTATATTATCTATTGTAAGTTTTTCAGGATTAGACAATGGTTTTATTATAACAATATTGTCCAAGCTTTTATTCCATACCGTATTAAGTAAATACATCAGCATTTCTTCGGCTTTATCTGAATTTTTCTCCACATAATCCAACGACCATAAAAATGGGTCTTTCACGCCGCCTGCGATTCTGCCGCTATAATTAAGAGTATAAGGATATGGCTGCTCTAAAGAACGAGTAAGCCAGCCACTCTCTGACATACTTGGAAGACCTAATTTTCTCAAAACTGGAGTCACATTGTTCGTATCAAACGTCCTCCCCGAAAATCCATTCTCCAATTTTTCTTGATGCATCCTCACATCTTGTTCTGGATGCAGATATTTATAGTACAATAGGGTAACAAGCACCGTATAAACAGCTTTATGCTTGTAACAATGTTCTCCAATAATCTTCAGATAATCTTTGATTGTATCTGGAATGTTATAATCTTCCTTAGAACAAGCTATATTGAAAATTTTCTCCAGGTCTAACATCTCTTTTAATATTATCAGGTTCTAATATTTGTTGCTTTATAATTTGCTCTGCTATTGCTTGTATCACTGGAATTGCTACAGAATTGCCTATTTGTTTATATTGAGCACCAATCACATCGTGCTTTATGAATGTTTCTGGGAAACCCATAATTCTATAGCATTCATTTATAGTAAGCTTTCTCACAACATCTTGCTCCGGTATATATATAAAGAATCTTCCACTTGTCTCTTGGGAAGGTATGGTCGGATGGTTTCCTTTCACAGAATAAATCCTATTTGGTTGCCTATGGCATCGCGAAAGATGCAAAGCATCGGGCCGTATTCCTTTTTTCCAAATACTTTTATTCCTGTAGCCACAAAATACCAATCCACTTTTCTCCTGCTTCTTTACTAACGACTTGGGAAGAAGCGTGTAATCCGACTTATTTAATATTTCAAATTCCCCGGATGAATCAAGGAAGTCTTCCAACTTACATGGTTTTTCTATTTTTACCTTTGAAAAATTAAAGAATGATTTTTTCGATGCAACAATAAAGATTCGTTCTCTGAATTGAGGCAAGCCAAAATCTTTTGCATTCAAAATCTTATAGCTCACATTATATCCAAGTTCGTTCAACGAATCTACAATAACTCTAAAAGTACGCCCATGATCGTGTTTCGTAAGATGCTGCACATTTTCGAGGAATAGACATTTCGGCTGATGCTTTTCTACTATTTTACAAATTTCAAAGAAAAGCGTCCCCCTGGTATCCTCAAACCCTCTTTTCTTTCCACATATACTAAACGGCTGGCACGGAAATCCTCCACATAAAATATCAAATTTATCTGGTATATGAGATTGTGTCTCTTCGCTCGTTATATCTCCATATGGCAACACTCCATAATTGCGAAAATATGTTTCTTGCGCATTTTTGTCCCATTCCGAAGAAAACACACACTTGCAGCCCACATTTTGCAACGCAATCCTAAATCCACCAATACCAGCGAATAAGTCAATAAATGTATATTTTGAAGTACTACGCATTTATTTTAAAATCTAAAATAGAATCTGAAGATTAAACCCACTCAACCACAAAAGAATTTATTATTAGTTGCTATCCGCTAAACTGCTTATGCTTGTTGATTGGTCTTTTCTCAGATTTTAACATTAAAAGTATATTTTATGCGAACAAACCACCTCTGGCAGCTTATTCGCATAAGAAAGCATACTTGACATTATATATGCAAAGATAGTTTTTTCTTTTTACTTTGCAAAAACTAAATTCAAACAGCAAAATCGCTATCACCCCATTGCATTACAGTGCGTTATTCTGCGCTGAGGTCGCGGGCTTCATATTGGGTGAGGGCGGTACGCCATTCGTCGGCTATAGGGGCGGCACAGCCTTTTTTCACATCGAAGCCGACCATTATCGTGGCACACAGGCACTTCACGTCGCCTGTTTCAGAGTTTACAATGGCTTGAATCATACGGAAACTCTTGCCCCCCATCTTGTCCACTTGAGTGCGCACCTCTATCTTCTCATTGAAATATATCGGGGCAATAAAGTCGCAGTTGATGTTTGCCACTACGATGTCTGCCTTCTTCCAATCGACGCTCTCGCCCCTCACGGCATTGAAATACATCGCCTTTCCAAGGTCAAAGAACGGGAAATACACCGAGTTGTTCACATGGCCGAGTGTGTCGATATCGTTGAATCGAATCTGAAGCGGCAACGAGTGGCGGAACGGATGCCTCACCACAATGCCTGTGTGTGCTTGTTTTTTGTCTTTTTCCATTATTACATATTGTTTTTATTGTCAATTACAGCAAAACCTAATATAGCCATCATCAATCACGAAAGAAACTCAAAGTAATTGTCGCGCGTCACCACCTTAAAATCCACCTCAGGATAGCTCCTTGCAAAAGCAGCCGGCAATGCTGCTTTTCTCTGAGGATTCCACTTAAACTCAAATGCCGACAATCTTCCGTCACATTCTTCAAGATAATCTATTTCATTTTTGGCTGTCGTGCGCCAAAAATAGCCTTTTGAGTAAGTCTGCTTATATTGTTGCGATTTCAACCGCTCTGCAACAATATAATTTTCGAACAATGCGCCCACGTCCTGACGCATCTCAACTGGCATAAAATTGCCTATCACCGCATTGCGTATGCCACAATCCCAAAAATAAATCTTTTTGGCAAATTTCAGTTCATTGCGTAAATTACGACTATATGAAGGCAATCGGAATATTATATATGCTTGTTCGAGAAGCTGCACATATGCATCCACAGTCTTTGGGTCAAGTCCGCACGTCTGCGCAAGTTCGTTGAACGACACTTCCGCACCTATCTGAAACGCTATGGCTTGAAGAAGCTTTACAATCTTTTCGCTCTTCTTTATCTTATCAAACATCAATATATCCTTATATAGATAGCTATCGGCAAGCCGCTGCAATATGTCTCGCTCCTCACCGAGACTGTTCACGACATCGGGATAGCCGCCATAAAGCAACCTGTGTGGCAACAAGCGCATCTCTTCGAGCAAGCCATAATGCCTCACCAGCTCCGAAAACGACAAAGGATACATTAGAAACTCATATTTACGTCCTGTGAGTGGCTCATTCACAAGATTTGCTAAATCAAATGAAGAACTCCCAGTGGCTATCACTTGAACATCTGAAATATTGTCTATTATCAATTTCAAGCAGATACCTATGTCTGGAATACGCTGTGCCTCATCTATCACTATAGTCTTGCTATTCCCTATTATGCTCTTGAGCCGAGTGGATGAAGCATGCTCGAAAAGTATCCTCACGTCGGGTTCATCGCCATTTAGCCACAAGACATTGCTCTCATTAATTATCTTATGAAGAAAAGTCGTTTTCCCCACTTGTCTTGCTCCCAAAATAACAATGGCTTTGCCTTTCCCTAATTTTCCTTTAACGCTATTTTCTAAACTTCTTTCAATCATACATATATAGCATATTATGTATTTGCAAATATAGCTTGTTTATGGTTCAAATCCAAAAATATTGCGATTTTTATGGATTACGTTCCCAGAATATTGCAATTTTTGCGGATTACATTCCAAAAAAATTTCAACATTAAAGTAATATGCGCTTGGAACGGACAGGCTGCAAAATCCACTATCGGAAAATAATTTCATGTATCACTTCTCGCCCCACGAGGTCATTGAGCCGAGCAATAAGCAATGAGCGATTAAGCATAAGCTCGTTGCGGAGCGGAGCCGATGTGATTGTGACAAACAGCGTTCCGTCCTTCACATAGCGGTTTGCAGTGTAGCGGTTTATGCCCGGTCCCACGACTTCCTGCCACAACATCACTACACGCTGCTCATCGAATTTGTTCTCAAGATGCTCCTCTTTCAGCAGCTTGGTGATTATGTCACCCACCGTTTCAGCCTGAGTATATTTCATTATACGCTATCGGAGCCTCCTGCTCCGCTGCTCACCTCACTGCACGCTCCACGCTCCACGACAAATATTTTATAGTCGCTGCCCACGCTGCGGATTATGTCATCGAGGTGAGTACGGTTGGTGTCGGTTATGAATATTTGCCCGAAGCGCGCCGCCTGTCCGCCATCGTTCACCACACTTATGATATTCTCCACGCGGTGAGCGTCGAGCTTGTCGAATATGTCGTCAAGAAGAAGTATGGGGGTGATTCCGCTTCTGCGCTTCAAGAAGTCGAACTGAGCCAGCCTCAATGCTATCGTATAGGTCTTGCATTGTCCCTGCGACCCGGTTTTGCGCATCGAGTAGTCGCCAAGCATAAGCTCAATGTCGTCGCGATGCACCCCATGGGTCGTATATCCAATCACCATGTCTCGCTCCCGGTTGGCATTGAGCAGCTCGCGCATAGTCGCATCATTCAAGTGGCTGCGATACTTCACGCTCACGACCTCGCCGCTTTGCGCTATATCCTGATAGTATTGCAGGAATATGGGAGAGAACTCCTCAATCCATCTCACACGCACATCATATATATAAGCCGCAGCGGCACACATCTGCTCCTCTACGGTTTCAAAAAGCAAGGGGTCGCGGAATCCGCGTTTTATCAGCACATTCCTGTTTTCAAGAGCCTTATTGTAGCGAATAAGGGCATCGAGGTATTCACTGTCGCTTTGAGAGATAATCTGGTCCATGAACCGGCGGCGTTCTTCGCCCGAACCGCGTATCAGCTCCCAGTCGAGCGGCGACACCATCACTATGGGCAGCAGTCCTATGTGCTGGCTGAGCCTCTGATACTCCTTTCCGTTGCGCTTCACTGCCTTGCGCTTGCCCCGCTGGATGCCTATGGATATGTTCTCCTCGTCGCCACGACGCTCGTATTGTCCTTGCAGCAGCAGCATGTCGGCATCATAGTTTATCACGGGTGCATCTCCGCCCTGCGTTACGCTGCTTTTGCAGAAGCTGAGATAATAGATTGCATCAAGGATATTGGTCTTGCCCATGCCATTATTGCCTGTGAAGCAATTGATTTTGGGCGAAAACGTCATATTCGCCTCCGCAATGTTCTTGAAATTCAATATCGAAATGTTCTTGAGTATCATATCCGCAAATTTACAAAATTTCCCCGAAAGAAACAGCAGCCGCAGCAGTGTTTATCACGAGGCCGCAATCTGGCTTTTTCGTGAAGTATGGCATTGACACAGCATGATGCCACCGCCATAACCTCAAAAAGCGGACTGGCAATGTGTAGCCAGACCGCTATCTTGATAAAGCATATCTTCTATATCTTTACTGAGGCTTTCCCTTACTTCTATTATTTTGCAGGAGCTGCAGGAGCTTGTTGCTGAGCTGGTGCGGCTGGTGCCGACTGCTGAGCCGGAGCTTGCTGCTTTTGCGTAGCAAATGGAGTAGCTGTCTGCTCTTGCTTTGCGTCGCTCACGCGTGATGCTCCGCCTTGCACAAGGTTGCGTGGAGCTACGAATGCTGTAAAAATGCTCAATACACAGATTGTGATGGCAAGTGTCCATGTTGCCTTCTCAACGAAATCGGTAGTCTTGCGTACACCCATAATTTGGTTTGAGCTTGAGAAGTTGGAAGCAAGACCTCCACCTTTAGATTTCTGGATAAGAACTACACCAATCAACAGGATTGATGCCACTAAAATTAAAATTGTAAGTAAAGCGTACATATTCTATTTTTTGTTGTTTATTTGCTCGTTTAGAATCAATTTCTTCAAGAAACGCATTTGGTCTGCAAAGTAAATACTTTTTTCTGGAAATTTCAAACTTATGTTTTTAATAATTTCCAAAGCCTTAGCATATTTACCTTGTTTTATATAAATTTTCGCCAAACTTTCGCTGAAAGTTGAATCATCGGCCGCCTCTGGCTTCTTCTTGACAGGGTCGGCTGGCGGCAACGGCTCTTCCTCGGCCTTGGCTGGTGCCGACACAGGATTATCCACGACGCTTGCCGGGAAATGCCCCATCTTTTCTTTCGACTGTGCTATGAAACGGTTGATAAGTGCATCTTTCTCATCCACACCCTCGCCGCTCATCTCTGCCTCGGTAGGCACGCTCTTCTCCTCTTCGGCGGCAAGGATTGTGGAATAGTCGGGAGTGGGATTGAATATTATCTGGTTCAGAGCCTCAATCTCCTTGGCATCGTTATTGCCGAAATGGTCAAGGAACGAATCTATTGTAGCGTTTGTGTCGGGCTTTGCCGTCGCCTCTGCCTTAGGATAGAAGTCGGCAAAGCGGTCAGCGTCTTCGCCCACTGCATCAAACAGCGCCACCCTGTCGGGACACATCACCGCAAGCCGCCCGAGCAGTTTCTCACGGAAATCCGTGTCGTCGGCATCCTTGTTGCGCTGAAGATACAGCAGCAGCGGCAGCGGTGAGCTTGGGCATTTTGCCATAGCCTCATCGAGCCATACGCGCGACACGGTGGCTTGCTGATTATTGAATATTTCTCTTATGTCGTCTGAGATATTGTTGTTCATAAGTCATATTTACCAGTTACCCAGTGTTGCATTGAAAATAAGAGTGGTCAGCTCATCGCATATCTGAGAGCAAAGCTCGTCTTGAACATCGGTCAGCATCTGGTCGCTTGAGAAGTCGCGGTATGCCGAGAACGTCTGGTCAATATCCTGAGAATTGTCCTTGTTGTTGGAATACTTCACACGCACGGTTATCGTGAGGCGTGTCTGTGATGCGTAGGCATCCTCATTCACCGCCTGAGGCGACAGCGAGTAGCCTGTTATCTCTCCTTCAAGGCGCAGGTCGGTATTGTTGGAGTCCACCACTCGCAAACGCGTCTGGCGGGTGACCATATCATTCAGCTTGTTCTCGAATGTCTGCTGCAATGGCGGATACACCAGTGCGGCGCGTATCGGGAACTCCGATATGGATATAGTCTTGTATATGCTGTAGTCGAGTGCTGCCCCATTGAATTTATAGGAGATGGAGCACGCCTGCGAAATCACTATGATGGCTATTATTGCAAATATACGGCGTAACATAAAAATTTTTTCTTTTCTGTTGTATGCTTTTTCGTCATTCAAGCCCGTATTCCTTTATCTTGCGATAAAGTGTGCGCTCCGAAATATTCAGCTCCTGAGCCGTCTTCTTGCGCTTTCCGCCATTTCGCTCAAGCGAGCTTTTTATCATCTCGCGTTCCGAGTCTTCGAGCGTCTTCGGCTCTATGTCTATATGCGTGGCATCAGGAACGCTCTCGCCGACCGCACCAACTGGATGTGATGCCACCACCTCGGGGATCACGTCACCGGCGGTTGATGCCGAATCAAACATCGGCGACTTCATCGTTGGCATCTTCACCAGCGACTTGCCAATCTTATGCTCCATGTCCTGCACCTCTTGTGCGGCTGCACCTATACATTCCCGGCGAATATTCTGCGGTGTCGCCCCATGCTCTACCATCTCGCGAAGCTCGTCAATCTCACTCTGCATCTTGAATATCAGCTTGAACAGGATTTCGCGCTCGCGTGTGTAATCGAATGTAGGCGACGAAGCCACAGCAGGCTTATACTCGGTGCTATATTGTGGCAGATATTTTCGCTTTATCAGCTCGCCGTCCACCGTGTTGCCGTCTTCAAAAAGGGCTATTTGCTCCACCACATTCTTTAATTGGCGCACATTGCCCGGCCAGCGGTAGCTCAGCAGCACAGACTTTGCCGAATCGTCGAACTTCACCGGTGCTGTATGGTATTTCTCCGAAAATTCCGACGAGAACTTGTGCGTGAGCAGCAATATGTCGTTACCGCGCTCGCGCAGTGGCGGGATGGTTATCAGGATTGTAGATAACCGGTAATACAGGTCGGCACGAAATTTGCCCTCATTCACAGCCTGAAGCATGTTCTTATTAGTGGCCGCCACCACTCGTATGTTGGTCTTTTTCACCTCCGACGAGCCTACTCTGATATATTCGCCCGACTCAAGCACGCGCAGCAGCCGCGCCTGTGTTGTGATTGGCAGCTCCGCCACTTCGTCGAGGAATATAGTTCCGCCGTTGGCTTCCTCGAAGTAACCCTTGCGGTCGGAAATGGCACCGGTGAACGCGCCCTTCTCATGCCCGAAAAGCTCGGAATCGATAGTGCCCTCTGGTATCGCTCCACAGTTCACCGCAATATATTTGCTGTGTTTACGCGCGCTGTTGTAGTGTATAATCTTCGGGAAGAATTCCTTGCCGGCTCCGCTCTCTCCTATGATAAGCACCGAGAGGTCGGTCTTTGCCGACTGCAACGCGCGCCCTATCGCATTCACGAGGTCGGGAGCGTTGCCAACGATTGAATAATTCTGCTTTGCCGACAGAATTTCGGGAGAAATATTTGATGTCATCATTTCCAGTTCCTCATCGAATAAGTTTTACTTTTCAAGAAATCGCCAAGCTCCTCTATTGTGGTATATTTAGCCTGCTCTTCTGGAGTAATCACATCGCCCACCGAAATGTGAAACGTAGAGCCTTTCTTGCGGAACACCTCAGCGGGCAAGCGCAATGTGCGCAACTGCCAACTGATGACACCCAATATATTGAACCAAGTGCTGTTGTGTCCATGAAAATAAATAGGCACCACAGGCACTTTCAATTGCTTTATAAGTCTTATGATTGAAGACTGCCATTCACGATCCTCTATGCGCAAGTGCCTGTTGAGCTTCGACACAGCTCCGGCAGGGAAGAAGCCGAGCGGCTTGCCGCTCTTCACATGCACCATGGCATCGCGTATTCCCCTCATCGTCACGGCACGCTTCGCAGGATCGTCGCTGGCAAGCGGATCCACCGCAATAAAGTTTGGCCGCATGGCAGTGATATAGTTAAGCACCATGTTCACCATCACCTTGAAGTCGGGGCGGCGTGAAGCGAGCATATGGATGAGTATGATTCCGTCGAGTGCGCCAAACGGATGGTTTGACACCGTGATGAATGCCCCTTCAGGCAGATTGTCGAGCTGCTGCTCATTGTCGATTTTGAGCTTTATGTCGAGGTCGCGCAGCAACCCTGCCACGAATGGCGCACCCGGAGTGGCGCAGTTGTGGCGATGAAGCCAATTCACCTTATCCACCGACAGCAATTTGAACAATCTATTCACCAATTTCTCCTTCCCTTCGAAGAAAGGCACCATCTTGCGAATGTCATCATAGTCTAAAACATCGGGCTTAACAACTATATCATTATTTTCTTTATTCTCCATAAGTGTATATTTATCAACGCAAAATTACAAATTTTACACCACATACACAAAGCTATGCCGCATCAATCCCCCAAATCAAGCCAAAATCAACTATTAAGGACAAATTACCCCCCCCATGATATAACTCAATATATTTGTGAAATTGCGTTT
This sequence comes from uncultured Muribaculaceae bacterium, assembly GCA_964459845.1. GTDB lineage: Bacteria > Bacteroidota > Bacteroidia > Bacteroidales > Muribaculaceae > CALZFJ01. The sequence goes on along the minus strand of CAYWOC010000032.1, from coordinate 11,384 downwards.
TGGCAGAGAATTTCTGCGCACGAAAGCGGCAAGCCTCTGCCGACATGCTGCGCCACTCGCCGGCAGTGATGGCTGCCTCTATTCCATCAATCCCGCTCTTGGCATCCACCACAATGCCGCATGCGCCATCCACAGTTTCTGGGCAAGCTGTGGAGTCAAGCACAAGCACTGGTGTGCCACAGGCAAGTGCCTCAACGGAGACAAGCCCGAATGTCTCTTCTTCCGACAGATTCAGCAGCAAGTCGGCTGCCGAATAATGCTCGGTAAGCTCGCGGTCGCTCAATTCCGGGACAGCAATTATATTTTCGGGCAGAAGCCTACGCTGACTGTAGCTCACGCCTACCAGCGCAATCACATATTCTCTGCCGAGGCGGCGCGACAGCTCCACAAATTTGGCAAGCCCCTTGCGACGGCTCCAAGGCGATGCCACACCAAGCAGCAAAGTCTGTCTTTCGCTTATTCCATACTGGCTTTTCACACGGTTAGGTACTGGCTTGAACACATTCTCGGTGTCCACTCCGTTATATATCACCTCGACAGGATATTCCTTCAACATCGATTGCCTCACACAGCCGGCAAGCCACACCGACGGTGTTACCACAGTCAAGTTCTCAACCCCGGTGAACGCCTCACATTTCCGTCTGAAATTACGCCGCGCATTGCTGAGCAGCCAGCTTGCCGGATACTCTTGCCGCTGGCAGCAATCGTCGCCACATCCGCCCGGCAAGCTCCACTTTCCGCACTTCGCCGAAGTGAACCATGCGCAATGCCCGGTCATGGCCCAGCAGTCGTGCAAAGTCCACACCACCTGCCGCCCATATTCCTTCAAGAAATCAAAAAGCAGCTCGACGTTAAGATAATATCCATGCAGATTATGCAGATGAATCACATCGGGAGCATAATCCCTTATTGCCTCCATCAGCCGCACCGTGCTTTTCGCAGCATTAAGCCCCTCATTGTCGAGAATCCGCGCCGCCGCTGCATTCACATACACCGAAGCCTTGCCGCAGATGCGAAAAGAATCGCATGGCCGCACCATTGCACCCCGGGCGGCAGCCACCACACACTCATCACCGGCAGCCTTTGCCGCATGATATATGCCATTTACTACCCGCGCAGTTCCGCCAGCCGAGAAAAACGAATTTATCTGAATTATGCGCATATCCGCCGCTTTTTTGTTATTAAGCCCGAAACCGGTCGTTCGGGCAATCATCTCTCAATGCCACAAAAATAAGCATTTCTGCATATTTCTCGGTAAAACAGAGGTCTGAAAAGTAATACTTAGTGCATCTTTTTCCTGCCTTTTTCACTTTTTAGAGGTTTAACCGCAAAAAAACGCACAATTTATTTCCTTTATATCGGAATAACTATTAATTTTGCAAAACTGAATTTGTGAAATTTTTAACATTAACATAGTTATTATAAACAAAATGGCTAAACAAGAAACTACTCGTACATCAATTGACGAGCTTAACGAATCGCTTTCATCTATTGAGCAAAAAGTAGAGAACAACAAGAAATACATCTATTGGGCAGTCGGTGCTATTGTAGTTGTGGCACTAATTGTTCTTGGATATGTTTATGGCATCCACAATCCTAATATGGAAAAGGCGAAAACTGAAATCGCTAAAGCTGACCAGGACTTGTCGATGGGCAACGATTCTATCGCACTTAAAGAATATCTTGCTGTGGCAAGCAAATACAGCAACAGCCCTGCTAACCGCGCCAACTTGAATGCGGCTATCATCCTTTATCAAAAGGGAAAATACCAAGAGGCTATCGAGAGCATCAAGAATTTCGACGCTGAAGGCACTATCGTGGGTCCGGCTTCTCAATCGCTTCTCGGCGACTGCTATGTGAACTTGAAGAAATACGATGAGGCTCTTTCCGCTTTCGACAAGGCAGTGTCACTTTCTGGCGACAACTCGCTCTACACTCCGCTCTTCTTGATGAAGAAGGCTACCATCTACCGCGAGCAAAAGAACTTCAAGGCTGAGGCTGAGATTTTCCAGACAATCAAGGACAAATATCCTGATTTTGCCGCAAACTATAACATCGACGTTGAGAAATATCTTGTCCGCGCTAAGGCTCAAGCTGGCGAAGACAAATAATCTGCGCATTTGCTAAATCAATCTCAATAACAATAGGAAAGCCGGCTTCTTTGTGGAAGCCGGCTTTTTCATTGCCGTTAATCATAGATTTATCCGAGCTGCCTGTGATGGACAAATCTTGCCACACCGCTTCCCACGCTTCGCCAACTCGGCATACGCTTCATCGTGCGGCGCACATACGGACGGTCATACAGCAAGAATAGCAGCATCACAAGGATGCACACCATAAGCACCCAGCCATATATCTGCTTCACGCTTATCATCATCAAGTGCTCAACAAAAGTGTTCATCCATGCCGCAAAGTCAAATGGCGAAGATGTGAACTTCACGCTGTCGATATACTGCGAATAGCGCGCCATATTGTCTGCCACATAGTAGCGTATCCCATAGGAGTACACCGCTCCGCCTATCACGCCACCTATGGTGGTATGCAACACATTGAATACACTTAATGCCTGAAAGAAGTGCTGGAATGTCATGACCTCCTCAAGACAAATCATGAATGTGGCTCCCATTATCGCATAGCTGAAACCGCGCATGAACATAGGCACATAGAGCTTCTCGATGTTGATGTTCTCGTCGATGAGAAAATAGAATCCGGCAAGATAGAGAGCCAGCCCGCCAAGCCCTATGGCTATGAGCTTATAATAGTTCTGATGCAGCACATTTAGCCATATCAGCATAAAAGCCACCGCCACGAGTATGCCCAGCACCACCGGCCAGTCGAGCATCACCGACACCATTGAGGGATACTTCATCCCCTCCTCATAGAAAATCTCCTCAAGACTATGCTCGGTGGCAAACATCGCTTCCACGAGTGCTATAAGGCAGATGATGGGCTTGAGATACTTGTATTTCCACATGACTGGCTCATAATAGGGATGCAGCGAATGGAGCATCCTGTGGATGGCTATGCCGAGCGTGATGAGCGATGAGCCTGTCACAATCCAAGTGACGTGGCTGTTATACCAGTCGAGCCAGTCGCCATAATTGAAGATATATATCACCTGCGCAAAGAATGCAGCCCACAGCATCGCCCCGCTCCAGTCGATGCCCCACAGCGGCACTTTGGGCATGATGCGGCAGCGGCGCGTTATCAGCAGCAGCATCAGCACCACACAAAGCATCACACCGACGATGAAGTAGTGCATAAACTGCCAACCATAGTAATATGCTAAATGCACTGTAAGCAAATCGGAGAACTGGATGCTGCATAATATGATGATGTGCAGAATCGGGAAAAACACCGCAAAATTGCGCTTTGGAGTAATCCACAACTGTATTGTGGACATACACTCAAATGTACCCTGAATCTTGGCGCATCCGGCAAAGAAGCACACAATCCACAACACCGGCAATGTTGTGACCACCGTAGCGAGCATATTGCACAGTGCCATGACCATAGCCGATGCCATAAGCAGAGTCTTGTTGGTGAAGTGGAATTTCATTCTGAACAGCACCGGGAAATACATCGACATGCCAAGCAATGTCATATACATGCACATGGTCACGTCTTCGCGCATGAGCGACATGCCGCCCACCATCTCGCTCAATGCGCCGAGATACACTCCGCCCGACAACTGGAAAGCGGAGGCTATAAGCACATATATCCATGGGCGTATGGCCCTCGGCACGAAGTCGCACATCATGGGCATAGCGAATATCATTGGAGGATGATTAGCCATATTTTATATCTGTTTTGATTGAAATAATAAAAACTGTCTCCTAAAATAAGTCGGCTATCAATATTTCACCTCACACTCCACGTTTAGCCCGGCTTTCAGCTTCGCAAGGTTCTGCTTGTCATTGCCCTTGAGGCTTATCCTCACCGGCACGCGCTGCTCCACCTTCACGAAGTTGCCAGTGGCGTTGTCCTGCGGAATCATCGAGAATGCTGCTCCTGTGGCATCTGCTATACGCTCTACGGTGCCTTCATACACAGTTCCCGGCACAGCGTCGGCTGTGATTCTCACCTTTGCGCCCACACTTATATTTGGCAGTTGCGTCTCGCGGTAGTTTGCCACCACCCACATGTCGCTGCTATCCACAATCTCCACCATCGTCTGTCCGGGCTGAACGAGCTGCCCCACGCTGATGTCTTTGCGGCCAAGCACACCGTCGCACGTTGCCACAATCACGGTGTAGGAAAGGTTGAGCCGCGCAAGGTTCACTTGGGCTTTGGCGAGATTGATGCCTGCCTCGCTCTGACCGAGGCGGTTGGTCTGCTCATGCTTCACGAGCTCCACCGACTGGCGCTGGCGGTTCATCTGCTCATAACGTGCCTTCAAGGCATCGTATGCAGTCTTAACGTTGTCGTGCTGCTGCTGCGTGACGGCATGTTGCGAAAGCAGCTTGGCATAACGCTCATATTCGCGCTTTGCGTTCTCAAGCTGGATTTTCACCTCCTCGATGCCAGCATCGGTCACTCTCACGTTGTTGCTTGTGGTGTTGATTGAAGCCCCCGTCACGGTCTTTCCCGCCATGGCATTCGATAGATTTGCCTCAGCTTGCGCAAGGTTCAGGCGGAACTCCGAGTCCTCGATTATCACCAGAGTGTCCCCCTTATGCACAGGCTGAAATTCCTCGAAGCGAATCTCCTTGATAAATCCCGGCACACGGGTGTTTTGCGGTGTGATGTGCTGATGCACCTGGGCATTGTCGGTGTATTCCACATCGCCAAAGTGGCAGAAACGGCTTATCACGAAGCCTAATCCGGCAAACACTATCACCACTATCACCACATTATATATCAGTTTCTGAAGTCTTCTCTTGTTCATATCTTCTTTTTTTGAGTTTATTCGGTTGTTGAATTATTTTGAAAGTTCTCCGCTCAGGTAGAGCATATTATAATAGTTGTAAATCACATTGATGCGTGAATTTTCAAGTGCCAGCTCCGCACTCAGCTTGGTGTTCGAGGCATCAATCATGTCGGTAACGAGGGCAAGCTCGTTGTTGTAGCGGTTGTTCACCACATCATAGTTCTGCCGCGCCAGCTCCACGCTCTTGCGCTGGGTGTCGAGGTCGGTAAATGATGTCAAATAATTGGTATATGCAGCCTGCACACCATTCTCTATGCCCTCTTTGGCAAGCGTGTGCCGCTCCTGAGCCTGGCGTGTCGCAATCTCTGCCTGCTTAATCTTCTTGTTGTTCTTGAACAACGACGAGAAATTGTAGCTCACCCCTACTCCCACAAACCAATAGTTGAAATTGTTGTTCAGAGCCGGCACCTCTATGGTTATAGGTCCGTCGAGATGCTCCTCGGCTATAACGGCAATCTTGGGAAGCCGTGCCGAGCGTTCCAGCTTCTCTTTCTCGCGGCTCATCTCCACACCGAGACTTGCCTTCTGCAAGGCGGTGGATTGCAGGCTCGCCGAGTGCTGCCAGTCGCTTTCGGCAAGGATGTCGGTCTTGCTGTCGATTATGGCAGAGTCGGGCTCTATCACAGTGCTTGCCGGCAGCCCAATCACAGTGACGAGCTGGTGGTTGATGATGCGGCGGCTGTCGCTCACGCGGGTACGCTGAAGTTTCAGGTTCTCGAGCTGAAGCTCATAGCGGGTGATGTCGTTGCGCAGCACAGTACCAGCATCCTGTCGTGCCTGCATCTGCTTTATCACCTCCTCGGTTAGAGCTATATTGCGGGTGAACACTCGCTCTTGGTTCTTGAGCTGGAAGATTTGCAGATAGTAGCCCACAAGCATGAGGCGCACATTGCCGCGGTTCTCGGCACTGCTCAGCGCAGCCATTTTCTGCCCCATTTTGGCAAGGTTGATGCCACTCGTTATAGCGCCGCCGGTATATACGGCTTGCGATGCCTTCAGCACGAAATTATTGCCGAAATGAGGCATGTCCACGCTCATTCCGTTGCTGAAATCACGGTCCCAGATGTGTCCGTTGCCAAGGTAGCTGAACGACAACTGTGCGCTCACGTCGGGCAGACGTTCGGCTTTGGCTGCTGCGAGAGCGGCATCTGCCACCTCTTTGCCTGTTTCAAAACTGCGTATGCTCGTGCTGTTTTGGTCGGCAAGACGAAACATCTCGTCGATGCTTATCGTGCGCCCTTGCGCATACGTCTTCAATGGGCTGCATAGCACTGCCACGCAAGTGGCGGTCGCCATGAGTCGGTTGATTTTAATCATAAAAGAATGTTTTGTTTTAGAATAAGATGGGCTGCGCAATCAGAGCATTCCTTCTGTCGGCGCAAGCCATCTTTGCAAAGAAAATTTCCTGCCACCTCAAGACGATGTGCCACTCAAAAACAGAAAAATTAGTGTGTGTGCAACACCACCCCCATAAGTGTGACGCAGTACCAATTCTTTAATTTAGTTATTAAAGTATTACGTTGAAATCTAAATTTCGATGCCTCCAACCACCTGTGATTGGAATTTGAATCAAATCGGCTTCTCTACTGCCCACTGATGCAGGGTACTAAGCAGAGGCCTCTCGATTAGTGTCATAAGGTTTTTAGATATATACTACAAAAGCGCACAAGCCCCCCAATGGTGAAACCTGTGTATTTTATTGGCGTTTCTTATCAATGTCCAGCTATGCTTGTCGAGGTTCTTCATTCAAATATAATTGCCATATTCAGCTTGCAAAGTTACGCAAATAATCAATCACTTGTAACCCGATCTCCCCACACATTTAATCAATATTAACATCTCGCGATGTTCTAGTAACTATTCAGCGATAATGGATGTTGAATATCAGCAACTTGTGAATGTACAATTGTGACAGAAAGTCTCGAAATGACATCATTTACTATAATTTGTATATGCTCGATTTTATAATTCATTGATTATCAAGATGGATTTATGTTCTTTACCGCTGAATAGTTACATGTTCTACTACAAAATAGCTATATAAACGCCCACACAGTTCAGCTTCGAATTGCGCACAAAAAGGGAGTCACGGACAACACGTCCATAACTCCCCTTATGAATCATATTATTTAACTTTTAACAATTATTACTCAGCAACATCCCACCAAATTGGATAGCTCCAGATATCGTCATCATTGAAATGAGGCTGGATAGCTCCAAGTTGAGTAGAGTTGTAGTTGATTTCGTGTGAGCATTGTTTTACACGACGCCATTGCTTGCCTTCAGGAATAGCTTTCAATGCGTTAGCATTTGAATAATATTCTTTTGGCATCTCCCAGCCCATATAATCCTTGTAGTCGTGACGGCGCATATCGTTCCAGTTTACTACTGAGTAAAGCATAGCGATAAACTTCTGCGTCATAATCTTCTCCATAGTGATGTCGGCAGCAGTTCCGATTGCGCTGTTCAAGAATGCGTCAATCTTATCTTGTGCCATCGGACCAAATGAAGGACATGTCGCATAGTCGCCACCTTGCCACAACGAAGAAAGCATCATGTTAAGCTCATCGATGTTAGCCTTGATACCAGCTTTGTAAGCCTCAAATGCTTCGCCCTTGTTGCCTTGGCGGAACAATACTTCTGCCTTGATGAAGCAAGCCTCAGAATAAGTTGCCCACAAATAGTAGCTGTCAGGACGCACATATACGTTACCTGATGATGGATACCAACCATTAACCGGGCGATACATACAGTTTGCTGTGCCATATACACCCATAGAACCAGCGTAGATACCTACATAGATAGAGTCACCCTTACGAGTCTTATCACTTGCAAGCCAACCACCATTCTCACGTGAGATGAAGTTTGCAAGACCGTTAGGAAGACGTACATCCGATTGCATATCTACACCTACGCCACGACGCCATTCCTTAGCTCCATTGTTGCTGAACTGACGCCAAGCCAAAATCTTGTCGGCGCGAGGGTCTTCAACGCCCTTACCATCAAAGTCAGTCAAGATATTCTCAAACCACTTTGTAGGCATAGTCATGTGGCGACGACCATTATAAGTCTGGTTCCAGTTGAAGTTTGTCTGCATTGGGTCAGTCGAAATGAAGTCGGAAGAGGTCTCTTTCACATCGTTATGCTTAATCAAAGTATCATCGTTGATGCTTTGTTGAGCCTTAGCCAAGCATTGAAGGATTTCATCAGGCTTGTAGTAAGAAGATTTCTTCGACAATTGATTCAAAGTACGAGCTTTGAGAAGATAAGCCATCTTCACCCACTTGTCAATGTCACCACCATTCCAAGAGTCACCCTCAGAAAGAGCTGGTTGACCCAAAGTCTGAGTCTTGCCGAAGTTCTCGATAGCTTCATCTATTTCCTTAAGACACTCTGTGTAGATTGTCTCACAAGTATCATATTTTGGGAACGTAGATGTAGAGTTGGCTTCAAAATAAGGCATCTCGCCATACATATCAGCCATCATAAGGAAGCCGTATGCCTTAAGAAGTTTAGCTGCTGCTGCATAGTGCCATGCGCCGGCTGCCACAGCCTTGTTATACATATCAACAATGTTAGGTCCGCAACCTACAAAGAATTGCTGATAAGGAGTGGTGCATATACCAGTGGTAGGTTGCCATTGTGCATAGCATCCCTCGTTGTTGGTACGGTTGGTAGAAGTGAAAGCGTTGCAGATGAACTGAGAACGATACCCCTGCGCACCAGTCGCATATCCCAAGTGGAATTCAACCCAAGGGAGCAAGGTTGTTACCGAAACCGCATCTTGTGCTGGAGTGTTTGGGTCATCATTGACGTCAAGCCAGTCGTTGCATGATGTAAGCGACATCACGCCGATAACTCCAGAGATTAAAAATTTATATAGTTTCATATATTTCTATGTTTTAATGAATTACGAAATTAGAAAGTTAAGTTAACACCGAATGCGAAACTTGCTGTAGCAGGAACGCCGCAGTATTCAACACCCACTGCACCCGAACCAGATACACCTGAACCAGCAGCAGAAGATTCTGGATCGCCACGATAGTTTGTGATAAGCAACAAGTTGTTGGCTGTAGCAGTAACACTTGCACGCTTCATGCCAGCTTTCTTAATCAAAGACTTTGGAAGCTCATAGCTCAAAGAGAGTGTGCGAAGGCGAAGCGAATTAACCTTTGTTGTAAAGTTGTTACCATCGCGATAGTAGTAATCAGTGTAATACTTTTGGATTACTTCACGACCGTCAACCTGTGCTCCGTTAAGGTTATAAGTCTTGCCGGCCTCGAATGTGAAAGATGCATCTTGGTAACCACCGTTGCCGTCAGATATAGCACCATTTATTGTAAGAGACTCACGGTTGCTTGTCAAGTCGCTCATACCCTTGCCGACCAAGTAGTAGTCAGTACCGTTATATACGTCGCCGCCAACGCGGAATTCCCATGCCATATTGAATGTGAAGCCCTTGTAGCTTAGAGTGTTGTTCCAGCCGCCTTGGAATTTAGGCTCACGATTACCGATAAGAACGCGAGTAGAACCATCATATGTAGGCATACCATATTTGTCAAGGATAACCTTACCATCATCGGTATATTTATACTTATAACCAGAGATACCCAAGAATGGACCATCGTTGAAAGAAGCAGCTTGTGCGCCACCGAATTGAACGTCTGTCACATAAAGAGTTTCAGTTCCCTTAGGCAAGTTCTTAACTGTACCACGGTTGCCATATATGTTCAAGCTTGTTTCCCAAGTGAAATCTTTGCCCTTGAAAGGAGTGCCGCCGATGGTAAGTTCCATACCTTTGTTATATACATTACCGATATTCTGTGCGCAGAATATATAACCAGTAGATTGTGCACCACGCGGGCTGATAATCTGGTCAAGAGAGTTGTTGGTGTAGTAAGCATAGTCGAAGAAGAAGCGGTTGTGGAAGAAACGCATTTCAAGACCGACTTCAGTAGATTCTGTCATCTCAGGTTTCAAGATTGGATTACCACGAGTCCAGCTTGTTCCGTAACCAGTGATGTCGCCCAAGAATGTAGCAGCGCTGCCAAGATAAGTACTTGTAGCGTATGGACTGGCATCTTTACCTACCTTAGCCCAGCTTGCGCGGATTTTACCGAATGAGATTAGGCTGTCGTCCATCAAGCCTCTGTCTTGCAAGAATTGAGAGAATACCAATGCTCCACTCACTGATGGATAGAAGTAAGAACGCTCCGAGATAGGAAGAGTAGAAGTCCAGTCGTTACGTCCTGTCACTGTCAAGAATACAGTGTTTTTCCAGTCGGCACGGAATTCACCATATACGCCCACCAAGCGATGCTTGCTGTAGTTCTCAACGAAGAACTTGTCTTCATTAGCTATATTTCCGAAAGCATAGAAGCCAGGGATAATGAAGTTCCAGCCATAACGGTAGTTTGTGGTCGATTTAGTGTTGTCGGTAGCAGTACCAAGCATCAAGTTGAGGTTGAAGTCACCGAATTGCTTGTTGAAGTTGGTCATCAAGTTGGTCGATAGATATTGATAACGTAGAGAGTTCTCACTCATCATACCATTTTTCCAAAGATCCTTGACTGCGGCATTCTCAGCGATGCGGTTAGCATTCTCGGTAGTATATGAGTCGATACCCATGCGGTAAGAAATCCACCACCAGTCGGTAATGTCAGCCTTGATGTTGAAGCTGCCGGTGAAGCGTTCGGTGTTATCCTTCATACTGTAGTTGTCAAGCATCCAGTATGGGTTTTCAACATCCGATGAACGCTCCTGCTGTCCCTCAAACATACGGTATGGAGTGCCATCCTCGTTCAAATAGTGCTTCATGTTCTCGCTGCGAGGCCATCCGTAAAGGGCAACCATAGAACCTGTACCAGATGAATTATACAATCCGGCAGATGTCAAAGTCTTGCTTGTGCGAGATTGAGAATAAGCCACGTTAGCCCCGAAAGTGAACATTTTCCATTTTTGCTCACCATTGAAGCGGAATGTAGTCTTCTTGAAACCAGTTGTAGGGATGTTACCGTCTTGATCAAAGAAAGAACCCGACAAGAAGAAGTTTCCAGTCTTGTTACCACCCGATACACTTATGTTGGTGTCCCAAGCACCGCCTTGCTGGAAGAAGTCGCCTATGTTGTCATAGATTTGGTCGCCAGCCTGATATGCTTCACCCCAAGATTCAGTAGTATAAGTGTCGATGATGGCTTTGCCATTTGCGTCAAGACCGTTATATTTACCACGCTTGTAAGAAGTCTGCGTCTTAGGAAGATTCTTCACCCAAGAAGTGGTGTATTTTGCAGAAAGGTTCACTTCTACAGAGCCTTCTTGACCTTTCTTTGTGGTGATGATAACAACACCGGCAGCAGCACGAGAACCATAAAGAGCCGAAGCAGCCGGACCTTTAAGGATTACCTCAGTTCGGGATAATAAATAGCTGTTAAAAAATTTGGTAGTCTCACAAATG
>CAYWOC010000031.1:0-25611 GCA_964459845.1 uncultured Muribaculaceae bacterium | reverse complement strand
TGAGTTCTTCAAACAAATTGCTAAATTTGCACTTGCCAATTGAACCTACCGGTATCAAGGGTCGAAAGCTTGTCATAGAGTTTTTTTATTTTTTGTAATGCCTTCATCTTACTTTTTTGTTATAAATGAGTTGTATTTATGACTGACTTTTGCTTTTGAGTATAACTTCACGTTTTTTGTTTTTATTAGTCTTGCAGGATTGCCTCCAATTACAGAACATGCCGGAAAACTTTTTGTTACAACTGAGCCTGCTGCAACTACACTACCTTCACCAATCGTAACTCCTGGACAGATAAAAGACCTTGCGCCTATCCAACAATTTTCTTCAATTTTTACTGGTTTTAGGGATAATTCTTCTGCAAAAGGTAGGATATCTTCTGAATCATAGATGTGATTGACTGAGAATATCATAACGTCAGGCCCTGTAATTGTACCTGAACAAATTTCCACACCTCCGTGTGCATTAATGAAGATATTTTCTCCCAATACGATGTTATCGTGGAGTATTAAATTTTCGGAGTGCCCGAATTTAAAACCTGCGAACACTCTAACATTTTTTCCAATATGATTGAATGTTGTATGGCGTAATAGATACTGATTCCATTTTGTTTTAATATAGCAATGTAGGGTTATAATGAAATTCATATTTTTTATTCAGGCGGTGTAATATCAAAGTGATACCTTCCCGCCTTTTTTGCTTTGTTATACAATTCTATATTTCTGTATTTAAGCACTTTGGCAGGACATCCACCTACGATTGACATGGGGTATTTCTTGTAACCACAGAACCTGCAGCTACTACACATCCCTCACCAATCTCAACACCAGCACAAATGAATGTTCTTGCACCAATCCAACAGTTTTCACCTATTGTTACCTTTTTAAACTGTAGTTTTGAAGAGAAAGGCAAACACTCGTCCGTGTCATAAATATGATTCTCTGCATAAATCATAACATCTGGTCCTGTTATGGTACCAGAACCAATTTCTACACCTCCATGAGCATTAATAAAAATGTTTTCACCAAGAACGATGTTGTCATGAAGTATTAATCTCTCTGTATGGCCTAATTTGAAATGAGGCCGTATTTTGACATTTTTCCCGAAATATCCAAACTTTAGTCTGCTAAGTCTATACTTATCCCATCGGTGGATAATAGCGGATCTTATAGCGATTAAATTCATAATTTATTTATCCAATAATATATTTTCTGATTCGAGATAGAGATAAAAAATATGTAGCAATCATAGATAGAACAAAACTCAAAATACTAGTTACCAAACAATTCCATGATTCTGCACTTGGTATTTTGTAGATACATTGAAATATTAACCAATGAATCAAATAAATACCGAATGTCAGCTCTCCAATTTTGCAAACAATCTTATAAACTTTATCACTGACCGTTATTTTTGAAAACCAGCTTTTAAAAAGAATGAAGATTGATGAACTGATAAAAAGATTTGATAAAGAGCAGTATGCAATACACCTATCAATCGGAATATGTGCAAAAACAACAAGCATTAATACAATTATACATCCAAAACAAAACAAAGTGTAGGGAGTATATCTACTGATTCTAAATCTTTTTAAATAGTGTCCAACCAAAATATAACCGAAATATCCGTAGAAACCTATCAGTGCAGTTATCGGGTTTGTGAAAAGCATTCCATTATGATTTGTTTCAATCGTGAGGAAACCTCCAAAGAAATTTTCATTGAATACTAGAGTCAAAGACCAAATCAGAATATACAACTGTAACTCTTTCTTTGAGGCATTACATACAAAACTAGATGTAAGTGGCAGCATTAGTGTAATGCCTATTAATGCATACAAGTACCACAATTGTGGAGCGTATGTAGCATGAATAAAATTATATATGACAGAGTCTAATTGACTGAAGCATAACGTATATAGAGAAAGCCACACTAACAAAGGGAATACTATTCTATATAGTCTCTTCTTTAGGAAGGAAAATGTTTCTCCTTTTATGGGGAAGGCAAAATAGCCACTGATAATAAAGAATAACGGAACGGCAAATCTTCCCACTACGAAACATACATTTAGGCACAAATTATCGAAAGTAGATATTTTCCCCCCCCCCATTTACATATTCGTATACTTCATAACGAGAATGATACAATACTACAAGCATGCATGCCAGCACCCTGAGAACTTCAACAAATACTTCTTTTCTTCTTTCCATATTAATGTATCTTGTTCTATTCACTCCAATTCCAATCATGGCGTTCAATGTCCTCCTCTACGAGTGGATTACCACTCTGAACTTCAATGAAAGTAAGAGGGGTAATAGCCTTAATTGCATGAAAGTGTTCTTTCGGGATAATAACAGTATCTCCAACCTTGACCCTCTTCTCTTCTCCATCAAGCACGAAGATGCCTTCTCCCTGAACAAATGTCCAAACTTCTGAACGATGATGATGTACCTGATATGAGATGTTTTTACCGGCATTAAGAGTGATGCTTTTAGTAAGTGAATGTTGTCCATCTTCATAAGTTGAATCATCCAATACTCGGTAGGTTCCCCATCTACGCTCCTCATACATGGGTCTCGTAGTGAGATGCTCTACCGCTTTTTTCATTTCCTCAGAATGTTGCTTGCTACACACAAGAATGCCGTCAGGACTAGCAGCAACAACAACATCTTTCAAACCATCGACATAAATGGGATGTTGAAGTTCATTGATGACATGGGTATTTTCACAATGAGTCCCCATAACAGCATTGCCTATAATAGGGCGAGAAAGCTCGTCTGAGAGTGTGTTCCATGTACCGAGATCTTTCCATTTTCCAGTATAAGGAACAACAGCAACTGATTCTGCCTTCTCTGCTACTTCATAGTCAAACGATATTTTCGGAAATTCTGTATAGTGTGAACGAACTTCATTGAAATCATATACTATGTTAGTGTTAGCTTTTTCATTTGCGTCCGAAATAGGCATATACTTCTTGACAATGTTCATCATATAGCCTAAGCGAAAAGCAAAAACACCTCCATTCCAAAGGGCATTTTGTTGAAGCAGTTGTTTTGCTTCTTCAACAGATGGTTTTTCTGTAAAACGAGCAACGTACCTGAAGGGCTTAACATTAATCTCCGTGTGATCATGCATTACTATCTCTTTACTTTCTTCTTCAACCACTGGCACTACATAACCATACTTTGCTGATGGATAGGTTGGGGTAATTCCCATCAAAACAAGGTCTGCCACATTCTGCTCAACACACTCAACCATTTTGCGGATAGTGTTGAAGTAGCCAGCTTCTGTATATGGGTCACAAGGCATGACGACAACTACTTCGTTGTCGGAACATTCCTTGGCAAACTTTAGATAGCAAGCAGCAAGAGCTATGGCAGGAAAAGTATCACGACGTTCTGGCTCGGTGACCACCGTCACACTATTTCCCAACTGATTAGTGATTATGTCAAGCTGAGAGGCGTTAGTGGCCAATGTAATGTTCTTCGTTAAATTAGCTTCTTTTACCTGACTTACAACCCGTTGTACCATAGATTCCATCGTCCCATCCTTCTTCTCAAGAAGAGGTAAGAATTGTTTGCTGCGTGCATCATTTGAAAGTGGCCACAGGCGCTTTCCTGAGCCACCGGAGAGTAATATTAATTGCATAATATTTTTTATTTATTTTTTGAAGCGAGTGAGAGAATTGAACTCTGAGTTCAAACTGAACTCTACCAGTACACTCGCTAATCCATTTTCCTATGAACTAAATATGTTCTTCTACTCCACGGAAATGAACATTCAGTTCATGAAGATGCTCAAGGAGAGTTCCAAGGGGGGTACCCTGGGTCATTTTTGCAAACGCATTGACATCCTTAGGAAAACACTTACCGCCATAACCAAACTTTCCATCTGGACCAGGTACATAAGTGTGGGTGTCGTTGATGTAGCCAGAGAGGAGCATACCTGTATGTACTTTACGCCAATCGCCTCCCATCTGCTCACAATATTCACGACAAGCATTGAAATAAGTAACCTTGTATGCACCAAACACATTATGCATATACTTAGTTAATTCAGCCTCTAACGGAGTCATCACAGTGAATTTCTTGCCTACAAAAATCTTTGTTAGCAATTCATGTGCGCCTGTAAATACCATTGTCTGCTTCTTGAAATCCTCAATAAAGGTACGCTCTGTGAGGAACTCTGGCATATAACACACCTGATGTTTCGTTTCACGCGATAACATTTCACTTGTACCAGGAAGAATGGTTGTTCTCACAAACACAGGCACATCAGGAAGATTTGTTATCAATTCTTTCATAAGTGTCAAGTCTTGCGTTCCATCATCTTCAGTAGGAACATGAATCTGCAAGAATGCAATATCAATGTCGCTCAAGTTATCATTGTATCCCTTAGGAGGGTCACTTATAAACAACTTACACTCAGGGTTGTTATGCTCCAACCAATCTTTCAAGGCCCCACCTACGAAGCCACATCCAATAATACCAACGTTAATCATATTTCTGTTGTTTTTTGAGTTATTATTATTTTACTGCTTATTCAACATACTAGTTAATATTTACGCCAAACCATCTTATTGACTATACCAACATAGCTCTGCACAATCATCACAACCTTAGTCGATACATTCTCATCAACATAATCAGGAACAGGAATACCATGCTGACCATCACGGCATAATTCTACTGCTGTATCTACAGCCTGGAGCAAAGACTTCTCGTCGATACCGGCGATGATAAAGTCGGCTTTGTCGATAGCCTCTGGGCGCTCGGTTGAAGTGCGGATGCAGATGGCTGGGAAAGGATGACCTACGGAGGTGAAGAAGCTTGATTCTTCTGGGAGTGTACCAGAATCAGATACTACGGCAAAGGCATTCATCTGAAGGCAGTTGTAGTCGTGGAAACCGAGTGGTTCGTGCTGGATGACACGCTTGTCGAGTTGGAAGCCACTGGCTGCAAGGCGGTTGCGTGAGCGTGGGTGGCAACTATAGAGAATTGGCATATCATACTTTTCTGCCATTTTGTTAATGGCTGAGAAAAGCGACATAAAGTTCTTCTCGGTGTCAATGTTCTCCTCGCGGTGAGCGGAGAGCAGGATATACTTGCCTTTCTCCAATCCGAGACGTTGGTGAACGTCGGATGCCTCTATCTCGGGGAGATTGTTGTGAAGCACCTCTGCCATAGGCGAGCCGGTAACGTAGGTGCGCTCCTTGGGCAGTCCGCAGTCGGCGAGGTAGCGGCGTGCGTGTTCGGAGTATGCCATATTAACATCAGAAATGATGTCAACGATACGACGGTTGGTCTCTTCAGGGAGACACTCATCCTTGCAACGGTTTCCTGCTTCCATGTGAAAGATAGGGATATGGAGACGCTTGGCTCCAATAACGCTAAGACAGCTATTTGTATCACCTAACACTAAGACTCCATCGGGCTTGGTCTGGGCGAAGAGCTTGTAAGAGCAGTTGATGATGTTGCCGCAAGTAGCACCAAGGTCGTCGCCTACGGCATCCATATAGACCTCTGGCTCGGCCAGCTTTAAGTCTTTAAAGAAGATGCCGTTGAGGTTGTAGTCGTAGTTCTGCCCTGTGTGGGCGAGAATAACGTCAAAATACTGACGGCACTTGTTGATGACGGCGGCAAGGCGGATTATCTCGGGACGTGTGCCAACAACGATAATCAGCTTCAACTTGCCGTTGTCCTTGAACTTTATATCCGAATAGTCAAATTTGGGTTGCTTTTCCATATTATTTTTTTATTTCTGTTCCACCTTATCAAAATAAGTGTCAGGCTTGTTCGGGTCGAATATCTCGTTGCAGTACATCACTGTTACCAAGTCCTCAGTGTCAGAGAGGTTGATTATGTTGTGGGTGTAGCCAGGAAGCATGATGACGCTTTGTATTTTGTCACCACTCACTTCATAGTTAAGCACTTCGTCAGTTCCTTCCTTGCGGAGCTGGATGAGCCCGTGACCACTCACAACGATGAACTGCTCCCACTTGATGTTGTGCCAGTGCTCACCCTTTGTGATGCCAGGTTTCGAGATATTTACGCTTACCTGTCCGCAGTTGAGGGTATGCACAAGCTCTGTGAACGAGCCGCGCTGGTCAACATTCATCTTCAAGTCAAAAATGGCCTTTTCCTTTGGCAGATAGCTGAGGAACGTGCTGTACAGACGCTTGGCAAACGAGTCGGCAGGAATCTCTGGTATCATCAGTGTCTTTGGCATATCAGCAAACTGGTGGAGCAAATCCACTATCTCGCCGAGCGTTGCCTTGTGAGTGACAGGGCAATAGCAATAGCGACCATTGGCAGACGGCAGTACCTCCAAGCCCTCAAACTCGCAGTGGTGTTCCTCGCCTTTGAGGGCGTGAATCATCTCGTCAACAAGGTCATCGATGTAGAGCAGTTCAAGCTCCACGCTCGGGTCGTTGACGGTGATGGGCAGGTCGTTGGCTATGTTGTTGCAGAACGTTGCAACGGCACTGTTGTAGTTCGGACGACACCACTTGCCGTAGAGGTTTGGGAAACGATACACCAAGACCTTTGCTCCAGTTTCCTTGCCGTATTCCAAAAATAAATCTTCGCCAGCCTTCTTGCTGCGGCCATACTCGCTGTCGCCAAAGCGGCCTGTCAAGGATGCCTGCTGAGAGCTTGACAGCATCACTGGACAATTGTTGCCGTGTTTTTTGAGCGTGTCAAGCAATGTGGAGGCAAAGCCGAAGTTGCCCTTCATGAACTCGTCGTTGTCCTTCGGGCGGTTCACTCCGGCAAGATTGAACACGAAGTCGCATTCTCGGCACCATTGGTCAAGCTGTTCGGGAGTGGAGTCGAGGTCGTACTCGAACACCCCTTCTATCTTCAGGCCGCCGTAGCAGCGGGCTTTGCCGTCCTTTATATTGTTGAGTTGGGCGCAAAGGTTCTTTCCCACAAAGCCTTTGGCTCCTGTAACTAATATCTTCATCTTTCCGCTGTCTTTACTGCACGAAGTTGCCCTCGCCGCTCATTTCCTTCTGGATATATTCCAATGCCGCAATCTTCGCTTTAGTCTCCTCAAGATTCAGGCGATAAGTGTTGTCCGAGTTGAACTCCCCTATCTCCGACCGCTTGGTGTCGCCCTCCTTGAAGAACTTGTCATAGTTCAGTCCGCGGTTGTCGGCTGGTACTCGGTAGAAGTTGCCCATGTCCTCCGCCTTGGCGCACTCCTCCTTGGTGAGCAGCGTCTCGTACATCTTCTCGCCGTGGCGTATGCCGATGACCTTGATGTCCTCCTTCTTGCCACCGAACAGTTCACAAACTGCCTCCGCCTGTGTCTGGATGGTGCAAGCAGGAGCTTTCTGCACAAGAATATCACCATTCTGACCATGCTCGAAGGCGAACAGCACAAGATCAACTGCCTCTTCGAGCGACATGATGAAGCGTGTCATCTTCGGCTCGGTCAGTGTGATTGGGTTGCCGTTACGAATCTGATCAATCCACAAAGGAATCACAGAACCGCGAGAACACATCACGTTGCCATAGCGTGTGCAGCATATCTTGGTCTTGCCCGAGTAGCGGCTCTTGGCGACGGCTATCTTCTCCTCGATTGCCTTGGTAATGCCCATGGCGTTGATTGGGTAAGCTGCCTTGTCTGTTGAAAGACAAATCACAGCACCTACTCCTGCCTCAATGGCGGCAGTAAGCACATTGTCTGTACCGATTACATTGGTCTGAACCGCCTCCATCGGGAAGAACTCGCAGCTCGGCACCTGCTTCAATGCGGCTGCGTGGAAGATGTAATCAACACCCGGCATGGCATTGCGGCATGACTGAAGATTGCGCACGTCACCGATAAAGAACTTTATCTTGTGCGCCACATCGGGATACTTAACCTGATACTCATGGCGCATGTCGTCCTGCTTCTTCTCGTCGCGCGAAAAAATGCGAATCTCACCGATATCAGTGCATAGGAATCTGTTTAATACTGCATTACCGAACGAACCTGTGCCGCCAGTAATCATTAGGGTCTTACCTGCAAAAATGCTCATAGTCTTATGTTTTGTTTTGATTATTTTCTATTTGTGCAACCAGACGGTGCGGAGGTAGCGGCGCCAGATGGCTAAGTGGGTAGTGGTGTTGATTTCTTTGCAGATTTGTATGCCTATGGAAATCAACTCATCGACCGCTGACTGAATTTGTTCGTTTTCCATCAATGAAGTATCTTCGGATATAGATATTCCATTCAGCATAATGGCAAGTGCATTCATAGTGCATGATGCATCAAGCCCCATACTTACACTGATTTTTGAGGACAGTACATCAGCCTCCATATCAACGAGAGAGAACTCTGCCACAGCTTTTATATGGCTTTCACCCATCAACACATGGTATAACGTTGGTGCGTATTTTGCAAAACTGTCAATGTGTTTTGCTTCTTCTGTGCTATTTTTCTTGACATTGTTCTCGACAGAGTATCCACTAAGCAACTTGCGCCGTGCGCCTCGTGCTGTTAGAAAATACTCTTCGAGAAATTTATCCCAATTGGCAAACACCGCATAATTGCCATCGCCTATTCTCTTTATCCCTATATGGGCATAATATGCCACACGTTCTTGCTGTTCTTCGCCAGTCTTAGGATGATAAGTCTGCTCTGTGAACGATACTTTGCGGATAATCTCAACGAAACCTTGATGGTTCAACTCCGCAAAGTCCTTTCCTTCAATCTCTGCGACTTCAGATGTAGGAGTAAGGAATGGGCGCATCATAGTGTGCGACCAATTTTCGATATAATCTGGACACTCTTTCGCATATCTTGCAAGATAAAGCACTTGCTCTGCTTCTTGCGACGACAGCTTGGCAATCGCTTGGCTTAGTTCGCTGTATCCGCATCTGAACAAATCTTTGCACAAACTTATCAGCGATGGCTTAACGGCGAGTTTGCCAACAATAGATTGCAATACAGCAAATGTGTTTTCCATATAACCGCAACCTTGAATTTTACCAATGAGCAAATCAACGGCACGCTCTTTCGTGAAGGCTTGCGATTGACGGTCGGCATCGGCATTGTGCAATCTCACTACATTGAAGTTCCACACATTAGGCACTGCCACAGTCATACTCGTCTGTCCATCAAAACCTCGCATACTGAACACCAAATTACGGTCGCGATTCATCCTGATAAGGTAACCTATTTGCCCGGCAAGCGGTCCATCAAGCACCTTCACCACCTCATTTGCCTGATTGTTCTTTGGATTGAAAGAATAATCAGAAAACGGACGTTCAAGCACCACAATATGCTCGGCAAAGTTCTCATTGAAATCTTTGAAGAAACGCATCTGCTCCTCGGGTACAGTCCTATATGAAAGCACTTTCGACCTTTCGCTTTTCCGCTTGCACA
Source organism: uncultured Muribaculaceae bacterium (assembly GCA_964459845.1). Lineage (GTDB taxonomy): Bacteria > Bacteroidota > Bacteroidia > Bacteroidales > Muribaculaceae > CALZFJ01. Next base: position 16,241 of record CAYWOC010000031.1, on the reverse strand, counting down.
GAATAGTGCCCTCGGGATAATGCTGTGAAAGAGCCTCAATAAGCGATGCCTGCGTAGCAAGCACAAACACATGCCCGGCAAACAACGGTGCATCCACGCTACGTCCCTCACGCACCGCCCTTACAGTGGTATGCGTCGGGCAATATACGTCAAGTATATTCTTGATTTCGCCTTTGTGAAGCAACAATATATCACGCAGTTTTCGTTCTTGGTTGGTACGCGTGCGCACAATAAACCATTTGAAATCTACGCTATTCGCTTTATTTCTTACAATCATTGATTTTAAGCTGTCTCCGAAGCGAGACGCTTAGATAGTAGGTATATATTTCCTGTTCCTCTCATGACTGACGCATGATAGTAACAATCACCTTTTTCATTTGGTATAATGGCGGAGCCTTAGAGGAACCTCAAGCCGAACATCTGCCATTGTTATGTGGTTATTTATGCAAGAATCAATTATCATTCTCATCTTATTCATACCACATTAATATATTTCTTCAATCAATATATCCCATATTTATGGGAAAACCAATGCTTCTTCATCTTATGAAGCATTATTTGTGGAATATTCAATTGGCTATCAATCAAATATTCCACAATAGCCATTTTATATTTTATGAATTTTACTTTGCATTGCGCAAAAAATTTCCGAATTAATTATTCTAATATGCTTGTAGTGTGATGTATTTTTTGTATCTTTGCCTACAATTAATGCTTCATAAGATGAAGCATTAACGGCTCAAATTTTTTTCACCCATATCCAAATTCCAATCAAATTTTCTTATAAGCCCAAATCTGTCTTTCTTTATACTTTGAGATAAAAAGTAACTCCATACGCTATCACATATTTATGATTTGCGGATGGAGTTCCCCAAAGTTGCTACTCATTAACCATTTCTATAATATAGCTATTGGCTCTCGCGACAGCCGATGTGTCGATTTGCGACAGATATATTTCTGTCGTTTTAATATTGTCGTGTCCCATTCCTCGACTGATGAGTGACAGAGGGAATCCTGTGTCATGCGCCAAACTTGCCCAAGAGTGCCGCGCCACATATGTCGTTAGCGTGATGTGCAAACCAGCCATCTTGGCAATTTGCTTCAAGTGCCTATTCACGCGCTGCTCGGTTTTCATATACTGTTTGCGCTCCGTCCCATCCACTTTGGTAATTATAGGCAAAAGATATGGCGAATCTGCAACTTGCACACTATATCTATCAGCAATATCCTGCATAGCATCATTCCACACCACTTCGAGTGGCTGCTGAGTCTTCTTGCGAATATAATTCACACAGCCATTTCTCAAATCAGTCTTCTTCAAGTATGCCATATCCACAAACGACATTCCTTGCATATAAAAACTAAACAAAAACATATCACGAGCAAAAGCCAATGACGGCTCACCTGCCAAATCAAGGTTCTTAATATTTTTTATCGCCACCAATGGAATGGCTCGCTTCGGTGTTTTTGCAAACCCCGTGAACACTTGCCTGAATATGTCATTGTTTTCCGTAAGTTCCATCTCCACAGCTTTACGATATAACGTGCGCAATGTGCGCATGTAACACGACGAGGAATTAAGACGCAGCCCCCTGCCCTTCAACCATGCCTCATACATATCCATAATCTCCCATGTCAAACTTTGTATTGGCACATCTTCTCCACCGCGGAAATTCGAGAAGCTTCTCAAAGCATCATTATAGGTCTTAGCCGTGCCATAACGCCCCACCGTCATCTTCTGCTCTATATGCTTCCTAATAAAAGCACAGAACATCAAGCCATCACACCTGCCATTAATTGAATGTCTGATTTTAAGTTTCGTTTCTGTCATATCAATCTTGTATTACATTAATTATATATAGCACAAAATAACATCATATCCACATATTTCAATATTATAACTATGATGACACTATTGCCAATGACCGATTAGTGTTATAAAAAAACGATTTCCCATCTGGCATTGAATTTACCAAATGGGAAATCAGTTATATTTCTGTTATATTAATATCTTATTTCTTACTTAATGCCTCATGCATATTAGCTGCTGCACGACGGCCATCGCCCATAGCCAAAATCACGGTAGCTCCACCACGAACAATGTCACCACCGGCATACAGGTCGCTTATCGATGAGCGCATCGTTTGTTCATCTACCACTATTGTATTTCTTCGGCTCACTTCAAGTCCACTAATTGACTTTGGCACAAGTGGATTAGGCGAAACTCCAACACTGACTATGACCAAATCTACCGGTACATCCTCTACCGCACCTTCTACTGGCACTGGCGAACGTCGACCAGATGCATCAGGCTCACCAAGCTCCATTCGCTGTAGCCTCATAGTCTTGACTCTGCCATTCTCATCGCCAATGTATTCTATTGGATTGTGCAGTGTCATAAACTCAACACCCTCTTCCTTCGCATGCTTCACCTCTTCAAGTCGTGCGGGCATCTCTTCTTCTGAACGGCGATATATGAGCATCGCACGCTTGGCTCCCATTCGTCGGGCTGTACGTACAGAATCCATTGCCGTGTTGCCTCCTCCTATGATAGCCACATTGTCGCCACGCAAAACTGGAGTGTCCCAATCTGCTTGACCAGCTCCCATGAGATTCACTCGCGTGAGGTATTCGTTGCTCGACATTATTCCGTTCAAGTTCTCTCCCGGAATATTCATAAAGCGAGGCAGACCAGCACCCGATGCCACGAATATGCCCACAAATCCCATTGTGTGCAAATCATCGTAGGTCAGCGTCTTGCCGATAATGCAGTCTTTTTCAAATTTCACACCCATTTTGCGGAGACCGTCAATTTCATTATCTACTATGTTGTTCGGCAAACGAAATTCAGGGATACCATATTTCAATACTCCACCAATCTCATGAAGTGCCTCAAACACAGTGACATCATATCCAAATTTTGCCATATCTCCGGCAAACGACAATCCGGCCGGACCGCTACCCACTACGGCTATCTTTTTGCCGTTGGCAGGAGCTATTTCAGGTATTGCGGCTGTGCCGTTTTCGCGTTCATAATCAGCAGCAAAACGCTCAAGATAGCCTATCGCCACTGGCTGATGCTTCATTTTCAAGTGTATGCACTTGCTTTCGCACTGCTTTTCCTGAGGGCACACACGACCACAAACCGATGGAAGTGCGCTTGTCTCTTTAAGCGTCAGCGCAGCTTCATGAAAGTTGCCGCGTTCTATGTTTTTTATGAATTTAGGTATGTTTATTCCAACTGGGCATCCCGTCACGCACTGCGGATTCGGACAGTCGAGGCAGCGTTGCGACTCCAAGAGTGCCATTTCCTTCGTTATGCCCTGATTCACTTCATCATTGCAGGTGATGCGGTATTCTGGCGACAATTCAGGCATTTTCACTCGCACAATAGATGTACGTTCCTTGGCAGTCTTGCTCTTTCTCAATTCTTCGCGCCACTGCTCATTGCGCGATTGGTCAATATTCTCATTTGCCATAGTAAGTTTCTCCTCTTCACAAAAATTAGTTATATGACTTTAAGCGCATAAGCAACTGGTCGAAATCCACCTCATGAGCATCAAATTCAGGACCATCGATACACACAAACTTCGTAGTGCCACCCACTGTCACCCTACATGCTCCACACATTCCTGTTCCATCCACCATAATGGCATTGAGAGAGCATTCAGTAGGCACATTGTATTTCTTCGTTAGAAGCGCCACAAATTTCATCATTATGGCTGGACCTATGGTTATCACCTTATCTATATGCTCACGCTTGATGACATCCTCCACTCCTGCTGTGACAAGACCTTTGTTGCCATAACTTCCATCATCGGTCATTATTATAACTTCATCGCTGTATTCACGCACCTCTTTTTCAAGGATTATCAGCTCCTTACTGCGACCAGCAAGTACGCTGATTACACGATTCCCGGCTTTCTTCATGGCCGTAAGTATAGGAAGCAATGGGGCGACACCCACTCCTCCGCCACAGCATACCACTGTGCCATATTTTTCGATTCGCGTAGCTTGACCAAGCGGACCCACCACATCTGTCAAATAATCACCGGGTTCAAGAGCGCATATCTTTTTTGTCGAAACTCCCACAGCTTGAACTACAAGCGTTATAGTCCCTTTTTGAGTATCTGAGTCGGCAATAGTGAGCGGAATACGCTCCCCATGCTCGCCACACCGCACTATCACGAAGTGACCCGCACGGCGAGCCTTGGCTATCATCGGAGCTTCGACAACGAGCTTCACCACATTTGCCGAAAAATGCTCTTTGCTTATTATTTTGTTCATAGTAGTTTGTTTTGCTTAATAATTATTATGCAAATTTACACAATTTCGAGCAAACTTCAATCATTTTGTTCATAATTTACAACAATAGCGAACCTATCTGATAAATCAGCATAGCCACAAACCATGCCACAGCAGTGTTATACGCTATCGTAAATGCTCCATATCTCCAACTGCCAGACTCTCGCACAATAGCAGCTATCGTCGCCACACAGGGGAAATACAACAGCACAAATGCCATAAATGCCAATGCCGAAAGCGAGTCAAAATCAGGAGTTCCAGTCACTTTATCGGATTGCTTAAGCCTATATCCAAGCTCCGCAGTGTCATCAGAATTGTTGTTATACAATACACCAAGCGTTGATACGACAATCTCTTTAGCAGTAGCACCACTGATGATTGCTATGGTAGCCTTCCAATGGAAGCCAAGCGGCTTCATCACAGGAGTGACAAATTTCCCCACTTGCGCCAAATAACTGTTTTCCTGCTGTTCTACGAGTTCTTCTGTAGTCATCTGCTCATTACTCTTGCTCATATTGCGAGGGAAATAATTCAATGCCCACACGACCATACTCCCGACAAGAATTATTGTACCCATCTTACGCAAATATTGCTCCGCTTTTTCCCACATGTGATGCAGTGCCGAGCGCATAGTCGGCATTCGATAAGGCGGGAGCTCCATCACAAATGGTGTCTCATCTTTCTTGAAATATGCTTTTCTCAGAAGCCTGGCCGTCAGCACAGCCACCACCATTCCGAGCAAATATAGCCCCATAAACACAAGTGCCGCATCATTCGGGAAGAATGCGCTTACAAGAAGCACATATATTGGCAATCGTGCACTGCACGACATAAACGGATTCACGAGCATCGTTATCAAGCGGCTACTCTTGCTTTCGATAATTCTTGTGGACATTATGGCTGGCACATTACATCCGAACCCCATAACAAGTGGTATGAACGACTTGCCGTGTAGCCCCATGCGATGCATTATCTTATCCATAATAAAAGCTGCACGAGCCATATACCCTGAGTCCTCCATAAACGATATGAAGAAATACAATATCAATATCTGTGGCAGAAACACTATCACTCCGCCGACACCACCTATCACTCCGTCAATGAGCAAGTCTTTTAGAGGACCGGGAGTCATATGCGTCTTTAATGCGTCCGACAGCCACCCCACTCCAGCATCAATCCAGTCTTGAGGATATGCGCCAATCTCGAAAGTCGCCCAAAACATCAGGAACATCAGCAGCAGAAATATCGGAAAACCCAAGAATTTGTTGGTAACTACCCGGTCAATGGCATCAGTGCGCTTGTCGATACTTCTGTCAGAACCCTCCACATAGGTCTCTGCCAGCGCACCAGCGATAAATCCATATTTCTCGCTCGCAATAGCCGATGCAATATCCTCTTGTCGCACGCTTTCGATATGCGCCACCCACTTATTCCTTATCATTGATATATGAGTATAGTTCGGGAATGCGCTTAGCATTGTTTCCACCTCTTTGTCGCCTTCGAGCATCTTTATGGCAAGATAGCGCGGAGAAAATTGCAATATGCTGTTCGATGATTTTTTTATCTCGTCTTTTATGTGGCTTATGGCTTCTTCAATTTCCGAACCGAGATTCACATGCACATGGCGCACCACCTCATGCTTTCCTTCATACACTTTCAGTATTGTGTCGAACAATTCGCTTATGCCCTCACCGTTCCTCGATACCGTAGGGACTATCGGCACACCAATCATTTTGCCGAGCTCCTCATAATCGAATTTTGCGCCAGAACTTTTCAGCTCGTCATACATATTGAGTGCGATGACCATACTCCGGTCCATATCAATCAATTCTGTGGTAAGATACAGGTTTCGGGTAAGATTAGAACCATCCACCACATTTACTATTATATCGGGGATTTCATCTTTTAAATAGCGGCGCACATATAATTCCTCGGGCGAATATGCCGACAAAGAATATGTCCCAGGTAAATCTACAATCCTAAACTGGAAGTCTTTATATCGAAAATGTCCTTCTTTTGCATCAACGGTAACACCGCTGTAGTTTCCCACACGCTCATGGCCTCCACTGGCTATGTTGAACAGCGAAGTCTTGCCGCAATTTGGATTACCGAGCAATGCCACGGTTATCACATTCTCCTCGCGGTCGGCCAAAGCAACCGGGTCGTTATCGGTAATTGTGTTGATATGCATGGTGTTTGTGCCATTTTCAGCCACATCGCCTTCTCTAACCACTTCTATCAGCGCAGCCTCGCTCCTACGCAACGACACCTCATAATCTAAGATTCTGTATTTTATTGGATCACGAAGCGGCGCATTCTGCAAAGCCTTCACTTCATGCCCCCTCACAAATCCCATCTCCATCACACGCTTACGAAATGCGCCATAGCCTGATATTTTTACGATGACAGCGGTTTCTCCCGTCTTCAAATCCGATAATTTCGTCATACAGATTTTTGTTTTTCTTTTCTTAATTATCTTACCATATGCAAATATACGTCAATAAATCTACATATTCAAAACATCAACCATTTTATTTATAACAATTCCAAATAATACCATAATGAGAGCTGAATTAAAAATGAATTAAATGCAGACTAATTAGATTTTTACATTCACATAGCTGCGCTTTACGATATTTTTTGTATTTTTGCATAAAATTGAATTTTATATATGGGTATATTCAGTAAATTCTTCTCTAAAGAGAAAAAAGAGACTCTCGACAAGGGCTTGTCGAAGACAAAAGAAGGTGTGTGGAGCAAGCTCACCCGAGCCATCGCAGGCAAATCTAAAATCGACGATGAAGTTCTTGACAATTTGGAAGAAGTTTTCATCACATCAGATGTCGGAGTAGATACAACCCTCAAAATTCTCGACCGAATACAAAAGCGCGTAGCCCGCGACAAATATGTCAGTTCATCGGAGCTAAACAATCTTTTGTGTGAAGAAATCACTGAACTCCTTGCCGAGAACAATACCGACAGCGGCATCGACTTCACCGTGCCTGCCGACAAGCGCCCGTATGTTATCATGGTAGTAGGTGTAAACGGCGTTGGGAAAACTACCACAATAGGCAAATTGGCATACCAATTCAAGAAAGCTGGCAACAAAGTCGTGCTTGGTGCAGCCGACACATTCCGTGCTGCGGCCGTCGAGCAACTCGACATTTGGGGCGAACGCGTAGGTGTGCCTGTAATTAAGCAGCAGATGGGATCGGATCCCGCATCAGTGGCATTCGACACTGTTTCTTCCGCGAAAGCTCAAAATGCAGATGTCGTGATTATCGACACCGCAGGCCGGCTTCATAACAAAAAGGGCTTGATGGACGAACTTACAAAAATTAAGAATGTGATGCGGAAGGTGATACCCGACGCTCCTCATGAAGTTCTTCTTGTGCTTGACGGCTCTACCGGACAAAATGCATTTGAACAAGCTAAGCAGTTTGTAGCCGCAACCGAAGTCAACGAACTTGCTGTAACAAAACTCGACGGCACAGCCAAAGGTGGTGTGGTAATCGGCATTAGCGACCAATTTAAGATTCCCGTAAAATATATCGGTCTTGGCGAAGGTATGGAAGACTTGCAGGTGTTCCGTAAAGAAGAATTTGTAAAATCACTATTCGGTAAGTAATCACACACATAATTATATCTCCACAACGACCTCTCTACTCATTAAAACATTTATATGAGAAAAAATAGAATTGATGTAATTACGCTTGGCTGCTCAAAGAATCTCGTCGATTCCGAGCGACTTATGAAGCGTTTTGAAGATTGTGGATATGAAGTCGCTCACGATTCCGACAATGTGTGCGGCGAAGTCGTCGTCATAAACACCTGTGGTTTCATGGGCGATGCAAAGGAGGAATCAATCAATACTATTCTTGAATATGTAGAAGCGAAACGTGAGGGTCGCATAAAGCATCTGTTTGTCATGGGTTGCCTCACTGAGCGTTATCTGAACGAGCTGAAACTCGAGATTCCTGAAGTCGACAAATTTTATGGCAAATTCAACTGGAATAATTTGATTACCGACTTGAAACAGATTAATCCACCGACAAAGCCATACGAGCGACATCTGACAACGCCAAAGCACTATGCATATCTTAAGATTTCGGAGGGATGCAACCGTTTTTGCGCTTTTTGCGCCATTCCGCTTATCACTGGTCGTCACACTTCAGTTCCAATGGAGCAAATCGAGGATGAAGTGCGAGAACTTGTAGCTAAAGGCGTGAAGGAATTCAACGTCATTGCACAGGATCTGTCGTCTTATGGGCTTGACCTCTACGGAAAAATGATGCTGCCTGAACTAATTGACCGCATCGCAGCCATTGATGGAGTGAAATGGATTAGGCTGCACTACGCATACCCCACACAATTCCCTTATGACATACTCCCCGTCATGGCTCGGCACAAAAATGTGTGCAAATACCTTGATATTGCGCTACAGCACATTAGCGACAACGTCTTGAGCAATATGCGCCGGCACATCGGCAAAGAGGAGACTATAGGACTAATCAAGCGCATACGCCGTGAAGTCCCAGGCATACACATACGCACAACGTTGATGGTGGGTTTCCCGGGTGAAGGGAACAAGGAATTTGAGGAACTGAAAGAATTTGTAAAGGAAGCGCGCTTCGACCGAATGGGGGCTTTTGCATACTGCGAGGAGGAGGGCACTTACGCTGCCAAGCAATATGAAGATGCGATTCCACAAGAGGTGAAAGACGAGCGTCTTACTGAAATTATGGAAATTCAAGAGCAGATTGCACTTGAACTTAACGAAGCTAAAATAGGCAAAACTTTCAACGTTGTCATCGATCGAGAAGAGGCAGAATTTTATGTTGGCAGAACTGAATTTGACTCACCCGAAGTTGATCCCGAAGTTCTGATAAACAAGACCCATAAACTGAACATAGGCGACTTTTATTCCGTCAAAATCTCGTCGGCTATGCCATTTGAATTGATTGGGGAGGTGATTGATGGGCAATAATTGCGACAATAGCACTATCATCGAAGCCATTGGAAAAGCTCTCGACAATGGAGTGCACTTCTATGCATATCGTATGCCCGGAGAATCTCAACTGAACTTCGGCGCACAGATTATCGACCAAATGACTCCTATAGGCTTTTACATAAAGCCTTTTTATGAAACCGCTGATTGTCCAAGCACTTACATTTCTGCCCAATTCGATGCTGCAAAGTTTTTGAGACTTCCTGTATCCTCGCTCACAAACCGCACAAAACACAAAGTAGAGAACATCAGCACACGCAAAGAGAGCTACATGGCTCAGGCTGATTCTGTCATAGAAAAAATGCGTGGCGGAGAACTGAAAAAGGTTGTTTTATCACGCGTCATAGTCAATGAGTGTGATGGCATTTCTTGGGTTGATATTTTCAAATCTTTATTGAACGATAACCCAAATGCATTTGTCTTTATATTCAATACCGAAATATCTGGTGCATGGATTGGGGCTTCGCCTGAACGTTACTTGTCATACCACGGTAAGCAGATATCAACAATGGCATTAGCTGGAACTCGAAAAGCAGGCACTACAGAAGAATGGGGCACTAAAGAAGTAGAAGAACAGGCTATTGTTGCCGAATATATTTCGGAGAAATTCACTGAAGCAAAAATAAGTTTCGAAAAGTCGAATACATACACCCGCAAAGCAGGAAATGTAGAACATATATGCAACGATTTCACTGGCACAATATCCAGCCCGTCACAAGTCGATAAGATGCAAAATATCCTTCATCCAACCCCAGCTCTTGCCGGTATGCCTACTGGTGATGCCGTAAAACTTATCAAAACCACCGAATTGCACAGCCGCCGATACTATGGCGGGTATATCGGCCCTATAAACGCTTGGGGGCAATTCGATTTTTTCGTCAATCTGCGTTCTCTTGAGTTTGACAACGAGCGATATTGCATATACGTCGGAGGCGGTCTGACTGCCGACTCTATTGCCGAGGATGAATGGCAAGAGACAGAACAAAAATCACAACTACTATTGAACAAACTAAAGTCCTAAGCTACAAATAAAGAGCCGGCGCATTGAAATGAATTTTCAATGCGCCGGCTCTTTATTGACGTGTTTTGCTGTGTCAAACTTGTCATAAAATAGGATTCCATAACACAACTCCCCCGCGCCGAATGCTCTCGGCGACATCAATGATGCGCTGATTTGCACTTCCCTTAAATCTCAGCGATGTGTCACGTTGCGCCATCACAAACCGTCCATCCACAAGAATGTCGATATTACTGAGCAGATTTGCAAACTTAGGCTCTGCAACGACATTTTCCCAAAGATAACCTGTGTAGCACCACACCGTTTTGCCAAGCTTTTTATGAATACGCCTTGCAAGTTCTGCAACGCCATCATATTGGAAAAATGGATCTCCGCCAGAAAAAGTGACATTGAAATCATTTTCTGCTATGATATGCATTAAATCATCAACCTCAGTAGGCTTACCAGCCGACATATCCCAAGACTGCTGATTATGACATCCCACACAATGATGTGAGCATCCTGCAAAATATATAGATGTTCGCAATCCCGGGCCATCAACCGATGTTCCCTCCACTATGTCGATTACCGATAGCCTCATTTGTGTACAACACGGTCACGAAGCTCCGCAAGTTTCCCAGAGTTCCAGCGTTCTGTTGTTCCGACAAGATATCCTGTTATGCGCTGTAGCTTGTCAAGATTCTTGCTGCCACACTTTGGGCATTCATTCAAGTTCTCTGTGGCATCTTCATATCCGCAATCCATACAGCGGTTACGGTTGTGATTTACCGAGCCATATCCGATATTGTATTTGTCCATCAAATCCACAATATCCATAATAGCATCAGGATTATGTGTAGCATCACCATCAATCTCCACATAGAAAATGTGTCCGCCTCTCGTAAGGTCATGATAAGGAGCCTCAACCTGTGCTTTATGTCGTGGGCTACAGTGATAATAAACCGGCACATGGTTTGAGTTGGTGTAATAATCTTTGTCGGTGACACCCGGAATTATGCCGAATGATTTCTTATCCACTTTGGTGAATTTGCCAGAAAGTCCTTCGGCGGGAGTTGCAAGTATGCTGTAGTTGTGCTGATACTTTTCAGAGAACTCATTCGCCCTGTCGCGCATATGACGCACAATGCTAAGTCCTAGTTCCTGAGCTTCATCGCTCTCTCCATGATGCTTCCCCACAAGTGCAATCAAGCACTCTGCCAGACCTATAAATCCTATGCCTAATGTACCTTGATTGATTACACTCTCTATAGTGTCATTTGGCTTCAGCTTGTCGGCACCATTCCACAGACGCGACATCACGAGAGGGAACTGCTTGACATAAGCTGTTTTCTGGAATTCTAAGCGATCATGCAACTGGCGTGCTGTTATATCAAGCATATTGTCGAGTTTGGTGAAAAATGCACTGATGCGCTCATCTTTATTTACGAAACTCATACATTCTATTGCAAGGCGAACTATATTGATAGTTGAAAATGACAAGTTGCCCCTGCCAATCGAGGTTTTTGGGCCAAAACGGTTTTCAAATACACGTGTCCTGCATCCCATTGTGGCAATCTCATAGTTATAACGCTCAGGGTCATCGGCACGCCATTTTTCGTGGTGGTTGAATGTAGCGTCGAGATTCACGAAATTAGGGAAGAACCGGCGTGCTGTAACTTTACATGCGAGTTTGTATAAGTCATAGTTGCGGTCTTCAGGCAAATAGCTCACACCACGCTTCTTTTTCCATATCTGTATAGGGAAAATCGCTGTCGCACCATTACCTACACCTTCGTAGGTGGAATTTAGCAATTCACGGATTATGCAGCGTCCCTCTGCCGATGTGTCGGTACCATAATTTATAGAACTGAACACCACTTGGTTCCCTCCGCGTGAATGGATAGTGTTCATATTATGGATAAACGCCTCCATTGCTTGATGCACACGGCTCACTGTACGGTTCATAGCGTGCTGCAATGCTCTTACCTCGCCAGTCAGTCCATCAAGGTCACGCTTCACGAAATCGTCCACCTCTTTATTATACAACGCAGAATAGTCTTTTCCTTCAAGAGCCTCTATGTTCTTCACCTCTTCGACAAATGAGTAGCGCACAAATGGAGCAAGATAGAAATCAAATGCCGGAATGGCTTGACCTCCGTGCATTTCGTTTTGTGCCGTTTCAAGTGAGATGCATGCTATCACACTCGCAGTCTCTATGCGCTTCGCCGGACGAGACTCGCCATGTCCTGCCGTGAAACCTCCATGGAGAATTTTATTCAACGGATGCTGCACACATGTCAAGCTTTTTGTAGGATAATAGTCCTTGTCATGGATATGCAGATAGTTGGCACGCACGGCGTCACGCGCCTCTTGCGACAAAAGATAGTCATCGACAAACGGCTTAGTTGTCTCGCTGGCGAATTTCATCATCATTCCGGCTGGTGAATCGGCATTCATATTGGCATTCTCACGAGTTATATCATTGTTCTTTGCCTCTATGATTTCCAAGAATATGTCGCGTGTCTTTGCCTGACGTGCGATGCTGCGCTGGTCGCGATATGCGATATATTTCTTCGCAACCTCTTTGCGAGGGCTACGCATCAGTTCAAGCTCGACAAGATCTTGAATGTCTTCTACCGACATACGCTCTTTCCCGCGCTGTCCGATTTTATCGGCTATACGCTGAATCAGCGCCTCGTCTTCGCCCTTTTCTGTTTGAAACATCGCTTTGCGGATAGCGGCTTTAATCTTCTCTTCATTATAGCCCACAACACGCCCGTCACGCTTTATGACTACTTGTATCATTATTATCTATTTTTTGATGTTGGTTTTAATATTTCATGGAATTTAAGAACCAAGTTTTGTGTTCTTCAAATTCGCGACTGCAAAGCTATATAAGATTTATTTTTCTTCAAAATATTTTCTCGAAAAATTGACAACAAATTTCTATTTTGGAAAACTTTTAGCAATACCCAAAAATACAACTAATTGGTTTACTGTATGTTACAAAAAGTTTTGGAAAACTTTTTAGCAACTATTTATAATCAAATTTACGAATTATCACAAAATCAAGCATTTATGCTCGCCTTATTTATTCACTGCCACACAAAGGGCAATTCGTTCTGTTGCGGCATGCTATTTTGATGTCTTTTCGATTCTACTGGATTTGTCAATTTCGGTGAAGAAAACATCAATGGAATCGAGCAGCTCCAACCTTGATTTTGATTGCGCACACTAAGTATGGCAACACCTGTACAGCTCTTTGCAAGACCGTATGCCATCTTTACAACTTCTGTTATGCTGCTGAAATTGCTTTGACATAGATTGAACATGCTCTTTCCATTTTGGAGCAGTGTGACAAAAATATTGTCGGCTGGTGATATTGTTCTGTTTCCGTGCATAGCTTTCTAATTTTATACTGCAAAATTAGAAAGTGCCTGGGCATATTTTTATCACACGTTAGCAAACAAACCATAAAAAGCATCGATTTGCATCAAGTCCACCTTACCTTATTGCATGGAAGTATTGCCTCAATATCAGCGCATTCTTCTCCTTTGGTGTATATACTGCCAAAATAGATGCCTCACTATTTGACCAAAATTTTGGCAACTCAGTCTCCAGCATCTGCTCACTGTCGGCATAGAAATAGTCGAATCCGAAAGCTGCCGCATACTTGTCAATCGGCAAGTTTCGACTGACCTCAAAACATGTCTCAAGTTCAGGTAAATCAGACGGGCCTTTTATGAAGCGGAAAATTCCGCCACCTCCATTGCACATCACTATTATCTTAAATCTTTTGGAGTTATATTGCGAAGCCATACCATTCAGGTCATAGCTCAAGCTCATATCCCCCGTTATCAACACCGTGTTGCGGTCCGTGTCTGCCAACGATGCCCCCAGGGCTGTCGATGTCGAGCCGTCAATCCCCGCCACCCCCCTGTTGCCGTTGCTCTTCTTTATATTTGGAATGTCAAATAGCTGAGCATATCTCACGGTTGTCCCATTAGAGAGCTGCACATTATAGTCTGCCGGCACACTCGGCAAGATGTGCGAAAATGCTTTTAGGTCACACCATTCTATACCGTCGATATATTTGGTATGGCGCAATGCAGCATTCGTCTCCGCCTTTTTCCACTTTTGGGCATAATCGCTGACAATATTATGCCTTCCAACCACCGACTCCGCAAGCTGGACGAAGAACTGCGCAGGCTCGATGTCAATAATGCTTGTCATATTCTGTATCGTGTCAATGAGATTCTCCTCAATTCCTATGCGCCAATGTTCTGCCGCAGGAAATTTGCGCAAATATTGCTTTATCATTCTCGAGACAAGCGCTCCGCCAAACGTCATCAGCACATCGGGAGCATATTCGCCGCGTTCGGCATACGGCACAGCCTGAAATGTACGGTCGATTGTCGGTATGAATCCGCTGTCATGAAGATTTGATATGGATTCGGTGAGAACAACGAAATTTGGCAACTGAGCGAGCGTCGAAAGTGCCGCATTCAGCTTTTGGTCGTATTTGTTCATTCCAGCAACTACCATAATCTTCTGTCCGCCGGTTATCGCATTTGCAAAACGCTTCATCGAAGCATCATCTACTTTTCGTTCAACAGCCACATCAGCAACGACTCTCTCTCTGCGTGACGACCTCTGCGCTTCACCACACAATGGTTCTCTTAGCTGCACATTTACATGCACTGGTGCTTGAGGAGCTCGCTTAGCCATAGTCATGGCATCATTGAGCATGCGATTCACCCACCACCGCTCGACATCACTGCCACAAGCCGCTGGCATATCGTAGGTGCGCTTCACAATATTTGCAAGCACTCCGTTCTGACGTATTGTTTGACTGTCGTTTTGGTCAATCCACTCTATAGGTCTATCACCAGAAATCACCACAAGTGGAAGACGCTGATAATAGGCCTCGGCTATGGCAGGAGCATAATTTAGCACAGCCGACCCTGAAGTGCAAACAAGAGCTACTGGAGCGTTGCTCTGCTGCGCAATACCGACAGCTACAAATGCCGCACTCCGTTCATCGACGATCACATATTTTTTGAAGTCACAATCTCTGGCAAACGCCACAAGCAGTGGTGCGTTGCGCGACCCAGGCGACAAGACTGCATGCTTCACTCCATGTGCTTTCAGCACAGTCACTATCATTTGGCATAT
The DNA here is from genome assembly GCA_964459845.1 of uncultured Muribaculaceae bacterium. GTDB lineage: Bacteria > Bacteroidota > Bacteroidia > Bacteroidales > Muribaculaceae > CALZFJ01. Next base: position 756 of record CAYWOC010000031.1, on the reverse strand, counting down.
CTCGTGGTCGGTGGTAAGCCCTTCGACACCGACTGGCATAATATTTTTTTTTGCTTCACTTTCCATACCACAAATATAAGAATAAATCTGCTAACCATTGACAATATAATGTTCATATAAACTCCTTCTCAAATTCTAATGTCTGATTTAAGATTTTTCTCAGACAATTTTTATTCAAATTATTAGCTGCACAAATTGCAATCACAACTTATTTTCATTACTTTTGTGAAGTTGAACGAATGATAATGCGTATGAAAAAGATATTATTTTTACTGGCTTTGCCGATTTTCATTATGGCTATGTCCTGTGGTAACTCAAAAAAGGGCAATGACAATTCTCAGATAAGCGATTCCGACTCTTGCTCGCCTACCGTCACTCCTGCCGAAATGGTAAACCCTCACCAAATAGGCAGAGAGCATACAGTAATTGGCGTAACACTCGACAGAGCTATGAACTCAATCATCGTGCTTGACGAAAAAGGCGACTCGCTATATTTCGACTATTCCAATATTGACGACCGCAGCAAGATATTTGGAAGCAATATCGGCGACACTGTGACCGTGAAATATGTTACCCTTGCAGGAAACCGCGACAGTGTTACAGCTATTCTTCGCGGTAAACGCCCATAAAAATTTTCTCTGGTTATTTTATTTTTGGAAGTTTTTCATTACCTTTGCAGTATCAAAAAATTATTGCGGTAATAGCTCAGTTGGTAGAGCATCAGCTTCCCAAGCTGAGGGTCGCGAGTTCGAGTCT
>CAYWOC010000030.1:0-26360 GCA_964459845.1 uncultured Muribaculaceae bacterium | reverse complement strand
TAGTAGCCGGTGGCGGTGTGTAGCCTCCAACGGCTGCCCACACGCTCAAACGAGCCGCGGAACTGGTGCGCCTCGGTGTCGTAATAGGTCTGCTGAACGCGTATGGTGTCGCCCGTCTTGCGGTCAATCCTCGTGACGGTGCGCACCTTCCTCGCCGAGAAGCCGCGCCCGAGCAGTGTGATAGTGAGAAGCAGTCCTTTCATGTGGCTCATCTTAATGGAGTTGTTGGTGATTGCAAATATAGGCAGATTGTACATACAAAACAAATTTCCAGCCATAAATATGCTCGAAAACATCTATATGACAGATGGTTTGGCAAAAATAGAGTTTCCATTACAAAAGCTCTATTGTGAAAAATTTGTTATTTTGGCGTAAAGGTGGGGATAGCACAAAACTATCATTTGCGTCTGATGATAACCACAATTTGAATTGGGCAAAAATCGCAATCAGCTTTAAAGAGTCGGAATATTTTTCTATCGTTTGTTTCCGCATCTTAAAGCAATGCACTACTTTTGCAATAAGATAATCCAAAATCAGTCATTAGAATTTTAGAACACAAAAAATTATGAGACGATTATTGATATATGTGGCAATAGCGGCATTGATTGCAGCAAGCGGATATGCCAAAGGCTTATCGCTAAAAGTGGGCGACATCCTTTTTAAGGAATATCCGAGCGACTCGGCTTTCACTGATGCCGTGGTGGCGGCCACATCGAGCCTTGACCGATACCGTTTCTCTCACGTTGGCGTTGTGACAAGCAGCAGTGGCAAGCTGGTGGTAACAGAGGCCGTGTTCAGCGGTGTGAAAGAGACTCCGCTCGACAGTTTTCTGATTACTGCACGCCATATAGACAAACAGCCTGTAGTTCTTGCCGCACGGCTCAAAAAGCCATACAGAAAAGCTATCAAGCCAGCACTGACCCGTCTGAAATCGCTGCTCGGCAAGCCTTATGACCGATGCTTCATGCCCGACAACGACCAATATTATTGCAGCGAACTGATATATGCCACATTCCTAATCGACGGTAAACCGATTTTTGAAGCCCGCCCTATGACATTCAAAGACAAAGAGACTGGCGAGATGTCGCCACTGTGGATAAAATATTTCAATGAGCTTAATTACCCAATTCCAGAGGGCGTAACTGGCACAAATCCCGGTGATATGTCGCGCTCGAAGATTCTCGACATACTCGGTCTTGTCCCGAATATCGGGCAATGATAAATGCTACTTGTTGCACCACTACGGGATTATTAGTAATTTTGCACCAATAATTCATGTCAATCATGCAACAAGACAATTCCACGCTGCTCGCAGTTGAGAGCAAAACGCTGCAATATGTGGGCATAAAGCTTGCTACACCACACCCGCTCGAAATAAGGAGAGGTTGCACTTATGTGATACTGGGAGAAAACGGCTCAGGGAAGACGACTCTCGCCAACATCATAGAAAAAGGATGGAACATAGGAATGAATGCCATTCGTGGCGACAAGAAGTTGCTGAAAATAAAGAGCATAGAATTTTCCGACATACACTCGCTGACGGGATGCCATGACTCGTATTATCAGCAGCGATTTGAATCCACGGCAAGCGACTCGATACCCACTGTAGCCGACTTGATTAAAGACAAAATCACCGAAGAACGATGGAGCGAACTATGCAGCCGACTGTCAATCAACGACATTCTGCACAAGCGCATCAACTTTCTGTCGAGTGGCGAGCTTCGCAAATTTTTGATTATAAACCTGTTTACTGACACGCCCGATATACTTATCATAGACAATCCATATATCGGTCTTGACGCACAGTCGCGGCTGCTGTTCAACGACCTGCTACAGTCAATCACTGCACAAGGCACTGCTGTGCTTCTGCTGCTGTGCAACACTGTGGAAATTCCGCCATTCACCGATTTCATTATTCCGATGAAGAATCTTCAAGTGGGAGAAATGATTGCTACCGACAGCAAAAACATCGCATCAGCGAGCAGCCGACTTGAGTCCATTTTCAGCACCAAAGGCAGCATCAGCGAATTGCCCGACACGGCACTGGGCGCACCTGTTGATTTCTCAACAGCCTTTGCACTTCGCCACTGCGATGTGAAATATGGCGACACGGTGATTCTCCGCGATGTGACGTGGAGCGTAAAAGCCGGCGAGCGTTGGGCTTTGCTCGGCGAGAACGGCTCAGGGAAATCCACACTTCTAAGTCTTGTCTATGCCGACAATCCTCAAGGCTACCGAAACGACATCACGCTCTTCGACCATCGCCGCGGCACAGGCGAGAGCATCTGGGACATCAAGCGGCGCATCGGGTATATATCGCCCGAAATGCATCTCTATTTCAATAATGGCGAGGACGCTGTCACGGTTGTGGCTTCTGGACTGCACGACAATGTGGGGTGTTTCCGCCGCATCGACGATGAGAAGCGTGCATTGGCAATGCGGTGGATGAACGCATTGGGCATAGGGCATCTTGCAAATAGGCGTTTTCCCACTCTGTCGTCGGGCGAGCAGCGCATGGCTCTGATAGCTCGTACATTCATAAAAAACGCTCCGCTGCTCATTCTTGACGAGCCTCTACATGGGCTTGACATGTGCCAAAAGCGACTTATAGCCGACATTATAGGCAAAATATTAAGCGAGAAGGGGCGTTCTATAGTATATGTCACTCATTATGAGAAGGAGATTCCGGACGTTATCGACAACATATTCCGCCTCACTCGCCACAACGATGAATCGAGCCAAATGAAATAAACAGATATATTTTCCAACACATAATTAATGCACCATGTGGATAGTATTAGCTATAGCTTCATCGCTATGCCTCGGCATATACGATATTTTCAAAAAAATTTCAGTAGGCGGCAACAATGTGCTGAGTGTACTTTTTCTCAACACCCTGTTCGGGGCATTGCTGCTCTCGCCTGTAGTAATAGGCAATATAGCCGACGGCACTTTTGGTTTCGACGGTAATGCCATGAGCCACTTGCAGATATTGCTGAAATCGGCAATAGTGCTGTCATCGTGGATTATGGGATATTTTGCGGTAAAGCACATGCCTATAACACTGACGGGACCCATCAATGCAACAAGACCGATACTGGTGCTTGTGGGCGCAATGCTGATTTTCGGCGAAAGACTGAACACACTACAGACCATAGGTATCCTGCTCGGCTTCACATCGCTCTTCTTCATAAGCAGCGTGGGCAAGCGCGAAGGATTCTCAATCAGGCACAACCGCTGGATATGGCTGATGTTTGGAGCGACGATAATGGGTGCAGTCTCTGGTCTTTATGACAAATATCTGCTTCGCTCGCTGCGTCCTATGGAGGTGCAGGCGTGGTATTCGCTGTATCAATGTGTGATTATGGGTGTGACTATCGCAATGCTGAAGCGTTCACGCCACGGCGACAACACTCCGTTCCACTGGCGGTGGACAATACCATGCATAGCCATATTTCTGACTATTGCCGACCTCGCATATTTCTATGCCCTGTCGCTCGACGGGTCGATGATAAGTGTAGTGTCGATGATTCGCCGCGGCAGCGTGATAGTGTCGTTCCTCTATGGGATTCTTATATTGAGAGAGAAAAATGTGAAGTTGAAGCTGATTGACCTCTCCCTGCTCCTGCTTGCCCTTGTTATGCTGATTCTCGGCTCACAATGATAGCCCAGTAAACCCTCATCTTCAATTTGAAATTTTTCAATCAAAAGACATATTCTTGCAATCGGTTCAAAATTACCTTAAATATACATAAAATCGGCTCAAACTAAACCTAATTTTACAGAAAAAGCTGTATTTTTGAGCTGATTAATTAATATGATTGATATATGACAATAGACACTGAAATATTACAATTTCTACATTTTCACCCATTATCCAGCAGGGCTGAAATCGCACGAGGTCTTATTAATGCGCCCAGTGATAGTACGATGAAGAGACTAATCTCTGCCGCAATAAAAAAAGGGGATATTGAAACTATCGGTCGTGGTCCAGCTACAAAATATAGCCTAACACCACAAGCACACATAACTATGCCTCTTAATATTGACACATACTTCAACAAAGATATTGACGATCGCATAATACAAAATTCTTTTAATTTTGATTTAATTAGGCATATATTGCCGAATGTCAAAATTTTCTCAGATGAAGAATTTGCAGAGCTAAATGAAGCTCAGCAAGAGTTTGAAAAAAACACCAAAGATATGTCCAACACAGAGTATCGCAAGGAAATGGAACGTTTAGGCGTGGATTTATCTTGGAAATCTTCTCAAATTGAAGGTAACACATATTCCCTTCTGGAAACAGAACGATTGCTTAAGGATAAACAAACAGCATCAGGAAAGACTAAAGAAGAAGCTATTATGCTTCTTAACCATAAAGATGCTCTTGATTTCGTCCTTGATGAGCCAAACTATCTCAAGGAACTATCCATACGGAAAATTAAAGATATACATTCTATTTTGACCAAAGATTTAGGAGTCGAAAGAGCCATTCGTCGTCACCGTGTAGGCATTACAGGCACAAATTATCGTCCCCTTAATAATGAATTTCAAATCAAAGAAGCGATAGCAGATACTTGCTCGTTGGTGAATTATAAAAATAACATTTTTGAAAAAGCTCTCCTCACTTTAGTCCTTCTATCATATATTCAAGCTTTTGTCGATGGCAATAAACGCACAGCTCGAATTACGAGCAATGCCATACTGATTGCAAACGGATATTGCCCAATATCTTTCCGTACAGTAGATTCTATTGGCTACAAAAAAGCAATGCTTATGTTCTATGAACAAAATAGCATAGCAGCATTCAAAAAAATTTTCATCGAACAATTTATTTTTGCTGTAAAGAACTATTTTTAGCTTGGATTACAATATTTTTATAATTTATTTGCCAACAATTGTATATGGACATATCAGAAAATATTAAGACCGACGACGGCAGCATCCTTCATATTAGGACGTTCAACCGGCTGAACGTAGCCGAAATATATGAATTGCTACGCATTCGCTCCGAGGTGTTTATAGTGGAGCAGAATTGTGTGTATCAAGATGTTGATAACAACGACCAGACTGCAATCCACCTGTGGCTTGAGCACGATGGCAAGACTGTGGCAATGTGCCGCATCTGCCCCAAAGGCACTAAGCTGAAAAATGTGAGCATCGGCAGGGTCATCAGCACCGAGCGCGGCAAGGGCTACGGAGCAGCCATTTTCGGAGCAGCCATCGATGCCGCCAAGAAATATCTTGATGATTTCGACTGCATCGACATTGAATCGCAAGCCACCAAGCAGCATTTCTATGAGAAATTCGGATTCGTAGCCACATCCGAGCCGTTCATGATGGAAGGATTACCGCACTTGAACATGAAATTGAGCTTCGGCAAGTGATTACTGCGTGCCAAATTTGCTTACATTGCAGATTATAGATACTTTTGCAGTGTGAAAATGTCCCTTAATTCCTGATAGGCTATCAAGAGTCAGGGGCAAATAATATGCAATTTCAATAAATTCTAAAGATATTATGTCGATTATCAAAGAGAACTTGCCAGTGGCGATATGCTGCGACCATGCTGGCTATGAAACAAAACTTGCAGTGATTGAATACCTCAAAAGCCAAGGCATCGCTTATCGCGATTTCGGCACCGACAGCACCGACAGTTGCGACTATCCCGACTTTGCGCATCCTTGTGCCGAAGCTGTGGAGAAGGGCGAATGTTATCCGGGTATAGGCATCTGCGGCAGCGGAGAGGGCATAAATATGACCCTCAACAAGCATCAGGGAATACGTTCAGCACTCTGCTGGATTCCCGAAATAGCAAAACTTGCACGCCAGCACAATAATGCCAATGTGCTTGCAATGCCTGGCCGCTTCATCAGCAATGACGAAGCTATAGAGATTGTGAAAACTTTCTTGAACACTGAATTTGAAGGCGGACGGCATCAACGCCGCATCGACAAAATACCGGTGAAATAACAGCCATCGCTAAAATTCCACCGACACCGACACGCTCGCCATCTCGCCCTTTATTGGAGGCGTGAGTTTGGCGAGTGTTATTTTTCCGCCACTGATTAGCGGAAACTCACGGCGTATATGGCTTATGATTCTCCCCACCACATGCTCAAGGAGCCGCGACGGGACAGCCATCTCACCTGCCACCACATCATATAGCGCAGCATAGTTGAGCGTGTCGCCAAGGTCATCGCTCTCCATCGCTTTTTCAAAAGGATAATACACCGTGAGGCTCACCTCGAAAGTATTGCCCACTTTGCGTTCCTGCTCCATCACACCATGATATGCGAAAAAGCGGATATTGCTGAATGTTATGCTTGTGTTCATATGTTATAGCGTATATTCTTTATTCCTCATCTTCGCTCTTGCCCGGCACCCAAGTGTATGCGCCGATGTCGATGCCTCCGGCGGCATTAAGGCGCACCACGCCATAGCGGTCGATAGCTGCGCTTTGTGGACACAGCGAAGCGTCGCCAGCACCTATCGCTTCACTCTCGTTGCGCAAGCGGTAGTCGAAAATATATTTCTCGCGCACGGTGTAAAATTTAGGATCACCGCCCCACACGCAATTCAGGAAATTGTCATCATCGCTTCCTTTCGACTTCAGCAGACAATGGCGGAAATATACATTCATGCCAGTGAAATCGCCCTTGTTCAAGTCGGAAGTGTTGCCATATATTATGCAATTGTCGAATCGGGCATCCATAAGCGGGTTAGTGCCATCGTTCTCGCCATCTTCCACATAGCTGAGATTGAGTATCGCTCCACCTATCACGCTGAAAAGATAATAGTTGGCAAGCGTGCAATTCATCAGTCTCACCTTTCCTCCCACGAGCTGAACGACTGAATTGCCAGCATCAGAGAATTCACACCCCTCGGCTTCTATCCATGAATGGCTTGCGCTGAGCACCGAGTTTGACGCATTATGCAGCACTGTGTTATACAGATGCAGCTTGCGCTGCGACACATTCGACGAATCGGCGACAACCCCCATCGATGAGCCGCGCATATACACATATTCCATCTCATTCCCATAGCTTTCGGCTGTGAACCTCACGCCGCCCCACTGCCCCGACATAATGTCGTAGCCAATGCCGCCCACTACTTTATCGAGGCGGTCGCCACGCAGATTCACTGGATGTTCCTGCGAGCCGCCGGCTATGAGAGTGCCGTCAACCACCATAGCTGCCTTGTCGTGAAAATATAGTGTAGCCCCGGCATCCAGCGTCAGCGTGGCTCCTTTTGACACACGCAAAGTGTCGAAGATTACATATGGCCGCTCGGCTGTGAAGTGTGTGTCTTCATTGATTACGGGAGCCGTAAGACGCTTGACATCTTGTCCCCAAGCTGTAACCACTACCTGCTGCGTCACGCCGTTGGTCTCGAAATTGAGCTTGTCCTTAAATTCTATCGGGTTGTCGGCATCATTAGGGTCGATAAAGGCCTCCACAAACACAAATATACTGTCGTTGCCTCGTATCTCCACATTATTGAACTCCTCACCTTTCACGCCATCAACGTTCATATAGAACTTGCAGCGACTGTCACCTGCCATTTTTATTGACGATATGTTTATCATCTTGTCGTGGCGGTTATACACTATAAATTGCTTGGTTGGCGTGCCGACGGCAGTGAAAATTGTGTCGAAAGCGAGCGTATCGGTTGAGAACTCAAGCACATCGCTGCTTGATGTGGTGAAGCGGTCTTCGATGCACGCTGTGCTGACAATGCTCAGCACAGCCAATATTGTCCAAAGTATATATCGCAATTTTTTCATCCGAATCAATAGTTTATTATTAATTTAACGTACCACCGCTCAATTTATTGCATATCGCACTTTTTCACTACCTTTGTAGAAAATAGGCTGCATCTCAGCAGAAACTTTCAAGCAAGCTTGACGTTTCTGCGTTCGACTTGCGCTATCTTTGTAGCGGTTGAAATCAACTGATTAATGTTTTTTAACCGATTGTGATGCAAGATTTCTGCTTTTATGCGATTTCAGTCATAAAAGCAATTAAATAATCTCAATGGTATAAAAAACGAATGAATTATGAAAACATTTAAGAACCTTTCGATGGTCATCATCGCTGCGGTGATGCCTCTTGTCGCTGCGCTGCAATCTTGCGACAACGACGACAATAGCTCTATCGGCGACATTGCCGCAAATGCCCTTGTAACCGTAAAGACTGCAAGCGACAACTCCACATATTTCCAGCTCGATGACAAGACCACTTTGCGCCCAGTGAATGTCACCAAACAGCTTTTCGATGGGAAAGAGGTGCGCGCTATTGCCCACCTGACCGACTCCAAGGAGAGCGCCGGCAATTACAATAAGGCTGTCAATGTAACATGGATCGACAGCATCCGCACTAAAGCCACAAACGTGGCTCTGCCGACTGCCGAGGAGAATGACAAGACATTCGGCAACGACCCTTTTGAAATTATGAAAGACTGGGTGACAATCGTGGAAGACGGCTACATCACACTGCGCATACGCACATTGTGGGGGATAGGTGCAAAGCACTATATGTATCTTCTTACTGGAGTGAACAAGGACAATCCCTATGAGGTTGAAATTCGCCAAGACTCAAAAGGCGACACCGGGAAACGCGTCGGTGACTCGCTTATTGCATTCAATCTCGGAGCTTTGCCCGACACTCAGGGCAAGACTGTGAAGCTGAAAATACGCTGGCGTTCATTCAGCGGCGACAAAAGCGCGGAGTTTGACTATTGCACACGCAAGACCACAAAGACTGGCACGCTCATGCTTGGAGACACCAAGTTTATTTCGGATGTAAAATAGTTTATACAGATACAGACATAATAATTCTTTGATTAGCGAGAACTTGACAGAGGCGCAACTTATTTCCCGATTGCAGAAAAGCGATAAGGCTGCAATGAGGATGGCATATAGCCAAAACATTGGCTATCTCGCCGCTGTGTGTTCTCGCTACATCATTTCTGCCGACGATGTGAGTGATGTGCTTCAAGACAGCTTCATAAAGATATTCTCATCAGTAGGTTCATTCAAGTACAACGGCGACGGCTCGTTGCGCGCATGGATGACGCGAATCGTCGTGAACGAATCGCTGAAATTCCTGAAAAGCAAGAAAGACACCGACTGCATCGCAATCGAAAACACCCCCGACATAATCGACGACACCAGCGATCCCGACACCGACGATGTGCCAGCCGAAGTGATTCAAAAAATGATTCGCGAATTGCCCGCCGGCTATCGTGCGGTATTCAATTTATATGTGTTCGAAGACAAGAGCCACAAGGAAATAGCATCTCTCCTTGGAATAAAGGAAAACTCATCGGCCTCACAGCTTCACAGAGCAAAAGAAATTTTAGCAAAGAAAATCAACGACTACAAATCTGAAAGATATGGAAGAGCAATGGAAAAATAAGATACGCAATAAGATGGCTGATTACCAAGAGCCTGTTCCCGATGCGCTGTGGGACAGGATCGACGCAGCTCTCGGCGACCAATTGCAGCAGTCTTCTCAGTCTAAAAAAGAGAAGAAAAGCCGCATTGTGTTATGGCTGTCGAGCATCGGCACAGCAGCCGCTGTTCTGGCATTAGCTTTCTTCTCAAGCAATCCACGCACTTCCACCACCATCCCAAATCATGCAGCCCCGGCACTCCTATCAGAAAGCTATGAAGCCCCCGAAGCCTCAGTTTTCACTGAAATCTCCGAGAGCTCAGAAACCTCAATTGCCTCCGATAACTCTAATGTCGCTGTTGCCACTGATAACTCCAAAGCCTCTGTTGCCTCAGAGTTCTCCGAAAGCACTGAGAATTCCGATAACTCAGAAGCAGCAATTGCATCCGATAACTCTAAAGTCGCTGTTGCCACCACCAATAAGAGCCACTATACTCCAGCCAGCCAGTTATCAATAAGCAGCATAAAGAGCGACAGCCATCTTAGTGCGAGCATTTATGCCTCAAACCTTCCCGGCTCATCAAGCAGCACCCCCGGCATTGGAGGGCATACTCCATTTGCCGGCATGTCGCCAGCGGGAGCTAATTCAGAAGTCTTCGACCCAAACGACCTGAATATCCTGCTCTCGCAAAAGCGCGATGACAAAGATATGACAAAGACCACACACCGGCTTCCAATAAAAGTGGGAGTATCATTAAGATACGACTTCAACGACCGTTGGGGCATAGAGACAGGCTTAACATATTCTTATCTGTCATCCCACATCTCATCTGGTTCAGAGCAATACAGCAGGGAGATAGAGCAGAAGCTGAATTTCATAGGCATTCCATTGAAAGCTTCATTCAGCATCTGGCACAACGAGCGTTGGAACATATACGCTTCGGCCGGTGGAATGGTGGAAAAATGCATAAGCGGCTCTGCCGACATCGACAACGTGCTAAACGGCACTGTCGTTTCCACCGAAAACGAGACCGTGAAGATGAAGCAGCTCCAGCTATCGGCTGCCGCATCGGCTGGTGTGCAGGTAAACATACTGCCAAATCTCGGATTTTATGCCGAACCCGGAATAAACTATTATTTCGACAACGGGAGCTCCATCGAGACCATATACAGCGACAAACCGCTGAACTTCAACCTGCAATTCGGGCTTCGCTTGACATTCAAATAACAAATGTGCACATCATCACTTCTATATAAATAATCGCTCTTCGCATTTTATGAAAAGAAGATGCTGGCATCACAGCTCATAACGCTTAGTGACACCAGCATCTTCCTGTTATATATAGAAGCTCTTTTCAGCCTGTTACGCCCTAATCAGCCGTTAACGACTACGCTTGCTGCCGCATCATATAACGCTGCTTACGGTCGCAAAAACGTTCGCATTGCACACAGATATCATAGCCGAGCATAGCCCCAAGGATGAAATCCTCTTCGGGAGAAAGCTCATTGAGCGGACGTGTGACCATAAGGCGTATGGCTTCGAGGCACTCTTCTCGCCCGAAAAAAAGATTTAAGCAGCCGTTTCCCACTGGCTTTATTATATACTTTATGTTCTGATGTTCAAGGCGTGCTTTTGCCGCTTCCTCATATTTCTCATGAAACGTGAAAAGCACCATCCTGCGAACACCCTTCTTATATTCATATATATGATTGGTCAATACCATCATCTCATCGGGGAAATCAACTGCTGTTCTCATATCTTTATCTTAATGTTGCCTATTTTTATTATAGCTCCGGTCTTATTGCCTCAACCCACGCTTTAATTCTCTCGTCTGTTTTGTCGGCTTCATTCACCTCGTCGAGCACCAGCCCAACAAACTCACCATCGACCACTGCCGATGAATCATCAAAATCATACCCATCGGTGGATACAGCCCCCACGATTTTTGCACCACTGTCTTTCAACTCGTTATAAATCTCGCCCATACCTCCGCAGAACGAGTCGCTATATGAACTGCTGTCGCCGCAGCCAAACAGTGCTATTGTTTTGTTCGAAAGGTCGGCACTCTTCAGCATCTTAACGCCGTCATACCAGTCGTCTTGCATCTCGCCAAATCCCCATGTCGATGTGCCGAGTATCAAGTTGTCGTATGACTGTATTTTTGCGGCATCTGCATCAGCCACTGCCACAACTTCGGCATCTCCAAGTTTTTTGGCAATTCTTTCGGCAAGGTCTTCACATGTGCCGGTAGATGAGCCATAAATCACAATTGTCTTTTTCATAAGTCTCTCTTTTTAATTTTTAATGAACTATTAACTATTAACGAATGATTATTTTCAACACTGCAAAGGTATCTATCATATCAATCCTCCACAATACTCAAAAGTTATGAAATTAAATTACCAACTTTTGGTGATACCCATTTTTTGACCAAAAATTTTTTTTCAAATACCTTTGCGAACATAAAAAGCAGCAATCTGTTTTTACATATAAAACACACTTAAAACAAAGAATACTATGCAGATAGAGAAAATTCATGCAAGAGAAATCTTGGACTCAAGAGGCAATCCCACAGTGGAAGTTGAAGTGACCACCGCAAGTGGCATTATGGGCAGGGCATCTGTGCCTTCGGGAGCATCTACAGGCGAAAACGAGGCTCTCGAACTTCGCGACGGAGACAAAAAGCGTTATGGCGGCAAAGGTGTCCTAAATGCTGTAGCAAACGTGAACGAGAAGATAGCTCCAGCCCTCGCTGGAATGTCGGTTCTCAACCAGCGTGGAATCGACGGAAAGATGCTTACACTCGACGGCACTCCCACGAAATCTGTGCTTGGAGCAAATGCCATACTTGGCGTTTCACTTGCTGTGGCTCACACCGCTGCCAAGTGCCTCAACATCCCGCTTTACAGATATATAGGCGGCACAAACACCTATGTCCTTCCTGTGCCTATGATGAACATCATCAATGGCGGTGCCCACAGCGATGCGCCTATTGCTTTTCAGGAGTTTATGATTCGTCCAGTGGGCGCAACGTCAGAGAAAGAGGCCATACGCATGGGAGCTGAAGTGTTCCATGCTTTGCAAAAATTGCTCAAAAAGCGCGGACTAAGCACCGCCGTAGGCGATGAAGGAGGTTTCGCCCCCGCTCTCAATGGCATAGAAGATGCTCTTGAAAGTATTGTGCAAGCCATAAAAGATGCCGGATATGAACCGGGTGAAGATGTGCGCATCGCAATGGACTGCGCCGCTTCTGAATTTGCTGTGGTTGAAGATGGAAAATATTTCTATAACTACAAACAACTGAAAAGCGGTATGCCCAAAGACCCTAATGGCAAAAAACTGTCGGACGACGAGCAAATCGCTTACTTGCAAGAACTTTGCGAAAAATACCCGATAGACTCTATTGAGGACGGGCTTGATGAAAATGACTGGGAAGGATGGGTGAAGCTCACCAAGGCTATTGGAGGCAAATGCCAGCTTGTGGGCGACGACCTGTTTGTCACCAACACCAAATTCCTTGAAAAAGGAATAAAGATGGGTGCTGCCAATGCCATACTCATCAAGGTGAACCAGATAGGCTCGCTCACCGAGACGCTTGATGCCATAGAAATGGCTCACCGCCACGGATACAACACTGTGACAAGCCACCGCTCAGGCGAAACGGAAGACACCACAATCGCCGACATCGCCGTTGCCACCAATTCGGGACAGATAAAGACCGGCTCTATGAGCCGCACCGACCGTATGGCTAAATACAACCAGTTAATCCGAATCGAGGAGCAGCTCGGCGCACAAGCGACCTATGGCTACAAAAGACTGAAATAATCCGATACTCAAATCATAGTATTTGCTATGAATATCCCCAAAAGTCGCATCACCACTTTTGGGGATATTTTCTTGCTAATAATCAAATTCAATTATATCTTTACAAAAATTTTTTGCAATATGGACTTTTTAGAATTAGTATCCGAGCGGTATTCCGTAAGAAAATATGAGCCGCGTGATATAGAGAAAGAGAAACTCGACTATGTGCTGGAATGCGCACGTCTGGCTCCGTCGGCAGTAAATCGCCAGCCGTGGAAGTTCATCGTGGCGCAAAGCAAAGAAGCTCGTGCCTCACTATGCCAGTGCTACCACAACGAATGGTTTGCCCAAGCTCCTGCCATAATAGCTGTGTGCGTGGATACCAATGCAGCATGGATCCGCCCAAACGACGGCAAGAATCACGCCGACATCGACGGCTCTATTGCTGCCGAGCACATTTGTCTCGCAGCATCATCACAAGGTCTCGGCTCTTGCTGGGTCTGCAATTTCGATATGGCAGCAGCGCACAAGGCTCTGAATCTGCCTGAGAATGTCCATCCGGTAGTATTGATTCCTGTAGGTTATCCTGCCGACACTGCCAGTCCACGCCACACCATCCGCAAAGCTGCGTCCGAAATAGTGAAATACATTTAATCCGCACCACAACAGATGGTTCAGCGCCAAACTCTCAGCCCAACCATCTTCACTTAAAACAGCAACCTAACTAAAGCCATTATAGTATGAACCGATTTTTATTAATCTCAATATTGTCTATATTTGCATATGCGACAAATGCTCAGACGTATGACTTTATATTGAACGCCGATGTAAAAAAAGAATATCGGAATTATAAATACAAAAAGAATCAACCAGATCGTAATTACGGAGATGTTTTCAGCGAACAAACAGAAAATTATTTTGATTTTGACGACATAGATTCCACCGAAGCCGATACTACAGAAATTCTGACAGTTGGACAAGTGCACTATAAAATAGGCGACAAAATCAAAATCACTGGATTAAAGCACTCTGTGATTTACAACCGTGAGTCCAGCAAATACAAAGACCTGTATTACATTTTCGCCGATGGCAACAACCTGCTTGTGGACAAGGGAATAATATCATCTATTGCATTTAGTGTCAATTCCGTACAAGACTTATGGAATGCCAATATATTGAAAAATGTAATTCCAAACATTCAGAAGAAGGGTACTCAATATGATTTAAGGAGCGATATGGAGGATGATGCATTAGAATATATGTCTAAAATCGAATCCTACGGTCTTAAATTCTATGACCCATTTTTGGAAAATTACATTTATGGGTTAATATCAAAAATCGCACCAGTTGATATTATTGATGGCCGCCCGGTCAATGTGAATATTTTGATTGAAAAAAATCCAGTTCTAAACGCTGCAATGTATCCTAATGGGACTTTGATAATCTCTACAGGCTTATTGTCGGCAATACACTCAGAAGATGAACTTGTCGCAATTCTTGCCCATGAAATCGCCCATTTCGTATTAGACCATTCTATAACAAATGTCAATGCCGCCATTACCCGAAAAAAACGAGCAGAATTTTGGTCGGCTATTGCCACTGGCATAACAGCCGTTGCCGAGGGGGTGGTTTCTGCCAAGACAAATGGCTCATATATCCCGGGGGCGGCAACTGCAAGTATGGCAATCGCTTCTACTGCAATCGCTTCTCAAATAATCGACCGACTGGGCATGAAATACAATCATGACCAAGAAACGGAAGCCGATGACATTGCTATTAAAGTCCTTGAACTGCTGCATTACGACAAGGATGCCTTAGCTACAGCTTTCAATCGAATACAGAATCAGCTATCTTATGAGAGGAGCAATGCAATATACTTTGATTCATACACACACCCTGCACTCGTTAAAAGAATAGAACGATTAGGGACACCAAAAGAAATAGCGCAACTGAAATATGAAAAGATGGTGTCTTTTGCCATAACCTGTTCGGCTCAAATGAAATATGAGGACCGACGTTTCCGCCAAGTTATTCCTTTAATTGACCAAAACATAAACAATCATATCGCAACAGCCACCGACTATACTTTAAAGGCAAAATGCATGCTAAAACTATACAATGACGAAAAAAGCAACACCCAAATCAAATTTTTATTAGATCAAGCTAAAAAGGCTGTGCCGGGGACAACTCTAACTTATAAGCCTGAAATTCTATTGGCACTCAGAATTGGCAACAAGCAAGAAGCTTCTAAATTATTGGACGAATATGGTAATGTTCTGAACCAAATAAAGATAGTAAATGCAAATATATACGATGAATTATTTTGGATTTCTGATATGAAAGTTAAAATAGCAGGATTATAATTGATTAAAAAACAAATTAGTTCAGCACTGCATTTTCATAAATCCAAATCGGTCATTATGGTTTAGTTGAAACAGTTTGCCGCAGTGTCTTATTTAATGTGTCAAAAATAATTTGCAAAAAAGTGGAGGAAAATTTGCACAAACGAGATTTTTGCTGTAACTTTGCACTCGCAAAAGCGAAATAAATGGCTCATTAGCTCAACTGAATAGAGCATCTGACTACGGATCAGAAGGTTACAGGTTTGAATCCTGTATGAGTCACTGAAAAAGAGTTCAAAATCATTTTGAACTCTTTTTTGTATATTGCCACAAGATGTTATTTTGGCTTAATTTTACCGATTATTTAGAGGGGATTGCAAATATTTTCTGTAATTTTGCATTTTAGCAGTGGAGCGAATTTCTGCTGACATGTTTTTCATCCGAAGATTGATTATATATGGAATATGGCTTTCTTAGAGTAGCGGCAGTTGTGCCAAGCGTTAACGTCGCTGATTGTGAATATAATACATCCCAAATTATTTCGGACATAACCAAAGCCGAAAATAGCGGTGCAAAGATAATTGCATTGCCAGAATTGAGCATAACCGGCTACACTTGCGGTGACCTGTTTCTGCAATCGAGGCTGCTCGATGCCGCACAAGATGCCATAGCCGAGATTGTGGATGCATCGCAAAAACTTGATGCACTGATTTTCGTGGGTGCGCCAGTGGCTTGTGGCGGCTCAATATATAATTGTGCCGTAGCTGTATCAAGAGGGAAAATTCTTGGAGCCGTCCCTAAGATTTATTTGCCAAATTACAAAGAGTTTTATGAAAAGCGATGGTTTGCTTCGGGCGAGGAGTATAGCCTCAATGCCACAATAGCGGGACAGGACTTCCCCATTTCACAAAAACTGATGTTCCGCTGCGGCATGGCGAAAGTGGCTGTAGAGATTTGCGAGGACCTCTGGACGACCATTCCACCAAGCTCAACCGCCGCGCTCAACGGTGCGAATGTGATAGTGAACATGTCGGCATCAAATGAGCTGATAGGCAAGCATCGTTTCCTTGTGGATTTGATTCGCCAGCAGTCGGCTCGTTGCCATGCCGCATACGTTTATGCCTCGGCTGGATTCGGCGAATCCACAACCGACCTCGTTTTTGCCGGCAATGCCATAATTGCCGAAAACGGCAAGATTCTGTCGAAAGGTGAGCGTTTCAGCAAAGACGGAACTTCAGCAATTTGCGACATCGACTTGGAATTAATCGAGAACGAGCGGCGTGCCACATCAAGTTTTGCCGACTGCCGCAAGATGCATACCGAGCAATACACTGAAATTCCTTTCACCGTAGCCGACAACCAAATCACAGCCAAGAGCATAGTAAGAACGGTGAAACCGCATCCGTTTGTGCCGTCGGACGACAAGATACTCAACGACCGATGCGAGGAGATTATCAATATTCAAGTTGAAGGACTAATGCGACGGCTGGCATTCATCCACTGCAAAACACTTGTGATAGGTGTGTCGGGCGGACTCGACAGCACATTGGCACTGCTTGTGGCTGTGCTCGCATTCGACCGCCTCGGTCTTGACCGCTCTGGCATATACGGAATCACGATGCCCGGATTCGGCACCACCGACCGCACCTACAACAATGCCATAGAGATTATGAACGCTCTGAATGTGAGCATACGCGAGATTCCTATTCGCGATGCTGTGATTCAGCACTTCAAGGACATAAAGCACGACATTAGCGTCCACAACATAACCTACGAGAATTCGCAGGCCCGCGAACGCACACAAATACTGATGGACTATGCCAACAAATACAACGGCATCGTACTCGGCACAGGCGACCTGTCGGAGCTGGCTCTCGGCTGGGCTACCTACAATGGCGACCACATGTCGATGTATGGCGTGAATGTGAGCATTCCGAAGACTCTTGTGAAATATCTCGTGCGGTGGTTTGCCACAACGGGTTTCAGCAACGATGAAAAGGCTCGGCTCACTCTGCTCGACATTGTGGATACTCCAATTAGCCCAGAGCTGACTCCTGCCGATGAAAAAGGCAACATCAAGCAGAAGACCGAAGACTTGGTGGGACCATACGAGCTGCACGACTTTTTCCTGTATTATGTGCTGCGACACGGCTTCTCGCCACGAAAGATATATCTGCTCGCACAATGTGCATTCAGCGGAATTTACGACTATAACACAATCAAGAAGTGGCTGCACGAATTTTTCCGCCGCTTCTTCCAGCAGCAATTCAAGCGTTCTTGTCTGCCCGACGGACCTAAAGTGGGCAGCGTGAGCCTGTCGCCACGCGGCGACTGGAGAATGCCTAGCGATGCATCTCCGGCTCTTTGGCTATCGGAATGCGACAAGCTGTAGGGAGAATATAGACACATCCAACTTCATTTATGAAAAAGGCAGGATACAACATATACAGAGTGATTCGCAGTATTCTTGTGACGGCAATATCGGCTGTCACAGGAATATATGTAATGCTGTATATCGTGCTGTCGCTGCCGCGAGTGCAAGAAGAGGTCAAGAAAATCGGTGAGACTGAGCTGTCTAAGCTTCTTCAGACCGAAGTCACAGTCGGGAAATTGCAGATTTCGCCGTTCAATCAAGTGGTACTTTATGATGTGTCCGTGCCAGACCAGCATAACGACACTTTGCTGCATGTGGATAAACTTGGAGCGGGAATCAGCGTGTATAACCTGATTGCCAAAAGGCGCATTGTGATTACCTATGCCGAAGTCATAGGCCTCAACGGCAGAATAAGCCGACCCGACCCCCATTCTCCCACTAATTTGCAATTCATCATCGACGCTCTCAGCCCGAAGGACAAAAACAAGCCCCCCACACGCTTCGACCTGAAAATCCACAATATAGTGATTCGCAAAAGCCGACTTAGCTATGATGTGCTGAGCGAGGCTCGAAAGACCGACCGCTTCGACAAGAACCATATCAAGCTGAGCGAGCTGCGTGCGGATGTGGCGATTCCTAAACTCAAAAACGATGATTTCATCATTCTTCTGAAGCGGCTTTCGATGAAAGAGCGCAGCGGCTTGTGCCTTGACAACATCACTGCCGAGACTCACATCTGCAAGACCTCCATCGATGTGAAGAACCTGCGTGTGGAGATGCCGAAGACGGTCATTGCCCCCGAAGATTTCCGTCTTGAGTTTTCCGACTTGAAAGCCATCGGCAAGGAGCTGTACTCAATTCCTATCGACTTCAAGATTGCCAACAGCTACATCACTCCTGCCGACCTTGCAGCATTTGTTCCGCAACTGAAGAATTTCGATGATGCGCTCACCCTCACGGCTGCTTTCAGCGGCAATCTTAGGCACATCGAGATTCCTGTGCTTGCTGTGTCGTCGGGCAACAAGCGCATTGTGCTGAATGTGAATGGCGACATCAAGAATATCAACGATATCAAAAACATAGAATACAGTCTTCCTCACATCGAGGTGAAAGCCGATGCTGCCGAAATAGCAAACATCACCACTAATCTGGCAAAACTCACGCCTCAGGCTGAAAGCATAATCACAAATTGCGGCAACGTACATATAGATGGACTGCTGCGCGGCAATGCCAACAAGATGCACTTTTCGGGCGATGTGACAACTTCGCTCGGTGGCGTGAAGCTCAATGGAATGTTTGCCCAAGACCCTAAGTCGCGCATGCAGAGCTACAAAGGCGCAGTGCGCACCGATGGATTCAATATCGGCAAGTTGCTGTCAAAAGAGGAACTGCTGGGCAGCACAGCCCTCGACATTGAGGTGGATACCAAGCGGTCGCCAAGCGGCATTTCGGGCAGTGGTGCAGGTGATGTGAAGTATGTGGATCTGAAGGGCTACAGATACAGCAACATCACAGCCGATGTGGATCTGAAGAAGGACCAATATGAGGGACATGTGAAAATAGACGATGATAACGTGAAAGTAGATGTGAACGGCGTGCTTATGCAGCAAGGACAACTGAAACTAATCGATGTCGCAGCACAAGTGTCCGACGTGAATTTCGCCAATCTGAAGCTGTCACAGAAATATCCTCAACACCGATTGTCGATGAGCATAGAGACATCGCTTCACGGCGAAAACCTCGATGACGCTATAGGTAATATCATAATACACGACCTCGCTTTCAAAGATAAAGAGAACAACGGCGTGGGTATCGACTATTTCATTGTGGAATCCACCGACAACGATGACAGCAGCGGCAACAAGACGGTGAAAGTGTCGTCCGACATCATAAACGGTGAGCTTATCGGACAATTCGACATGGCTCATATTGCTCCTGCCGCCAAGAATATGCTGTCACAGCCATTCCCGTCGCTGTTCAGCTACTCGCCAATCCCGAGCAAAGGGAGGAAAAGGCTCAACGACTTCACCTACAACATCGACATAAATGTTCCCGACGATATCGTCGGCTTTTTCAAGCTGCCGGTGAGTCTGCTGTCGCCTTTGTCATTAAGCGGATTTTTCAACGAGAGCGCACATTCCGCACGTTTCGTGGCTTCAGCACCATATATCTTGCAGAAGAAAAAGCTGATTGAACAGACGCGCCTTGCCCTCGACATAAATGGAGAGGAGAACAATGTGGCGATGACAGCCCACTCCATAGTACCGCTGAAAAAGGGGAAACTGAATCTTAATGTCGATATGAACGGTGTGAACGACCGTCTTGATACTAATGTGGCTTGGACAGTACCTCGCGAGAAAGAGTATTCTGGACAAGTGAATCTGTCGGCTCTGCTCGGCAAGGGTACTGAGGACAATCCCAACTTGATTACTGCCGACATCGACATCAACCCCACAAAAATAACCTTCAACGACACTGTGTGGCAGATGCATCCAGCCAAGGTGAAAGTCGTGGGTAAAGATGTGGATGTGAGCGGATTCAAGGCTTCGTGCGACAAGCAGTTCATCTCCATCGACGGACGTGTGTCGAAAGATGTGGACGACCTGCTGTGTGTGGAGCTGAACGACATCAATCTCGACTATATATTTGAGACTCTCGCCATCGACAATGTGATGTTCGGCGGTCGTGGCACAGGAAAGTTCTATGCATCCGACATCTATTCCAAGATGCCGCGCCTATCAACGCCCAATCTGCATGTAGATGGGCTGGCATACAACTATGCCGTGCTTGGCGATGCCGACATAAAGAGCCAATGGGACAGCGAGAATATGGCTGTAGATATTGATGCCGATATCAAGCAGCCAAATGGCTGCAGTTCCAAAATCAACGGCAGCATATACCCTACGATGGACTCGCTCTATTTCGAGTTCAACACCAAGAAGGTGAATGTAAAATTCATGAAGCCATTCATGAGCGCGTTTACATCCGACATCGAAGGTGAGGCTTCGGGATTCGCTTGCCTGTATGGCAATTTCAAGCGTATTGACCTATATGGCGACATATTTGCCGACCGTCTGCGCGTGAAGCTCGATTTCACCAACACTTATTATTCGGCATCCGACTCCATAAAGCTGCGTCCAGGAAACATTTCGTTCAAGAACGTGAAGCTGAAAGACCGCGAAGGACATGAGGCTACGCTCAACGGATGGGTAAAGCATAAATATTTCCACGATGCGAGCTTCAACTTCTCGGTGACAAATGCCCGCGACTTCCTGTGCTATGACGTGAAGCAGCGTCCCGACCAAAACTGGTATGGCACTATATATGGCGACGGATCGGTATTCGTGAAAGGCGAACCGGGTTCGGTGGACATCGACGTGAATATGCGCACGGCTGCCAACAGCAAGTTCACTTTCGTGCTGTCGGACGCTGAGGTTGCCACCGAATATAACTTCATCACTTTCCGCGACCGCGGAAAGAAGCTGAAGCCGAGCGACGAGGCTGCCGACTCCATCCCGCTCAAGGTGCGTGAGTTTCAAGCTGGCAACCACAATGAGGAAAGCCAAGGACCTGCCACCACTTATCGCATCAATCTCATGGCTGAGGTCTCGCCTCTTGCCCAAATGATACTCGTGATGGATCCTGTGGGCGGCGACCGCATCAAGGCTAACGGTCAAGGCAACATCAGAATGACCTACAGCAACACCGACGACAAGCTGACAATGCTGGGAATGTACACCTTGACACGAGGCAGCTACAACTTCACGCTGCAAGACATCATCGTCAGGGAATTTGCCATACGCGAAGGTAGCACCATTAGCTTCAATGGTGACCCGTTTGCCGCAAGGCTCGACGTTACGGCCCAATATCAAGTAAACGCCAATTTGCAGGATCTTGACGAGTCGTTTGCCACCGACAAAGATATGAACCGCACCAATGTGCCAGTTCAAGCTCTGTTGAAAGTATCGGGCGACATCAAGGAGCCTGTAATAGGGTTTGACCTCGCATTCCCTACACTCACATCCGAAGCCGACCGAAAAGTGCGAAGCATAATCAACACCGACGATATGATGAACCGCCAGATAATATATCTGCTTGCGCTCAACCGCTTCTACACGCCTGAGTATATGGGAGCTACAACCACTCGCAACAACGAGCTTGCATCTGTGGCATCATCAACCATTTCGTCGCAGTTGAGCAGTATGCTCGGCCAGCTCAGCGACAACTGGAGCATATCGCCTAACTTCCGCAGCGACAAGGGCGATTTCTCCGATGTGGAAGTGGAGCTTGCGCTGTCAAGCCAACTGCTGAACAACCGTCTGCTTTTCAACGGCAACTTCGGCTATCGCGACAACACGATGAATACCAGAAACTCCAATTTCATTGGCGATTTCGACATAGAGTATCTGCTGACAAAAAACGGGAACATCCGATTCAAGGCATACAACCACTTCAACGACCAAAACTACTACGTCAAGAGCGCACTCACGACGCAGGGGATTGGGGTGGTGTTCAAGCACGATTTCGACCGCCTGTTTGATTTCTTGAAAAAGAAGCCAAAGTCAGCGGTGGTCACCAACGACAGTACTCGTATTGTCACCTCAAGAACTACAGAACTCACCGACTCAGTGAAGAAAGAATAATAATGAAGACATCGGTTAAGATATTAGTATTAATCATAATGGCTATATGCAGCAGCGCAGCAGCCTATGCCTCGGGATATGGAACGCCAGTTCCCGCCACCGACAGCATTATTTCTGCGCCTTTGGATGACGATGACAACACCATCGAGCCTGACAACAATATCGACAAGCAGATTACCGATAGCCTTAAGCGTGACAAGGACTACTGGAAGCGCATGCTGCTGAAAGGCAAACTCGACCTGAAGGACGAGACTATCCAATATCCTAAATTCGTGAAATTCTGCGTGGATCTGTACAACTGGGGCGACCGCACTTTCAACACCTACGACTCGGCGTATGTGGTGGGAACTGGCAAAAAGTGGAAACTTATCGGCAAAATCGACAACTGGATCGACAACTACGACCTGCATTTCCCGAAAGGTATGCCCATACGTCTACTGTCTAATATGAGCAGCAACATCGGCGGCTCGATAGCTTATATGGCTGCGAGCATCGGATATATGTTCGACGTTGATTATGTGTTTGGAGGCAAAGCCATATCCCACACTAAATGGGATTTCAACTTCAGTTGCGCACTGTTCTCTGCCGACTTGTATTACACTCGTAATTCAGGCTCAACGGTCATACGCCGATTCGGCGACTACGTTGGCGGAAAATGGATTAAATATCCGTTCTATGACCTGAAAGCCGAAAGCTACGGAATTGACCTGTATTATTTCTTCAACAACAAGAAATATTCGCAGGGTGCTGCCTACAATTACTCTAAATTCCAGCGTAAAAGCGCAGGCTCATTCATTGCCGGTATCACAATATCCTCGCAGGATGTGGCTATGGATTTCACCAACCTCAATAATGAGATGATAGCGCAACTGCCCGACCCGTCGAACCTGTATTACCGTTTCCGCTACTACGACTATTGCTTCCTGCTGGGATATGGATATAACTGCGTGCTTGGCAGGCATTGGCTTTTCAACATATCTGCGCTGCCGTCGGTGGGCTTCAAGCACTGCACAACTGCATCCGAGGAGGGCAAAAATGAAATCCCTTCATTTAATATCAAGGGGAAAATGGCTTTTGTATATAATCATCGCCAATTGTTTGTGGGGTTTGCAGGAAAGGTGGATTTGCACTGGTATTCAAGCAAGAGATACAACTTCTTCAATGCTGTGGAATATTTCAATTTCTGCACTGGTGTGAGATTTTGACCACAGCATAGAAGATGTGGCAACGATATAAATAAGGCACATTTTATAGATAATAAACATAAGAGTAAATATATATATATGAGCGTAATAATATTAGGAATCGAATCGTCGTGCGACGATACTTCAGCAGCCGTAATCAAGGATGGCGTGCTTATGAGCAATGTCATTGCAAGTCAGAAAGTCCATGAGGCTTATGGAGGTGTGGTGCCTGAACTGGCATCACGCGCACACCAGCAGAACATTGTTCCTGTGGTGTCGGAGGCAATACGCCAGGCTGGCATCAAGAAGGAGGATTTGAATGCTATAGCGTTCACTCGCGGTCCGGGTCTGCTCGGCTCGCTGCTCGTAGGCACTTCTTTTGCCAAAGGGCTCGCATTGGCACTCGACATTCCTATGGTGGATGTGAACCATCTTCATGGGCATGTGCTGTCGCACTTTATCAAGGAGGACGAAACCACCGAAGTTCCTGAATTCCCTTATCTATGCCTTCTCGTGTCGGGCGGCAACTCGCAAATCATACGCGTGGACTCGCCCTACAAGATGGAAGTGCTTGGTCAGACCATCGACGACGCTGCCGGTGAGGCTTTCGACAAGTGTGCCAAGGTGATGGGGCTTCCATATCCCGGCGGTCCATTTATCGACCGTCTGGCTGCCGAGGGCGACGCCAAGCGTTTCCGCTTCAATAAGCCTCATATTCCCGGCTTGAATTACAGCTTCAGCGGATTGAAGACATCGTTCCTATACACACTGCGTGACGCAAAGGCCGAAAATCCCAACTTCATAGAGGAGAACAAAGCCGACCTTGCCGCATCGCTGCAAAAGACGATTATCGATATCCTTATGGACAAGTTTTCTAAAGCCATAAAACAGACTGGCATAAAGACTATAGCTATAGGCGGAGGTGTATCTGCAAACTCAGGCGTGCGAAATGCCGTGCAGAACTATGCTGATTGTCATCATCTGCGGGCATTCATCCCTAAGAGGTCGTTCACCACCGACAATGCGGCGATGGTGGCTGTGGCTGGCTATTTCAAATATCTGAGCAATGATTTTTGCGACATATCGCTGCCCCCGTTTGCGAGAGTGACGGTGTGATGTTTTTTTATATAGAGAAAGGATTCTATCGATTATGGACGTTTCAATTATTGCTATCGGCGACGAATTGCTGATAGGACAGGTCACCGACACTAATTCGGGATGGATTGCGCGGCATCTGAATCCGCTCGGATGGAATGTGAAGAGCGTAAAGGTGATTGGCGACAACAGTGAGGAGATATTTAAGGCTATCGACGAGGCTTTTGCGCAGACCGACATTGTTTTGACCACTGGCGGCCTTGGCCCCACAAAGGACGACATCACCAAACCCACACTTTGTCGCTACTTCGGCGGTGAGCTTATTTATGACAAGGCGGTGGAGAAGAATGTGCTTGAAGTGGTGGAAAAACGCCATCTCAAAATCAACGCCCTCACTGCGGCGCAGGCTTATGTGCCGTCTTCGTGCCGT
Source organism: uncultured Muribaculaceae bacterium (assembly GCA_964459845.1). Taxonomy (GTDB): domain Bacteria; phylum Bacteroidota; class Bacteroidia; order Bacteroidales; family Muribaculaceae; genus CALZFJ01. The sequence continues at coordinate 1,089 of CAYWOC010000030.1, read as the reverse complement.
GTCATCCAAAACAAGGTAGGCACAGCTCCTATCATGTGGTTTGAAAAAGATGGCAAAGTGCTTGTGTCGATGCCAGGCGTGCCGTTTGAGACTGAGCAGATGATGGAGCGCGAGGTGATTCCGCAGCTCGTTGCACGGTTTGCCGCCAACGACCACATTGAGCACCGCACTTTTGTGGTGATTGACTATATGGAATCGATGCTCGCCATGAAGCTCGATGACTTTGAAAAGCGTATGCCGAGGTACATCCACCTCGCATATCTACCCAAGATGGGGGTAATCCGCCTTCGCCTGACAGGCTGCTCAAAGGATGCCGAGAAAGTTAAAGCCGATATGGAACGTCTTTCGGCTGAGCTGCACGAAATTCTTGGCGATTCCATCATAGCAAGCGAAGACAAGACTGTGGCTGCAATATTGGGCGACTTCCTGCGCCGCAAGGGTATGAAAGTATCCACTGCCGAGAGTTGCACAGGAGGCAACATCGCACACTGCATCACCGAAGTGGCAGGAAGTTCGGAATACTATGTCGGCAGCGTAGTATCATATTGCAACAGCGTCAAGCACCGTGTGCTTAATGTGGAGCAAGCCACCCTCGACAGCGATGGAGCTGTCAGCCAGCCTACAGTGGAACAGATGGTGCAAGGCGTGGCAAACCTTCTTGGCACAGAGTGTGCAATAGCCACATCGGGCATAGCGGGTCCGGGCGGAGGCACACAAGGAAAGCCGGTAGGCACAGTATGGATAGCGGTCAAGTGTGGCGACAAGATTGAAAGTCGCTGCCATCAGTTCCCCGGAACTCGCGACCGCGTGATTGACCGAGCCACAACCACAGCCATAACGATGCTAATCAAGATGCTGCGATAATTCATCCTCATCATATATATTTTCCAAATACAATTTCCAGCTATTAATAAGAATATTAGTGGCTGGAAATTTGGTTTTTATGGATAATCTGCCTATATTTGCAATCACCAAAAACTCCATTAAGATGAGCCACATGAAAGGACTGCTTCTCACTATCACACTGCTGGCGACCGGCTGCGGCATAAGCGGACAGACGTGGACGCGCAACTGCGTCACCGAGACGCT
>CAYWOC010000029.1:0-27200 GCA_964459845.1 uncultured Muribaculaceae bacterium | reverse complement strand
GTATTCCCTCAGAATTTATATTGTACTAGACGCTCTGTTATCCCGAACTGGGGTAGCAAGTGCTTGCGCTCAAAAGGTGATGGACACTGCCAATGTGCGTGTGCAGTATCACGCATCATACAAGCATACACAGGAGCAAAAGGAAGCGTTTGACGATACAAACCTGTTGGATATTGGCAAACATTCGTCGCGGTTTTACAGCCAGCGTTTTGAGCAGTTCCAGCATCTGCGCGACTCCGTAAGGAACGCAACCTCCGACCCTATGATCTATCTGCAATTCATGGGAGACTGGTTCGGTTCTAAGAAAGGGTGTGAGTATGAAGTCTATAAGCAGATTCCACAAAAGGGCACGCTCACTTATACGGATGTCCTGCACAATGACTTTTTCTTTTGTTATGAGGAACCAATTCCTACTTTCTCGTGGCAACTGGCAGAAGGCGACACAGTCATCATAGGCTATCCTTGCCATAAGGCTGTCTGTCAATTTCGTGGACGCACTTGGACGGCATGGTACACTTTGGACCTGCCTTTTGACAATGGTCCGTGGAAATTAGGTGGACTGCCAGGACTAATATTGGCGGCTTATGAGAGCAAGAATGAGTTTTCGTTTGTCGCCACTGGAATAGAGCAGTTGCGACAGACGGCAACCATCAGCTTTCAGCCCAAGCGTTACGAGCATCTGACTCCAATGAAGTTTCAATGTCTGCTGAAAGACTACTGGAAGGACCAGTGGAACACCACCAACCGCTTGCAAGGTAGCGGATATAGCGAGCCACCTAAGGCACAGCGTAGTTTTAATGCCTGTTTAATGGATGAGTATGAATAGATGGATAGCATTGCTTGCCTTTTTCATAATGGCTTATGCGGAAGTCTCAGCACAATCGCTCACGGGGCGTGTTGTGGATGGGCAACACGCCCCGCTTGAAGCCGTGTCCGTGGTCTTGCTGGAGAAATCGGGCAAGAAGCCGTTGGCATTCGTCCGCACGGATGCCGACGGACATTTTGCTATGCCATTTTTCGAAAAGAAAGAAGGCGTGCTTACGTTCAACCTACTCGGCTATGCCAAGGACTCCATAGATGCGCAGCGTTTCAAGCAAGGGCAAACCATTGTCATGAAAGAGCAATCGTACAATCTGAAAGAAGTGAAAATAAAAGCTCCTCGCATAGCACAGCGTGGCGACACATTGACCTATTCGGTGAATGTCTTCAAGCAGCAGCAAGACCGAAGCATTGCCGATGTCATTGCCAAAATGCCCGGCTTGCAGGTGAACGAAGACGGAACCATAGAATACCAAGGGCGGCGAATCAACAAGTTCTACATTGAGGGCATGGATATGTTGGGTTCCAAATATGCCCAAGTCTCAGAGAACCTTTCTGCGGACAAGGTGAAATCTGTACAAGTTTATGAGAATCATCAGACGATTAAGATGTTGCGCGGTCTCGACTTTTCAGAGCAGGCTGCGCTGAACATTGTGCTTCGCGATGATGCCAAGAATGTATGGCGGGGTATGGTTGACTTGGGGGCAGGAAGCAGCTTGCAGAAGGGTGCGGATTTTCTGTGTGACAGCCGACTCAACTCAATGCTTTTCTCTCGGAAGATGCAGACTTTCTCGTTGTACAAATTCAACAACTGCGGAACGGAACTGAAAGAAAGCGTTAATCTGAGAAAGTTCTTTGGCTATGGAATGCCCGAGGCTTCAAACTTTGTGGACAACATATCCTTGGATGTTCCTGAGATTAGTCCCTTGCGCACCAGAATGAACCAGACGCACATGTTGTCTTCCAACTGGCTTTTTAAGACTGGCAAGGATGCCGACTTGCGTTTTCAGTTGAGCGGTGTGTTTGATAGGACAAAAATAGAGGAGGAAACCGTGACCGAATACACAGACATTGCAACCGACAACCGTATCGCAGAATATTCGTATGCCCGAAACCATAAAAACTTTGTCAGCGGTGAATTGCTGTATCGTGTGAACAGCGACCGCCTTTTTCTGACCAACAATTTCAGCACAAGCCTTACGTTTGATCGTGGCACGGGGACAGCAATCGTAAATTCACAACAGCAGGATCTGTATGTTAAGCCACACAAACGCACCCTGTCAGATGAGCTGGAGATGATTAATAAGCTGAAGAATGGGATGCATCTGAACAGTCGTGCTTATATCTCCTACAATTATTTGCCAAGCAAGTTGCTGACAGCAGGTGGAGGCTTGCAGGAACTGAATCAGTCGGTTGTGTTTTGGGGTGCTACGACAGCTTTTAGTCATCCTTTGGGCAAAATCAACGCACGTTATAGTGTCGGCAATGAAGGCTTCACGCAACATGCCGAAGAAGACAACCGCCAGTTGGCTTTAGACTATACGCAGCATACCACCAAGGCGACTGTCGAATTGTATAAACAGAACGAAACGCTTAGTTGGAACATTCGCTTGCCGCTTGCTTTGCTTGCGCAGTCTTTGGGCAACAGCAATCATCAATGTCTGGAATTCGAGCCATATCTGTCGCTGGCTTACAAGCCCAATGCCCGTTGGAACATCACCGCCACCTATACATATTCCGAGCAGCCAAAGGACGGGCTTGAGTCGTGGCAAACGCCTTTGTTTATGAGCTACTTGGCACAAAAGTGTGGTAATGGCAACTTTTACAGTATGAAGATGCATACGGCCAATCTTCACGCTGCTTTCAAGAATGTCCGCTATGGACTGTTCGCCTCGTTGCGTGCAGGCTATAACTATTGTCCCAACAATATGCTATCTGCGCATCAATTAGACGGAATCGTTTACAGTTCCGTGGCTACGACATATATGTGCGGGAGCAGTACGTTTTATGCAAGCGGAAAACTCACCAAGGATTTTGGTGGTAAGGTTTCTGTAGGGCTAAGTGCATACATCAGTCAAAGCCGTTCCTATATCCTGTGGAATGACAATCCTGTGGCAAATAGGTTTAGGAACGTCAATGCCTCAATTTCGCTTTCATACCGACCTTGTGTTTGGTTCTCGGTGGAAGAGAATTCTTATCTTTTCCACACCGAAAGCAAACGAGAGCAGACTGTTGATTTGGCTGCTTACGGCCAAAGTACAAACACCTTCAACCATACACTCGATTTGTTTCTCACCCCAAGGAAATGGGTGATAAAATGGAAAAACGAGTTCTACCACAGCAATGACAAGTCTGCCTCGTTCAACTTCTTCTCCGATATGTCGATAGCCTACAAACTGAAAGACAGCGAAATATCTCTATGTCTGAACAACCTTATGGGCAATGACACATACGAACGTAGAATCATAAAATCAAATTTCACAACTCACACGGTATATCGGCTGCGCCCGCGTGAGTTCGTCGTCAAATATTCATTTGCGCTGTAAACTTTCCCTCATAGCCTTGTGCGGAAGTAATGGAGGTGCAGTTGGTGAAAAAAATTTGCATTTGTTGTGAAATATAAAAGCAAATTCATAAATTTGTGACGTTTTTCTATGGAAAACGATTGTTTATCTACAAAATGAATATTTATGAAAAAAGTTTACGCAATTTTCTTGACGATTGCCGCAGCGTGTGGACCGCTGTATGCTCAGCCCACCATCTATGGCTATCGCACATTTCAGCGTTCTGCCGTGGTTGAGCAGAATGGCCCTGTGAAATTTGATGCGAAATCACCATCCAAAGTGACATTGATTGCCAATCAGTCGAAACTTGGCAAGGTGTATTGTGGCACATATTTCAATTACAAATGGTATGTGCAAGTCACTGCGCAAGGAACACAATCCACAGTAGAAGGATTTTATACCATCGACATGAACGACGGTACGCGCACTCTCATAGCCGAAGGCGGCACACGCCTTACGGAGATGACTGTGGATTACTCCACTGGCACTGTGTATGGAGTGAAAGGCGATGCCAACTATCTTATGAAGGTGGATCTGAACACTGGAAAATCTACACAGGTGGGAGCCTTCAATTTGCCCGATGGGGCAGGTATGCTGGCTTTGGCTTGTAACCTGAAGGGGGAGATGTATGGCATATCGACCGACGACAATCTTTATAAAATAGACAAAACCACAGGAGCCGCTACGCTTGTCGGTGCTACTGGCATGAATGCAGCCTATATACAGGCTATGGACTTCGACCGCAACACTGGTGAGCTTTATTGGGCTAACACTGGAACTTATTCGCTTTATACGGTGGATGTAGCCACAGGTAAAGCCACTCTTGTGGGCGCAATCGGTGCAAATGCCGATGACAGCGTGCAAAGTCTGTTTATCCCTTACATAAATGTCGCCAAGGGCGCACCCGACCGTGTGACCGACCGTGCTGCCGTGTCTGAAGGAACAACCGTGAAACTCTCGTGGACCAATCCATCGATTGATGCACAAGGAGAAAAACTGGAAGACTTCACAAAAGTTGTATTGTACCGCGACGGCGAGAAGCTGGTTGAGGTGGAAGGCAAAGCCGGCGAGAAGTCAAGTTATGAAGACAAGAGCGTGGCAGAAGGCAAGCATGCCTATGACATAGTGCCAGTGAACAGCAAGGGAGATGGCGGAAAAGACACCGACCCTGTGACTGTGACAGTGGGCGATGACCGTCCTGGATCTGTCGGCAACCTTAAAGTGGTGACTGGTGACAGCAAGGCCACAATATCTTGGACTGCACCTACCGAGGGGATGACTGGCGGCAGATTCAATCCTGAAAACATAGCCGGATACACCATTAAGCGTTCCGACTCGAACAGCACTTTTGCTACGCTTGCTGCCGACCAGACTTCTTACACCGACGCTTCGGTGAAATTCGGCAGATATTCCTACACCGTGAACGCATTCGACAAGACTGGGGCAGGTGCGGAGGCTTCAACACCAGAGGTGATAATCAAGCCAGAAAACTGGATTATAATGACCACTGGCGAGCAAATCGTGGAGAAAGGCAAAACTTATAAATTCTATGATGGACAAGGGCCACAGGCATACTATAAAAACTCGCAAAACGACACTCTGACCATTCGCCCGAACATTCCAAACGGAATGGTTAAAGCCGAGTTTAAGGTGTTTGACTTCGACACCTATGGCGACTTCCTTTATATCTTCAATGGAGCATCGGTGAAATCGCCGCTTATTGGCAAATATTCAGCCACACAGGTGCCGACCGACCTTGTGGAACTTGAGTCGTCGAGCATTGATGGCGCGCTCACTTTCGTGTTCTCATCCGATGTGATGTCGCGTGCAGAAGGATGGGAAGCCGATGTCACTGTGGAGGAGAAATTACAGAAGAATCTTGTGGCAAAGACCTTCTCGGGCAATGCCAATCCGAAAGTGAACGAGGCAAGCACTTATTCGCTGAAAGTGTTCAACAAGGGTATTGATGCGGTGGCGGCTTCAGATTATAAGGTCGTGCTTAAGGATGCTGCGTCGGGGGCAAGCCTTGTGACTGTGCCGGGCGTGGATGTTGCTTCCATGGGACAAGTTGACGTGTCTATCCCTTATGCTCCTGCAGCCGTTGGCAGAGCTGCGGTGTATGCCGAAATCGCATTTGATGCCGATATGGATGCTTCTGACAACAAATCACAAGAGCTTAAACTCAATGTCCTCGATGAGAACACATCGATGGTGGTCTTGAGTAAATTCAAGGAAGGCGGTTACGGAATTGGCGTAGCTCCGGTCTCCTTTATGTCGAATGAGTCGGTGAGTGAAACCATATATTATAAGGACGAGATTAATTTGAAGAGCGGCAAACTTGAGTCGATAGCTTATCCATTCAAGGAAGTGGGAACTGCATATAAGGGTAGTCCGATCAAAATTTATGTGGGAGAGACCGATGCGGCCGACCTTACGCACAGCATTCCGCCGAGCAAACTGAAACTCGTGTTTGACGGCACAGTGGATGTGGCAACTACCAGCACAGAGCTTGCTTTGCCATTCGATACCCCATATGAATATAAGGGCGGAAACCTTGTGATAATGGCTTATAAGAAGTCAAACAACGGAACATCTTATGATATTTATTTCAAGGGCGATTATGGAACTACAGGCGATCCTAACCGCTGCCGATATGACAGTACATTCGACGATGATGAAACACTCATTCTCGAAAGCGACTTCGGATGGTCGGCATCTACTATGTTTGCCGACATTACGATGATTTTCTCCGACACTATGAGTGGTGTTGAGGAAGTGAAGATAGGTGGTGAAAACATTTCAGTCTATCCGAATCCAGTGGAGAGCGAATTGCGTGTGTCGGCGGAATGCGCTTCGATTGAAGTATATGATTTAGCCGGACAAAATGTGGCATCAGTGAACGACGCGACATCTGTGGATATGAGCGGTCTCGCTGCCGGCATCTATTTCGTGAAAGCCACCACAGCCGACGGCAAGACAGTGTCAAAGAAGATAATCAAGAAATGATGTATCGGAGCAAAAAATCCTATTAGGAATAAAGACAATGCCCATATCTCACAGTCGTGCGATATGGGCATTGTTTAGCTATATGTCTAATCCACAAAATCCAGCATAGGCTCTATTATTTTTGCGTGTCCTCGTGTATATTTTGCATTCGTTTGGGCATTTAATGTGTCGTTTATAAACTCACCTGAGCATATTGCAGCATAAATTCTTTTAGCAACTTCTTCATCTTTAGAAATGAACCTAAAGGTTGATGCAGCAATATAGTTTCTGTTTAATTCAAAGCATTTCCAATTCCTTTTTAAGTTCTCACAGACCTCGCCAGTGGTGCAACTTCCGCCAAATATGTCGACTACATTATCTCCTTCATCAGTAAGCATCTTTACAAAGAATTCTGGTAACTTGTGCGGAAATCTGGCTGGGTGAGCCTTAACCCCAAGTGCTTTACAAATGGTCAAATATTGACTGTTACTTTCTGAATTGCTTATTTGTAGCAAATTTGAAGGTATTGCTCCTCCATTATCAATGCCGAAACTGCATGAAATATCGTGGCCAGAAGGTCTTTTCTTTGGATTGTAAAATTTTTCGGGATCCTGTATTAACTTCTTCATTCTGTCGGAATAAGGTGATAATACTTTTCTGACATCTGCTTTTGGATGGTCTGATTTACTGAACCACCATACTGTATTAACACTGTCTTTCGCTCTAATTTTTCTCTTGTTTACCCATTCTATTGGTGATGGTAGCTTAGAAGGATTAAACCAATAAAATTCTTCAGCTAAATTATAACCTAATACTTCACAAAAATAGATGAGTACTTTAAAGTTATATAGGCTTCTGACAGGTTTGCCACTCATATAAGACCCGCCTAAATCTATAACTAAAGAGCCAGTATTTTTAAGCTTCGGATACACTTCTTTGGCAAATTTTCCCAACCATTCTACATACTCTTCTTGACTTTTATTGCCATACTCTTTCTTTCTGAGTAGAGCAAAAGGAGGGGATGTAATCACTAAATCCACCGAGTTGTTGTCTAATTGCTCTATAAGATTTAATGAATCGCCACAATAAGTAGCACCATATTTTGTTTTATATACTGGATTCTGTCTCACCTTACTAAATTTTCCACAAAAATAAGAATATTTTTTTTTATAGCAAATAAATACCGAATATATTCGGAGATTTTTTGACGTGAACATTTATATTTTTGTAAAATGGATAGAAATGAGCAGATATTACTTCAATCTATTGGACGAAAAATAGTGGAACGAAGAAAGGAACTGGGGCTTACACAAGAAGATTTAGCTTATTCTGCCGATATCGATAGAACTTATATAGGTTATATAGAAAATGGAAAGAATAATGTGACTATAGTAATGCTTTATAAGATAGCTAAAGCTTTAAATTTAAACTTAAAAGATTTTTTATGACAAATGAAAATGCTATAAAAAAGTTCAATAAGCTATTTCCTTATATTAGGGAGTATCAAAAATTGGCAAGAGATTTTGCTGATATAGAGGACATTTTCCAAGATAATGGTGGTAAGCTTTTGCAAGTGCTGCTGGTTACAAACTTACAAAATTTAACGGATAGTAGAGAGGGTAATGATGCTGTAGACTCCAAGGGATTGGAATATGAGTTGAAATCGGTGAATAAACTTTTAACCAAATCGTTTAGTACAAATCACCACTTAAACCAAAAGATTATAGATAAATATCGTAAAGTTGATTGGATATTTGCTGTGTATGAAGATATAGAATTACAGGAAATTTATCTGATGACACCAGTAATGTTGGAACCATATTATCTGAAGTGGGAAAATCAATATAATACTACTGGTAAGGATATTAACAATCCCAAAATACCTCTAAAATTTGTTCGTAAAAATGGAATTTTAGTATTTGAACGAAACAGTACAAATACGTTATATTCAGCACCTATAGAAAATGTTAAGCGATAAAAAAATAGCTGGATTTAAATAATTATATTGCATAAAATATTTATAAAGGTAATTTCCAATGGACCTTAGTTAAAATATAAAATGATGAATGTTGCATCGAAATGTATTGCAATACAGCCTTTTTGTATATAATGTTTTGCGAATACGAGTTTGGAATATTGTGGAGTCAGTGCTTCAGCTTTGGGAAGAGCTTGCGGAAGCGGGTCAGCGGAGCAGTGATGCTGCCTCCTGCCACCACGAGGGTCACTGCTATTATGATGAGCAGCATGCCGATGCAGTCGCGCAGGGTCATAGTCTCATTGAATATGACGATTCCGAAGAATACGGCAGTGAGAGGTTCGAGTGCGCCGAGGATTGCCGTAGGTGTCGAGCCTATGTATTGGATGGCGCGAGTGGTGCAAAGAAATGAGATTGCAGTGGGGAATAGGGCAAGGGCGAAGGCGCAGCCCCATGAGAACCATCCGTTGGGCAGTGTTAGACCGCCGTCGAAAGCAAGACCGACCACAAACACAATCGACCCGAATAATATTACATAGAAAGTTACGGTGAGGGTGGCTACATTTTTAAGTGTGGTCTGATTTATTGCTACGAGATACAGTGCGTAGGAAAGAGCAGACACCATGACGAGAATGGTGCCTGTAGTGTCGATGGTGGCACCGTCGCTGCCTTTATACAGCAATGCTATCCCGCTCAGGGCAAGAGCCAGACACACAACGATTGTGGCAGTGAGTCTCTCTTTGAAAAAAAGAGCCATAATCACAGCCACAAGCACAGGATAGATGAACAGCATAGTGGATGCTATGCCTGCCGCCATGAAATTGTAGCTCATGAACAGCGCGAGCGAGGATACTGCGACTAAAAAACCAAGCCCCACGAGCTGCCAGCAATTTTTTGTGCTGACTTTGAAGCTGCGACCGCGCATCTTTATCATTGTGCCGAGAATGAGGATTGCAAACATATAGCGGAACAGCAGCACCGATGTGGGTGTCATTCCATTGCCGTATAGCGGAAGCGCAAACAGCGGATTCATGCCATATGTGGCCGCGGCGATGGTTCCAAGAGCATATCCTTTAGTCTTATTGCTTAACATAGATTGTCGTTTTTATGTGCCTTTATGAAAACTTCGTGCAAAATTAGTGAAAAGTATTAATTTCACTTCGGTGAGGCAAAGGAAATTTTGCAATATTGCCGATTTGCACTACCTTTGTCTATAGGTAAGAAAGATTAAGAAAGGATATATATGTCAGGAATTAGTAAGACAAATGCGGCGCGGTTGCTCGACCGAGCCAAGATTAAATATGAGCTTGTGCCGTATGTGGTGGATGAGAATGATCTTGCAGCCACTCACATAGCCGACCAGCTCAATGAGGACATAAAGCAGGTGTTCAAGACGCTTGTGCTTCATGGCGAGCGTACAGGTTATTTTGTGTGCGTGCTGCCTGGCGATGATGAGGTGGATTTGAAGAAGGCGGCAAAAGTGTCGGGCAACAAGAAAGTGGATCTTATACCGATGAAGGAGCTGCTTGCAACTACAGGATATATTCGTGGCGGATGCTCGCCTATTGGTATGAAGAAGGCATTCCCTACATATTTCCACAGCACTTGCACTGATTTCGACTACATATATGTGAGCGCAGGAGTGCGCGGACTGCAACTGAAGATTGAGCCTAAGCAGCTTGTGGATTTTGTGCGCGGCACTATTGCCGACATTGTGGCTGAGCATCATGAAGATGATGCCGCAAGCCAATATGGCTATTGACTCTTAGTGGAAGAAACGCATAATCAGCTTTATTATAATAATCAATAACATACACTTATAGATACGAGATATGGGCAACACTTTTGGACGCATGTTCCGCTTGACGACATTTGGCGAATCGCATGGAGCGGCACTTGGTGGTGTAATCGACGGAATGCCTGCCGGGCTGAAGATTGACCTCGACACTGTGCAGGCAGAGCTTGACCGCCGCCGTCCCGGACAGTCTGCAATAGTGACCGCACGAAGTGAAGGCGACCGTGTGCGCATACTGTCGGGTCTGCTCGACGGAGTTACGACAGGAACGCCTATCGGTTTTGTAATAGAAAACGAGAATCAGCATTCGGCTGATTATGGCAACATGCGCGACACTTTCCGCCCGTCGCACGCCGACTATACTTATACCGCCAAATATGGAATCCGCGATTATCGTGGCGGTGGGCGTTCTTCGGCACGGGAGACGGCAGCTCGTGTCGTGGGTGGAGCATTCGCCAAGCAGGCATTGGCTAAGCTCGGCATCGATGTGTATGCATATACATCGCAAGTGGGCGACATTGCGCTTGATCACGACTATCGCCGATATGACAAGGCTGAGATAGAGAAAAACGTAGTGAGGTGTCCTGATGCCGAGAAATCACAGCAGATGATAGAACTTATCACCAGAGTGAAGAGCGAGGGGGATACTATAGGCGGAGTAATTACTGGTGTTGTCACAGGTGTGCCAGTGGGACTTGGTGAGCCTGTCTTTGATAAACTTCATGCGTCACTCGGTGCGGCAATGCTGGGTATAAACGCTGTGAAGGGATTTGAATATGGACTCGGATTTGATTTTGCCGATAAGCGCGGAAGCGAAGTGAATGATGCCTTTGCAGTGGATTCCGACGGAAGAATGCACACCACTACCAACAATTCGGGCGGAATACAGGGCGGCATATCAAATGGCGAGGATATATATTTCCGCGTGGCGTTCAAGCCTGTAGCCACTCTTTTGCGCGATGTCGAGACTGTTGATAAAGACGGAAATGCCGTCATTCTGAAAGCTAAGGGCCGACATGACCCATGCGTGCTGCCTCGTGCTGTGCCTATCGTCGAGGCGATGGCTGCTATGACTATGCTCGACGCTTATTTGCAGAACAAAGCCACTCATTTATTATAAATACAAAAAGCTACATCCGGCGCAATAACGATGATTGAAGATAAAGGCTATAAGGATTTCGGCGATTTCCTGAGAGAGCATTTCAGCGGAAAAGTACAGAAAATATCCATCAATGCTGGGTTCACTTGTCCAAACCGCGACGGCACAAAGGGACGTGGTGGCTGCACCTACTGCAACAACCAAACGTTCAATCCCGAGTATTGCCAAAATGGCGCATCTATCACAAGTCAGCTTGAGCAGGGTAAGCTATTCTTTGCAAGGAAGTATCCTGAAATGAAATATTTGGCATACTTCCAGGCATATACCAATACATATGCCGAACTGGAGCGGCTGCGGGCAACGTATGACGAGGCACTGGCTGTAGATGATGTGGTGGGATTGATAATAGGCACTCGTCCCGACTGTATGCCAAATTCGCTGCTCGATTATCTTGCCGAGTTGTCGAAGCGTGTGAAAGTGATAGTGGAGTATGGAGTGGAGAGCTCGAATGATGCCACATTGATGACGATAAACCGCGGTCATACATGGGCTGACACTGTGGATGCCGTGACTCGCACTGCCGCAAGGGGAATATTGTGCGGAGCGCATATAATCCTTGGGCTTCCCGGAGAAGGGTTGCCTGAGATACTTGCCACAGCGCGTGATATGTCGAGCTTGCCGATTTACACCATAAAGCTGCATCAGCTTCAACTCATAAAAGGCACAAGGCTTGCGCGTCAGGTGGCTTGCGGCGAGCTGAATGTGAAGCAATGGAGTGCCGAGGAATATATCGACGTGTGCGTGGAATTTATAAAGCATCTGTCGCCCGGTATAGCGATAGAGCGTTTTGTGTCGCAGTCGCCGGCAGAACTGCTTATCTCTCCGCGTTGGGGGCTGAAAAACTATGAATTCACCAATCTGCTGAACCGCAGGGTGCGTGAGCTTGGCGTGAAGCAAGGTTCGGAATGCTGTCACACAGGGGTGTGAGATTCATCCACCATGCCATATCCGTAATTCTTGTGGGTGTAAATATATCGGCTGTAATCGAGCAATTTCTTGCGCAGCCGCACGAGTGCCGTGTCGATGGCGCGCGGTGAAATCGCCTGAGCCTGTCCCCAGATGCGGGTGATAATCTCCTGGCGGGTGAATATGTGGTTGCGGTGTGAGAACATGAGGTGCAAAATGGCGTATTCAGTCTTTGTGAGATTGATGGGCTTGCCATGTAGGTAGCAAAACTTGTTGTTCACATCGATTCGCAATTCATGGAAAACGATGTCGGGGATATACACGCCCTCGGATATGTCGATGTTTCGCTTGCGGGTCATGCTCGACCGGCGAAGCACGCTGCGCACACGCGCTACAAACTCATTGTGGCGGAACGGCTTAGTGATGTAGTCGTCGGCACCTATGTTAAGTCCCATCACACATTCCTCCTCGTCGGCGATAGAAGTGCAGAATATGATTGGAATAAACTCTGTGCTGAGGTTGTTTTTCAATCGCTTGGCGAAGTCGAAGCCATTGACCTTGGTCATAGCCACCTCAAGGATAATCAGCGCAAACGATGGAAGGTCGAAGGTGGCAGTTTCGGCAGGATTGTAAGCCACTGACACGAGATACCCCTCGTGTTGCAGAAGTTGCTTCAATAGTTCGCAATTCTGCTCATCTTCATCCACAATAAGGATTTTTACGCCTCCCATTATTAAAAAAATATAATAAATAGTGAACTTTTTGTTTCAGACAAATGTTGTTATTATAAAATTACTATATTTGCACTGTGTTTTTCATGGTATTAGATTTAAGGTTAATTGATGTGCAGGTTGTCGTGATGACAATCTGCATTTTCATTTTTAGGCATGAATTTGCATTCGGCTGGAATCCATGCCCAGAAGAATGAGCCTTTGCCTTTTTCCGACTTGAACCCGATTTTCCCGTTGAACAGCTCCACGAGAGCCTTGCAGATGGCAAGACCGAGACCGCAACCTTGAGCATAGTTGTTAAGTTTCTCGAAACGCTCGAAAATTCGGTCCTTTACACTGTCGTCGATGCCTATGCCAGTATCTTCAACGTAGATATACAGTCCGTTGTCGCGACAGTCATATCCTATTTTTATATGCCCATGGCTTGTGTATTTGATAGCGTTGGCGGTGAAGTTGTTCCAAATTTGCAGCAAGCGGTCCTTGTCGATAGTGCATAAGCAAGCGGAATAGGGGTTTTCTGTTATCAACTTCACATTATTGTTGTTGATAAGGTGGGCTGCAGTTGATGTCACCTCCATAAACAAATCTTCGATGTTGATTTCAATCGGTTGCAGCTCGATGGAGCCTGAGTCAATTTTCGACAAGTCGAGAATGTCGTTGATGAGGCGCAGCAGCAACTGGTTGTTGGTATTGATTATTTCGATATACTGGTCGCGCTCATCGTCGCTGATAGCTTCTTTCAGAAGTTGTGAGAAGCCCACAATGGCGTTGAGCGGAGTGCGAATCTCGTGGCTCATATTGGCAAGAAATGCCGATTTCAGCTTGTCAGACTGCTCAGCGTGCTCCTTGGCCTCTTTCAGAGCATCGTTGGTGCGCTTTATGCTTGTTATGTCGGCGGTTATGCCAATCAGCAGCTTGCGGTCGGCTGCGTCAATAAGGATTTTGGTCATGCGAATGTAGTGGAGCTCTCCGCTTTCCTCATTGAGATATTCATTTATGTATGGCTTGCCGTTTAGCTTCACAGTCTCGATGTCGCTTTCATAGAAGAATTTGGCTTTCTCTTCAGGCATGATAGTGAAGTCATTTTTGCCGATAATCTGCTCCTCGGTGCGGTTCATGATTTGGCAGAACTCGCGGTTGGCAATCACATAATTGAAATTGTTGGTCACATCCTTCACGAATAGTGAAGCTGGAATATATTCAATGATGGTGTGGAATAGCAGTTGCGTGTCGGAAGCCTGATTGCGCAATGCTTTGATTTCGGCTTCTATTTTTTGTTGTTTTGTCACATCCACTACTTTTATCGCTACGCCCGACACCTTCTCGTCATCGTCAAACACAGGCGATGATTCGAGCCTTATGGTTGATCCGTCCATAAGTTGCTTCGTCTCACAATGCTTATTCTTGTCGTTCACAGTGGAGAATATCAGGCATTTCACGCATGGCTCCTTATACACTCCGTGAGTGTCGAAGCAGAATGCGCCCACTTTGAACAGCTTGGAGGCAATATTCTTGGCAGGCAATTTGTCTGACACGTTTTCCCACAGCACCTTGCCGTCGGTGTTGGCATATATCATCATGGCATCAGTGTTTGCCAATATGAGCTTGTTCAGAAGGTTGGCATCTTTCAGCTTATTGATTATGTTATTATGCTCGGAATTGTCGCGAATATAGCCCGTGCTTTTTGTGTAGGGCAATTGATGCTTGGATTGCCGGATGCTTCCTGCAATCTCAAAACTGTCATATCGTCCGCTGCCGGTGATGTCTATGTTAATGAGGCAAGAATGGATGCCTGGTTCGTTATTGTCGAAATGCGCAAGCATCTGATAGAAATCATTCACCGACTCTGTCTCTACGAAATCGTTGATGTTTGATTGGTCGATGGTTATTCTGTTGCCGTTGCCGAATTTGATTATAAACTTGTGGGTGTCGCTGTAATACGACCAGCGTACGAGGTTGCACATTCTTTCGGCAATCTCCTTCATCATGTTCGTGCGTTGAAGCATCAAGTTATGCAGGTGTGTCTGCGTTATGTCGCGCACAATCAGTATGTACGACGACACATTCCCGTTTTTCATCATAGCGCAGAATCTCACCGAAGCCCACATATCGTTGAAATCGTCGATTTCGATATGTGTTGATTCTTTGAATTGCGCGGAATTTATGGCGATGCTGAATTCTCCGCTTTCGCCGGCTTTTATGCGCTCAAGCTCGTTTTTCTGGAATGGAAGATTGAACAGAATACCGAAAAATGCATCATCGCCGCTGAAATTGTCCTTCTTGATGTGGAACATTTGAAGCATAGCTTTGTTGAGCTTTTGCAAGGTTCCGTTATTGTCGAAGACGGCAATTCCCACAGGGAAATGGTTGAATATGCGTTCCTGTTCGAGCATAAGCTTCTGTATGGAACTCTCCATCTCCACTTTGCTGGAGATGTCGGTGGAGGTTATGACAGAACCCTCATATTCTCCGCTTTCCGAAAATATAGGCGAAACTTTGCGCTCTAGTACGATATTGTCGTATCTGCTCGAAACGTAGAACTTGTAGAGTTTCACCTTTGTGAAGTTGATGTGTTCCTCGAAGGTGAACCGCTCGCCTTTGAGTATGCGCTGCTTTGTCTCGTCGCTGATGTTTGGATTGTCGAGCAGCGACGGACGCGCTTCGATTAGCATGTCTTTGTTGTCGATTCCGAGTATGGTGCAAATCTCCTTGTTCACATCCACAAGATGCCCGAGTTTGTCGTATAGAGTTATGCCCACGCTGTTGTTGTTGAAAATAACCGACATGCGCTTCATCAGCTCCTCACGCTCCTCACGCTGTTTTATGAAATCAGATATATTCTTTTGGATGCTGACTATTTCCACCGTCTTGCCGGACTTGTTTTTTACAGCCTTCATCGAGCAATCCACATCGAGGTATTCTCCGCTGCGAGGGCGCAACACTCGTATCACTATGTTGCACTCGTTGATAACGCCGATTTCCAAATCGTGCAAGGTTTTGTTGAATTTCTCCAAATCTTCGTGGTGGATGAACTGCGCCATCTTTTCCATAGGCACATGGTTGAATGGAGCGTTGCCGTAGATGTCGTTAATGCGTCGTGTTTCGACATCATATCCCCAAGCGGTGAGGTGTCCGGCATTCATCGACTGCTGGAGCTGTTCCTGCTTATAGGCATTGCTGTGGAGAGCTTCGTCAAGGTTCGAACGCAGCTTCTTTATGAAAAGTAAAAGCGCACATAGCACCGCAGCACATAGCGCTGTGAATATTATAGTTAGGCTGTCGGTTTGTGCAATGAACGTCAGTATGAGGTTGCAAATCATAAAAAGTCTATTTTACGTTCTACAAAGATACATAAAATAGACTTTATATTAGTGTATTATATTCAAAAAAATTATGAAGTATTATTCCATTAGTTTGCGATAGCGTATGCGGTGAGGCTCAACATCGCCCATGCGTGAACGTTTGTTCTCCTCATATTCGGAATAAGAGCCTTCGAAATAGAACACTTGGCTGTCGCCCTCGAAAGCGAGAATGTGTGTGCAGATGCGGTCGAGAAACCAGCGGTCGTGGGAGACGACGACTGCACATCCGGCGAAGTTCTCAAGACCTTCTTCAAGTGCGCGCAGAGTGTTCACGTCGATGTCGTTGGTTGGTTCGTCAAGTAGCAGCACGTTGCCTTCTTCCTTCAGAGCCATGGCGAGATGCAGACGGCTTCGCTCTCCGCCCGACAGCATGCCGATTTTCTTTTCTTGGTCGGCTCCTGTGAAGTTGAATTTCGACAGATATGCACGCGCGTTCATGTCGCGACCGCCCATGCGGAACGATTCCACCCCCTGCGAGATTACCTGATATACTGAGCTTTCGGGATGCAGGTCTTTGTGGTTCTGGTCCACATATGAAATCTTCACCGTCTCTCCGATTTCAAATTTACCTTTGTCGGCTTGCTCAAGTCCCATAATCAGACGGAACAGTGTGGTCTTTCCGGCACCGTTAGGTCCGATAACGCCCACTATGCCGTTAGGAGGCAGCATGAAGTTGAGGTCGTTGAAAAGCAGTTTCTCGCCGAATGCCTTCTGCACATTCTCGGCTTCGATGACCTTGTTGCCAAGTCGAGGTCCATTCGGGATGAATATCTCAAGTTTTTCTTCGCGTTCTTTCTGGTCTTCGTTGAGAAGGCGGTCGTAGCTCGACAGACGGGCTTTACCCTTGGCGTGGCGAGCTTTTGGCGCCATGCGCACCCATTCAAGCTCGCGTTCCAGTGTCTTGCGGCGTTTGCTTGCCTGTTTTTCCTCTTGAGCCATACGCTTGGTCTTTTGGTCGAGCCATGAGGAATAATTGCCTTTCCATGGAATGCCCTCACCGCGGTCAAGCTCAAGAATCCATCCAGCCACATGGTCGAGGAAGTATCGGTCGTGAGTGATGGCGATGACAGTGCCGGCATATTGCTGCAAGTGCTGTTCGAGCCAGTCGATAGATTCAGCGTCGAGGTGGTTGGTAGGCTCGTCGAGCAGCAGCACGTCGGGTTGCTGAAGCAGCAGGCGGCATAGAGCCACACGGCGGCGTTCACCGCCAGACAGGGTGGCAATCTTTTGGTCTTCGGGAGGACAGCGCAGAGCGTCCATGGCGCGCTCCAGCTTGTTGTCGAGGTTCCAAGCGTCGGCAGCGTCGAGCTTGTCTTGCAGTTCTGCCTGTCGTGTGATGAGCTGGTCCATCTTGTCGGGATTCTCAAGCACGTCGGGGTCGGCAAAGCTGTTGTTCACCTTGTCGAACTCGGCAAGCAGGTCAAGTATGTGCTGCATACCCTCTTGCACCACTTCTTTCACGGTCTTTTCAGGGTCGAGTTTCGGCTCTTGCTCGAGATAGCCCACAGAGTATCCCGGAGAGAATACCACTTCGCCCTGATATTGCTTGTCGATGCCGGCGATAATTTTCAGGAGTGTTGATTTTCCGGCACCGTTCAAACCGATGATGCCGATTTTCGCTCCGTAGAAGAACGACAGGTAGATGTTTTTCAATACCTGCTTCTGTGGCGGATAGATTTTGCTCACGCCCACCATTGAGAAGATTATTTTCTTGTCGTCAGCCATGTCTTTTTTTGTTGAAATGTAGTTATATTCTTGGTTGTGTCGTTTAATTTTTCTTGTAGCCCTTTGTGCGGTAGCTGCAATGCACTTTGCCGTTCACTATGTTGTTGAGCTTCCCGCGGATAAGTTGCTTGCGGATAGGGGATATGTGGTCGATGAACACTTTTCCGTCGAGGTGGTCGCACTCGTGCTGCATCACTCGCGCAAGGTAGCCCTCCACGATTTCGTCGTGAGGCTTGAAGTCTTCATCCACCCACTGGATGCGTATCTTCTCGATGCGAGGCACCGATTCGCTTATTCCCGGCAAGCTGAGGCATCCTTCCTCGCGTGAAATGCGCTTTACGTCGTCGATTACTTCGATATGCGGATTTATAAGCACATATTTCGAGTCGGCAAGTTCGGGAAAAGATTCTTCGAGCGCGCTTGCGTCGATATATACTATGCGGGCATTCACGCCCACCTGAGGAGCCGCGATGCCTATTCCGTCGGATTCATACATCGTAGCTTTCATATTTTCTATCAATTCTTTAAGTCCCGGGAAATCAGGAGTGATGTCGGGCGAAATTTTTCTCAAAACAGGATGCCCGTAGAGATAAATTGGAAGTATCATTGCTAAAATCGTTCTGTATTTTTATTATTCAAAAAAAACTTATGCTCGGCATGAGATATTGTGCCACAGGCGCAATCACGAGCCTGTGAGCTCACGCCATGGAGCTTTGCAGGTAGTCGTTCAAAATGATTGTTGCGGCTATGGTATCTACCACAGCCTTGTTGCGGCGGTCGCTCTTTTTCATGCCGCCGTCGATCATAGCCTTGTGAGCCAAGGTCGATGTGAAACGCTCGTCGTACATCACGACAGGCATGTCGGGAAGCACTTTCCGGAGGCGGTTGAGAAATGGCTCAAGCCACTTCATGCTCTCGGAAGGGGTGTTGTCGAGCCGCTTGGGCAGCCCCACTACAATACGCTCCACATTCTCCCGCTTTATGTAGTCCAGAATGAAGTCCATAAGGGTGTGCGTAGGTATTGTGGCAAGTCCGTTAGCCACAATTTTAAGAGGGTCAGTAACAGCAATACCAGTGCGTTTACGACCGAAATCAATCGCCAAAATTCGTCCCATAATGCAAAGTTAGCACAAGGCTTGGGCAAATGCAAATAAAACCGTCAGGAAAAAGAAAATAATATTGGCTCTTTGTGATTGTTATGCTGCAGTGAGGGCTATAATGTGCCTTTTCGGGATTTTCGGTAGAGCTGGAAGCTGTTGATGGAATTTTGCCAGACTATGTAGGTAGCGGTGCCGACCGAGACGATGGGGTTGAGGTAGGTGAGAGCCATCCATAATCCGATGATTGTGTTCTTCTGTCCCAAACCTTGCGCTCCCGATATTTTGTCGCCAAGTCTGCCGCCCACTTTGCGGCCTATATAGAATTGCAAGCAGCACACCACGAGCGATGCAGCAGCCATTCCAATCATTGTCGGCAGCTCGCTGATGGGCTGCTTTATCATGAAGCTGACAGCACGGCCCATGACTATGAAAAGAGCCACAGCCCACATCCAGAAAGATATTGACTGGTGCTCGGCTATAGCCTTATGCAGCTTTGGAGCAGAGTGGCGCATCAATATTGCCACCACAAGTGGCACTATGAGCAGCGGCACGACTTGGGCGCATATCGTGGTGAATGAATCGGAGAAAGCTATCTCCGCTCCGCTGCCGTTCACAAGCGACAGGAATGTGGGGGCAGCGAGTGCTACCATGAGATTGCTGAGCAGGGAATATGTGGCGAGTTTTGTCACGCTGCCGCCGAGCATGCCGGTGATTACCGGCGCGGCAGTGGCGGTGGGCATGAACACGCATAGAAATGCTGCCGTGGCAATCTGTTCATTTACAGGCAGGAGCGTTCCGTACACAAGCCAGCAGCCTATCACCTGCACAGCCAGCAGCGACCACTGGAAACGCGTGATGCGCAGCTCGCTGCTGCGTATGCGCGTATAAGTGATGGTGAGCATTATGAATATGAGGTAGGGGGTGAGGAACGAGAGGTAATGAATCCAGTCATGAAAAATGATGCCGCCCATCATAGAGATAGGCAGCATCCAAGTCTTCAAAAATTTTCTTATGTGAAATTCTTTCATTTCAGCTTTTCAATGATTTCATCGATAGAGAGCTTCTCCTGCTCTCCTGTCGTCATATTCTTCAGCGTTATTTTGCCTTCGGCAAGCTCGGTTTCGCCTACGATTGCCACGAAAGGAATCTTCTTGTTGTCGGAGTATGTCATCTGCTTTTTCATCTTCGACGATTCAGGGTAGATCTCGGCTGAGATGCCAGCCTTGCGAAGTGCCATTATATATTTAAGAGAGGCTTTAGCCTCGGCTTCACCGAAGTTGGTGAAGATTACTTTTGTCGAAGAGCAAGTGCCTTCGGGATATAAGTTGAGAGTGTTCAGCACATCAAATATGCGGTCGGCTCCGAAGCTGATGCCTACACCCGAAGTTCCGTCCATTCCGAAAACGCCGGTCAGGTTGTCATAGCGTCCGCCGCCGGTTATGCTTCCCATAGCCACATCATTTGCTTTCACTTCAAGAATTGTGCCGGTGTAGTAGTTAAGTCCGCGAGCCAGCGACACGTCAAGCTCAAGAGTGGAGTTCAAGCCCACTTCGGCAACATTTCCTATTACGAAGCGTAATTCCTCGATGCCCTTTTTGCCGATTCCCGAAGAAGACAGGAGCGATTCGAGAGTGGCAAGTTTCTCATCGTTTGATCCGGCGAGTTGAAGTAGCGGCTGTAGCGTATTGATTGCCTCGTCGGTTATGCCCTTTTCGCGCAGCTCGGCATTTACGTTCTCGATACCTATTTTGTCTATTTTGTCGATAGCCACAGTGATGTCTATAATCTTGTCGGGAGCGCCGATTACTTCGGCGATTCCGCTAAGAATCTTGCGGTTGTTGAGCTTTATGGTGATGTTTATGCCGAATCGGCGGAAAACTTCATCGATAAGAGTGACAAGTTCTACCTCATTGAGAAGCGAGTCGCTTCCCACCACATCGGCATCGCATTGGTAAAATTCACGGTAGCGTCCTTTCTGAGGACGGTCGGCACGCCACACTGGCTGAATCTGGTAGCGCTTGAATGGGAATTGGAGCTCGTTGCGGTGCTGGACCACATAGCGTGCGAAAGGCACTGTCAAGTCATATCGCAGGCCTTTTTCGCAGATTTTCGGAGTGAGGTGCAGACAGTCGCGGCTGGCGAGCATCTCGTCGGTGGCATCACGCAGGAAGTCGCCGCTGTTAAGCACCTTGAAGAGCAGCTTGTCGCCCTCTTCGCCGTATTTGCCCATCAGAGTGCTGAGGTTCTCTATAGATGGAGTCTCAATCTGCTGGAAACCATACAACAGGAACACGTCCTTTATTGTATTGAAAATATAGTTGCGTTTCGCCATCTCTTCGGGCGAAAAGTCTCTTGTACCCTTGGGTATGCTTGGTTTTTGTGCCATTATTCTAATTAAAATTATATAATGTTCGTGTGTATATAAAGAATTTCCGACTGCAAAATTAATAATAATTGTGCGGAAATTCTACATAATTCGGTTATCAATCTCTTTGGCGGCTTCCCATAAATATCATGACATAGTAAATCAGAGTGGCAAGAGAGCTTAGGGCTGCCACTACATAGGTGTAGGCTGCCGAGCTTAGAGCATCTTGCGCATGTGCCTGAGTGACACCGAATGTTATGCCCGAGCGGTTGAGCCATTGCAGGGCGCGCTGGCTGGCATTGATTTCCACTGGCAGCGTGACGAAGCTGAACAGTGTGGTGACGGCAAACAGACAGATGCCGATGAGCAAAATCTGCGGCATCGACTGGATGAGCAGGATGCCTGCGAGCAGAACCCACGATAGAATCGACGATGAGAAGTTCACCATCGGCACGAGAGCCGAGCGCAGTTGCAGGAAAGAATAGCCGGTGGCGTGCTGCACTGCGTGTCCGCACTCGTGGGCGGCGACTGCTGCCGCTGCCACGCTGCAACTGTTATACACGCCCTCACTCAGATTCACCGTCTTGTTGGCAGGATTGTAGTGGTCGGTGAGCATTCCGCTTGTGCTTGTCACCTGCACATCATATATGCCATTGTCGTGAAGCATCTTTATAGCCACGTCGCGCCCGGTCATGCCGTTGCCTATAGGCTCTTGCGAATAGCGGTTGAACTTGCTTTTTAGGTTGGCCTGAACAAGATAGCTTATTACAGCAATGCCTATGAATATAATCCAAATCATAATCTATGAAAAAAATTAATTGTTACACAATATGCTTGTCATATCAAACAAAAAATATGCCAATAACGACGTTGCGGGCAGCTTTAGTTCTCGTCGTTAGGATAAATTAAGTTTTGTGGAGTGAGATGGTC
The DNA here is from genome assembly GCA_964459845.1 of uncultured Muribaculaceae bacterium. Lineage (GTDB taxonomy): Bacteria > Bacteroidota > Bacteroidia > Bacteroidales > Muribaculaceae > CALZFJ01. Next base: position 4,784 of record CAYWOC010000029.1, on the reverse strand, counting down.
GAGGACTTCGATGAGGAATTTGTGAGCTTCCCACTTTGCCATAACGAGGTTGTTGAGCATATAGTTCCCGCAGTCGTGGGCGTTGGCTCCCGGTATCTCTCCCTCGAAGTTGGCTATGAACTGGAATGTCTCTTTCACCAGCTCCACGATGTCGGCCGATTCGAGGTCGCCTTGAATGAGTAGATAATTGCCGGTGCAGCATCCCATAGGACCCCAGTAGATTATGCGTTTCCCCCACACTGGATGATTCCTCAGAAAAGTGGCGGCAAGATGCTCGATTGTGTGCAGTGCGGCTTGCCCCACGGCAGGCTCGCGGTTAGGCTCTTTCATGCGGATGTCGAATGTGGTGACAACGTCACCGTTTGGCAGACGGTCTTTGCGCGACACGTATATTCCGCGAAGCAGCTTGATATGATTGATTGTGAAACTTGCTATTTTCTCCATAAGTTTAGTATATTTTTTTATATTGTTTTTATTTAAGATTCAGCAGCAACTGGTGTACAAGGTTGAAAGTGTGCTTTGGTGCATCTTCCCAAAAGTTGTCGTATTGCACAGCATTGTTGTGCCCTGCACCGGGAGAGTCGCTGATGACACGCATACAGAAGAATTCCGCGCCTTTGCGGTGGCACACGTGCGCTATTGCTGCCGACTCCATATCCACGGCAAGCGCGTCGGGGAAGTTGCCCTTTATGGTGTTCACTTGCTGAATAGAGTCGATGAACATATCGCCCGAGCAAAGAAGCCCGTGTTTCACGCTGCTTGATGCGGGGAGCAGTGCCGATACGCTCTCGCTCGAAGTGAAAAACAGCGGATTTCCTGCCGACTGTCCCGGAGTTGTACCCGGTCCGCACCACACATCATGGTAGGCAATTCGGTCGGCGACCACAACATCCATCACGTTCACCGATTTGTCGGCTCCGCCAGCCACTCCAGTGCTTAGCACGAGGTCGAGCTTGAAATTATTGAGAAGGGTGAGAGTGCCGATGGCTGCATTCACCTTTCCGATGCCACATTCCATTGCCACAACATCATGATTCCCTATTTTGCCTGTGATATATTTGTATCCGTCAATCTCTATTGTCTTGCTGTCGCCGAGGAGCGGTGTCAATAAAGCCAGCTCCTTGCTCATAGCCACAATTATCCCTATTTTCATATTATATAAGTTGTTCTGTTATAAAATAATGTGTAAAGTTACGAAAAATATCACATTATTCGGCTAATAAGCGGCACAAAATGCAATAATCCAGCGTTCCGTCTTCATAAGATTGAGTCAGAGAAATGTTTACGTCTGCCACAATGTATCTGCTTGCCATCAGTTTCTGTAGTTTCTCTATCATTTTGCATTAGTTCTGTTACTTATTCCAATTCTTTCAATTCTTCTGGAGTAAATAGTCCTCCGATGTCATCAATTCCGTAGTAAACATCTTTTATAGACATTGTCCCATTGGGTTTTATACAATATTATGATAGATGGGCTTGCTGGTGGTAGTACGAATATGTAGTTGATTAATCTGCGAGTCCATCCATATCTCTTTTTGTGAAAATTCCAGTGTGCCAAATTACTCAGACTATATCTTTTACTTTTGTAAATTATTAAATTGTCATATATCGGTCCATATCCTACAAAGACTTCAATAAATATTGGCTTGGGCACTTTTCTCATCATGTTAATACGCTTAAAGTCAAGCGTATCTACTTCTTTGTATGAATATCCCTCAAATTCACAATATTGCGCACTCAAAGTAAAATATTGCCGATCCTTCCAGTCGTATTTGGGGTATCTCTTCTTGCATAGTTCGATAATTGAGTCTATTTTTTTGTAGAATTGTGATTTTGCAATTCTTACCACATCTATCTTTTCGTATTTCTTTGTCTTTTTACTGCAATCAAGGAATTTAGTACTGGCAAAGCTGTAACATTGCATAGAAATAAATATGGCTACAAATGCCCTAAATGAGATGATATGTATGTCTGAGATGGAACATGATAAATGTAAAATTTAGGTGTTAATAACTTGTTTGTTTAGGTGCAGATGGCGGGTATCTTTCACTGAAATTATTCGGCAAAAACAGCACCGACAAATCGATGTATTCATGTTTGTAATTAAACCGAGGGTATTCTGCTCTTTTATATAATCCCTTATTGTGTATTATGACTCTGTTGTCCAAAATCCAAAATTTGAAATAATCATATAGATGCCTGTATGGAACTACCGATTTTGGAACCACATAATCACTGCTCAACCACACATCAACACTCCTTGGAAGTCCCGAAGACTTGTCTATTTTATGAAATTCCATCTGCCAACGGTTATTCTCATAGACATAAGTAAATTCCACATATATAGGCTCTTTCAGTTTGTTATCCGTACATATAAAGAATGTCCCTTGCCTTAAGACATTGAATATATTGACGCTCTTACAATCAGTATAGGTATGGTTGTTGTCTGTACATACATTGAACCATGACCTGTTGTTCTTGCCAAACATAGGGTGAGATATGCCCGACAAAATCATCACAATCATAAGTGAAATGCTAATCCGGTATATTGAATCTATTTTCATAATCATATTTGTCAATTTTGTATATTTCCCCATTTTTTACAACTATTCTTATGGCTATCTTTTGCGGATTTGCTTGTAATTCGACATCACTGTTTTTAGCCTTACTTATTTCGCCTATTGATGCCGTGTCCCATTTTTCTATAAGGAAATGTTCGATACTATACGTCATTCCCAATTTGCTGCCATTGTAATCCGACAACACATTGGAATATGAGTGATGCTTATTCCATACCGTAAAAATGCCATTTTCTGCAAAAGAACACGTTATGCACATATATACTGTGTCATTTAATTCCGTCTTCAGGAAATTTGAATCTTCAACCGATAATTGTTTTATCGCATTTCGGTCGTTCTCACTTATATTATTGTCTGGACTAAGTGCAAGCTTATCCAGCGTAATATTTATTATATGAGAATTGCTCGTGTCATTGACACTTAAGCCTCCTTGCCCATTATCTTTGCTGGTGTTATGGCAAGCAGCAAGACAACAAATGATGGCAAAAATTTGACTTATATTTTTAATTTTTTTTGCAGACATAACTACTTAAGTAACTATTCAGCGATAATGAACGTTGAATATCAGTAACTTATAAACGAATATTGCAGCAAAAAGCCTCAAAATGACATTATTCGCCAGAATTTGTATACGTTTAGTTTTGTAACCTATTGATAATCAATAATGTTTTATACACCTTATCGCTGAATAGTTACCTACTTAATGGTATAAAATATTAATGTCCGAATGTGGCGGAATAAAAAATATGATTCTACCCATTGGCGGAATTAACTAAGTGCGTACTTAATTCTGCCGATGAGTAATAGTTGTTATTTGTGTAACAAATTCATCGTTCTTAGAATACTCTACTGTTTATCCTTTCTTTTAAGGGATTTTACATAATTTCGCCAGCCATAATATATCGAATCAATCTTAGGATTCCGCTTCATTCTATTGCCATAGTCCAATTTAGGTTGGCGAAGTCCTATCAATGGTGCTACACTCGTTTCTTGTACTTTGAATATTTTGATATTCTGTTTTGAAAAATAATAGCTTGCAGCTTTTGCCAGTTCGTCTATTGTATATGGAGGAAACACACAATAAGGGTCGGTTATCATCGAAGAGTCGAGGGCGTTGTAGCTGCTGAGAACTTTAAGCAGATTCTTTGTTACAATTCCAGTGGAATCGCGCCACGCAAAAAGTTTTCCGTTCACTATTTTATATCTGGTCACAAGTCCCTTATGCGGTTTCCCTATCTCTACATCTCTATAAACCCAGAACTTGTTTCCTCTAAGCCCACTAATAGTCGTCACAATCGTCATAGAGTCTTCATGGTATATCTTGACTATGAACACAGAATCTTTATGCGACAATTTAGAGTTTCTTACGAAATCATTTATCGCAACCTCAATTGCCATGTCCCTATTGCCGCTAATCGTGAATGATGTCTTCCGCACGTTGCATGAAAACAATGTTGTCATTGTGGCAATCAGAATAATAAAGCCATTTCTTATTCTCATAATCATCTACTCCAGTTTGTATAATTTATAGGTGTTTCACCTTTTGTCAATATATAAAATTGCATATTAGGATTTCCCATTTTAGTGTGGTCTCTTGTCTCTAAATCAGGGAGCGATGGCTGTAATCTATATAAATTATCAGCAAATGACGGATGTGTGTGGAAATCTGTCATTAGATGTACGTTGTTGTACAAATGTGGAAAAGACCTGAATATTTTCATTGTAGCTTTAGCTTCTGTCAGCCTATTAGCACTGTACTTCTTTGTATATATGTAACGCTCAACATATTTGCCGTTTTCGGATACTCCATGTCCAGAAATTTCTTTTCCAGCCATTTCCGCTAATTCAATCAGAAAATCATATACCTCTGCCACTGTAGGCTCCCCCTTTTGCCCAACTTGAATCAATTGGTCTCTATCGCTGAAGTTTACACCATCATAAAGAATCCCCTTTGCTATGTTCCCAACTTTAATTTTTGCATTTCCTTTCTTGTCGGTTTTTAATATGTAGCTGTCTGTTTCTTTATCATACTTAAATTTGCCAACAGCATCAAAATTGTCGTCATTTTTTTCATATAGAATAAAATCTTGAGAATTTTCATCAAAGCGATATATATCCATCCCGGTCGGGTCGATAAGGGAGAGGGGGGGGCCGGCGCAGTGGGAGTAGGGGCTGAGGTGTGGGTAGTCCTGCGACAGCGGGTCG
>CAYWOC010000028.1:0-27925 GCA_964459845.1 uncultured Muribaculaceae bacterium | reverse complement strand
ATGTGAGTTCTTCAAACAAATTGCTAAATTTGCACTTGCCAATTGAACCTACCATTCACTTAAACATTATAAACGCACAAAAGATTTTGGCGAATCATTGTAGTTGCTTCAAGAAATTTTATTACATTTGTGTGATTTACTATCATATAACCATTTACTGATGAAAAAGGTACTCCCTATACTTAAAAATGACCCATGGCTTAAACCTTACGCCGACATCATCAACGGCCGCCATGAGGATGTGATTCGCAAAGAAATGGAACTGACGGGCGGCAATGGCTCGCTTGACGATTTCGCTAACGCTTATAACTTCTTCGGCCTCCACCGCGCTCCCAATGGATGGGTGCTGCGCGAATGGGCTCCTAATGCCACTAAAATCTTCCTGATAGGCACATTCAACAATTGGCAGGAAATTGACGAGTATGCCATGACCCGAATCGACAATGGAGCTTGGGAGATTTACCTTGATGCAGACAAGCTGAAGCACGGCGACCTATACAAGCTGCACATACACTGGAATGGCGGTGACGGTGAGCGTGTGCCTGCCTATGCCACAAGAGTGGTGCAGGACGAGAACACTTACATCTTCTCGGCTCAGGTGTGGTCGCCCGAAAAACCATATAAATTCAAGGTAAAGAAATTCAAGCCAAACACTTCTCCTCTATTAATATATGAATGCCACATCGGCATGGCAACCGAAAAGGAGTGCGTGGGCAGCTATGAGGAATTCCGCAAGAACGTGCTGCCGCGAGTGGCTGCCGACGGATATAACGCCATCCAGATTATGGCAATACAAGAGCATCCATATTACGGATCTTTCGGCTACCATGTGTCGAGCTTCTATGCCGCTTCAAGCCGTTTCGGCACTCCCGACGAGCTTAAGCGGCTGATTGACGAGGCTCACCGATTGGGCATAGCCGTAATCATGGACATCGTGCATTCTCATGCCGTGAAGAATGAGACCGAGGGGCTGGGCCGCTTCGACGGAAGCTACGACCAGTATTTCTATGGCGACGGCCGCCGCGAACATCCGGCTTGGGACTCGCTTTGCTTCGACTACGGCAAAAACCAAGTGCTGCACTTCTTGCTGAGCAACTGCAAATTCTGGCTCGAAGAATACAGGTTCGACGGATTCCGGTTCGACGGTGTGACTTCTATGCTATACTATAACCATGGTCTGGGGCAGGCTTTCGGCTCTTACGATGACTACTACAATGGCGGACAAGACACCAATGCCATCACCTATCTGAGCCTCGCCAACAAACTTATCCACTCCATAAACCCCGATGCCATAACCATCGCCGAGGAGATGAGCGGCATGCCGGGACTTGCAATTAAGGTGGAGGACGGCGGCATCGGATTCGACTACCGCATGGCAATGGGCATACCCGACTACTGGATTAAGACCATAAAGGAAAAGAAGGATGAAGACTGGCATCCCACCTCCATATTCTGGGAACTCACCAACCGTCGTGCCGATGAAAAGACCATAAGCTATGCCGAAAGCCACGACCAGGCTCTCGTGGGCGACAAGACATTGATATTCCGCCTCATCGACAGCGACATGTACTGGCACATGATGGTGGGCGACGACAATATGACCGTGGCACGAGGAATGGCTCTGCACAAGATGATACGCCTCGTCACCTGCTCTACAATCAATGGCGGCTACCTCAACTTCATGGGAAATGAATTCGGGCATCCCGAATGGATCGACTTCCCGCGCGAGGGCAACGGATGGTCGTATAAATACGCCCGTCGCCAATGGGATCTCGTCGACAGGAAGGATTTGAAATATCAGTTCCTGAACAATTTCGACAACGACATGATTCACCTCATCGGCGGGAGAAAAAACTTCCAGAAACTGCCGATAGTGAAACTTTGGGACAAAGACGACGACCAAGTGCTGGCTTACAGCCGCAGCAATATGGTATTCGTGTTCAACTTCAATCCGTCGAAGTCGTTCACCGACTATGGCATCCTTGCTCCCGAAGGCGAGTATGTGGGTATAATGGACACCGATGCCGCACGCTATGGCGGCTACGGCAACATCGACGAGAATGTCCATCACCTCACTCAGCACGACGAGCTATATGCCGAACACGGACTTGGCTGGCTTAAGCTGTATCTTCCTGCACGCTCTGCCCTCGTCTTGAAAAAGAAGCAGAACCGCAAGCCCCAGAAATAATCCCCAACCCTATAAATTAAACCTTTATTGCACTGTGCCATCCTCACCAAAATTGAGGAAGACCAGTGCAATTCTAAAAAACACTACCATAAATTTTTATGAAACGTATATTCCTTCTAATGCTCACATCGGTTCTTTCTGTATGCGCCGTTGCCTTGCCGAAAGACAAAGTCGATGCCGTGACAATGGAGTCTTATGAACAGAATTGGGATGATAATGTTGGCACTATCGCCCTTAAGAACAACACCAATCAAGATATCTATAATGTCACTTTTCAGATTACATATTTAGACATGTCAGGCAAACAGCTCGACTATGAAGAGTTCTCTGAGAATGTGAACATTGCTCCCGGAATGACAAAAAAGATTAACATCACAGCTTATGAGAGCAGCAGGGACTATTCCTATTACAAATCGGAAGCAGAATATCTTCATCCAAAACGCTTCAAGATAAAATACGAATTGAAAGCCTACAATTCTGCCACATCTCAAACTGGTGATGAATACGACAACGCAACACCGACGTATCAATCACATCCCTTCAACAACAATCCTTCCGGATCTGGGTGGGAAAGTCTTTTACTTATCCTACTTTTAATTATTATAGCCGCTGCTTTCTATGCACCTCTCATAATTCTTGCCCGCAATTATGGAAGAAGCGTGCCTTTGTGCATACTGTTAAGTTTTTTCACAACCCCTATCGCAGTAATAATCATCCTGCTGATTATCGGCAAAAAGAACGACACCCCACAAAATAGATACTAAAAACTCCATTTTGTCTTGTTCATAAGACAAAATAACGGCATCACCGTCTTGTAAACACGACAGAAACGCATCATCGAGATTAACGGCAAGGCTTCCAGTGCTACTTTAACGCAAAGAGGCACGATATGCCTTAGGCGACATTCCCATGATGCGCTTAAACACACGGTTGAAATATGGGATATCATTGAAGCCACTCTTGAAGCAACACTGCGATATGCTCAACTCCTCATTTTCCAAAAACTGCTTGGCAATAGTTATCCTCAGCTCAATGAGATAGCCGAATATCGTTTTCCCGGTTTTTTCTCTGAAAAATGTACACAACGAACTGCGATTCATGCCAATGTAATGCGCCAACTCCTCCAAATTGACCTTACGCAAATAATTACAGTTTAGGAAAGATTCTATCTTTTGTATTTTATCCTTTGATGACATATTTTCTGCGACCGCAACAATTGATGCCCGTCGTCGATTCTCATAAATATAAGTCAGCAGCCGCAAAAGCGATGTCACTCGCTCATGAGGACACTGCATCTTCATCGAGCGCATTATCTCTGAAATATGCCTCGTCTCGATTGCAGAAAACGTCAGCGAGACATCAAGCGACTCATACCACGACATCATCTCACGATACTCAATCACGGCATCCGAAAGGCTTGAGATCAATGATGCGGCAAAAGATATCGTGATGTTCTCTATATTTCCATCGTCATCCGTATCCATGCCGTCAAAAAGCCACTGATGCGGCATTCCCGGCAGCACCAATACAGCATCGCCTCTGCGAAACAGCTCATGTGTGCGTCCAATAGTTCGCTCGCCAGAGCCTCTAACGACATAAGACAGCTCCCACGTCCTCTGGCTGTGAAGTTCAATCTGCTGGTCGGGACGCAAAGCCACCCAATGATATGACAAGGATGATGTTTCGCTTGAATGTGTTTGTTGTCGCATATTTTATTTTCTTTTATCTATTGCAAATATACGACAACTTTTTCGGAAAATAGTGCAAGGCGACGCTTTTACTTTATTATAACTTTGCACAGTCTATGAGAAGTGTCGAGAAATGTCAATACACAAAGACTCTCTTTGGACAATAAAATCTGAATGCAATAAATTATGTCTAAAAGCAATAATGTCTATCTGGTCTCTAAGCCACGCTATGAGATTCTTGACGGTCTGCGCGGTGTTGCCGCACTGATGGTCATATTCTTCCACTGTTTTGAAACCTACATCCCCACGTTTGGCACCCAGCATATCAATCATGCCTATTTGGCTGTTGATTTCTTTTTCGTCCTTTCAGGATTCGTAATAGGTTACGCCTACAATGACCGCTGGGACAAAATGACCACATGGGATTTCTTCAAGCGACGACTGATACGCCTCCACCCCATGGTGATTGCTGGCACCGTAGTGGGAGCTTGTCTTTTTTTCTTTGCCGAAAGCGACATGTTCCCATTAATCAGGAATAGCCATATCTGGAAATACATCGCTTGTCTCATCATGGCACTGCTGATGATTCCCGCAGGACCGTCGCTCGACATCCGCGGTTGGGGTGAAATGAATTCATTTAATGGAGCTAACTGGTCGCTCACCTACGAATATTTAGGCAACTTCCTATATGCTTTTATTCTGCGTCGTCTGCCTACAATCGTTTTGGCTTTGCTATGCATAGGCAGCATCTTCCTCACAATGAATCTCACTCTGGGATGGGACGTATTCCATCTGTTTGCCACGGCAAAATATGATGTAATCGGAGGATGGAGCCTTGCCCCCGACCAACTATGCATCGGATTTAGCCGGCTGCTCTATCCATTCCTCTGCGGGTTGCTAATATCCCGCATACTGCCTCACCGCATAACAAGACAAAATCCCAGCGGCAGTCCTCTCGGCTTGCGTGGTGGATTTTGGTGGACATCATTGCTGCTTATCTCCCTTTTTTGTGTGCCACAAATTGGCGGACAGAGTTGTTTAGCCGATGGCATCTATCAATTAGTGGTCATCGTCGTGATATTCCCAATCATTGTGCTTATAGGTGCTGGCAGCACCACTACCGACAAGCGCAGCGCACAATTGTGTGAGACGTTGGGGAATCTGTCATATCCGCTCTACATCACACACTATCCGCTTATGTATGTGCAGATGGCATGGGTGGCATCCCACCAAGATTCACCCGTATGGCACCACATACTGCTCAATATAGGTGTGGTGGTGATTGCCATCGGTATGGCATGGTCTCTGTTCAAGCTCTATGATGAGCCTATGCGCTTATGGCTAAAAGAAAAGCTGTTTCATTATTCCGCTAAGCGATAATGGGAAATAATCTGATTGAGGTTATTCCAGCATGGAAATGGCTGCTTCAAGGTCGGTGATGACTTGGCTCGACAGTTTTACGACATCGGCATCGGCGAGTGCGGCAATATTTTCGGGCGAAAGCTGCTTGAGCGAGCCGAGACCCGGCAGTTCAATCATCGCAGCTATCGGCAATGCCTTGTGTGCCACCTTCGCTACTGCGGTGCGGTCGATTGCCGATGCGCACGGAGCTGAGATCGCGCGCCTAAGCTGCTCCACATAATCGGTGAACGTGATGCGCAAGTTGTCGAGGATTTCACGCTCAGCCCCGGCATCACCCTCGGCAAATGCCAACAGCGGAGCAAACATAGCATCGGTTGCGCTTCTGCTGCCAGCATCAGACTTGCCATTACTATCAATTCCGAAAACAGCAGCAAGCACCTCCTGCTTGATTGGCTTAAACAGACAGGCATCAAACCCGGCATCAAGCAGCTTCTGCTCGATGCTTGGCTCATGCGCCGTTATAGCCACCACTTTCATGTCACTATGGTCGATGCTGCCTATCAATTCCATTCCGTTCATCTCGGGCATTTCTATATCCATCATCATGACATCAGGCTTCCCGGCTGCCGATGTCAGCTCACTCATGGCTTCAGCAACATGCCGGCACGCCACAACTGCAATTCTGCCACCAGACATCCTACCAAGCATCTCGCCCAATAGCTGAATCTGCAATGGGTCGTCGTCGAGAAGCAACACCCGCAAGCTGTCTTTGCCATCAGCCACAATGCCGGCATATTTCCTTCCGCAGTCATCGGCTGCCGCATCTGCCGCCACGTCATTGGTATTATCGATGATTTCCACAGGGACTGATACGATGAAAGTAGAACCTCGGCCTTTCTCCGTCAGCAAACGTATGTTTCCACCAAGCCGCAACACGAGTTCCTTCGTTATGGAAAGTCCAAGCCCCACGCCCTCCTTGCCCTGAGCTCCGGGCAATCGGGTAAATGCGTCGTATATCCGGCGGCTCTCATCCTCGGTCATACCCCTGCCAGTATCTGCCACACTAATCCGCAGCATGCCGCCGGCAATCGAAGCCTCCACAGCCACACTGCCAGAATCGGTGTATTTTACGGCATTGCCGATAATATTGCCCATAATCTGCCTAAGCCTGAAAGCGTCGGCTCGGCACATCACGCCTTTTGTTCCACTTCCCATATTGCAGCTCAGCGACAGTCCTTTCTCTTGAGCTTGCTGACGCAAAAGTTCCACACAGTCATTCACAAGCAGCTCAGGGCTGAAGCTCACACTATGCAGTTCCAGCCGCCCGTTTTCGAGCTGATGATATTCCAACAGCGCACCCACAAGCTGAAGCAGATGATTGGCAGAGCTATGCACATTGCGGAGATATGATTTGGCTTTCGGGCTGTCCACATATTCACCAAGCAGCTCCACAAATCCCGATATTGATGCTGCTGGAGCTTTTATGTCGTGGGTTATGGTGAGAAGCAATCGTTCACGCTGCTCCATGATGCGCTTGGTTTCGGCGTTTGCCCGCTCCAGATTTTCGCTATAAGTCTTCGCCTTGCGAATGTCGCGCCACACATAGCCAAATAGCAGCACTGCCATCGCCAGAGCCACCACAGCAAGCAGAATTATCTTCAGCACTATACCCCGCCGGGCTTCCATGTCGGCATCCACGGCGCGCTGCATGGCTATCTGCTCGTCATGGCTTATGCTTTCAAGGAGTTGCCCTATGCGCTCGGCAATCTGGATTCCCACAAGCTGCTGTGTCTGCTCATTCCGGGTAAGGCTCTTCATCTGCATCTGCTTGGCTCTGTTTTCCTCATTCTTGATTTCTGCCAATGCTCCAGCCACCGAATTGGCGATGTCGATGCGGTGCGTCACCGAGTCGGCACTGGTGATACGCTTTGTGCGAGTCACGCTCACCGTATCATTCTTGTGCTGCCGGAAAGCATCGGCAAGGCGTGAGAAAAAATTCTTTTTGGGCTTCACCACTTCATACACCACCTCTTTGTCCTCGGCTATTTCGGCTGTCTTGGGATGAATCACCACCGAATCTTTGCCGCTGTGAAGACTGTTCATCTTCTTGTCGTAGAACGACGACCGGTTATTGCGAGCCATAGTTGCCAATATCTGCGACAAGTTGCCGCGCTTGCTGTGCAGCAGCGTGACGAGAGTGTCGATGCGGGCTCGCTGAGTGGTGTCGCTCTCCAAGGCTTGAAGATGCATGGCAACGGCAAGCGACCGCTTCAACGAAGCATCGAACGCGCGCAAATCGGCTGTAGCCCCAAGGCAGATGGCACGCTCCCGGTTGTTCACGTCAAGGACACAATACACAAGGCTGTCTGCCACATTGCGCTTCTTCACATATTCTTGAGAAGCCTCACTCACCGCAAGCAGCGAGCGCATATTGCCATACACAAGCCACGCCGCAAGGCACAGTGTGACCACAACAAATGCATAGCCAATACCGACTTTCAACAGGGGGACTCTTGTCTTTATCATAGATATAATTCAGAATGAGGGTTTATAGCTGCAAATATATAAAAAAATCCTCATCCACAAGGCTCTCTTGCCAATATGGACGAGGATTTTCTCATTGTGAATTTCGTCGGATCAAATTAAGCCAGATTACAATCTTTTTTACGCTTTATTCTTTTATATTATGTCTTATTTTTTGAGAAACTAATGATTACATATTCATAATCGAGCTTGAATCGGGAGCTGGTGCAGGATTTTCTGGCTGTGGATCCTGTTGAGGTTCTGGCTGCGGCTCAGATGGTTGTGGTGCTGGAGCCTCTACTGTGTCGGTCGGTGCTGGCTCTTGTGCGTTTGCTATATTGTTGCTACCTGCAAATACGTTGCCTACCGAAACCATTGCGAATGCTGCTACTACAGCGAAAACTAACTTTTTCATAACTTTCAAATTTTTATTAAGTGAGTAATTTTTTATTGTTTGTCTCGCTTAATAAAGTTGCAACCACCGTGCCAAAACAGCATCATCAACGCTATTCGATTATCATTCAATATCTTACATTTTCCAAGTATTTTTTCCGCACTTGTGGAATATGTGGAAAATGTGTGGATTTTTTCCACAACAAAGTGTGGAATCGGCAATCGCAGTTACAGCTTTATGCCGAGTTTCTGCAATTTGTTGTAAAGCGTCTTGCGGTCTATTTGCAGCAACTTGGCAGTTTGCGATTTGTTGCCGCCAGTCGATTCGAGGGCAGAAATTATGCGCTGCCTCTCCGCATCCTCGCTGCGCAGAGCCATAGTCTCAGCTTGCCTAAGCGTTTCCTGCCCGAGCTGCGGAGCCATAGTCTTTTCAAGTTCAGCCACTCCTATATAGCTGCCCCGCGCAAGCAGCGTGGCGCGCTTCACCACATTGTTCAGCTCACGCAGATTTCCAGGCCATCCATACGCAGCCAGCATCTCGGAGGCTTTTGCATCGAATCCCACCACACTTCTGCCAAGCTCCACATTGGCTTGCTTGACAAATAGGTCGGCAAACAGAAAAAGGTCGTTGCCACGCTCTTTCAGCGCGGGCATATATATTGTGAACTCATTGATGCGGTGATATAGATCCTCACGGAATTTCCCTTCAGCCACACACTTCGCCAAATTCTCATTAGTGGCACACACGAGGCGGATATTCACATCCACCTCTGCCGATGCTCCGAGCGGACGCACCCGGCGTTCCTGGATGGCTCGCAGCAGTTGCACCTGCACGTCATAGTTCAGATTCCCCACTTCATCAAGAAACAGCGTGCCGCCATCAGCCATCTCAAAAGCCCCTTTCTTGTCGGAATCGGCTCCTGTGAAAGCGCCCTTCTTGTATCCGAACAGTTCTGACGCAGCCACATCCTTAGGTATAGCACCGCAATCAAGCGCAAAAAATGGCTTTCCAGCCTGGCGGCTCTGTTCATGTATGCGTCGCGCCACATATTCCTTGCCTGTGCCGCTCGCACCGAGTATCAGCACCGACATTGGCGTAGGAGCCACAAGGGCTACATATTCATATAGCTGCCTTGATGCCGGGCTTGTCCCTTCGAGATAGCGGGGAATGCCCGTTGCCGAAGATGAAGCCTCGGCACGTTTTGCAGCCGACGGCCTCTCGGCTGCAGGTTGTGTCTTCTGCAAGGCATCGTTAATCTTTTGCAGAAGGATGTCGGGCTGCATAGGCTTCGCCACATAATCTGCCGCCCCCATCTTCATGGCACGCACCGCATTCTGCACCTCGGCATAGCTCGTCATCACTATAAACGGGATGGCGATACTACGCTTGCGCATCCACGCCAGCAGGAACAATCCGTCCTCATCGGGAAGCCGCAAGTCAGACAGCACAAGGTCTATCCTCGATGCGCCATCCTGCAACTGCCGCACAGCAGCGGTCACCGAACCCACTTTCTCCACATCGAATCCCTTCTTCCTGAGCCACGTCTGCATCATGGTTCCAAATGCCAAGTCATCTTCCACAATTAGTATCTTTGCCATAACCAAGAATATGTTTCGTCACAATGTTTTTATTATATATGATGTAAAGTTAATACAACAATCCGCTTCAAGCAAATGGGCAGATGACAATCAGCACTTAAAAAATCTGAATTTTATTTGACAATACATAAATTAATTGTAAATTTGCTTTTGACTTACAAAAATGAAATACCATTTTCAGTAATGCCTTAGCCCCAAATGCGTGGCTATAAAATGTTTATGAGAAAAAATTTATGATAATAACATAAATCAACTAAATTTTTTATTAACACTTTTAATACACAAGACAATTTATGAAAAAAGTATTTTTTACTGTTGCATTGTGTTTGAGTTCTGCCGCTGCATTTGCGCAGATTCTCGATGTGGCTTCTGTCAATAAGGTTGCCATTGCTGAGAATCCGGCTGTAGCTGTTGCCGGCATTAGCCCTCAAGGTGACTACATCCTTGTGACTGATGTCCAAAACAAGGGGCTCAGCAAGTATGACCTTGCCACTGGTAAGACCACAGTATTGACCACAGCTCCAGGAGCTGGCTATGCGGCACAAATCTCTGCCGACGGTCAAAACGTCGTTTACCGCGAAACATCTTACACCAAAGACGATCTTCGCATGAACACGCTGAAAAAGCAGAACCTTGCTACCGGCGAAATCGCGACTCTCGTGAATGCTACCCGCGACCTTCAAGGCGTTGCCATCGAAAACGGGGCTGCTGTAGCTGTGAACAAGGGCAAAGTGGCTGTGAAATCTCTTGGCGCAGCCAAAGCTAAAGTGAACGCTCCTGTGCTTTCCATCAAGAACCGCCAGCTCATGATGACTGTCAATGGAAAAACAAAGGTGTTCTCTCCTAACGGGACTGGCGTAAGCTACATCTGGCCTTCGCTTTCTCCTGACGGAACTAAAGTTCTTTATTACGTCTGCGGAAATGGCGCATACATCTGCAACATCGACGGCAGCGGCGTTAAATATCTTGGTCACTTCACTTCTCCTAAGTGGTACAACGACGAAGTGGTTGTTGCCATGAACGACAAGGACAACGGTGATTTCGTGACTTCTTCTGAGATTGTTGCAATCGACCTCGACGGCAACACACAGACTCTCACCGACAGCTCTGTAATAGCAATGTACCCTTATGCAAGCGCACAAGGCAACAAGATTGCGTTCTCGACTCCTGCCGGAGAGGCTTACATCATTAATATTAACGTTAAAAAGTAATATCGAACACTATGAAGAAAGGATTTTTATTAGCAGCTTCAGCCCTTATGGCTGCTGGCGCAATGAATGCTAAGACCGCCGACGAGGTTCGTATTTACCTTAACGCCGGTCACGGTAGCTGGGGACCAAACGACCGTCCTTGCGCTACAATACCTTATCCAAACCTCGCTTCTACCGGGATGCCCGACACTTGCGGTTTCTACGAAAGCAACACCGACCTATGGAAAGTGCTTAAATTAGGCAGCAAGCTGGAGCAGGCCGGTTTCAAGAAAGAGAACATCATGTATTCTCGCGTGAAGAATGGCCCATTCCCTTATGTGAAGGGTGCTGAAGACGCTGAAAAATACAACCGTAATCTTTCTGAAATCTGCGAGGAAGTGGATGCCAACAATATGGACGTGTTCTTGTCAGTTCACTCTAATGCTGCAACCGATGGAACAAGCACCAACTATCCTCTATATCTATACCGCGGTACCGATGGTGAAGGCAACGATGCCGTAGCCGGCTCGCGCGCAATGGCTCAGACAATGTGGCCTTTGTTCTACACCAACGCAATCGACCCACATTCTTACTACAGCCCTACAAGCCCTAACATCCGCGGTGATATCTCTTTCTATGGCAGCTCATCTACACGCCACGGAACTAAAGGCGACTACACCGGCTACCTCGGCGTGCTGAAACATGGTGCTTTGGGATTCCTGAGCGAAGGATTCTTCCATACTTATCAGCCTGCCCGCCACCGTGCATTGAACATCGACTACTGCGGACAAGAGGGCGTTCGCTACTCTCGCGGCATCATCAAGCACTTCGGCGGCAAGGAAGAGACTACCGGCTACATCATGGGTACTGTCAAGGACCTTCACGAGAAGATTGTGAACGACTTGTTCAAATATGCTCCCGGGACCAACGACCAGTGGCTTCCTATCAATGGCGCAACTGTAGTCCTCAACAAAGCTGGAAAGAAAGTCGCTGAATACAAGGTCGATAACAACTACAACGGCGTATTTGTATTCGAGAACCTCGAACCGGGCAACGACTATACTCTCGACATCACTGCCGATGGTTACAAACCTCTGTTCGACGAATACAAAGCTCCTATCAAGGTGGTTGCCAACGAGACTACTTACCCTATGGTTTATCTCGAAGCCACCAACTACGAGCCACCTAAAGTTGTTTATGTAAACTACCCAGACCCTGTTCAAAGCGGATACATCCAAGGTGTTCCTTCTACTTTGAACTTCAAGCAGGATGCTGCCGCTAAATATGACGGCGTGACTGGCAACGTTGCCCGCACTCTTCAACTTGGCGACTCTACAATCATCTTGACTAAGGATGCCAACAAGGCTCCAGCTTTGTTCCTTGTGAACAATGCCGACAAGTCGGTCAAGAGCATCAGCATCAATGGTATTCCTGAACTTGATACAACCAACCCTGGCGATCTTGAAAAGATTTCTGATATCGCCCTTACTGCCGACCACAAGCTTATTGCCTGCAACTTTAGCCACAACCAGTTCAGCAGCGAGTATGTTGAGGAAGGTTATAAGCAAGGTACGTTCCGCGTATATAAATGGGACACTTTCGATGCCGATCCTGCTGAATGGTTCACTACTCAATCTTCAGGCAACTATTTCCGTGCCAACGTAGGTCAAGCTCTTACTGTGAGCGGTCCTTCTGACGACTGCGTTGTTGTAGCTACCGCAACCAACGGCTCTGCCGGGGCTACTCCATACATCCGCTTTGTTGCCGTATCAATGGTTGATAATGCGGTTGCAAGCACTTCATTCTACAACACATCAGCTAACGCCGACTTCAACAAAAACAACCTTGGCGAAAACATTCAGATAAAGGTTTCTCCTCGCGACGACAACAATGTGATTTTCGACGGTGACAAGTCTGCTCCATTCGAATTCTCAATGCCAGGTAAAAACAACACCAACTGTCCTATCGTTGGCCGTCTTGCTGACGATGTTGTAGGCAAAGCTGCTATGGGTGCCAACTACTTCAAGTATGCTAAGCATGCTCTTATGGTTGCTCCATACGCCGACGATGCTACTGGCATAACTAAGGGTGTGAAACTTATAGACGTAACAGATGGTCTTGACAATGCAACTGTTATCGCTACTACAAACACCGACGTTGCCAACGGTGCTGCTGCAACTGCTACTTATGCTGCTGCAACTGTTGCCAACGAAGACATCAACGTGTTCTTGACTGGCGAAAACGCCATCACCAAGATGACCACTGCCAACGTGGAGCAACCAGTTGAACGTGGAGAATTTGCTTACGACCTTAACGTAGAGGCTGCTGAAGATTCTTACACATTCACTTATAAGCTGACTGGTGACGCTAAGGAAGTAAGTCTTAAACTTGATTCTACTGAAGAAGACGGTAAGAGTGTAAACTTCAACATTGGCGCACAAAAGGCTGGTGAGAACTCTGTAACAATCAAGAAGACAGATGTTCCTGCTAAGGAATGCACTTGGTCGATCGCTGTAGAAAGCAATCCTGTGGCTAAGGCTCAACAAATATTTGCTTCTGAGGCTCGCGCTAAGGGTAATGCCCGCGGTGGTGTAGCATTCGTTAAGGACACTGAAAGCCCTGCATTTGGCAAGGTTGTAGTTTCCAACGGATTCTCTCAAGGTTTCGATGTTTATTCTCCTGCTCTCGTCAAGGAAGGCAACTACCACGCTGGAATTTTCACAAGCGGAAACGGTTCTTCTACTCTTCGTATAGCTGAAAACGGAGGCAAGATTTATGCCAACGACTGGAGCGACGGAAGTGCTGGCATCTGGGTGTTTGACCCGACTAACCCGACTGCTGCACCTACTCAACTCTTCGAGGGTGAAAGACAAAGCAGCGGTGCATTCGTATTCGACGGAAACATAATCGGTGGTGGTGGCACAGGTTGCGACTTCATCGGTACTGGAGCCGACCGCAAATTGTTGGCATTTGCTGAAGACTATCCTACTGGAAACGCAGGAAACAAGCTCGTGCGCTACGACATCGGCGAAAACGCCACTATCAACTTCGCTCCTGCTAAGACCTACGACGCTATCTCTGCCAAGATGCTGAACACCAACGTAGAAGTTCGCACTCTTGAAAACGGTATGTTCGTATCTCAAGTACGCAGCTCTGGCAACAACGCTGCCGGCGTTCCTGGATTCGTTTATGCCGACTATGATGGCAATATCCTGTTCAACTCCGGATCAGACATGAAGGATCTTAATTCTTGCAGCTCTGGTATTGCAGTAAACGACAGCCGCACTCTGTTCGCCGTAGGTGAATGCAACGACGGTATCCGCATCTATAGCATGAGCTTCGACGGCGACAAGCCGGTGTTCAACTATCTTTACAACATCGCTGGTTCTGAAGCTACAGAAATCGTAGAACTCGACTTCGACAATGCCGACAACTTGTATGCTTACACAAGAGACAACGGATTCAAGGTATTCTCAGTAGCTAATCCTAACGAGGCTCCATTCGCAGTCACTAAGGCTAAATCTTCACTCACAGTGAAGGGTGTTGCCGACGGTGTGGACGACATCGTTGCCAATGCCGCAGCTCTTAAGGTTTATCCTAACCCTGCTACCGACGTTGTAAACGTAGAAGCTGCTGAAGAAATCACTTCAATTGCCGTATATAACTTGGCTGGCGCACAACTCAACGCTCAAGCCGACATCAACGGCAATGCTGCTACTGTAAACGTAAGCGACCTCGCTGCTGGCTCTTACATCATCAAGGTGAACAAGCAAGCTGCTCAACTTATCAAGAAGTAATATTCTGAAATAAGATAAAACACCGACCGCCGCAGAGGACAATCCCTGCGGCGGTCTTTTTTCCCCACTTTTTCCTATCAAAATCATCTTACTCTATAACCTTATCCTGTCGCAATCTTGATTTTTTTATGAGATTACGACAACTTTAAGGCTATTTCACTCAAAAACACATAACTGAAACGCACTGTTTCTTCCATCGATTACTTAAAAAATACTATGGCTGATTTTTGTTTTTATAAAAGATTGTACTACTTTTGTGACACCAATTAATAGAACTGAAAAACAATGAAATACTCAATTACCGAGATAGCAACTATTTTGTGTCTTCCTGTGGAAGACCTTGCTAACGCCAATGCGAGCATCAGCTACTTGCTGACCGACTCCCGCTCGCTCACTTTCCCCGAAGAATCACTATTTTTTGCCATAAAGACGAGCAGCAACGACGGGCACCGATATGTAGCTTCGCTCTACGAACACGGGGTGCGCAATTTCGTGGTGGAAACGCTCGAGAATGTGCCTCAGGAGCTTGGCGATGCCAACTTCCTTGTCGTCCCCGACTCACGCGCCGCGCTGCAAGCCATTGCCACCTACCACCGCCGCCGCTTCGACATCCCTGTGATTGGCATCACAGGCAGCCGCGGAAAGACCACGGTGAAGGAATGGCTGTATCAACTGCTCAAAGATGACTACAGCATCGTGCGCAGCCCGCGCAGCTTCAACTCGCAAATCGGAGTGCCGCTCTCGCTATGGGAAATCGACGACAACACCAACATGGCCATAATAGAAGCCGGCATTTCCCAGCCGGGCGAGATGAAGGCCTTGCAATCGATGATTCGCCCCACAATAGGCATTTTCACGAGTCTCGGACATGAACACGACGACGGCTTCAAGTCGCTTGAGCAGAAAGCCAAGGAGAAGGCCACCCTACTCACCGCCTGCGACTGCATAATATACGATGAAGACGACTCTACAATAGCCACGACCGTAGAACCGATACTCTCGGTGGCTCAAGAGGTGAACATATCCAAGCAGGATGCCGGAGCTTCGTTCTTCATCTCGGGCATCAATAAGCACGACCACTGCACTTATGTGAGCTACACATATATGGGTGTTCCGGGCGAGGTGGAAATTCCATTCGTGAACGACGACGAAATCAACGACGTGCTTATATGCGTGGCAGTAATGCTGTATATGCACATACGCCCTGAAATCATTGCTCAGCGTGTGGCGAAACTCACCAAGGTAGGAACCCGCCTCAACGTTATCGAGGGTGTGAACAACTGTATGCTCATCGCCGACAGCTACACCAGCGACTTCAATTCGCTGGCTCCGGCTATCGACTTCATGGCGCGACGGCTGTCGGCTCAGACTTCGATGACGGTGATTCTATCCGATGTGATGCATGAGTCGCTCAGCTACGACGAGCTGTATGCCAGCGTTGCCGAGCTGCTTGAAAAGAAAAATGTTAGCCGTGTCATTGGTATAGGCCGTGAAATATCCCAATATAGCCACAATTTCGGCGTGGATTCGCTATTCTTCGACACTACTGCCGACTTCCTTGCTAATATGTCGCAAAGCGATTTCGAAAACGAGCTCATCTTGATAAAAGGTGCTCCTGAATTCGGATTTGACAAGATTACCGATATGCTTGAGGCAAAACAGCACCAGACGGTGCTTGAAGTGAACCTTGATGCCATAGTTCACAACTACAACTTCTTCCGCTCGCTGATTACACCACCGACACGCATAGTCTGCATGGTGAAAGCATCAGGCTACGGAGCCGGCTCTTATGAACTTGCCAAGACGCTTCAAGATGCAGGAGCAGCTTATCTGGCTGTAGCGGTGCATGATGAAGGTGTCGATCTCCGCAAAGCCGGAATCACAATGCCTATCATGGTGCTGAACCCACGCGTAGTGAACTATAAAGCCATGTTCACCTATCGTCTTGAACCTGAGGTTTTCAGCATCGACGAATGCCGCGACATCATTCGAGAAGCCGAGAAATTCGGCATAACAAATTATCCTGTGCACATCAAGCTCGACACTGGTATGCACCGCCTTGGCTTCCTCAAAGAGCAACTTCCTGAACTTGTGGAGCTGCTCCGCTCGCAAAATGCCATAAAGCCAGCCACAGTGTTCTCTCACCTATGTGTTGCCGATGAGCCTGCGCAAGACGACTACACCATGGAGCAGTTCAAATACTTCGACGAATGTTGCGACATCCTTCAAAAAGGATTCACGCACCATATCCTGCGCCATATCCTCAACACCACAGGCATTGTGCGCTTCCCCGACCATCAGTTTGACCTCGTGCGCTGCGGCATAGGTCTTTATGGAATATCCACCACCGACGACGGCTCGGAAGCCGACCTGCGCCCAGTGTCATCGCTCCACTCGGTGATAATATCCATCAAGGAATGGCCCGCCGGCACCACAATAGGCTACGGCCGCAAGGGGGTGCTTCACCGCAACTCGCGCATTGCCACTATCCCTGTGGGATATGCCGACGGAATGGACCGCCACTTCGGCAACGGAGGAGCCAACATGTACATCAACGGCACTCTGTGTCCTACGGTGGGCAACATCTGTATGGATGTGTGCATGGTGGACGTGACCGATGCTCGATGCAAAGTGGGCGACCCGGTTGAGATATTCGGCTCTCACATCCCGGTGGAAGCTCTGGCAAAAGTGCGCGGCACCATCCCTTACGAGATTCTGACATCTATCTCCAACCGTGTAAAACGCGTATATTACCGCGAATAATATTCCCTAACGACAAGACAATCTATAAAAAAGATGAGAAATATATTTCAAAAAAGCTTATTGGCAGGAGCATTGGCGGCTATAGTCGCCAATGCCGCCGCTGCCTACGACTTCACAAGCGGAGGTCTGTATTACAATGTCATCGCAGGCACAAAGACTGTGACCGTGACAAGCGAGAGTGCTGAGCATTCCTCGTATTCTGGAAGAGTGATTATCCCCGGCAGCGTCACCTTCAACGGCGAGAAATACACCGTAGCAGCCATCGACAAAAAGGCGTTCATCCGCTCTAAAGTTACCGATGTGCAGATTCCCGACCAAGTGACAGCCATAGGCGACAGCGCATTCTACTTCGCCGAGGAGCTTGTGAATGTGACACTGCCACAAAAGCTGACCCAACTTCCGCCATGCGCCTTTGCCGGCACATCAGTCACCGCAATCGCCGTGCCAGAAGGGGTCACAACACTTGGCAACGGAGCATTCCAGTCGTGTCCGAAACTGCACTCGGTGTTTCTGCCATCTACCCTGAAGCGCATCTCAGCCTATGGATTCAACAATTGCAGCAATCTGGCTGAAATCTACTGCAAAGCAGCCAATCCGCCCGAAGCCACAGGCTGGGCAATTTTTATAGGATTGGAGAACATTGATGTGATTGTCCCCGACACTTCGGTTGAAACTTATGGCAAAACAGCACCGTGGAACGATACCGAGACTTTCGCCATATATCCGTCGGAACCCGTAGAAGTGACCGTGAACATCTCAGGGAAAAATGTGGGCGAATATGATGAGCTTACGCTCGGAGAGGACATCGTGTATAAAATCTACACAGGCAATGAGCTTGCAGCCATAACCGCTGCCGACAAATATTACGTGCCGAGCGACGGCAAGACGTACCAGATTGTGCCATCAAACACGTTCAGCGATGCCGATGCAGTGACCTACACGGCATCTACATCTGGCATCGACGACAATTTTGCCGACAACGATGAAAGCGTGAAGATATATGCCGACGGCGACGTAATCCGCATCGAGCCGCAAGGCAACAGCAGCGCATACGCTCAACAGGTGCGTGTGTATGATGCATACGGCACTCTTTATCATCGCTGCGCTGTGTCTGACACCGAAATCACCGGGCTGCCCACCGGTCGCATCTACATCGTGTGCTGCGGCAATGTAGCCAAGAAAATAGTATTAAGATAACACATCGACTTAAAACACAAGATTTTTATCACATGCATAAAGCCGACAAGATAATTCCGAAGAACGACGACGAGAGATTTATGCTTGCCGCTCTCGACGAGGCGCGCGCCGCAGCCGAGCGCGATGAAGTGCCAATAGGCGCAGTCATCGTGTGCCGTGGGCAAATCATTGCACGCGGACATAATCTCACCGAAACTCTTACCGATGTCACAGCCCATGCCGAAATGCAGGCCATCACATCGGCAGCAAGCTATCTTGGAGGAAAATATCTCACTGATTGCACGCTCTACGTCACCGTAGAGCCGTGCTTGATGTGTGCCGGCGCACTCGGATGGAGCCAAATAAGCCGCATAGTATATGGCGCTGCCGACGACAAGCGCGGCTACCACACCTTCTGCCAGTCGCCGTTCCACAAAAAGACGAAAGTAACATCGGGAGTCCTTGCCGACGAATGCGCAACCCTGATGACCAGCTTCTTCGCCAAAAAGCGATAAACACTACCCCATCCCTACTCTACTCAAAAGCATACCTGACGGCATAAAGCGGCACATTCTCCATCCAATCTTGCCGCCTGTAGCCCGACATTGAGAAACGCACCCCATAAAGATTGGGATAATCCGTAATGTATTGACGCAATGACTTAGCCCTCAAATTCTCCTCGGCTTTCACTTCCACTGGAATGACATCCGAATTATGCTGAACCACAAAATCTATTTCAAGGGTCGATTTCGCATTGCTATAATAATACACATAAGTATTCGGCAAATTAATCATTTGTAGCAAGACGTAGTTTTCACTAAAAGCCCCCTTATATTCTTCAAAAATATTATTGCCGATAAGAATTTGTTGCGGTGGCGTTTGCGACAAAGCCCCAAGCAATCCACAATCAAGCAAAAACAGCTTAAACGCCGACATATCCTCGTAAAACTTCAGCGGAATTGCCGGCTTTGATATTCTGCAAATCTTATGCACAAGTCCAGCATCTATCAGCCATTGAATTGCAATTTCAAATTCATTTGCACGCGCCCCACTTTTCAATGCCCCATATACGAATTTTTTGTTATCTTTTGCCAGTTGTGAAGGTATCGAGTTCCACACCATATTTATTCGCTGAACCTGATATTTTGGTGCATGTTTCGATATGTCATTACGATATGCTTCTATTATTTTGTTTTGGATTGAACGCACTTCCCAAATGTCTTTTCGCTCGACATACGCAGCCACAGCCTCAGGCATTCCTCCTGTGAAATAGTATTGCCGCAGCAGCTCCTCACACACTGAATGCAACGAAGTGACCATACTCCAGTCTTTAGACTTCAAGACCTCAACGAGCTTATTTTTACCCATAGCAAGAAGGAACTCTTCAAAATCCATCGGATACAAATATATCATATCGACCTTCCCCACTGGGAAAGATGTACCCTCATGGAGTGTTATTCCAAGAAGAGACCCTGCAACTGCCACATGATATTCTGGTGCGACTTCACAGAAATATTTCAATGACGCAAGACCTTTTTCAACCTCTTGTATCTCATCTAAGATTATCAATGTCGTACCAGGATTTATCGTCTCTCCAGAAATTGCGCTCAGACTTCTTATTATACGTCCAATGTCATAATCATAAAATATATTGTATATATTTTCATTGTTGTCACAATTAACATACACCACATTCTCATATTCTTTGCGGCCAAAATATTTTAGGATATAAGTTTTGCCAACTTGTCGTGCACCTTGCAATATAAGAGGCTTACGAGTTGGTGAATTTTTCCATTTCACTAAGTTCTGATACACGTTACGTTCCATAATCTGCTATTTTTTACGCAAATATACACTTTTTCCTACGAATATTTGCAAAACATACACACTTTTTCCTACAAATATTTGCAAAACATACACACTTTTTCCTACGAAAGTAGCATAATTCCTCAACATTCATCTCCTATGAAGCTCCACAAATATACACCATCACACCGACAACAACTGTAGTACCGCATTTTCTCAGAAAATTTCCCCCCCCCCATTTTTTGCTTCAATTTCGCACAAAACACTTAACTTTGCTTGCGGATAATATCCATAATTCAAAAGCAATTATTTACATTAATATCCTAAAAAAAGCATGAAGAAAATTCTTATTTGGCTACTTTTTATGCTGGTAATGACCATCAGTATCTCAGCACAAAGCGAAACATCCAAAGCGCGGGGCAACACCGAGCAGAAAGACACCTCAATAAATGTAATCGGATGGTTCGGCAAGCACGACACCGTGACTTATTGGATCAACGAAAGCCAATGGCAAGTAAGCGACTCCGACACCATTCGCACTGCATCGGCATCGACGAAGGTGCGCATAGTCGTCACCGACTCAACTGCCAAAGGATATAAAATGGTTTACACCTTCCTTGAGTTCCCGACCGACACCCTTCCCGAAACGGCTTCTGCACTCGCTAAATTCCAAAATCAGATAACTGCCAAATACGGTCAAAAAATCGTAGACACTTCCGTTTGCTTTGAGACTGACGAATACGGGCATATCACAAAATACAACAACCTCGGGCAAATCAAGAAACAAGCAAAATCTCTTTTTAAGGATATTTTCAAAGAAGCATACAAACTGCCTGAAATACAAGAATTAAAGAAATTGGGACTTGACATAAACGACTATGCAAAAAATATTGATATCGACAAATTGACCGACGGCTACCTTGAAGAACTTAACATGCTGTTTATGAACCATGGCAAATGCGTGAAAATAGGTGAGTTTACCGAGCATGAAGATGCCACCGACTCTCAATTTGAGAACACCACATACAGCTCAGCTTTTATCGACGAGGAAGATGACACATATCATATAATTGATGACATAACCAGCGTCTTGCCTCGCAACGAATTAAAGACACTAATCAGCGACATCGTAGGAACATTCTCCGGCGACAGCATCAAGGACTTTGTCAATGAAAATTTTGACGACCAGATAAAGGTCGATGGCAGTTATGAGGATTATATGAAAATAGACTATCTGCCCAACGGTTGGCCATATTCCGTCGTCAGACAGAATGCCACCATGATAGGGACACGCGGAAAGGTTAAACAAACCGTCATATCGCTCGATTCTTATTCATTTGCTCAATAGGGAACATCTCAGCCAACACCGAATCTTTACCCCATGGCACATCGGGTGCATAGCTTCGGGGGTAAAAGCCCTTAGCTATGCACCCGAATCCATCATAAATCACCCCATTACCAAAGTATGTATCCTATTTTTGATTCTTTAATGGCAATAATCCTACAAAATTCGTCCTCGTGAGCGACAAAATTTACTTTTTTGTCAGTGTTTTTGCTCGTATTACATAATTTTGTTACTTTTGTGGTAATATAACTATTAAATTACTATTATTTATGAAAAAGTGTTCTACTCTTTTTGTTGCGGCGATGATTGCTGCCGGAGCTTTTTCGGCTTCTGCACAATATGTCACCAAGGGCGACAAGAGCGTTTACACCTTCAAATCCCTGAGCCAGATTCCAGAATCGGGGGTTACAGTGGTGAACGGCGCATATCATGTGGCTCAAGACTTGGAAATCGCTGCAACCGACACGCTTCGCCTCACTGACGGCGACGACGTAAGGTTGGACAACAAGGTTGTTGTTAAGATCCTTGGATATGGCGACTTGGCTCCTGAAGGCAAGGCTTCATTCTCAAGAACGTCTGAATCTGCCAAGCCTAAAGGTGTATATTTCTACTCCGAGACTTCGGCAGGAAATGTGAAGAACGTTGCTTTCGACTATTGCGCCATCAAGTATGGCGGTGCTAAGGATTTCAGTATCGACCATTGCACATTCACAAATGTGACTACTGCGCTGAGCAGTTCGGGTGCAATCTCTTTAGGCTCTACAGGATGTACTGTGAGCGTCACCAACTGCCGCTTCGAGAACAACGAGGCAACTGCAATTGGCGGTGCCGCAAACATCACTTCGGGACTTATTTTCAAAGACAACTATCTCTCCAACTGCAATACGCTCAATTCCAACAAGCCTTTTGTGAATGTCACTGTCGGTGGCGATACTCCTATCATCATCACAGGCAACACCATCATCGGCAACAAGCTGTCGAAGGTAGGTGGCATTGGCGTAGGCAATATGATACAGCTAAAAGGTGACAACAAGGTGGAAATCAGCAACAACTGCGTGATGAACTGCCGCTATGGCATCACAACCATCGGCCCGATGGATGCTGTCATCGAAGGCAATGCACTTATTAACAACTGCTATGAGACAAACGCCAACAATGGCGGCAGCGGAATAAGCATCTACGACTCCACAAAGAAGCAAAACGCTAAAATTTCCGACAACTATATTGAACACAACCTGTGGGGCGTGACTGTTATCGGAGGCAACAATGTGAACCTCGGAAATGTGTCGGTCGATAAATCGGATGCCAACTACAATCATGGCGGGAACGTATTCGTGAACAATGGTAATGGCGGAGCTCTCTACGACCTGTATAACAACACCACAAACACCGTGTATGCACAAAACAACACTTGGAATGTGGCTACGCAGGACGAGGCAAGCATCGAGACCGTAATCACCCACAAAAAAGACCTTGCATCGCTTGGCGAAGTAATATTCATGCCAGCAAAGGAACGTCAGGCTGCACCTCACTCGCTCACAGCTTCTGCCAATTTCCAAGATGAGACTCTCACTTGGAAATCGCCTAACGAGAAGAACGAGCTGAAATGGCACGACGGAAAGGACTACAACGGATATTCAGCATCGGTTACCGACACCGAAGGCCCTTGCCAATTCGTTGCCGGAGCCAAGTTCACGGCTGCCGAGCTAAAGAACTATGTGGGATGCGCCATCGACACTATCGCATATTTTGAATACCGCAATATCTATGAGGCATACGCTCAAATTTATGAGGGCGGAAAACTCGTGATGAACAAGAAAATCGACCTCTCCAACTACAAGAAGAACTCTTGGCGCGGTGTGGCACTCGATGAGCCTTACTACATCACAGGCAAAGAGGATGTGATTTTCGGCATCAAGTATATGTATGGCTACAATCAAGATTTTGTGGGCATAACCGACCGCGCAGCCACTTCGGGCAAGGGTAACCTTGTATCGACCGACGACGGCAAGACTTGGACCGCTGCCGCTCCTGGCGACTTCTTGATTTCGGCATACGTCCACAGCTTGCCTGCAGCCGAGCCTAACGGATATTACATCTACCGCAATAACGAACTGGCTACCGCAGACCTTGTCACCGACAAGACTATCACCCTGAAGAACGAGCCTGAAGGCGACAACGAATACACTGTGGCTGCCGTTTATGGCACTGCAAGCGACATTGAAGAATACCTGTCGGGAAGCGCAATGGCTACATCAACTTCTTCAGCTAAGGTATTCCCGGCAGTTGCCACAATCAGCGGTTCTGTAGAAGACGGACTTAACGGAACCATTGAATGGCACGCTCCACTCACTCGCAGCGAAAAGCTCACTTGGGGCGGCGAAACGTTCGGCGTGAACATCGGCGGGACTTCCACCACAGCTCCAAAGGTATGGATTAAGCAGGAGTTTGACAGCAACGATATGGTAGCTTATCCTAATCACCAGATTACCGCCATCAACGCATATGTTGCCGAAAAAGAGATTACAGGCGTGAAGCTGTTTGTGATGAAGAACGGTGTGATTGACTATTCTCAAGACATCACAGCCGATGAGGTTGCAACAATCGAAGCCAAAGCTTGGCACAAATTCAGCCTCACCACTCCATACAAGTTTGAGCAAGGCAACACCTATGCATTCGGATGCTACTACACCCACAACAAATCGGCTCACCCAGTAGGTGTGGATGCCTCTGTGGCTGTAGAGACCAAGGGCAACTCATTCTCGGTGTCTTCTCCAAGCAGCAGCAATTTCAAGGCATCTAAGCCTTCTTGGAAGACTCTTAGCTCTGGTAAGATTGCCGGCAACTTCATGCTTTCTGCCGACGTTGAGGCTATAGGCGAAGTTGGCGAAGCTCCTGTGGTTGATTCCTACATTGTATATCGCAATGGCGAAATTGTAGCCAAAGATGTCAAAGACACTAAATACACCGAGACATCAAGCGCACTCGGCACCAACAGCTACACAGTAGTTGCCGTAGGCACCAACGGATATAAATCTGTCGGCAAGAGTGTAAGCCTCACTTACACTATTCCTGAATCATTCGTAGCTCCTATCGTGACATCAAGCCAATTCGAGGACGGCAAGTTCAGCATGGCATGGAGCAACGATGCAATCGAGCTTAAGCACTATGCTACCCCATCCTATACTGCCGGATTCTCGGAAGCCATGGATATGCTTTATGGCGCGAAGTTCAAGGCCGACGAGCTGGCTAAGGGATATGCAATCAACTCCATCAAGTTTGCCATAGGAGCTTCTATCCCTTCGTTCAAGATTGAAGTTTACTCGGGAACCGACAAGCTGCTCTCTGAGGAAATCGATGGCAATGAGATTACCGCTGGTGCTCTATACAACCTGACATTGCCTACTCCAGTAAATATTCCTGATGGAAAAGACTTGTATCTCGTATATAACGCATCGCTTCCTGCTGGCAAGTCAGTGCTTATTCTCGATGGCGGACCAGCAGTCGAGAACGGAGCTGTGGTGAGCCTAACCAATGGCGCAAGCTGGCTCAACCTCGGCACTATCGCACCAAGCTATGCCAATTATAACATCGTAATCGGTGCCACAGCCATCCCATCGGCAAGCGCAGCTCCCGAGGCTAAGAGCATCACCCTCGGCAACGCAATGTTCACCGAAAATGCCGACAATGCGCTTTGCGTCACCGCAAGCGAATATGGCATCGAGGCGGCAAGCAGCAGAGCCAATGCTACCGTCAAAGCAGCTTCTGCTAAAACAGCGAATGCTCCTGCCGTAGTGGGCTACCGCGTATATCGCAACAGCAAACTCGTGAAGGAAATCAGCGACGTGAACGAGAAGACCTACAACGAAGTCATAAAGGAATATGGCGAATACAGCTACACCGTCTCTAATGTATATGACAATGGCTGGGAATCTCCTGTCAGCAAGGCTGTAGCTTTCGACAACTTCATCAGTCAGAAGACTCAAGCGCCTTACGGGCTCAAAGGACAAGCCGCAGGTGGCGACTTGAACCTCACTTGGGACGCAATCGATGCCGATGCAGCAGTGATGAAATATCACAAAGGCGACACCGACCTTGCTCTCGGAATGACCGGCGGAACAACTCGCGAAGGCTATCAAGCCATCAAGTTCACTGCCGACACATTGGCTGAAATGGGTAAAGTGGGAGAAAAGATTTCTCACATACGCTTCAAGCTCGCAAGCAACGACATCACTTCTCTTGCAGCATTCGTGATGTTTGGCGAAGACATCATCTTCGAGCAACCAGTGAACGTGGAGGATGCAGTAGTCGGATGGAACACCGTACGCCTCAACAAGTCAATAACAATACCAGAGGGCATAGACGTGAGCGTAGGCTACCACATCACCTACAAGACTGGCCTGAAACCACTCATGATGGATGCAGGTCCTTCTGTGAAACCGGGCTTCAGCGACCTGATTTCTTCTTCAGCAACTTCAGGCTACTGGTATTCATTGCTCACTAAGTTCAAGCAGAACTACAACTGGCGCATTGAAAGCATCTTCACTACGGACGACCAGAAAGCAACTGATGCCGATGCTGCTCCAGCAGAATCCACTGTCACCTACAACGTCTATCGCGACGGCACAGTCATTGCAACCGGCGTTGCCGACAAGGCTTACACCGTGAAAGAAGCACTCTCAGGAAGCTACACAGTTACCGCTGTAGATGGCGACAACGAATCGGCTGAATCGAATGCAGTAATCTACGCAGCAGGTGGTGTGAACGGCATCTCAGCCGGCGCAGCAGCCTACTACGACCGTGCGACCGACCGTGTGGTTCTTCCAGCCGCAGCCGATGCGCAAGTATTCACAGCCAGCGGTTCACTTGTCAAGACTGTCAGCGATGTGGAAAGCATCGACATGAGCGATCTCGCAACAGGTGCCTACATCGTAAAGACCGCAACAAGCGTTGTCAAAGTAGTGAAATAAGCCCTGCGCTTATCACAATATAAGCACATAAACAATAGCAACCGATTAGTCCCGCCATACGGCTCTAATCGGTTGTTTTTTCTCACCACATTAGCCTACAATTCCAATTTTTATTTACCTTTGCTATTATAAATTTCAATGCATTGATAAAACATATCAGCACGATACAAGTTTATATCTCAAATAATCTTGATTGTACTATGGTATTTTATCATTTAATCGATTATTTTAACGTTTAAATCATCTCATTTATCGGTCAAAGAGCTATGGACAGGTAAATGATATCAGAAAAGGAGATGAAATATAATGATGAAGACTTCTCTTACACTTGTTCTTTTGTGTTTCTTGGCGATGACAGCTTGCTTTAATAATCATGCTAAAAAGGATAGCCCAAAAGTTCAACGAGACAGATTGGAGGAAAATATAGACCAAATCAGCATTGATAAAAAGGCGAAATTACCAAAAGAAAGCATTATTGATGATAGCCTTTTTTTGAAGAGAATTATTGAGGGTTCTTTTTTTGAATCAAAAATGTCTGAGAGACATGATTATGTTTTGGTTACAAGACACTGTATGTCTCATAAAGACGAACAATATGATGAAGTCTTTGCTGACGGCTTAAACCACATGTTACGAAAATTCCCCCAAAAGATAGAAGGTTTACACAATGCTATGGAGATGCTGTCTCCTGCCCAACGTAAAATTGCTTATGACAATATGATAACTTATATTGTATCATCATGGGTGATGGAGCAAAATTCAGACTCTTTAGACATTGATATTTTTTATCAGGCATTTCCTTTCTTTAAAAATAATTCTGCGGTTGATAGCATTTTGATAGATCAATACGAAAATTATAAAAATTGAAAAGATGGTGTATCAATCTACACGATATTGGAAATGGTGAATTGTAAAACACTGGGATACAGAAACATCTATTACACTAAAATCGTCGATTATATAAATATCATATTGGGCATATCGAGCCTCGCAATGGGAATGTTTTGGCAGATGCAAGTGCAAGACCCAATGCAGACCATAGGCTTCTCATATAGTGTTGTTGCCGTTTTACGGGTCAGCGGATTTTCCCGGTGGGCGGGGAAGATGTCAAGAGTATAGTGTAGC
>CAYWOC010000027.1:0-29677 GCA_964459845.1 uncultured Muribaculaceae bacterium | reverse complement strand
CATTTGTGAGACTACCAAATTTTTTAACAGCTATTTATTATCCCGAACTGAGGTAGATATTCAAATAGGCACAGCATATATCGACAGAATAAGCGACATAATGCGGCAAATCCTAATATGGCTGATTTAGGAGCAAACAAGGACAGCATCCATAAACGGCATAAATCATGATGCCTGTGGATGCTGTCCTTGTATCTTCTTATAACTTCAATCTTATGGCTTCAAATGAACGTGGTCGTAGGTAACGGTGCCATTATCATGAACATTGCAGCGTATCACATCGCCAAATTCAGGACGCTCCTCATAGCTCATAGCCTCAAGGGTGATGTAATGCACTCCGGCATAGTCGCGCTCGTCCCATGCGTGGATATGTCCGCAGAACACAGTGTGGACACCCCAGTCGTGGAATTTCTTGAACATATAATACAGCTCCTCACGTGGAAGAACCGATGAGAAAGCATTTTTGCGCGGACGGAAGAAATTGGTGTGGGTGAACACAAAAATGTGCCTATATTGTTCCGAGCCAAATAGCAAACCTATCTCCATAAGCTCTATCTGATACTCGCCGAATGTGCCGTTGGCTGAATCAAGGAAGATAAACTTGTCGCGCACCTCATCAGGCTCACCGTTATGATACACCACATCAAAACTATAGGTCGATGCCCCGAATATCTTGGTGAACATTGCCCATCCGTTTCGCGTCACATCGTGGTTGCCTACGACCGGGCAGAAGCGGAATGTGGCCGGATGCGCCGTGCGGAATGAATCCACGAGCTCTTCGGTCTTCTGATAATATTCTGGCTGTGTCTCAGCAAGGTCACCGCAATGAGCCGCCATCACGTCGTTGTGGTCCACCGACTGCTGAAACATCTCTTTCAGGCGTATAAGGTTTCCACGCAAGTGGCTGTCGGAGCCTACTATGAACGAATAGCTTTTGGTGGCAATAACCGTGTCATTATAACCATGCTCCACCATATCCTTGTAATAAGTCACCGACTGCTTCACGCGGTCGTCAACACTTGTGTGGCCTATTAATACACCTGTCGGCTCCACCTTCGAGCAGCTTGCAGCCACAACTGCAAGCAGTGCCACCATCATCGAGTATATATATCTTCTTCTCATCATTGTCTTCGTTGTATTAAAAAGTTCTCTACCATTTGAATTGCGCTCCTATTTTAAGACCTGTGTCATACTTCTGCGCAAGCTGGTTGATGTTTCCAGCCGGGCGAACAAGCAGCTCTCCTGTGAGGCGCACCTTGTCGGCTATAAGCTCGTAATATCCGCGCACACCGAAGTTGATGTTCCAGTTCTCATAGATAAAATAGTCATAGTTTTTCAGGAATATACCCACATTCCATGGCGACGAACGCTTCATGACATTCGCCCCGAACCCTACACTCCAAGTGATTGGCTCAAACACGCTGCTGCCGTATGACGAATACCCGAGGAAACTGTTACCGAACAATATATCGAAATGCTCCGACTGTGCGTGAACAGCAAGACGGAACAAGTATTCGTTCATATTGTATTTGCCGTAGTAGTTATACACTCCACGGCCAGAAAAAATAAGATTGAAATGCTTAAACGGCAGCTTATAGCGCCCCTCTGCAAGCACTCCGCCGAAGCCTTTTTTCTTGGAGTTGAACTCTATTCCGCCCATAAGATTCACTCTTCCAGTCATCTTTCGAGTATAGAACACGTTAAAACCTTGATAGAAATGCTCTATCGTATTTTTTCCTACCATTCCATAAGCCCAAATCTCATTCTTCTTGTCACCAGTTTGCGCAAATGAAAATATAGGACAGAGCAGCAATGAAATCATTGCAACCACAAATACTCTTATTCTATTATTTCCCATCTTGTCTTTAATGTGATGTTATAAACAAATTTACACGGCAAAAATAGTGAAAAATATCCAAAAAACTGCTTGCCACATATCATTTTATTCATCAATATTTATCTATTTTACAAATAATGAAGTAATTTTGTGATTGCATCATTGTGTTTTTTAGAAAATGAGATATAGAGACGAAGAAGATAAATGCTACGGCATCGCTGGAATGGCCATAGGATTGGCCATATTTGAAGCTGAAGATATGTTTACTGGTGTGACTCTCGACGGAGACGGACTCGACTGCATAGTGTTTGCTCCGCAATACTATATCGGCTACAATCCGGCTTTGCCCCCTGTGTCGGCTTGGCAAGACGTGTATCAGCGTTACCAAGTGACTATGGGACTGACTATTGCCGACACGCTGTGCCGCAAGATGCTGCGGGATCATGGCGTGGTGGATAAAAAGATGCGCAAGACGCTTCTCGATGCCGCTTGCGAAGAGGGCAAAGCGACTTGCCAGCTCGACAGCGACGAGGTTGAAGCCCTGTTCGACAAGTCGTTCCAGTATCTGCTGCAAGCGTTCAAAAACAGCCGTGTGCGCAACGTGATAGAACAGCTTGTAGCCTCGCTGAAAGAGCGGCGAACAATGTCGAGCTGCGACATCAACGACGTGCTCAGAGTTTTGCAATGAAAGTTGTAATAATAAATAGAAGTGACTCGGCTGGCGGAGCTGCCATAGTTTCCCGACGGCTGATGCATGCCCTGCGGCAAAGTGGGGTAGATGCGCGTATGCTCGTAATCGACCGCAACTGCACCGACGATGAATGTGTGGCATCCTACGCCTCGCCTGTTGCCGACAAAGCCTCTTTTCTCGCTGAAAGGCTCGACATATTCCTGCACAACGGATTCTCGCGCGAGAACCTTTTCAAAGTCGATACTGCGCGGTGGGGACGCGACTTGTCGCAGCATGAGTGGGTGAAAGATGCCGATGTGATTATGCTCAACTGGATAAATCAGGGAGCTTT
This sequence comes from uncultured Muribaculaceae bacterium, assembly GCA_964459845.1. Classification (GTDB taxonomy): domain Bacteria; phylum Bacteroidota; class Bacteroidia; order Bacteroidales; family Muribaculaceae; genus CALZFJ01. The sequence continues at coordinate 26,818 of CAYWOC010000027.1, read as the reverse complement.
GTCGCTGAATGCAATCGACCGAATCTGCTCGCTCGGCAAACCTGTGATATGGACTATGCACGACATGTGGAACTGCACAGGCATCTGCCATCATGCCTACGAATGCCGCAGCTTCACCAGCAAATGCGGCAAGTGCCAATACTTGAAGTCGCACCATTCGCATGACTTGGCGCGACGCACTCAGCAGCTAAAAGCATCGCTATATGCCGCCCACAGCAACCTTACATTTGTGGCTGTGAGCAACTGGCTCGGTTTCCGATGCCGCGAAAGCTCGCTTATGGAATCGGCATCTATGGAGATTATTCCTAACGCTTTCCCTATCGACAGTTTCTCTTTCTCGCGCCAATATGACGGCGACATCACGGCTGCGCACGGGAAAAAGGTGGTGGTGATGGGAGCCGCAAGGCTCGACGATCCGGTGAAGGGATTTGACTATGCATTGAAGACATTCCGGCATATCGCCGAACATAAGCCGCAACTCGCCGACCGCTTGCACATAGTGCTTTATGGAGCTATCCGCAACCATACATTGCTTGATGAAATTGCTCTACCTCACACATTTGTGGGAAAAGTGAATGGCATTGCCGGTCTGAACAACATATACACACAAGCCGATGTAGTGTTATCTACATCACTATATGAAACTCTGCCTGGCACACTTATTGAAGGTCAAGCTTGTGGATGTATGCCCGTGACATTTGGCAACGGTGGTCAAGCCGATATCGTGAATCACAGGCAGACTGGCTACATTGCCCGATATTGCAGCGCAGAGGATATTGCAGCCGGGATAGAATGGGCTGTGGATGCCGACGTGAGCCGCGAAAAGCTGCATTGCGAGGTTGAGCGCAAATTCTCAGCACAGAACATCGCCGACCGCTATATCGACCTTTGCAACACTCTTTTGGAGAAATGTGGCAGAAAATATTGATTTTGCTTACAAAAACAGGATATAATTCTATAACTTTTTGAATATAAAAACATTATAATATTATGCAGACCGTAATTTTTCATGATACAGTGTTCGGACCGATACACAGCCGCCGCCTCGGAGCTTCCCTTGGCATCAACCTTATGCCCAACGACGGAAAAATTTGCTCATTCGATTGTGTATATTGCGAAGCGGGATTCAATGCCCAAGGACAAGGCACCACAGGTGTTTCTACCCGACAAGAGGTACACAACCTGCTCAACGCCAAGTTGAAATCTATGAAAGAAAACGGTGAGCCACTCGACGTAATCACATTCTCGGGCAACGGCGAGCCCACATTGCACCCACAATTCAAGGACATCGTGCACGATGTCCTTCTGCTGCGCAACAAGTATTACCCAAATGTGAAAGTAAGTGTACTCAGTAATGCCACAATGCTCGGCAACCCAAAAGTTGTGGCAGCTCTTAAAACCGTAGACAACAACATATTGAAGCTCGATTCTGCCATCAGCTCCACAATGCGTCTCATCAATCATCCAAAGGCAACCACATTCCAGTCGGAAGGCGTGATTGAAGACCTGAAGCAGTTCGGCGGCAAGTGCATAGTGCAAACATTGCTGCTGCGCGGCACTCACAACGGCAAGCATTTTGACAACACAACCGACAAGGAAATCGAGGCTCTAATCGAGGCGTATCGCCAAATCAAGCCTCGCGAGGTGATGATCTACACCATCGACCGCGCCACACCCGAGAAAGACATCGATAAGCTCGGCAAAGAAGAGATGCTCGCTATCGGCAAGCGAATAGAAGAGGCTTCGGGGGTGAAAGTGCAAGTAAATGTATAACTTTTAATTACAATTAATACTTAGTATTAGTGATAATTGAAATGTTATTTCTACTTTTGCACGATTTTTCAAGACAATTTGATAAGCTTATGAGGAGCATAAAATCCCAAATATTGACAATAGTCCTGCTTTTCGGCGCAGCATTTGCCACATCGGCACAGATACCAAAGCCCACCGAAGTTACACCGATTTCGGGCTTGCAGCAGGTTTTCAAGGGGAAATATCACTTCATCGACGAAGCCACTGGCGACACGCTTTGCATGATTGTCTTCAATCCCATCACCATCTATCCTCCTGAGCGTTTCAAAAACAAGAAAGAGGAGGAATTCTATTGGCGCACGGTGCGTGATGTACGCAAAACGCTTCCTTATGCAAAACTGATATGCTCAACTCTGCTTGAGACATACGAATATCTCGAAACGTTCCAGACGCAAAAAGAGAAGCAGGAATACCTCAAGCAGTTTGAAAAGGCTATCTTCAATCAATACAAGCCAGTAATGAAAACTTTTACACGGTCGCAAGGCAAAATGCTAATAAAGCTCATCAACCGTGAGACCGACCAGTCGTCCTACAATATCGTGAAAGCCTTTCTCGGCACTTTCCGCGCCGGCTTTTGGCAAACTTTCGGACGCTTCTTCGGAGTGAATATGCGCACAGGCTACCACCCCGATAAAAACAAGGAAGATGCCATCATCGAGCGCATATGCTGCCGCATCGAGACAGGCTCGCTGTGATGCTTCATCGGTTTGGTTTTGGATCAATTTTTTGTAAATTTTGGTTTGGTTTTGCTCCAAAATCCAGCCATATTTGGTTTGGACTTGAAAAAAATTACATATCTATATGTTTAATATTCATATTATTACGAATTGACATAAAAATAAGGCATTATATCTATTAAAAAAACAGCCATTGCAACTTAAAGCAACGGCTGTTTTTGGTATTATTAAACACGGTTCTGCGGCAGATTATTTGAAGCGGAATGTCATCACCACAGGATAGTGGTCGGATATATATGGCACGCCATAATTGCCGTCAAGTACCTTGAAGCTAATTGGCTTGACATCTTTGTAGAATATATGGTCGATTACGACCTCATTCTCATCGTTGATAGCCGACTCCTCCAGTTTGCCCCAGCCATTGAATGTAGCTTTCTTGTCGGTTATGCGACAAGTTGAGCGAGCGTCGTGCATGACGGCTTTCAGCGGGTCGAATATGGCATTTGCGGTGCTGCTGTTGAAATCGGCGGTCAAGAACACTGGCATTCCACCGGGAGCAAGCTCATGTATCTTGCTGACAATCAATTTTATCTCCTCACGGCGAGCCACGCGCCCCATGTGGTCGAGGTGTGTATTGAAGTAGCAAAACTTCTGGTCGGTGCCTATCACCGAAAATACGCCCCAAGTGCATGTGCGGCGGCAGGCAGCATCCCAGCCAAACGACACGGAATCCGGAGTTTGCGACAACCAGAAAGTTCCGCTCTTCAGCAATTTCACGCGTGAAGCATCATAATATATAGCCATCACTTCACCTTCGTGCTTGCCATCATCGCGGCCCACGCCTATATATTTATAATTTTTCAAATTTGCATTGAGATATTCAATTTGGTCGGGACAAGCCTCTTGAAGTCCCATAATAAGCGGCTTCTGTTCGTTCACCATCTTGATTGATGCCTGTTTGCGGTTCTCCCAGCAGTTGTCACCGTCAGCTTGTGCTGCCACACTGAGGCGGATGTTGTAGGACACGACTTTAAAGTCACCTTGCGCTTTCTTCGCCGAAGCATAATTGCCACCGAGCAAAATCGCTGCAAGCATGATGGCAATAGCTGTAGTAAGTCTTAAATTCTTCATTTTGGTTTATGATTATTATGTTTATTCTGATTTTCCTGTTATAATCTTCTTTATTTCATTCAATTTGTTAAGAGCCTCCACTGGAGTAAGATTATTGATGTCGGCGTGCAATATCTCATCTCGCACTTGGCACAGCACAGGGTCATCGAGCTGGAAAAACGACAACTGCATTCCGCTTTCGGGCTTAGACTGTGAAATCGACGGTGTGGCATCGCCACGATGGTTGGTCTCAAGCTGCTTAAGCACCTCTCCGGCACGTTTCACTATGGCTGGCGGCATTCCGGCAATCTTTGCCACATGAATACCGAAACTGTGTTCACTGCCTCCACGCACAAGTTTGCGCACAAACACCACCTTGCCGTTAAGCTCTTTCACCGACACATTATAGTTGGCTATGCGCTTATATGTGTTCTCCATCTCGTTCAACTCGTGGTAATGAGTGGCAAACAGCGTCTTGGCATGTGCCTTTGCATTCTCGTGGATATATTCCACTATCGACCATGCAATCGAGATACCATCGTAGGTGCTTGTGCCTCGACCAAGTTCGTCAAACAAGATAAGGCTTCGCTCACTTATGTTGTTTAGGATAGATGCCGCCTCAGTCATCTCCACCATAAAAGTAGATTCTCCGAGCGAAATATTGTCGCTTGCCCCCACTCTTGTGAATATCTTATCCACTATGCCTATTTTGGCGCTGTCAGCAGGCACGAAACACCCTATCTGAGCCATAAGCACTATCAGTGCCGTCTGTCGCAGCAGAGCCGATTTGCCCGCCATATTCGGACCTGTAATCATTATTATCTGCTGGTCGTCGTTGCCGAGGTGTATGCTGTTTGACACATAACGCTCTCCGAGCGGAAGCTCACGCTCAATCACCGGGTGGCGACCTTCGGTGATGTCAATGTCGAGAGAATCGTTAAGCTCGGGGCGGTTGTAGTGATTTTCTATCGCCGCTCTTGTGAATGAGCTTAAGCAGTCGAGCCTTGCTATCAAGTTTGAATCGAGCTGAATTGCCGGAATATATTCGCTCACAGCATTCACAAGCTCATTGAAAAGAGTGCTTTCTATGCTCAAAATACGTTCTTCCGCACCAAGAATCTTCTCCTCATATTCCTTTAACTCTTGTGTCACATATCGCTCTGCGCTCACGAGCGTCTGCTTGCGTACCCATTCTGGCGGCACTTTGTCCTTGTGGGTGTTTCTCACCTCTATATAGTAGCCAAACACATTGTTATAGCTTATTTTAAGGCTTGGTATGCCAGTGCGCTCACTCTCGCGCTGCTGCATTTGCAGCAAATAGTCTTTGCTGGAATAAGAAATGTGGCGCAGTTCATCAAGCTCAGCGTTCACTCCGTCGCGAATCACATTACCGCGGTTGGTCTGATTAGGAGCGTCGGGGTTTATCTCGCGCTCTATGCGGTCGCGTATTATGGCGCATGGATTCAGTTGTTCGCCTATGCGGCGAAGCACCTCATTGCTGGCTTCGGTGCAAATATTCTTTATCGGTTCTATTGCCGCAAGCGCATTCTTGAGCTGCACCAGCTCGCGCGGAGTGATGCGCCCCACAGCTACCTTCGAGATAAGACGCTCCACGTCGCCTATCATCTCAAGCTGCTGCTTCAGCAGCTCGCGCCCTTCGGTGTCGCGGAAGAAGTATTCCACCACATCGAGGCGGTTGTTTATCTGGTTCACATCTTTCAGCGGGAACAATATCCACCTGCGCAGCAGTCTTGCGCCCATAGGCGACAGCGTGCGGTCGATCACCGACAGCAAGCTCTTGCCGTCGTCGCACATAGAGTCGATTAGCTCAAGATTCCGCACCGTGAACTTGTCGAGGCGCACATAACGCTCCTCCTCGATTCTCGACAAGGTGGTGATATGCCCGATGTGGGTGTGCTGTGTGATGTCGAGATAGCATAATATGGCTCCCGATGCCACTATCGCATTCTTCATCGAAGCGATGCCGAAGCCTTTCAGATTCCGCGTCTCGAAATGCTTGAGCAGGCGGTCGGTGGCGGCATCCTCGGTGAAAATCCAGTCATCAAGCTCAAAAGTAAGATATTTGGCTGTGAAAGTTTCGTTAAACTGCTGGCGGTGGCTGCGCTCCACAAGCACCTCTTTCGGGGCAAAATTGCCCAGCAGCTTGTCGATATAGTCGGTAGTGCCTTCTGCTGTGAGAAACTCGCCTGTGCTGATGTCGAGAAACGCTACTCCACAAGCCTTTTTGCCGAAATGAACGGCAGCGAGGAAATTGTTTTCGCGATGGTTCAGTATATTGTCGTTGATTGACACTCCCGGTGTCACAAGCTCAGTGATGCCGCGCTTCACCAGCTTTTTGGTGAGCTTCGGGTCTTCGAGCTGCTCGCATATAGCCACTCGCTTTCCTGCACGCACGAGTTTCGGCAGATATGTGTCGAGAGCATGGTGCGGGAATCCGGCAAGCTCCACATATTTCGCCGAACCGTTGGCTCTGCGTGTGAGGGTGATACCCAAAATCTCGGATGCCGAAATGGCATCATCGGAGAATGTTTCATAAAAATCGCCCACACGAAACAGCAGCACAGCATCAGGATGCTTCTGCTTCATCTCGAAATACTGCTTCATTAGGGGCGTTTCAACAATATCTTTTGCCACAATTATTTCTTTTTATATGAGAAACAAAATTACACATTTTCGCCGTATTTCTGAAACTTAATCTCGCAAAAACCTCCTATCGGAGCGAATCTTCAAATCTTCAAGGATCTTTCTCCAAAATTTTACTCCAGTTCTGCCTATGTTTATCAACAATTTACTGATTTTTTATGTCTAATAACTGCTTTTTTAGTAATTTTGCCGCTTGATTTTACAACGTTTTAATGAAGAGGAATTATCTGCACCATGTGCTGTGGCTGGTGCTTATCATATTAATAGCTTTGCTCGCCGCCTACTGGCTGCCCGACATCAATGTTGCCGGCGTGGAGATGAGGCGTGTGGACATGCTTTCTGAAATCACAGGCACCGAGGATGACGGCGATGAAGCAGATTCTGTGAACTTGACGCTCTCCGACTCCATTATAGAGGCTCATAAACCGGAATTTGTGGATTCATGCCGCACTGGAATGACCTGCATCGAGGACTATAGCGATGATGGACGCGGGATGGCTCCGTTCTATGACGCTCTACGCTCAAGCAAATCACGACCTGTGCGCATCGCAGTGCTTGGAGATTCATATATCGAGGGCGATATTTTCACTGCCGACTTGCGCAATATGCTACAAGACGCATACGGCGGTTGTGGAGTGGGATTTGTGCCTATGTCATCGGAAACAAGCGGTTTCCGTCGCTCGGTGATTCACAAATTTGGCGGATGGAGCGAATTTTCGGCTACAGCCAACCGTAGGCGTTATGACCACAACAAGGGCATAATATCGGGCAGATATTTCTTGCCCGACAGCTCGGCATGGATGCAACTCTCGGGACAAAAGACCTACCGCACTCGCCTTAACGAATGTGAACAATCGTCGATATATCTGCTCAGCAATGGCAGCAACACAATAACCGCCTCCATCAACGGCGGCGCAGACAGCCGCACGTTCTATGTCGAGGCATCAAGCGACATACAGAGCCTGACGGTGGATGGCAATATCCACCGCGTGAGGTGGACTTCATCGCATCTGGGCGGGAACTATGTGTTCTATGGCGCATCGATGGATGGCTTGAACGGAGTTATCCTCGACAACTTCTCGCTGAGAGGCTGCCGCGGCAGCAATCTTGCTTATCTGCGCGACGACATGATAAGCAAATTTCACCGCGTTCGCCCCTACGACCTTGTGATATTGATGTATGGACTGAACGTAGCCACATCGCGCGGCGCAGACTATGGCAACTACAAGCGTAGTATGGAAAATGCCATCAACAAGCTGAAAGCCAATATGCCCGGCACAGGATTCCTTGTAATCAGCGTCGGCGACCGTGAAGAGCGCGTAGATGGAAATTTCCGCACTATGCGCGGTGTGAAAAACTTGATACGCTATCAGCAAGCCATCGCTGCCGACTGCGGCGTTGCGTTTTGGAATCTTTATGAGGCTATGGGCGGCGAAGGGAGCATCGTGAAAATGGTGAACTCGAAGCCTTCGGAAGCCAACCTTGATTACACGCACATCAACTTCCGTGGCGGACGGCATCTCGCAAAGATATTTTTTGAGACACTGCAATACGGCAAGGAACGCTACGACCGCCGATGTGAATATGAAGGCAGAAAGGAGGGGACACTGCAATGATACACTCTGGCTATCTCGACTCCATATTAAGCAATCTCGCGCACGTATTGAGCTACGACGCAAGCCAGCCAATTATATTCTCGTCGGGGGTATTCTTATGGCTGTTTGCTGCATTTATGCTTGTGTATGTGGCTCTCGAACGCCGCGACACGGCACGCATACTATTCGTCACCTGCTTCTCCTATTATTTCTATTACAAGAGCAGCGGAATATATTTCTTCCTGCTTGCTGTGGTGACTGTGAGCGATTACCTCATTGCACGGTCGATGTATAAAACCTCAAGCGGCATCGGGAGGAAGCTGCTTGTGACTATAAGTCTTATTGTGAACCTCGGTCTGCTGTGCTATTTCAAATACACCAATTTCTTCGGTGAAGTGTGGGCAAGCATGGCTGGCGCACACTTTGACGCACTCGACATATTCCTGCCTGTGGGCATCTCTTTCTTCACATTCCAGTCGTTGAGCTACACAATCGACGTGTATCGCCACCGCATCAAGCCACTCGACCGTCTGCTCGACTATGCATTCTATGTGTCGTTTTTCCCGCAGCTCGTTGCCGGACCGATTGTACGCGCCAAGGATTTCATTCCACAGATACGCCAGCCACTGTGCGTCACCCACGAAATGATGGGGCGCGGCGTGTTCCTGATAGCTTGCGGCCTTTTCAAGAAAGTGATTATATCCGATTATATAAGCGTCAATTTCGTTGAGCGCATCTTTGCCGACCCTTCGCTGTATTCGGGCATTGAGAATCTTATGGGAGTGTATGGCTATACACTCCAGATTTATTGCGACTTCTCGGGATATAGCGATATGGCGATAGGCATCGCTCTGCTGCTCGGATTTCACTTCAATATCAACTTCGACAGCCCGTATAAATCGGCTTCCATCACCGAGTTCTGGCGGAGATGGCACATCTCGCTGTCGAGCTGGCTGAAAGATTATTTATACATCTCGCTCGGCGGAAACCGAAAGGGAAAGATTCGCCAATATATCAACCTAATCATCACTATGTTCCTTGGCGGATTGTGGCATGGAGCTTCATGGAACTTCGTGGTGTGGGGGCTACTTCACGGTGTGGCTCTCGCCGCACATAAGATGTGGATGACGATAACCGGAGCAAAGCTCGGCTGTCGCGGCTCAGCGATGCGGCAAGCGGTGAATGTGGTGGTAACATTCCATTTTGCTGCATTCTGCTGGATATTTTTCCGTAATACCGATTTCAATAACTCCATGACTATGCTCACACAGATTGCCACAGCATTCCATGCCGACCTGTTCCCGCAACTCATCGAAGGCTACTGGAAAGTGTTTGCCCTCATGGCTCTCGGATATGTGCTGCACTTCTTGCCAGCACAATGGGAAAATGCCACCAAGAGGGCAATGTCGCATGCGCCATTTGCGGTATATGTAATCGTGCTGCTTGCTGTAATCTACATCGCTATCCAGATGAAAAGCTCCGACATTCAGCCGTTCATCTACTTCCAGTTCTGATTGTCACAAATCCTAATGCACCGATTCAGGATAATCGCCACATTTAAGACAAAATGTAAAAATCGCCAGTATAAGTGACGATTTTTACATAAATTCAGCCATCATAATGGCGATTTTTCCGATTTTACACAAAATTCAAGTAATTCTCGCGGTTTAGAATCTGATATTTTGCATCAGGATATGCAGCACCGAATGCCTTAGGAACTGATGGATGCTTATTTCCCCACTTTATTTCAAAAGCGTTAAGCTCGCCATTATCTTCCTCAATCAAGTCTATCTCTTGGTTATCGTAGGTACGCCAAAAGTATAGCTCACGATAAGGAGAATCCATTATCGCACACTTTCTGCGTTCACTTATCAGATAATTCTCCCATAAAGCTCCACAATCTTGCCTTGTAGCGAGCGGCGAAAACGCCCCAATGATTGCATTGCGTATTCCATTGTCGTAGAAATACCACTTTCCAGCTTTTGAGACCTCTTTGCGCAAATTTCTCGAAAAAGCTCCTACTCGATAAACCACAAACACCTTTTGAAGCAAATCAAGATACTTTTCCACAGTTGTCTTGCTAATTCCAAGCTGTTTGCCTAATTCATCATACGATACTTCACTGCCTACTTGATATGCAATAAGCCGAAGAAGGTTGTGCATTTTCCCAGAATTTCTCAGCCCATCAATAGCCAAAATATCTTTTAGAAGATATGCACTTACAATATCTTTCAGATACTCTGCTTTCTGATTAAAATTGTCCATAGTCACCACCTCAGGATATGAGCCATAAATCAGCCTTTGCTCAAGATTCTGCACGGTCTCTATCCCAGTTTCAATCTGCGATATTTCACGCTGAGAGAATGGCGTTAGCAAAAATTGAGTGCTTCGTCCGACAAGTGGTTCCCCAGTCTTGTTCAGCAAATCAAATGACGAAGAGCCACTTGCCACAACCCTTATCTCCGGCAATTCATCAACAATCAACTTCAGCACGCTGCCTATCTCTGGAACATTCTGAGCCTCATCAATAGCAAGCAAATCTATGCCTTCAAAAAGATGTCGATAATTAGCTATCGAGCGATTTGCAAACATCGATATCACATCATAATCCTCACCATTTAGAATAAGCGATTTACCGCCCTGATATGATTTCACCAAGTCTTTCATCAGCACAGTTTTTCCTACTCTACGCGCACCAAATATCAACACGGCTTTACCGGGAACAATCCGCTCAGTCATCTTATCTTGCAAAAAACGCTTAATATGCTTCATAACTATAATACCTATTTTGGTTGTTAAGATATTTATCTTTTGCAAAATTAGTAAAATTCGCCAGTATAAGTGACGATTTTTACATAAATTCAGCCATCATAATGGCGATTTTTCCGATTTTTAATGAATAATCTCTAAACTGAGACTTTATTGCTCCTGCTTAATACAATCATAATTATGCATATTTCGCTTTATTGCATATTTGAACCAATCAAAAAAAATCCTATAAATATGGTTTTATAAATCATTGATTTTTCATACGATACATTTTCTTGTTGGGGGGGTATTCTTTTGCATCTTTTTTTTGCAAAATATCATATTTTTATGCGTATATTTGCAAAACAATAAGACAACAAGCAATTTTACTATTAATTTCCAACCATCCCCAATTATGAACCTACAGAAAAATCTACTCATCGGCAGGTGCATAGCAAGCACCATGATATGCGTATTTTTCGCATTATCAAGTTATGCAGATCCAATAAGCCACCAACAGGCTTCAGCCCGCGCGCTCAAGTTCCTTAACGACAAATCGGCTTCAATGAGTGGAGATGTGCAGCAAAGTCCAGTTATCGGCAATGTGGCAGAACTCAGCACTGCCTATGAATCGGATGCCTATTATGTGTTCAACGTGGGCAATGATAGCGGATTTGTCATTGTCGGCGGGGATGATATTGCCAAGCCTATTCTCGGATATGCCGATAAAGGAAGTTTTGATGCCAACCGCATTCCCGACAATATGAAAGCTTGGCTCGACACTTACGCCCAACAGATAAAGGAGGCACAGAGAAGCGGTAAGACTTCTTTCAAATCCAATGCCGGCAAGACGCGCCGCAACATCGTAAGGAAAAGAGTGCCAATACTTATGACAACGCTTTGGGGACAAGATGCTCCATACAATGATTTTGAAGTAAATAAATACCCGACTGGATGTGTAGCCACAGCTCTTGCCCAAATAATGAAGTATCACAACTGGCCTGAATCAACCACAAAAACTATTCCAGCCTACAGCAAATATCCGGAATTGCAACCCACTTCATTCGACTGGAACAATATGCGCGACAGTTACAGAAACACTGCCGATTCTACGAGCCGTGCGGCTGTATCCACTTTGATGAAATATATAGGATATGCCGTGAGAATGCAATACAACAAAAACGGTTCTGGAGCCTACAGTGTGGATGTGCCATACGCTGTAGCCAACTATTTCGGCTATGACAACGCACGCTACATAAGCAGCAACGAATGTGGCAGTTATGAAGATTGGATAGACACCGTATATACTGAGCTTGAAAAGAATGGTCCAGTGTATTTTTCTGGCATATCACAATTTGCCGGCGGACACGCTTTTGTGTGCGACGGATATGATGGCGATGAGAATTTCCATTTCAATTGGGGATGGGATGGTGAAGGAAACGGATATTTCGCACTGACAGCTTTGAATGTAGGTGTATATGATTTTAATTTGTGGCAAAACATTGTCTCAATGCCGAAAGGCAAAAAGAGCGACTATGACAACCGCCCAATAAAGCTGACATCCGACTTACTCCATACTACCGACAGCTTAACCTATAAGCGAAAATCGATAGATGAAGACTTCACCGACATAAAAATAAAAGATTCACGCGCGACTTCTTTCAGCCGTAACTGCAATGTAGATTACTCATTGGCATTATTCCAAGATGGGAAAATCATATCAGTCCTGCCTAAGCGGACTTTGGAATACACTGGCTCACAGTGCATATATAGAGATTCTGTCACCGTGAATCTCGGTAAAGGGCTTGAGGGGAAATACGAGCTTCGCCAAGTGAGCAAAGAGAGCGGCAGCAGCGAGTGGCTCGCTGATTACGGCAGCGATGACTCACATTTCGACATTGATATAACAGGCAACAATATGGCAATCAAGAAATATGTGAAAGGCAGCGAAATTGAGGTAAAATCAGTAGAGTGCATAGGTGATGATTTCTACGGCATATATGCCTACGACCTTGTAAACCACGGATATGATTTCGATGGCACATTATATACCCGAATATTTTACGATAAAAATTCATCGCCCGTTTATTCCTTCTTCCACACAAAATTGAGAAAAGGAGAACACAAAAGAGTCAATGTCAGAAGCAATTATGACATTGCATTAGGCGACTCCATAGCCGTGACACTTGGACGAGAAGACGACTCTTATGTTATATATGAGGGCATAACCGACACCACGCAGGTGAAAATCAAAGCCGATGTCGTTCAATTGAATGCAAAAGACGGCAAATCTTTCGGCGGATATATTGGCATAAAGGCGAAAATCACCAATATCGACACTTCGGCTTACAACAGATATGTGAAATGTTTCATAAAAAACATAAACACAGGCTTATTTGAAGCCTCTGTCGCTCATCTAATGAACCTTAAACCGGGAGAGAGCAAAGAGCAGACTTTCGACTTTATCATTGACACCGATTTCAATAATGTAAGCGGACAGACATATCGCATCCAATTGGTGGGATATGGGTATCAACACAGAAGAAGCGGTGTACTCAGCGAAATAACAGAATTATACACATCCGAGTTTTTCAATGTTGTTCCCGGTGTGGTATTCTACAGCGACGACATGGAAGTGGTGTCGGGTGTTGAGGCCACTTCGCATATAACTGTACCCGAAGAGGCGAATGCCGTGGACATGCGCTACACCACAGGACTGGTGGCCGACGTGACCCGCAACAGCAATCCCAACACAATGTATTATCTCGATGCTGCCTACAAAGAGCCAAGCGGTCTTGATGCGGCAAATGTCATAAAGAGCGGATATGCACAGTCGATAAATCTGAAAGACGGATACGGATTCTGCGTTCCTGTAGATTTCAGAGCAAGCGAAGTGAGCTTCACTCGCAATTTCAGCAGCAACAAGTGGAACACATTTGTCGCACCATTCGACATCGAAGGCTCGGATGTCGAACGCCTGTATGCCAAGGAATTTATAGCTGAAGTTGGAGACAACATGTATTTCGGCGATGCTCAGCAAATGTCGGCAAATCTGCCATACTTGGTGTTTGATTGTATAGGCAACAAGACTTTCAAAGCCCAAAACGTAAACTTCATCTCGATGGACTCAAAATCGGCAAACGGACGCGACTACAGATTCGTATCCACATATTCGCCCATCGATAGTGAAGAAAACATATATCAGCTCGACGGTGACGGCCCAGAGTTCTCAAAAACAGGCAAATCAAATGCTTTCAGAGCCTATTTCATAGCTTCCGATGGCAACCTTGCTCCAGCAGAAAAGCTGAATGTGGTGCTTGAAGGCACATTGCCTCCATCCTCGGCTGAAGAAGTGGAAGCCAACACGGCGAGCGACAAGACAATGGTGGCAAGATACTCCATCGACGGCATAAAGCTGACTTATGATGCCAAAGGCTTCGTGATAGAACGCTATGCCGACGGCACTGTCTCGAAAAGATTTGCGAGATAATGCATCGCCGCAGCACCAAATCACTTCACCGACTGCATATCCACAAGACGCTTATAATATCCGTTGAGAGCTATAAGCTGGTCGTTGGTGCCTCTCTCCACGATTTTGCCTTCATGCATCACGCATATAAGGTCGGCATTGCGGATTGTGGATAGGCGGTGGGCTATGACAAGCGTGGTGCGGTTCTTCATCAAGCGGTCGAGAGCTTCCTGCACCGAGCGTTCACTTTCGGTGTCGAGAGCCGACGTAGCCTCATCGAGGATAAGTATCGACGGATTCTTCAAGATGGCGCGCGCTATGCTTATGCGCTGCCGCTGTCCGCCCGACAATCGGCAGCCGCGGTCGCCTATATTTGTATCAAAGCCATTCTCCGACGCGGCAATAAAGTCGTAGGCATTGGCAATGCGAGCAGCTTCCTCAACCTGCTCGCGAGTGGCACCCTCCACGCCAAATGATATATTATTATAGAAAGTGTCATTGAAAAGTATCGCTTCTTGATTGACATTACCCATAAGCGCACGCAAATCCTGAACATTAATGTCGCGAATATCCACGCCATCAATAGTGATGCAGCCCTGCTGCACATCATAGAAGCGAGGCAACAAATCGGCGAGAGTGGATTTTCCGGAGCCCGACTGGCCGACGAGCGCGACAGTGCTGCCGTAGGGTATATCTATCGACACATCATCAATCACCCACACGTCATCATAGCGGAAACGCACATTGCGGTAGCTGATGTCGGCTTGCAGGTTCTGAATCCTCTTGGGCGATGCAGGATTCTTGATAGGATTATCGGCGTTGAGAATCTTGTTCACACGCTCCATCGAAGCAAGCCCTTTAGGTATATTATACCCAGCTTTCGAGAAATCTTTCAGCGGATTGATGATACTGTAAAGTATCACAAGATAATAGATGAAAGTCGGTCCGGAAAGCGTCATGTTATTCAGCACCAGCACACCGCCAAACCACAACACAATCACAATAAGCACCGTGCCGAGAAACTCGCTCATAGGATGTGCCATCGACTGGCGTATGCCCACACGGCTTATGATGCGGCGATACTCATCGTTCACACGGCGGAAACGCTGGTTCATCTTCTCCTCGGCGCAGAAAGCCTTGATTATGCGCAGTCCGCCAAGGGTTTCCTCTACTTGGCTCATCGTGTCGCTCCACAGACCTTGCGCCGCGAGCGAATTTTGCTTAAGCTTTCTTCCCACAGTTCCCATCACCCAGCCCATCACCGGCACAATGGCAAGAGTGAACAGCGTAAGCTCCCAGCTCACAAACAGCATGGTGGCAAAATATGAGACAATGAGAATAGGATTCTTGAACAGCATGTCGAGCGACGATAGAATAGAGTTCTCGATTTCCCCGACATCACCACTCATGCGCGCTATGATGTCGCCCTTACGCTCGGCAGAGAAAAATCCAAGCGGGAGCGAAAGAATCTTGTTATAAAGCATATTACGGATGTCGCGCACTATGCCGGTGCGCATAGGTATAATCATCGCCGACGACAGGAAGTAGGCACCCGTCTTCAGCAGAGTCATGAATGCCAAGAACAAGCCTATCAGCAGCAATGTCGTAGTGGGGCCCACCGAGCCTACAAGCTGGTTTACATAGTAATTGAGGTTGTTCATAGCCACCTCCTTAATGTCGCCGCTGCCCCATTCCATAATAGAAGTTGCAGCCTCGGCATCTCCTGTCTTGAATAAAATCTGCAATATCGGTATCAACGCAGCGAATGAAAATATGTTCAACAATGCCGACAACACATTAAATACCACCGACAATATTAAATATTTTTTATACGGAGGCACAAAACGCCGTAATATCTTCAAAAACTCTTTCATTATCTATTATTTAATTTTTTGTGGGTACAAAGTTAGGAACAATTAAACTTTATACCTTATTTTGCATCTAAAAAATTGAAGAGAGGCAAAAATCTTAGGAAATTTTTTAGAAAAAAGATACAAATCAAGGATTTAAATGAAACGTTTATTATTCATTGTTATAACAGTTCTCGTCGGTGCATCGGGCATAGCGGCGTGGGCGGCTGCCATCAGGGGACGTGCCGTGGATGCTAAGGACAAATCGGCTCTTGCCGATGCCACGGTGCGACTGCTCAGGGCTACGAAAGACAGCACTTTCGTGAACGGAACCACAGCCGATGCCAATGGAAACTTCTCATTCTCAGGCATAGGTTCTGGAAAATATATTGTGGCCGTGAGCTACATAGGCTATAACACGGCAAAGAAGAATGTGACTGTAGGCGGCGAGAATGTGACCATAGGCGACATAGAGCTTGGCGAAAGCTCTATTATGCTGAAAGAGACCACAATCGTGGGCGTGAAAACCGAAATCACAGTGAAGGAAGACACTGTGGAATATAACGCCGACTCTTACAAGACTCAACCCAATGCCGTGGTGGAAGACCTGCTGAAGCGTCTTCCTGGCGTGGAAGTGGATAGCGAGGGCAAGATAACAGCCCAAGGAAAGGAGGTGAAAAAAATTCTTGTCGATGGAAAAGAATTTTTCGCCGATGACCCTAAAGTGGCTTCCAAGAACATCCCGGTGGAGATGGTGGACAAGCTGCAAGTGGTGGACCGCAAGAGCGACCTTGCCCGGCTAACCGGAGTGGATGACGGCGAAGATGAGACTGTGATTAACCTGACCGTGAAAAAAGGAATGAACAACGGGTGGTTTGGCACGGTGACCGGCGGATATGGAACCGACAAGCGATACACTGGCAACTTCATGATAAACCGCTTCAGCGACGGCAACCAGTTCACCCTGCTCGGCGGCGCAAACAACACCAATGAAATGGCGTTCACCGACGGCGGCGCAAGCCGCTTCACACGATTTGGCGGACAAGACGGAATAAACACTTCGCAGAGCGTGGGCATAAACTTCAATGTGGGGACAAAAGACTCAGAAAAATTCCGTGCAGGAGGTAGCTTGATGTATTCCCACAGCGACCGCGAGACCTACACAAACAGCAATTACCAATACCTGCTGATTGGCGCGCAGACAAAAAACTCCTACACAGCCACCCGCGACAAGGGACATAACGTGAACGGTGATTTCCGCCTGAAATGGGAACTTGACTCATTCAACACGCTCGAATTCCGTCCAAACTTCAATTTCAGCTTCAGCAAATCGGTGAAAACCGACAGCACTATATCCCGAAACATGAGCGCACTACCACTGAGCCGAAGCCTCAACGACTATGCCAACGACGGCAAGAGCTATGAGTTCAGCGGACAACTTGTGTATAACCACAAATTCCGCAGCCATCCAGGCAGAAGCTACAGCGCGCAAGTGCGCTACAACTTCAGCAACGTGAAGGAAACTGGAATGACATACACTAAAAATAATTACTATCAGCAATCGGACAACGACGAGGCAGAAGAGACCATCGACCAGATATACGACAATCACCGCTGGAGCAACGGAATAAACTGGCGGCTCACATGGACCGAGCCACTCGGCGATGTGAAAAATGCACGGTTCCTATCGTTTGCTTATCATGGCAACTACAAGTTCAACAATGCCGACAAAATGGTATATGACCTAAACCGCGGCAACATGAACAACGGCATCGACGGACATTCTCTTGTGTCTGCGCTACGCGACGTGAATTTCCGCCGTGCAATCACCGACAAATACTCAGCTCTCGCACTCTACGACTATAATATGCTTGCCGAAATACTTGAAACAGAACTCGGCGAGGCATTGAACACCGAGCAGAGCTCACAATTCCGCAACGACTACTTCACGCAGCGTTATCAGATTGGATTCAAGCAGGTACGCAAGCTCTACAATCTGGATGCAGGGCTTTCGCTCAACTCATCCATGATGAGCAGCCACGACATTATGAACGAGGCGCGAAACATACCCACACGCTGGACTTGGAACATTGCGCCCTACGCCCGTTTGCGCATGAAGTTCAACAAGACACGCAACC
The DNA here is from genome assembly GCA_964459845.1 of uncultured Muribaculaceae bacterium. Lineage (GTDB taxonomy): Bacteria > Bacteroidota > Bacteroidia > Bacteroidales > Muribaculaceae > CALZFJ01. The sequence continues at coordinate 8,755 of CAYWOC010000027.1, read as the reverse complement.
TCGCCATCGATTACCGCTCCAACAACAGCCAGCCATCGATGACACAGCTACAACCCGTAGCCGACCGCTCCAATCCACTTCGCATCGTGGTAGGTAACCCCGACCTGAAAGCGACGTTCAACCAGCGCATCAGCATAAGATATAATGATTTCAACCAAGAGTCGCAGCGCAGCGTCATGGCTATGGCAGGCGCACAATATGCCACCAACAGCATTATATCGAAAATTGACTATGACGAGAGTACTGGCGGGCAGACCATTACCTACGACAATGTGAACGGCGTGTGGAATGCCGACGCTATGGGTATGGTGAGCTTCCCATTCCACCGCAAGAGCTGGTATTTCTCTGCTATGGGAGGAATACGCTATGCAAGCTCGGTGGCTTACAACAACGGCACATACAACCGCAACGGCAACATGTCGTTCAACGTGTCGCCGGGAATTTCATTCCGACCTACGAATTTGGAGCTTGAACTTCGCCCGACCTACCGCTTACAAAACTCCCACAACAGTGCCGGCTCAACCGACGACCGCACAATCCACACCTATGGCGGACGCTTCAACGCATCCTACTACACACCTATAGGCATTGTACTCAACACCGACCTCAACTACAGTGCCACAAGCGGATACTCCGACGGATACAACTCCACACAGTGGCTATGGAACGCAGAGCTGTCATACGAGTTTCTGCGCGACAAGACCGCCACAATATCGGCAAAGGTATTCGATATACTGGGGCAGCGACAAAGCATACGCCGAAACGTGACTGCAAGCTATATCCAAGATATAGAAAGCAACACACTCACCCGATATGTGATGTTCACATTCACCTATAAGTTCACCACATTCGGCAGCCAAAAGAACAATCCCAAAATGAAAACCGACTTCGGAGGCCGCCGTGGCCCGATGGGACCTCCACAGGGAGGAGGCCGAGGTCCTATGGGTCCGCCACCAGGGAGATAAACAATACACATACTATATAGCATGAGAAGCCGATTCCACGATACAGGAAATCGGCTTCTTTTAATATCAACGATATACAATCTGTTATTATCCAATTGTTCATTAGGGCATGAATATGTTTTTTTAAGTACCATTTGCCAATATTTTTACATAAAATTCACAAAAATGCTCCGAAATGGTTGATTATTAAATAGAATGTTTGTAACTTTGCGCCGAATTAACTAAACACTTTTGGAAAAATTGGCAACATTTGATTTACCCTTAAAGGGTATGCCCAACGGAACGCAAGAATTTGAGTATGAGTTGGGAATGGATTTTTTCAGAAAAATGGAGAGTACCGATGTGCTGAACGGAGACGTGAATGTGAAGGTCGAAGTGAAGCGCAGCGGTGATATTTATGAGCTAAAATTTGCGCTCAAAGGCGAAATCGGAATCCCATGTGACCGTTGTCTTGACGAGATGCAGCACACAGTAGATACCGAATACCGCGTGAACGTGAAATATGGTGAAGAATACAACGACGAGGACGACAATGTGATAGAAATCCCCGAGAGCTTCAACACATTCGACGTGAGCAGCCTCATCTACGACACCATAATGCTCACCATTCCACTGCAGCACACCCATGCGGCAGGGGAGTGCAACGCTGAGATGCAGGCTCAGCTCGCCGCTCACCGGGCGGTGAACATCTTGGACGACGAGGACGACGCGTATGCCACCTATGCCGACGACCAGGATTCGACTGCGCAAGATGATGATGAAGACAACAATTTCTCGTGCGACCCACGATGGGAGGCTCTGAGAAAATTAAAAGATAATAACAATTAAAATTAGATAACGAAATGGCACATCCTAAACGAAAACAATCAAAGACAAGAACAGCCAAGAGAAGAACTCACGATAAGGCTTTAGTTCCTACATTGGCACTTTGCCCTAACTGCGGCGCATGGCACTTGTATCACACTGTATGCCCTGAATGCGGTTACTATAGAGGTAAGGTCGCTATCGAAAAGGACGCTGCTGTTTAATCCCCGCAAAAAGGAGATACACAACAGTCTTGCATCTTTTTGATAAATAAATGAACCAATATCCTAAATAACTCATCTCAGCGATTTGCTTTATTTAGGATATATTTTTCTTTAATTATTCTCCCCACATTATTTATTGACTGACTTTTATGCTTAACGCAAAAATAACAGGCATCGCTTCTTATGTGCCCGACTATGTATTGACCAACGACGAGCTTTCTCGCATGGTGGATACCAACGACGAGTGGATTACCACACGCGTCGGCATCAAGGAGCGTCGCATTCTCAAAGACGAGAACGCGGGTTCTTCATATATGGGAACTATAGCCGTGAACCGATTGCTGAAAGAATGTGGCATAACTGCCACCGATGTCGATTTGATTATCTGTGCAACATCAAATCCCGACTACCGTTTCCCTTCTACCGCATCAATCATAGCCCATGATTGCGGTGCTGCCAATGCTTACGGCTACGACATTCAAGCTGCTTGTGCCGGCTTCATAGTCGCACTTCAATCTGCTACAGCTTATGTGAGAAGCGGAATGTACAAGAAAGTCGTGGTTGTGGCTGCCGAAAAGATGTCGAGCATGACCAACTATAAGGATCGCTCCACATGTCCGCTGTTTGGCGACGCTGCTGCTGCCGTCATGGTAGAACCTACCGATGAAGAGAATATGGGAGTAATCGACGGCGTATTCCATGTAGATGGAATAGGCTTGCCTCACCTGCTCATGAAAGCTGGTGGCTCGGCTCGTCCTGCCTCTCACGAAACCGTAGATAACGACGAACACTATGTATATCAAGAGGGTCGCGCTGTGTATAAGCACGCAGTGACCGACATGTACACCGCATCGCTCGACGTGATGCAGCGCAACAATCTCACTGTTGATAACATCGACTGGTTCGTGCCTCATCAAGCAAACTTGCGCATCATCGAAGCCGTCGGCAGCCGTCTGAAACTCGACGACAGCAAAGTGCTCGTGAACATCGAGCATTACGGCAACACAAGTGCAGCCTCAATTCCTTTGTGCCTCGACGAGAACAAAGGCAAGCTGAAAAAAGGCGACAAAATCGTGCTTACCGCTTTCGGTGCAGGATTCACTTGGGGTGCAATGTATATTGTCTGGGGCATCTAATTGCGATATCATATAATCTCACTTTCCTCATAGCCGCACAGAAAGCGGTTATCGGGAGGGTGAGATTATATTTTATATTCATAATCAACTCATATATTCACACCAATCATCACACCTTTTATAATGCACAAAGCTGGCTTTGTAAATATTGTGGGAAACCCTAATGTGGGCAAATCTACGCTGATGAACGAGCTTGTGGGAGAACGTATCTCAATCATAACCGCCAAGGCGCAGACCACACGCCACCGCATCATGGGAATAGTGAACTCCGACGATTACCAGATTGTCTTCTCCGACACCCCCGGTGTGCTTTCTCCAAAGTACAAGTTGCAGGAAAGTATGCTTGAATTTTCGGAAGAGGCACTTGTGGACGCCGACATTCTGCTATATGTGACGGATGTAGTGGAAGACCCGACGAAAAACAAATCGTTTCTCGACCAAGTAGCGAAGCAGAACAAGTTCCCGGTGCTGCTCGTAATCAACAAAATCGACCTTCTGAAAGGGCAGGACGACCTGATGAAGATTATCGACCGATGGAAGCAGTTGCTGCCAAAAGCCGAAGTCTTCCCAACGTCGGCTCTCGAAAAGTTCAATGTGAACAATATAATGAAGCGCATCGTTGAGCTGCTGCCCGATTCTCCTCCATTTTTCGGCAAAGACGCTCTCACCGACAAGCCTGCGAGATTCTTCGTGACCGAAATAATTCGCGAGAAGATATTGCTGCTCTACGACAAAGAGGTGCCATACGCCACCGAGGTGCTTGTGGAAAAATTTGATGAGACCGACACTTCAATCCACATCATGGCAGTGATATATGTGGAACGTGACAGCCAGAAAGGTATTATAATAGGAAAGGGCGGACAGAAACTGAAACGCGTGGGCATAGACGCTCGCAAGGACATAGAGCTGTTCTTCCAGAAGCATGTGATGCTTGAGCTGTTTGTGAAGGTGGAGAAAGACTGGCGCAACCGCGACAACAAGCTCCGCGCATTCGGATATAAAGAATAAGAGATAACAGAACACACAACAAAACACGAAATAAGAATAAAAAAATGGGTAAATTAATAGCAATTGTTGGACGTCCTAACGTGGGCAAATCCACTCTTTTCAACCGTCTCACGCAGACACGTTCGGCCATCGTCGATGACACTTCCGGCACCACTCGCGACCGTCAATACGGCAAGGTGGATTGGTGCGGCAATGAATTGTCGATTGTCGATACAGGCGGATGGGTAGTAAACTCCGACGACATCTTCGAGGAGGAAATCAACAAGCAGGTATCGATAGCTATTGATGAAGCTGACGTTATCCTCTTCATGGTAGATATAAAGAACGGTGTCACCGACCTCGACGACCATGTAGCCGACATACTGCGCCGCTGCGACAAGCCTGTAATCCTTGTCACAAACAAAGCCGACAACAATGAGGGTATCTATGCCGAAGCCGAATTCTATTCGCTCGGTCTGGGACAGCCTTACTCTATCTCTGCAATAAGCGGCTCCGGGACTGGCGACCTGCTTGATGAAGTGGTGAGACTGATGCCCAAGGAAGACAAAGATGCTGAGCAGCTTGAGAATCTTCCTAAATTCGCTATCGTGGGCCGTCCTAACTCCGGCAAATCATCGATTGTGAACGCATTTATCGGCGAGGAGAGAAACATTGTGACAAATATAGCCGGAACCACACGCGACAGCATATACACCCGCTACAATAAGTTCGGATTCGACTTCTACCTTGTCGATACTGCCGGAATACGCAAAAAGAACAAGGTGAACGAGGACATAGAGTTTTATTCGGTTCTGCGAAGCATTCGCGCAATCGAAAACTCAGATGTGTGCATTCTGATGATTGATGCCACTCGCGGTATCGAGAGCCAAGACGCAAACATATTCTCGCTTATCCAAAAGAACAAAAAGGGACTTGTGGTGTGCGTGAACAAGTGGGATCTTGTGGAAAACAAGTCAAACGAGGCCATAAAGACCTACGAGAACGCGATACGCAACCGCTTTGCCCCATTCACCGACTTCCCTATAATATTCGGCTCCGCTCTCACCAAGCAACGCATTCTTAAAGTGCTTGAAAAGGCTGTGGAAGTGTATGAGAACCGTAAGCGCACCGTGCCGACCTCAAAGCTGAACATATACATGCAGGAGGCAATTGCCGCTTATCCGCCACCAGCCAACAAGGGAAAATACGTGAAGATAAAGTATATCACCATGCTCAAGGGTGCGGCTGTGCCTACTTTCATCTTCTTCTGCAATCTGCCACAATGGGTGAAAGAACCTTACCGCCGCTATCTTGAGAACAAAATCCGCGACAACTGGAATTTCTCAGGCACTCCAATAAATATCTTCATGCGCGAGAAGTAGAAATTGTATTCGTTTTGGGGCGAGAAGAAAAACAACCTAAAACAAAACATAGAAATAGAATAAGAGGGAGTGTGTATCAAAAATTAATTTTGGTGCACACTCTTTTTTTATCATATCACATTATCTCGGGGAGTTTTTTGCACATTAGAAATGCGAATGTGCAAAATGTTAATTTGTAACATTTTTATAATCACATAGTTACACTTCATATTAACAAAATTTCCATCTTTTATAGCATTTTCTAAACTTCTTAAAACTAATGCTTTAGAAAGTTTGTTTTCAATTTTTACATTTATTATGGATTGTTTATATAAATTGAGTTTTTTAGTCAAGAAATTGTGCCTATCTTTGTATCGCAAAAAGAAAAAAGATCAAACAACAAAAAACAACAAAAATATATACTTGAATTTTGGTTATGAGGGGGGTGTGCATTTGTGAAAATGCGCACTTTTCATTTTTATATACTCCATATAATTTGCCTCGCTGACAAAAAAAAATTAAATTTGCGCAAATTCTGCGACAAGACATTTGATATGAACAAAATCCTACTTTCAATATTGGCAGTTTTGGCTCTGCTTACAGCAAGTTGCAGCAGCGACCATTTCACCGTAAAAGGAGAGCTGGCAGATGCCGGCACACAAAACATAAGAATAGCTTACGCCACAGGCGACGGAATAGAAACAGTATGGATCACGATGACCGACAACCGATTCACCTTTGAGGGACAAAGCGAAGCTCCGACAGTGGTCTATGTTTTCAATCAGCAACGCCGGCTGATAGCGCACATTGTGGCTCAAAATGGCGACAAGGTGACCATGGAAGGGTCTATTGCCGAACCTTATAAAATTAAAATCACAGGCACCGACGCAAATGAGGAATGGAGCAAATTCATGAACGAAAACTGCGAGGATTTTGCTAATGCCCAAACTAAAAAGACCGACGCTGCAATCGAAGCATTCATACACGAAAACCCCAACAATGTGGTCAGCACACTGCTGCTCACAAACGACTACAGCTCACTCACCGACGACCCGCAGACCAAGAAGCTGCTGTCGATGATAAGCACCGAGGCTCGCCCCGAGTCGCTGATGAAAAACTTCTACATCATGCAATCGGCTCTCAACGATGCAGCGAGCAAAGAGCGCATACAGTCGATGCAGCTCTACAGCAGCCGCGACAGCATCGAGACAGTGGCTCCATATATGCACTCGCTAAACCTGCTTTATTTCTGGACCCCCGACGACAAATCACGCATTCAAGACATAAAGAGCTTAAAAGATTTCATGGGCAGCTTCGCTTCGAGCCGCCTAAGCATTGCCGACATAAATCTCGACAACGACACCACAATGTGGAAAAACATCGTGCGCCGCGACTCGATGAAATGTACTCGATACTGGGCTGTGGGAGGCGTTATGAACACTGCATTGCGGAATCTTAGACTTTCATCCACCCCCTACTATATAGTGGCTGATTCGGCAGGAAATCAAGTATATCACGGGCAGTCGCTTCAAGCAGCCCGCAAGATGATAGAATCTCGCCTTAAATAGAGCTATCTCCCAGCCCACGACGGGCGGTCGAGATTGCGGTAGCTGACTGCCTCGCGTATATGCGCAGCCTCAATGTTCTCGCTGCCGGCAAGGTCGGCAATGGTGCGCGCCACTTTAAGTATGCGGTCGTAGGCACGCGCCGACATATTCAGGCGCGTCATGGCATCTTTCAGCAGCGAGAGACTCTTGGCATCGAGATGGCAATATTGGCGCAGCATCTTCGGTGTCATCTGCGCATTGCAATGCACGCCTCTGTCGCCAGAAAACCGTGCCGTCTGCACCTCACGCGCTTTCACAACGCGCTCCCTTATTGATGCACTGCTCTCCGACGGCACATCCGACGATATGTCGTCAAACTCCACAGGAGCCACCTCTATCTGTATGTCTATTCTGTCAAGTAGCGGTCCGGAAATGCGGCTAAGATACCGCTGCACTGCTCCAGGCTGACAGATGCACTGCTTGGTGGGATGTCCATAGTATCCGCAGGGACATGGGTTCATGCTTGCCACAAGCATAAACGATGCCGGATAATCCACTGTATATTTAGCCCTTGATATGGTGATATGGCGGTCTTCAAGCGGCTGACGCATCACTTCAAGCACCTGCCTATTAAACTCAGGAAGCTCGTCAAGGAAGAGAATGCCATTGTGCGCAAGGCTTATCTCTCCGGGCATAGGATAATTCCCGCCACCCACAAGTGCCACCGGCGACACCGTGTGATGCGGCGAGCGGAAAGGGCGTTGCGTCATCAGCGTGGAGCCGCGTTCGAGCTTGCCAGCCACACTGTGTATCTTTGTCGTCTCAAGAGCCTCTTGAAGACTGAGCGGCGGCAATATCGACGGCAGCCGCTTTGCCATCATCGACTTTCCTGAGCCTGGACTGCCCACAAGCAGAATGTTGTGCCCTCCGGCGCAAGCCACCTCAAAGGCTCGCTTCACATTGTCCTGACCTTTGACATCCGAAAAATCCACATCATAATGCCCCACAGCCTTGGCAAATTCCTCGCGTGTATTCACTACCGTTGGATGGAACTGCGTGCTGCCGTTGCAGAATTCAATCACCTCCCTCATACTGCTCATGCCATACACATCAAGATTATTCACCACTGCAGCCTCTTTCTCGTTGGCTTTTGGGACAATAAATCCGCGGAAGCCGAGTTCCCGGGCTTTGATAGCCATAGGCAGAACCCCCTTTATGGGCAGCAGCGAGCCATCGAGCGAGAGCTCGCCCATTATCATATATTCACTCAATCTATCAGCCGAAATTTTCTCGTCGGCAGCAAGAATACCAATGGCAAGCGGAAGATCATAGGCAGCACCCTCTTTCTTGATGTCGGCAGGCGACATGTTCACAATCGTCTGTCGGCGTGGGAAATCTATTCCATTCTGATAAATAGCCGACCGTATTCTCTCGCCACTCTCCTTCACTGCAGTGTCGGGCAGCCCCACGATGCAGAAGTCATATCCCGGTCCTATTGAGACCTCAATTGTGACAATGATAGCGTCAATCCCATGCACTGCCGCTCCGAAAGTTTTAGTCAGCATAACGAATACATATTTTGTTAATGGTAATTCTTGGAAGTGTAAAAATCACAACTCTCAAAAGTAGCGGATTTTGCCATCTTCACAAAATATTTGCCAAAAAAGTTTTCAAAACTGTAAATTCCAAAACGAAGTGCACACTTTCGGTAAAAAAATATATGAAAAACAC
>CAYWOC010000026.1:0-30351 GCA_964459845.1 uncultured Muribaculaceae bacterium | reverse complement strand
AATGTGAGTTCTTCAAACAAATTGCTAAATTTGCACTTGCCAATTGAACCTACCCGGATTTTTTGCCACCGAATCAGTCCAAAATTTTTCATTCGTTATAGCAATCCACCAAAAAATATTAACTAACTTTGCCAACAAACATAAACAATTTTTCAACATATGAAAAAACTACCATTAATGCTACTTATGGCAGCAACCGTCTGCCTCAATGTTATGGGAGAGCTTCAATACCACGAGGCTTCTCAATTCAAAATCATAGGGCGTCCCACCGATGCCTCGACAAGAACATACACCCGATTGCCCGACTCTCTTAAAGGCAAAGTGCGCGACGAGCTTTGGAATCTCGGGCAGAACACTGCCGGAATAGCTGTTCGCTTCCGCACAAATGCCACTTCTATTGGCGCAAAATGGAAAAACATCTCCGTTTTCAACATGAATCATATGACACCAACCGGTATCCGCGGGCTCGACCTTTATTGCCTACAGGATGACGGGACTTGGACCTTCGTAAATAGCGCACGTCCTCGTGAACGGCTTGCCAACAAAGCTACTATTATGGAGAAGATGACATGCCGCGACCGCGAATATATGCTGTATCTGCCTTTATACAATGGCATCGACTCTCTTGAAATTGGCATCAATGAGGAAGCCTCCATCAGTGCGCCTCAACTGAGTATTCCGCAAGAAGACAAGCCTATTGTGTGGTATGGCACAAGCATAACACAAGGCGGATGTGCCAACCGTCCGGGTATGGCTGCCACCAACATTATTGAGCGTAAGCTGAACCGTGTTGTAATCAATCTCGGCTTCAGCGGCAATGGTCGCCTCGACCCTGAACTTGCTGAAGTTATGGCTGCCATCGACGCAAGCGTATATATTCTCGATATGCTGCCAAACGTCACTACACAACAACTCAAGGAACGTATGGAACGATTCTACCAGATTCTGCGAAAGGCTCACCCCTATACACCGATTCTGCTCGCAGAAAACCCTGAATTTCCTCACATGCGATTCAATACCGAAGTAGATAGCTTAATCCGAGAAAAGAATGTGGTTCTCAAGGATTTCTACAACAAATTCAGGAAAGCAGGGGACAAAAACATACACTTTGTGAAATCAGCAGGAATGATTGGCAACGACCACGAAGCCACAGTAGATTGCAATCATTTCACTGATTTAGGATTTGAGCGTTGCGCAGATTTTATGATTCCAGTAATCAAAAAATATTTGAAGAAATAATCTATATCCAGCGCAAAATGTTCAGCAGCAACACTGCAACAGGCATTGTTAATAAGTTTTTCAAATGATTCATTGATTTAACATCGCCTGTTGCACTTTATTTTGTACTTTTGCATCTACAATAATCAACAAATCCATGTTGCATAATGCATCATTAAAATGATATGAACCGAATAGGAAAACTATACTTTAGATATGGCACAATGGGGTCGGCTAAGACTGCGATGCTGCTCACAACTGCCTATAATTTTGAAGAGCGTGGCATGGAATACCTTTGCCTCAAGCCGATTATCGACAATCGAGAGAACGACAATGTAATACGCTCTCGTATAGGCATAGAGCGACGCTGTCTGTGGATTTATCCCGACACCGATCTGTATGAACTGGCAAAAAATCTGTTTGAAGAGACTCTTGTTGTAAAAGACTGGATTCTTATCGACGAGGCTCAATTCCTGTCGGCATCGCAGGTGGACCAGCTCGCACGTATTGTAGATGACTACGGCAGCAACGTCGTTTGCTATGGGCTTCGCACCGATTTCCAAACAAAAATGTTCGAGGGTTCAAAACGTCTTTTTGAAATAGCCGACACTATCGATGAGATAAAATCCACATGCTCCTGCGGCCGCAAGACTATAGTGAACGCACGCATCGACAAAGATGGAATGATTGTCACCGATGGTAACCAAGTAGAAATCGGCGGTGACGACAAATATGTTGCACTCTGCCGTCACTGTTGGCTCAATCGCCGTCTTGAATCGGCTGAGCGCAACGCCCTCAAGTTCAAGCCTGAATAAATCCATACTATTCTCATTTGTTAGAGCCAAATCTTGGTGCAATGACACAGCAACAGCCGCTAACGGATTCATTGAAATCTATTAGCGGCTGTCGTTTTATCTAAGATCAGTCAAAGAGCAACCGTAGTTATCACTTTTAAGCCCAATTATGGATTTATGAGAGTAAATCTACAATTTCTCAATCACTTCAATAGCAAGACCTGTAGCTTCCGAAATTACAGGCAAAGCCACTCCAAGTCGCTTCAAGTTGCGAGCTGTTTCCTCCCTGCTCTTAGCAACGCCTTCTTTCATACCAGCTTCACGCCCGGCCTTCATACCAGCTTCACGCCCAGCCTTCATACCAGCTTCGCGCCCAGCCTTCATACCCTCCGCCAAACCTTTCTCAATCCCTGCGGCATAGCCTTCACGGCTACCTCTTCCATAGAGTGTCTTCTCCACACTGATGATGTCCCAAAACTTGTCGTAGCCACGAAGCTGGGCATCGGTGTAAGCCGACTCCTCTATCACTGACACCGCCTTGCTTATCTCCGGGTTCTCAAGGAGATCCTTGGGCACCTCCCGGCTGTTGTCATGAATCTCAGTCAAGTAGCGAAGCCATAGAACCTGCATCTTCTTCTCGCTCATCGTGTGTGGCTTGAACTTGGGCAATTCTACAAACACAAGGTGAAGTCCGTCTATTATCTTGTCGGAATGCTCCTCATGAACCATACGGTAATAATGGTAATACTCCGGCATATCCGGCTCAAAGGTGTCGTTCACAAGGTTCAGCGAATAAACCGGCTCAAGCAACTTGTAGTCGCCGCCCTTGTCCGACTGACGCACATAGGCTTTCGCTGCATTGAACATGACGCGCTGCTTGAACTCTGGCGACCAGATCATCTGCATCTCCACGATGAACTGCCGCCCTTTCTGGTCGCGGCACCTGACATCAACTATGCTGTTCTTCCGCAATGGATTGTCGGGAACCATCTCAGTCGGAAGATACTCCACTTCCTTTATCTGCTCGTCCTCCCTGTCGAATGGCAACAGAGCATTCAAAAGGCTGATTACAAGGTCGCGATGCTCGCCAAACACTTTCTTGAATGTCAAATCGGCTTTCGGGTCTAAGTATCTCATCTTGCTATGCGTTTTTAGTCGTTTTATGATGCAATATTACAGAAAATATCTCACATTCACAAGCATTTGCATCCATTCTTAACATCAATAAATCAAGTTTTCATTTCTCTGAATGGTTTTATCGGGATTTTTTAGTATTTTTGCATATTGTACTTAATGTGGCAATATTAATCGCATATGCTCACATTTGACTAAAGAAGAAACTACTTGTTTATAAAATATGGCTGAAGAATTAGACGACAAAAATATGGCACAAACCGCCGAAACCGCTGGCGACATCCCTTCCGGCTCAGTTACCGGTGGATATAATCGGCTGGTCACACTGGAAGCTCTGGAACACATACGCCGCCGGCCCGGTATGTATATTGGCAAACTCGGTGATGGCTCGCAGAGCGATGACGGAATTTACGTCATTCTGAAAGAGGTGATGGACAATGCCATCGACGAGCATGCAGCCGGATATGGAACTGTCATCGAGGTGGAAGTTTCAGAAAATATGGTATCGGTGCGCGACCATGGCCGTGGCATCCCTCTCAATGATGTCGTCAATGCCGTATCTAAAATCAATACGAGCGGAAAATTCGACACCGAGAGCTATAAGAGTTCCGTCGGGCTGAATGGTGTGGGCTTGAAAGCCACCAACGCTCTTTCGAGCAACTTTTTCGTCCAGGCATTCCGCGATGGCAAATGCGCATCTGCCAATTTTGCTAAGGGTAAACTACAAAGCAACAGCGGAGTTGTAGATGCTCCTGCCGGTTCAGAGAATGGAACTCTCATCCAATTCCAGCCCGACGACACTATATTCCTCAACTTCTCGTATCGCGAGGAATATGTAGAGACGATGATGAAGAATTACTCCTACCTCAACACCGGGCTGACGATAATCTACAACGGCAAGAAGTATCACTCACGTCATGGTCTTGAAGACCTCGTAAACGAATATATGACCAACGACCCTCTATATCCGCTGATTCATTTCAAAGATAAAGATATCGAAGTGGTTATTACTCATACCGCACAATATGGTGAAGAGTTCTATTCTTTCGTCAATGGACAGCACACCACTCAGGGCGGAACTCATCAATCTGCTTTCCGCGAAGCTTTGTCGCGCACTATCAAGGAATTCTACAACAAGAACTTTGAATACTCCGACATACGCAACGGTATCGTGGCTGCCATAAGCATCAAGGTGGTCGAGCCTATTTTTGAGTCGCAAACAAAAATCAAGCTCGGAAGCACAGTGATGTGGAAAGACGGTCCCACCGTATATAAATTCATCAACGATTTCATCAAGAAAGAACTCGACAACTTCTTGCACCGTGAACCTCATGTGGCAGAAGTGCTGCTCAAGAAGATTCAAGAGTCTGAAAAAGAGCGCAAAGCTATGGCTGGTGTCACAAAGCAGGCTCGCGAACGCGCAAAAAAGGTGGCTCTGCACAACCGCAAATTGCGCGACTGCCGTGTCCACTACAATGATGCCAAGGGCGACAAGCGCGACCAGTCAATGATTTTCATTACCGAGGGCGACTCGGCAAGTGGTTCTATCACCAAAATTCGCGATGTGGAGACGCAAGCTGTGTTCTCGCTGCGAGGAAAGCCACTCAACTCATTCGGCATGGCCCAGAAAGTGGTATATCAGAACGAGGAGTTCAATCTGCTTCAAGCCGCGCTCAATATTGAGGGGGGCATCGATGAACTACGCTACAACAAAGTCATCATAGCCACCGATGCCGATGTCGATGGCATGCACATACGTCTGCTCATGATAACGTTCCTGCTCCAATTCTTCCCTGAACTTGTCAAGACCGGACATGTGTATATCCTGCAAACGCCTCTTTTCCGCGTGCGCAACAAGAAAGAAGCTAAGCGCAAATCTCGCGGAAGCAAGAAAGACAGTGCCGACAACAAAGTTGAAACCTACTACTGCTATACCGACGAGGAGCGCATCAACGCCATCAACAAACTCGGCGAGAATGCCGAAATCACACGATTCAAAGGTCTTGGCGAGATTTCTCCCGACGAGTTCAAGGACTTTATAGGCCCGAATATGCGTCTCGACCGCGTATCGCTGCGCAAAGAGGACGCTGTGAAAGAGATGCTCGCTTTCTATATGGGAAAGAACACTATGGAACGCCAGAATTTTATTATCGACAATCTTGTTATAGAAGATGAAGAAGACATCACCAAATAACGACTGTCTCCGACGGAGAATAGCATTGTTCCCTGGCTCATTCGACCCGTTCACCATCGGGCATGAGTCGATTGTGGAACGTGCGCTGCCTCTTTTCGACGAGATAGTTATAGCCATAGGCGTAAACTACAATAAGCAGACCCTGACCAGTGCCGAGGAACGGCTGGCTTGGATAAAAAGCATTTATCGTAACGAGCCTCGCGTCAGTGTGATTCATTACACTGGGCTTACTGTGGATGCCGCCCGCGAATGTGGTGCCACTTATATGCTGCGCGGAGTGCGCATGGTGCAGGATTTCGAATATGAGAAAAACATAGCCGAGACAAACCGCGCGCTATCTGGAATAGAGACTGTGCTGCTATATACACTGCCTGAATACGGGCATGTAAGCTCCACTATCGTTCGTGAACTCGTTAAATACAATCACGACGTTTCAGATTATCTGCCCAAGAACTGCGACCCGAATCTTATTCCAAGCACTTGGAAAGTGAAAAAAGATTAGCAGCATCTCGACAATAAGCGACAAACGAAAATTTTCACAATAAAATCATAACGAATTATATGAAAAAGACAAGAATAGGAATAATTGTGGCAATGGCTTTGATTGCTGTGACTGGCATTGTTCGCGGTCAGCAGGCTGCGATGAAGAAATTGATTAATGCCGAATTTGCTATAAGCCAATTTTATGTTGATAGCCTCAGCAGCGACAAGGTGGTGGAAAATGCTATTCGAGGAATGCTCGACAAGCTCGACCCCCACTCCACCTACACGACTCCTGCCGAAACTAAAGATATGGAGGAACCTCTCGTGGGCAATTTCAGCGGCATCGGCATCCAGTTCAATATGAAAGAAGACACTCTGTATGTCATCCAGACTATTGTCGGCGGTCCGTCAGAACGCGTAGGAATTCTCGCAGGCGACCGAATTGTAGAAGTAAACGACACTGTGATTGCCGGCGTGAAAATGAAGAACAGCGACATTATGAAGCGTCTGCGAGGACCAAAAGGGACCAAAGTCGATGTGCTGGTGAAACGCCGTGGCGTGGCAGCCCCCATCAGCTTCCGCATCACTCGCGACAATATCCCGCTTTACAGCATCGATGCAGCATATATGGCTGACGACAAGACTGGATACATCCGCATAAGCCGCTTTGCCGAGAAGACTTTCAAAGAATTCAAAGAAGCCGTAGGCAAGCTCAAGAAGCAGGGAATGAAGCAGTTAATCATCGATCTCACCGACAATGGTGGCGGATACCTGCAAATAGCCACCGACCTTGCCAACGAATTTCTTGACAGCGGTGAGACTATCGTATATACTCAAGGCAACAATTCTCCTCGATACGACGCCAAAGCCATAGGCACAGGAACTCTGAAAGATGCCAAAGTGGTCGTAATGGTCAATCAATATTCCGCATCGGCGAGCGAAATCCTTTCTGGCGCCATCCAAGACTGGGATAGAGGTGTAATAGTAGGTCGCCGCACTTTCGGAAAAGGGCTTGTGCAACGCCCTTTCCGCTTCGAAGACGGTTCGATGATACGCCTCACTGTGGCCCGCTACTACACGCCGTCAGGACGATGCATCCAGAAGCACTACGATGCCGGTGACAAAGAGGCTTATGCAAAAGACATATATAACAGATATATGGATGGTGAGCTCGCTCATGCCGACAGCATCCACTTTGCTGACTCTCTTAAATACACCACTCTGAAAAATCACCGCATAATTTACGGCGGCGGCGGAATTATGCCCGATGTGTTTGTGCCGCTCGACACCACTGAATACACCGATTACTATCGCGACCTCCTCGCAAAAGGCTCCATCAACCGCTATGTGGTTTCCTACGTCGATAACAGCCGCAAGCAGCTACAAAAGAGCTTCAAGCGCATAGAGGACTTCGATGCACGCTTCACTGTGACCGATGCCATGATGGATGAGCTGCGCAAATTCGGCGAGGCCGACAGCGTGAAGTTCAAGGAAGAGCAATACGGCAAAAGCAAGGAAATGATGCGCAATATCGTCAAGGCTCTTATAGCTCGCGATGTCTATACCGACCCGGCTGCATTCTATATCGTCTCAAACAAGCGCAACGACATCTTCAAGAAAGCTCTAGAAATAATCAACGACGACAAGATATACCAGCAGAAGCTCAAATATGGCAAATAAGTCTGCATAACCCAAACAACGGCAATATATCACCAAAAAGCAAGTGACGGCACAAAATCCAGTCCTCACTTGCTTTTTTGTATCACTCTACTTGCATTAAAGCTGTTACCACACATCATTACCATCAACTTATTATATAAATCATTTTTCACCGATAATCCTTACGTTTTTTCACCGATTTGCGCATTAAAACACGAATTAACACGCAAAGTGCTTGCACAGTTGAATGTTTATCTATAATTTTGCCAACCAATTTAGTTATATCATATTTTATTGAAAAATATGGGATATGAGGTTAGAAAAGAAAAAATAGCTGAAGGGAAAGACACTTTTAATGTGTTTGACAATGATAATTTTACGAACATTGAATTAATATATCGAATGATGAATGTAGCAATCGTTGGCGCAAGTGGCGCCGTAGGTCAGGAATTTCTCCGTGTTCTTGATGAACAGAATTTTCCTATCAATGAGCTGGCGCTGTTCGGCTCTAAGCGCAGCGCAGGCAGCACTTACACTTTCCGTGGAAAAGAGATTACCGTAAAAGAACTGAAGCACAACGACGATTTCAAGAATATTGATATAGCCTTCACATCGGCAGGTGCTGGCACTTCGCGCGAATTTGCCGACACTATAACTAAATATGGCGCAATCATGATCGATAATTCAAGCGCATTCAGAATGGACGATGACGTGCCATTGGTTGTGCCTGAAGTAAATGGAGATGATGCGTTCAACACTCCACGCAACATAATAGCCAACCCCAACTGCACAACCATACAGATGGTTGTAGCCTTGAAGCCCATCAACGACCTCGCTAAAATTAAGCGTGTGCATGTAGCCACATATCAGGCTGCAAGCGGTGCCGGTGCGCAAGCTATGGAGGAGCTAAAAACACAATACAGCGAAATTGCTGCAGGCAAAGAGCCTACTGTGGAGAAGTTTGCCTATCAACTTGCATACAACCTGATACCTCACATCGACGTGTTTCAGGACAACGGCTACACTAAGGAAGAGATGAAGATGTTCAACGAGACTCGAAAGATTATGCACGAGCCAAATATTTGTGTCAGTGCAATGTGCGTGCGTGTGCCTGTGATTCGCGCCCACAGCGAGGCCATTTGGGTTGAGACCGAACGTCCTGTCAGCCCCAATGAGGCTCGCAAGGCATTTGAGGCTGCCGAAGGCATTGTCGTAATCGACAATCCTGCCGGAAAGCAATACCCAATGCCACTGTTCACTTCGGGCAAAGATCCTGTTTTCGTGGGACGCATACGCGAAGACTTGGCAAACATGAATGGTCTGTCGTTCTGGGTAGTAGGCGACCAGATCAAGAAAGGCGCAGCTCTTAATGCGGTGCAAATAGCTCAATACATGATTGCACACAAGAAATTCTAATTTCAGGCAACACCAAATCAGTCTTATTCATAGATAAAAAGCGAGCCATATCACAATGCTTATAAGCATTATATGATATGGCTCGTTTTTGTTGTTTAGCTCAATCTGCTATTATTCAGAATTTTTCTCAATCCAAATCGGTAATTGGATTTTTTGGACTATGCTTCCACAGCATCGGCAATCTTCTTGGCTATAGCAGCCATCTCGTCGGCTGGAAGTGTGAGCTTCTCCTTAAAGAAATTCATGTCGCTCTCCTTGTTGATAGGAACAAGGTGAATGTGTGTGTGAGGCACTTCAAGTCCCATGACTGCTACTCCGATTCGTTTACACGGCATCGTTGCCTCAATTGCTTTTGCCACCTTCTTGGCAAACTGCATCAAGCCCTCATATTCCTCATCATCAAGGTTGAATATATAATCCACTTCATGCTTCGGAATTACGAGTGTGTGTCCCGGAGCCACCGGATTAATGTCAAGGAATGCGAAATACTTATCGTTCTCGGCTACTTTGTAGCATGGAATCTCGCCGGCTACTATTCTGCTGAATATTGATGCCATTTTTTTAGTCCTCCTTTTTCTTTTATTCTTTAATGATTAAATCTCAATCTTCACGATTTCAAAACTCATGACACCTGCCGGAGCCTTGACTTCAATAACGTCGCCCACTTTGTGTCCCATTAACCCTATAGCAATAGGAGTCTTCGATGAAAGTTTCTTTTCGCGAAGATTTGCTTCACTCTCGGCTACAATGGTGTAGGTCAGCATTGCGCCGGTTTTTACATTCTTGATTGTGACGGTATTTAGGAGTTGAACCACTTCAGTGTTGAGCTTGCTTTCGTCGATAATACGTGCATTTGCCACAAGGTCTTTAAGCTGCGAGATTTTCATCTCAAGCATTCCCTGAGCTTCTTTGGCTGCATCATATTCGGCATTCTCAGAAAGGTCGCCCTTATCGCGGGCTTCCGCGATAGCACGGGAGATTTCTGGTCGCTTAACGTTTTCAAGATAAGCGATTTCCTCCATTTTCTTTTTATACCCTTCTTTTGTCATATAGCTAATAGCCATGGTAAAAAATAAGTTTTATAAAATTAGTAAAAAACGAAAAGAATCTCAACGAACATTGTCGAGACCCCTTCCTTGACCATTTAAATACGTTTGTATGCGACAAAGGTAGTCACTATTTTTATATTATGCAACGCTTTCACGAATTTTAATAAAGCTGAACGCTGCCGTAGCCACTGACAACACTATGGTTATTAAATAATTATTCACCCCCATTGCCCACAGTGCCGCTGCCGACACCGCAAGCGCATATAGCGTGTGCTGCACCACACTGCGATGTAGCGACATACGATAAACCCTGAAATACACCACTGCCACAATTATCAGATAGAGCATATACCACACGACATACGATATTCCAAGTCCGGCAAGCCCCCACATCTCATAGAAAGCCACATTTAGGCTCAGGCATAGCACTGCGCTCGTGGTCTCGGTGATGAGATATAGCTTGCTGTCACCTTTGGCAAGTATCACAAATGATATGCACCACGATACACCTTTGAACACCATCCCTATCATACACCACGATATGAACGGCAGCATCTTGTGGAACTCAGCAGAATATAGTATCGACACCACCATCTCCCGAAAAAGCAGGAACAATACTATCACAGGCACAAGTATATATAGCGTTATGTTTGTCTCTTGCGACACGAACACACGCAGCCGCAACTTGTCGTGGCACACTCTGGCAAGCCGGGGATAATATTCAAGTCCAATCGCTGAAAACAGCAACGAGGCATAACGGTTGATCAGCGCGTTGCCAGCCTGATAAAGCCCCACTTCTTCCGTTCCCGACCTGTGGTTAAGATATGCCGTGAAAATATATGTCACAAGAAGTGATACAAACGAGCTTACCGTTATGCAAATGCCCAGTTTCACAAATTCTGCGCCCTCTTGCACGGTTTCTTTGGCGGTGATTTCCACTTTATCCTTGTCATAGTCGCGGTTTCTGAACAGCAATGTATAGGCGCAGCACGACACTGAATAGACAATTATCGACGGCACAACACTGTCGAGCCGCCAGAAATAATACATAGGCACCGTCAGCACAAGTCCTGTCGCCACGCCCCACACCATCGATTTCGCAAGGTTCTTCAGCTTCTGTGAGCCTTGCATCACAGCTTGCTCGCAGTTCATCACTGAAAATGAGATTACGCACACCGACAGAGCCATAAATCCCCACACATGGTCATAATCTCCGAATGTGAAGTTGCTTAGTGCCGGAGCGCATGCGAGCATAACAAATGCCCAAAATATGCCTAATGCCCACGACCAACGCCTCACCACCGAAATGATGCGTGCTATGCGAATCCTATTGCCAGAGGCGTTTGCCATCGAAATGTCGCGCACGCTGCTGCTGCGTATGCCCATGTTCGACACTGAATTCACCATATCCACTGCCGAATTATATAGCCCGAACAACCCGACACCCGCCGGTCCCATCCACACGGCTATCAGCTTCGTGCGTATTATGGCACACAATATCGACATCACTTGCGTTCCTCCAAACAGCCCCATAGCTTTCAGTATGCCGCGTGATATTATATTCGAGTGCTTAGGCATTAAAACTCTATGGTGTATGTGTTATATACGATACCTCTGCCGCCCATACCGGTTTTCTGCATCACAAGCCCCTCATTAAGCACACGACCGCCCTGCTCATTTGATGTGCCGAAGTCAAAATATCGTGTCTGGCTGAACTCCGAGTTGATTAAGTGGTCGAAAATTATAGGCAGTACCTTCATGGATTTTCCTTTCTGGGATGCCGCTATATACTGCGCATGGGCCACAAGCCCTGTGTGATAAATCAACGTGCCGCCAAGCACCTCATCGCCAAGATTGGCGGTAAACAATCTTATGTTGATAGGGAACAGCGAGTGCAAAAGATTGATTTCGGAAAGCGTATGCACTGGATTCACGCCATAACGCTCGTTGAGCAATTCTGTCAGCACATCCCAATAAGGTGCAAAATCAGTGGTCTCAGTTATCACAATGCCCTCTTTCTGTGCAAGTCGCACCGCGCGGCGCGAGTTTTCATTGAAGCGTATCGCCTCGGCTATCGGAATCACTGTAGAAATCGTGGTTGATGTTATCACCCCGTTGTGGCGGAATATAGCATACAGATCCTCCTCGGCCGGATATGAATGATATATGTGCGGACTGGGCTTATAGACGAGCCGCTTGATTCCGACAGTAGGCAGGAACTCTGCCATCGCATCCCATATGCGAAGCATATTTGTCACATCGAAGTGCTTCGTCTGCACAAGCCATCCGGCATACGACAGTCCTTGATGCGAATATAGCGTGTCGCCAATACGATTGGCGGGCAAAACTCCTATTATCTTGTTGTTTTGATATGCTATAAGCGAATTGTCGGTAAATCTCGAACTGTGGTAGTCCATATATTCGCGAAGGTGCATAAAAGTCGAGTTCTTGGCACCATATACAAAATGATTCCACTCCGAATGTTGCGCTGGAGAATATACGCTTATCTTAACCATAATCTACTACTATCCTAAATATTATTTGTTCAAGCCCAGTTAGGCCTAATTTGAGCAAAAAAGCGCATTCAGCCAAGATGCCTATATTAAAGTTAGCACTAAAATATACAACACATTGCGAAACACACTAAGCTTTCACATATTATGCAAATATAATGAAAAATCCCGAATTTTAAGCCCGACACGACAAAAAATCTAATGCCACACCTCGAATGTCCCACATGAAAAGAATCAGGCACGCCTATCTCAGCCATTCGGCAGGGTTGAGCTTCTGCTTTTCGCGGCGCACCTCAAAGTGCAGCACAGCCTTGCCTCCACGGTCAATGTCGGAGGATATTTTTCCTATCGGCTGATTGATTCTCAATGACTGCCCTACTTTCACATATATTTCACTTAGATTGACATATATCGTAAGATACTTGCCATGACGCACCATCACGACCATATTGTATCCGTCTTGGCGAAACACTGCCGAGACTTTTCCTCCAAACACGGCACGAGCTGTCGCGCCTTTTGGCGCTTCTAAGTCAATCCCTCCATTATTGGTCATCACATGTTTCAGCTCTGGATGCGGTTGGCGACCAAACTTGCGTATCACGCGGCAACTGCCAGCCACTGGATATGGAAGTCTTCCCTTGTTGCTCTCGAAGCTGCCCGACAACACCCTCTCCTCACGCTCGGCTGCGATGTCGCCCGACTGCTGCGGAGTGATTGTAATAGGCTTGGGGACTTCTTCAATAACAGGAACATCCACATCAGGTTTCGAAGACTTTTTGCCCTTTTTATTCTTGTTCTTTTTGTCCTTGCTATTCGCAATCTCTGCCTGCCGCTTGCGGCGCATTTCTTCGGCACGAGCTTTCTCTTTGCGCTTGGCTTCGGCTTGAATCTGCGCCTTGCGCTTCTCCTCGGCTCGCCGGGCTTCTTCGGCACGCCGGCGGCGCTCGGCAGCTTTCTGCTCCTCTATGGCGATAAGACGGTCAAGTTCTCGGTCGAGAGCCTCTGCCTTGCGGCTCTGTTCATCGAGCTGGCGTTGCAGCTCACCGCCCTCACGCCGCAAATCGGCTATAACCTCATTCTGCCTTATCTGTTTCTTTTCAAGCGACAACTTCACCTGGCTCAGCTCCACAGCACGCTTCACCTGTACGTCTTTCAGGTTCACCACATCATTCTTCTGGCGTTCAAGCCGGCTCACAGCATCGTGTATCTCAGCCGACTGCCGGTCGCGCCATTTGGCGAATTGGCGCAGATACCTCATCCTTCTATAAGCCTCATGGACCGACGACGATGAGAACAGGAACATCAGTTGGTCGAATGAAGATGTGTGAATCCTCATCTTCCTCACTGCCGCTGCATAGTTCTTGCGAAGCTGCATTATCCTTGCCGACGACATCGAGATGGAGTCGCCAAGCCTCTTGATGCGCACATTGCTCTCGTTCACATCGCGCTGTATTCTGTCGATGGAGCGACGTTGCTCATATATCTCCGAGGATATTCTGTTAAGCTCGCGGAGCGACTGCTTCGTCTGCTGCTTGTTGTCTTTAATCTTGCCCGAAGTCTCATTCATATTGCGCAACACGGTCTGGCGTTCTCGCTTCACCTTGTTCATATTCGCATTCTGCGATGAAGCCACAGTCGCTGCTGTGCAGACAACTGTGGCAACCATTAGCGATATTATGCCTGTGCGCCTCAACATTATGTTCGCGTCTCCTATGTGCTTATTCTCTGGTTATAAAAATTTATGCCCCGATTTTTCGAGCCTTATTTTGTCCAGCTTTTCAAGAAAGCTGCACCGTCGATACGGCGGTAACGTGCATCGATGGGATTGCCGTATTTCACATGCTTGTCCCATTCCACATACATAGGGTCATATTCAAATTTCAGCGACATATCGCTGTTGTCTATTCTCGATGTCACCTCTATGGTGTCGGCAATTTTCCCATAGTCGGTGGATTTGAAGTCATAATAGTTCACATAGAAATCTGAGATGCTGCCATTGAAAGATATCGACAGTGTGCGCACCTCTCCGCTCTTCTTCACAGTGAATGTGTAGTTGAGCGGTAGATTTTTCGGGGCAAGCTTCACATTCATCATTCCGTCGCTTGCCGGAGTTATCGACTCAAGTGTTTTTGGCTCGGCGGTGATAGTGCCGTTTCCAAGCTCAAACATACGTGCAAGCAGCACGTTCTGCATGTCATCGATGTTCAACGGGACACCGCCCGCTATCATCTTCAAGTTCTCTGCAATATAATATTTTTCCATCTTATTGAGGATGATTACAGAGTCGCTGGTGATATATATCTTTCCAAGTTCGATACCGAGCATAGGCTTTATCGACACCGATATGCACTTCCCCTTCACCATAGTTATCTGCATCGACGACGACACCGGCTTCTTGCCGCCAATCACCACCTTGCCCGATGCCTTGAATGTGATCCAGTCCTTATATGATGCGGCAGTCTTGGCAAAGCGGCTTTGAAGCTCGCTGCTGCTCACGTTCTCTATGCCCGAGCTTTGCGACTGCTCATAGCCTTGTCCACTTGCTGTAGCCTTATTGGAAGTCTTGCAGCTTCCGAAGCTCATCATCACCACAGTCATGGCTGCGGCAATTATTGTCTTTATGTTTTTTCCCATAATCTTTCTGAAAATTAATTTATTATATATGTCTATTTTTTGCTTTTTTATTTATAGAAATATGTGCGGTTTTTCACCTTGCGGTTGAGAAGCTCTGAATTTGGGTTCAGCTTCTGAGCCTTCTCCCAGCACTCCACAGCCTTGTCGGGGTCGCCGTTCATGAACAATATGTCGCCATAATGCTCCCACAGCTCATAGGTGGGGGTCTTGTCGTTCTTTATTGCATATTCGATATACGCCTGAGCCAGCTTATATTCCCCTTTCTTGAAGAACACCCATGCGTATGTGTCGAGGAATGTGGCATTGTCAGGCACACCCTTCACTGCAAGTGCGCTCATGCGCTCTGCCTTGTCGAGATCTCTTCCAGCCACAGCCAGATAATAGGCATAATTGTTCATTATCGAGATGTTCGTCGGGTCAATATCCAAAGCCTTCTCGTAGCTTGAATAAGCCATAACAGAATCTCCCATCGCGCTATATACGTCGCCCATTCCGCCATACACGTTTGAGCGCAGCGTCAAATTGGCGGAGTCGGCTTTCGTCAGGCATTTCTTGTATAGGTCAAGAGCCTTGTCATATTCCTTCATCTGGAAATAGGCCGGTGCTATGTATTGATACAAGTCTATATTGTCGGGATTATACTCCAATGCCTTCTGAGCTGCCCCTATAGCTTCAGGGAACTGCTCCGCCATCAGATTCACCATCATCAGCTTTTTCCAGTATTCGGCGTTCGACGGGTCTATATCCACCACATATTGCAGTTGCTCGGCAGCGCTCTTGTAGTCTTCTCGCGCCACGAAGTATTGGCTGTACAGGTCATGAATCGCCACCTCATGCGGATGCTGCGCTATCAGCACCTTGAACAGCCTATCCACCCTTCCGGTGGTGTCATTTTGCGAAAATAGCTGCTTTATATAGTCGGTCAGCACAGCCACCTTGTTATCCACGTCAAGGTCTTTGCTCATCAATGCGCTGTAAATCTGCTTGTCGTAGTTGGCAGAATCGCCTCGCTGAATGTAGTAATTTGCTTTTTGCAGATATGCCCTGCCGTCATCCGGTGCGATTTTTATTGCGCGGTCATAGTAAGCCAATGCGCTGTCGGGCTGTCCTATACTATACATCACATTGCCCATAAGCATATTATATTCCACATTGGCTGGAGCTGTGTTCAGCAATCGATAGCTCTCGTTCAGAAGTCCTGTAGTGTCGCCGAGCTGTGAATAAAACGCCAATTTGCGCAACGACACCTCCACCGAGCGGCCAATGTTTTTCTCAATCGAGTCGAAAGCCGAAATTGCCTTGCGGAAATCCCCA
The DNA here is from genome assembly GCA_964459845.1 of uncultured Muribaculaceae bacterium. Classification (GTDB taxonomy): domain Bacteria; phylum Bacteroidota; class Bacteroidia; order Bacteroidales; family Muribaculaceae; genus CALZFJ01. The sequence continues at coordinate 13,943 of CAYWOC010000026.1, read as the reverse complement.
TTCCGCGCATAACAGTCGGCGCGCTCTCCTTGCACTTCAAGTTTCTGAGGGAACAGCTCAGCCAGCTTCTCCCACACAGTCAGAGCCTCATCGTTCCTGCCAAGACTGCCAAGCAGCCGTGCATAGACACAATTCTCAAAGTAATCATCAGGTCGCTCGTCGAGATGCTTCTTCATCAGCCTTGCGCCAAGCTCAGCATCGTCCTTTGTGGCATTCGCCATAACCACATAACCATATCCGAGATAGTAAGCAGCCATCGAATTGGTGCTGTCGATGGCATATGCCTGCTTCATCAATTCGTGATATGCTCCATTATTCCCCTTCTCACCCTGCCGCAAGGCTTCGAGATAGATATAGTTTGCCTTGTCGCGGTCGGCATCGGTTATAGCGGTCTTCTTGCCGCTGGCAATCACTGGTATCACACCGAGCGCCATAACTATATAGAGCAATATATTTCTTGAAATTCTTGTCACAGCAAATTTCCCCCTTTCTGCTAATACATCACAATCATTTCACGCCAGTATGACCGAAACCTCCGTCGCCGCGTTCTGAATCTTCGAGCGAATCCACAAGTTCCCATTCCACACGCTCATATCGCGCCACCACCATCTGGCAGATGCGCTCACCGTTGTTTATCACAAATGGCTTGTCGGAGAGGTTCACGAGAATCACCCCTATCTCGCCACGGTAATCGGCATCGATGGTGCCGGGCGAATTTAGTACCGTGACTCCATGCTTCAACGCTAATCCGCTGCGCGGACGTATCTGGCACTCGTATCCTTCGGGCAGCTCGATGTAGATTCCAGTTGGCACAAGCACGCGCTGAAGCGGCTTCAGCTCAATCGGTTCTTCCAACGAAGCGCGCAAGTCCATCCCGGCACTGTCCTTCGTGCTGTATGCAGGAAGGTCGTTATGCGACTTATTGACCACTTTCACCGATACATCTCCAATTTGCAATTCCATGTGTAAATTCATCTTATTCTCTTTTATTATGCGAAAGTAACTAAAATTCCGAAACTATTCACTATCTTTGCACTGTTATTTTAAAAATAAGATATGGCGAATAAATTGATTGAGATGGTAAATTCGCAAGCAGCCCGCTATGGGGAACGAGAGATTTACTATCATAAAAATTACGCTACTAATCAATGGATAAGCACTTCATGGATTGATTTTCAACGTGATGTTGAAAAAGCGTCGCTGGCATTCGAGACACTCGGGCTGAAGCCTCAAGAGTGTGTCGCTATATTCTCTCAAAACATGCCGGAAATACTTGTCACTGATTTTGCCGCGTTCAAGAACCGTGCTATCTGTGTGCCAATCTACGCTACAAGCTCAAAAAGCGAAGTTGACTACATCGTATCTGATGCCAATGCTCACATCCTGTGTGTAGGCAGCCAAGAGCACTACGACATAGCACGAAAAGTTGCGGAAGAGAACAAGACTATCTCCCAGATTATAACTTTCGACCCTAATATTAAACTCGATGGGAACGACACCACGACCATCTCTTGGCAGAATCTGCTGAAACTTGGCGAAAAAGCGTCCGACGCTTGCCACAAGGCGGTGAAGCTGCGCGAGTGGGAAGCCTCCGATGCCGATATAGCCTGCCTTATCTACACTTCCGGAACCACCGGTGTGCCTAAAGGCGTGATGCTCGCCCATTCCAATTTCGACAAGGCTATGGCGATACACATTCGCCGTCTGACGATGGTTTCCGACAATGACGTGTCACTCTGCTTCCTTCCGCTCTCACACATATTTGAGCTGGCTTGGACTTATTTCTGCATGACTGTGGGTATAAAAATCTACATCAACCAGAACACCAAGCTCATACAAGATGCAATCAAAGAGGTTCACCCCACTATTATGTGCAGCGTGCCTCGCTTCTGGGAAAAGGTATATACCGCCGTACAGGAAAAATTCTCATCAATGGGTGCTGTCCAAAAGTTCTTCGTGAACCGCGCTCTGAAGATAGGGAAAATACGCAATCTGAAATACAAGCGCAAGGGGAAGAAAGCGCCAGCATGGATTGAGGCTCAATACCGCTTCTTCGACAAGAAAGTGTTCAGCACCGTGCGCCGTGCCGTGGGCATCGAGAACGGGAACATTTTCCCTACCGCTGGAGCTCCGCTGTCGAAAAATATAACTGAATTCCTGCACACTTGCGGAATAAACATAGTGATAGGCTACGGATTGTCGGAGACTACCGCCACCGTAACCTGCTTCCCTGAAAAGGACTTTGAAATTGGCTCGGTTGGCACTGTTTTGCCAGAAATTCAGTTCAAGATTGGTCCCAACAACGAGATTCTCGTGAAGGGCGACACCGTGATGAAAGGCTACTATAACAAGCCGAAAGAGACTGCCGCAGCGTTCACCCCCGACGGGTGGTTCCGCACTGGCGATGCCGGCACCATTTCGGAAGACGGTGCTTTGATTCTCACCGAGCGCATCAAGGACCTGTTCAAGACTTCCAACGGCAAATACATTGCGCCACAAGCTCTTGAAAGCCGTCTTGGCGAGGACAAATACATTGATCAAGTGGCTATCATAGGCGACCAGCGCAAGTATGTCACCGCAATCATCATCCCGGCCTATGAGGCTCTGAAGGAATATGCGGCAAAGCATAAGATTCAATACAAGGATGTCGAAGAACTTGTGAAGAACTCTGAGATTGTGAAGATGATAGAGGCGCGCATCAATGAGTTGCAGAAGAATTTCGCAGCTTTTGAGCAAATCAAGAAGTTCACGCTGCTGCCCCACGCTTTCAGCATGGAGACTGGCGAGCTCACCAACACTCTTAAAATACGCCGCTCAATCATCAATAAGCTCTACAGCCGCGAGATTGAGGCTATGTATGCGTAAAACGCTACAAATCAGGAATAAAATCAGACATTTTTATTTATATATGATAACCCAAGAACAACTAAAAGAGACACAAGAACGCAAGGACGCGTTGAGGAGGTATCTTTGACATCGATAGCAAGCGTATCGAAGTAGAAGAAGAGGAATTGCGCACCCATGTCCCTGATTTCTGGAACGACCAGAAAGCTGCCGAGGCTCAAATGCGCAAAGTGAAAACATTGCATTACTGGATTGACAACTACGACGAAGTGGACAAGCTCGTGGAGGAACTAACCCTCGGGTTCGACTTCGTGAAAGAGGGGCTTGTCACCGAAGATGAGCTCGACGAGATGTATGCCAACACAGTCGCCAAAATCGAGAATCTCGAATTGCGCAATATGCTGCGCCAAGAGGAAGACAAACTTGGCGCAGTGCTGAAAATCAATTCAGGAGCTGGCGGCACCGAGAGCCAAGACTGGGCGCAGATGCTTATGCGCATGTACTTGCGCTGGTGCGAGAAGCACGGCTACAAGACCACAATCTCCCAGCTCCTTGAAGGCGATGATGCCGGAATAAAATCTGTCACAATCAAGGTGGAAGGCGACTTCGCCTACGGATACCTGAAGAGCGAGAACGGCGTTCACCGCCTTGTGCGCGTATCACCATATAACGCTCAGGGCAAACGCATGACATCTTTCGCTTCGGTCTTCGTCACTCCTCTTGTGGATGACACAATAGAAGTGAATATCGAGCAGGCCCGAATATCTTGGGATACATTCCGAAGCGGCGGTGCCGGCGGTCAGAATGTGAACAAGGTGGAGTCGGGCGTGCGCCTACGATACCAGTTCAAAGACCCATACACTGGCGAAGAGGAAGAAATCCTTATCGAAAACACCGAGACACGCGACCAGCCAAAGAACCGCGAGAATGCTTTGAGGCTGTTGCGCTCAATCCTTTATGAGAAGGAGATGCAGCATCGCCGTGCCGAGCAGCGCAAGGTAGAAGACAGCAAGCTGAAAATCGAATGGGGCTCGCAAATCCGCAGCTATGTGTTCGATGACCGCCGTGTGAAAGACCACCGCACAGGATTCCAGACTTCCGACGTGAACGGCGTTATGGATGGCGACATCGACGGCTTCATCAAGGCTTATCTCATGGAATTTGCCGGTAGCGAAGAGTAATTATTTGTGCAATATATTTTATGGAAAATATAACTATAGTAAAAGTCGGCGGAAAGATTGTGGAAGAGCCTGAATCTCTGAAGCGTCTTCTCGCCGATTTTGCCTCCATTCAGGGCAAGAAATTGCTTGTGCATGGTGGCGGACGCTCGGCAACAAAGCTCGCCGAGCGATTGGGCATTGCCACCAAGATGGTGGATGGACGAAGAATCACCGACGATGCTATGCTTGAAGTCGTGACTATGGTATATGGCGGTCTTGTGAACAAGCGCATCGTGGCAGGGCTTCAAGCTAATGGCGTGAATGCTATGGGGATGACAGGTGCCGACATGAACATAATCATTAGCGACCGCCGCCCTGTTAAAACTGTGGATTACGGATGGGTAGGCGATGTTAAGCGTGTGGACGGAAACGCACTGGCAAAGCTGATTGACGAAGGCGTGGTTCCAGTCATCGCTCCGCTCACCCACGACGGCAACGGCAATATCCTCAACACCAATGCAGACACTATGGCTGGCGAAACGGCCAAAGCTCTCGCAAGCCGGTTCAGCGTCACCCTTGTGTTCTGTTTTGAAAAAGAAGGTGTGCTTCGCGACGAGAACGACGACAGCAGCGTAATCCCCGTTATTGACAGCGACATGTATGCCGAGCTGCGTGAAGAAGGCATTGTGGTAGGAGGTATGATTCCTAAGCTCGACAATTCATTCGCCACGATTGAAGCCGGAGTGAAAGAAGTTGTCATCACCAAGGCATCAAACCTGTGCGACCTCTCTCGCGGCACGCATTTGATGCATCACTGATTTCCCGGGGGCATTCAGCCATACGCCAAGATTTCAGTTTGCGGCTAAAAAAATACTCTAAACTTATTGGTGTTGTCTTATATAGACAGCACCATTTTTTATATGCTTGAATGCCTCGATGAAGCCCACTGAAGGCACTTTGCGATGCACACGCCAAGCATTCACCACAAATCGCGCCCATGCCGATGCGCCACCATACATAAGCCAGATATATGCGCCCTTTGCCATAAGCACTCCTTGGCTGGCTATATTCACCACACCTGTCGGCTGACCGTCATGTTCCACTACAATTTTCGGGAAATATTCGCATTTCAGCCCTTGCTTCATAGCATCGAGCAGAAACACTCCGTCTTCACAGGCTTTAAGCACCGGCGCACCAAGCCCGAAAAGCTCATTAAATCGCAATTTTCCACCCACTACAGCCTCGCGGCGAAAAGCTATCTCTATCGACGACACATAGTAGCCTCTCGGCATATTTTCAAGATTGAACGAGTGGCTTGGGTAGTTTTTACAGCCGTTAGCCGACTTGTATTGAAACAATGCAACATCCACATCGGCTCTTGCACTGAATGTGTCAATCACTTCATCGAAATATTCCGTTCTGTAGCGCACATCATCGTCGGCAATGAGGCACAAGTCTGCTGTGGCATGAGCCAGCGCATTGTTTCGGTTGCGGCTCAAGCCTCGCTCTGTGATAACGCTCACTGTCACGTCACTGCGCATCAATGCCACAGGCACCGATGCCGAATATCCGCACTTCTGCCATGAGACCACATATCTTACTCCATCGATAGGCGCAAGAAGTATGTCTGGCACATTTTCTATGCCTTCATTTATTGTACTTATTAATATGTCGAGTGTCAGCATCGCGTCAGTGCTTATTGTTGTTAATCATTTTGTTCCAAAAATCTATATGTCGCTGAGCCACAATGTGGCTGTCGTTGTGCTTCTCCACAAATTCCCGGCTCATGCGCGAGAGTTGCGGCAAGCTGTCGCGCTCTTCAATTATCCGCTCAAGCGCAGCCACAAGCTCATCATCGCTATAAGGCAAGGCGTTCACTATGGGGCGGTTTTCTTGCTCGCCTATGAACTCATAATACTCAGGCTCGGCCCCACTCACAGCCACAAGCCCGCGCGCCATTGCTACAAGTGCATTAGTGGCAGGCGTGTAGGAATATATCTGGTCGAGAAGAACGTGCGACGATTGCATACGCTCCACATACTCCCTATACGGCAAATTCTCGACCACACACATCTCGCACTTGTCAGGATGGCGTTCATGCACACGCTGCAATGCCGCAAGCAGACGGTCGGTTCCCTTCAGCAATGTGCGGTCACGCTGTATTCCCAAGAAAAAGCGCACTTTGTCTGGCACACGGCTTATTATGTGAGCCTCTATATTTTTAGTGTCGATGGGGATTCCGCCATAGCTCAGCTTCTCCGGGGCTACAGTGCGGTATGATTCGTAATATTCATATAGACATGCCACTATCCCATCCACATTATCAACGATATGACGTGAGTGTCGTGCCATAAATGGCTGGCGCCAATTGTCCTGTCCACAGCTTTCTCCCGACTGCATATATGGCGAAATTTTGTCGCCGACAAAATAGTCGGAATAGCGGAATGTGTGGTGGTCATAACATGCTCGCACATATTCATAGTCGGTGCCTATAGCCGACAAGAACACATGGCGGTTGTGACGCTTCAGATAGTCAAACACAAGCCCCACTTTCTCTGGACGAAGGTGAAGGAAGATAGGGTTCACAATATGCACTATGTCGAATCCACGCAGCTTGGGCAACAGCCGCAACACATCAAGCACATAGCGCACAGCTCCGAGCTTGCCCGGACCTCGCGTGAGGTTCACATCTCGCGCTGTGTCCATCCAGCGGCTTCCATCCGACACCACCACTGCCTCATGCCCCATCTCGCGCAGAGCGCAAGCCAGCGTGTTGTGGAAATTGCTCCCGTCACCGACAAACAGAATTTTCATGACCCATCAACCGTTTTATTTTACTTTATCCCAAAAGTAATGATATTTGCGATAACACGCAAATATTTTCATTTTTTCGCACCAAACATAGCCTTACTGTGGATAAAATTCAATATCTTTGATATATAATTTTAATTGACACTTATAACTATGCTAAGATTAAACGTATTTATGCAAGTCGGCAGCGAAAACCGTGCCGAACTGCTCGCCACAGCCAAAGAGCTTGTGGAAGCGTCTTTGAAAGATGCAGGTTGTGTGGCTTATGATGTATTCGAGAGCGCAACTCGCAACGATGTTCTTATGATATGCGAAACTTGGAAAGACGAGGAGTCGCTCAATGCTCACTCAAGCTCAGCACATTTCACAACTCTTGTGCCTAAGCTTGAATCGCTTTCTAAGATGAAACTGGAAAAATTCAACTTCTAATCAGTGTAAAGAATAAGCATTGGAAGTTTCAATAATTGTTCCTGTGTATAATCGTGCAGTCCTCGTGGAACGCACGCTTGAATCTATTGCGGAGCAGACGCATCGCCCGCTGCACGTGATACTTGTCGATAATGCTTCGAGCGACAATTCACGCTCGGTGCTCGACGACTTCAAGCTGCGCCACGAGGACAGCGATTTCCGCATCAGCGTGCTATGCGAGGCGCGCCGTGGGGCATCTGCAGCCCGCAATACTGGAATGCGCGCAGCCACAAGCGAGTGGATAATGTTCTTCGACAGCGACGACACTATGGATCAGCATCTTGTGGAGAACTATGTGAAGAAGATTGAAGAAGCCGACGAGAAAGTGGATATGGTGGCTACACGAAGCGATGTCGTGAACCTCAACGGCACCAAGCATCTGCAACCTTACTACTCAAAAAACATCATAGTCAATCACATTTTCCATGCCTGCCTTAGCACCCAACGCTATATCGTGCGCCGCAAGCTGATGCAGCACATTGGTGGATGGAACGAGGATTTGCCATGCTGGAACGATTGGGAACTCGGCATACGACTGCTGTTTCAGCATCCGAGAATCAGTTTTCTCGACGACAAGATATATGTGCATGTGTTCCTCTCACAAGTTTCAATCACCGGGACAAGCAAGAGTGCGAAATGCGGACAATGGGAGCAGGCTATTGATGCCGTAGAAAAAATCATACTCGCATCCGACGAGCCAGAAAAGGATCGATACCTGAAATTCATAGAATTTCGCCGTATCACTCTCGCCGCGCTCTATGCCAATGAACGCCGCTTCGATTTAGCCCGCAAGCTATATGAGCCCACCTACAACCGTGTGCGCTCCGATAAGACAATGCGCTGGCTATATCCGCTGCTATATAAATATATCGAAGCTGGAGGCGCAGGAGCGACTCACATAGTGAAAAGGCTTGTGAAATAGCCTGCCTCACATATTATTTGCAACCATTTTCAGCCCAATATCGGACACAGCACTCTTTGTATTACATCAAGTTTCAATCTTCGGCAATCGACTTCTTGTAGATATCGCTCATCACAAGTCCGGCAATGGTGAATCCGAATATCGCAGTGATGTGTGCCATTGTGCCATTTATCTGCGCTTTCGAGCTGCACCACTCATGGTTCACAAGCTCAGGGTCGCCCGGTCCCACCTTGGCTTTCGGACACATACACGCGCTCGTGCCGCATGAATGGTTTATGCCACGGTTCTTCAGCACCTCCTCGCTATACACGCACTTGAATTTGCGTGCCGGCTTTATCTTCAGGTGCTTGAATTTCTTGCGCAATGCCGCTCCAAGCGGACAACCGCGCACTTTCCAGAACTCTGCCACCTTGATTTGCGACGGATCCATCTTCAATGCCGCGCCCATCGAAGAGAAGAACACCGCCCGCGTCTTGCACACGCGCATTATGAGCGAAGCCTTATCCTTCAAGCTGTCGATGGCATCTACTATGTAGTCATAAGAATCGAGGTTGAACGAATCGGCATTTTCTTCGCTATATATCTTTTGGATAGCTTCTATGTTCGCCTTAGGATTTATTGCCAGCAAGCGTTCTTTCAGCACATCCACCTTCACACGCCCCACAGTCTGCGTTGTGGCCATGAGTTGGCGGTTGATATTAGTGACACACACGCGGTCGGAATCCACTATGGTAAGCTCACTTATGCCTGAGCGCACAAGGCACTCGGCGCACCAGCTTCCCACGCCTCCTACACCGAAGATTATCACTTTCTTACTCGTTATGTCGGTCATCACATCGCTGCCCACAAGCAGCTCAGTGCGGTTAAAAAGTCCTTTCTCAATTCCCATCTTCTATAATAAATGTCGTTCTCCTTTTATTCAAGCAAAATTTATCTATCAATATTGCCACGCTATTCGGCTATTACCTTCAGGCATATCTTGTGTATCATACCTTTGCCTATGATTGGCGCATGGGCATCATCGGGTGTCATTATGGCAAATTCGCCGGGATGAAGTGTTATATAATGTTCTGGCTTATCGGTGTAGAAAGCGCGGTCGAGTGCGGCATCATATTCATCTCTCACATGGCGCAAGTCGCCCACTGCCATCCAGCCTATCACCTCATCGCAATCCACCGGCACATGTATGTCGATATATTTGCGGTGTATTTCCATCACTTGCTCCTCGCGGCTGCGCATCTCTGCCACATCTATATTGGCAAACACCCTGTCGCCATCTATCTTCACCTGTTTCACCCCTGTGGAATGAATGGTGTTCCAATTGGCTCTAATCCATTGAAAAGCCGAAGCAAAGAGCGGATTGAGCTTCTCTACCTCGGCTGTATCGTCAATATTTCCTATCGTCATTATTTTTTCTTCAAAGTAGCTTTTACTTCTTCCTTTACACCTGCAAGTTCAGGATCGATAAGAATACGTCCGCAATATTCACACACGATGACCTTCTTGTGCATCTTGATTTCCATTTGGCGTTGTGGTGGAATGCGGTTGAAGCAGCCGCCACAAGCATCACGCTGGATATACACGATACCGAGACCATTGCGGGCATTCTTGCGGATACGCTTGAATGCTGCCAAAAGACGTGGCTCTATCTTCACTTCAAGTTTCTTGGCCTGCTCACGAAGTTTCTCCTCGTCTTGCTTTGTCTCTGAAACGATTTCATTCAGCTCGCCCTTCTTTTCACCGAGGATATGCTCACGGTCGGCAAGGTGATTCTCTGCCACATCCACATCGGCATGTTTCTGCTCGATTTGATGAGAGAAATCATTGATTTTCTTTTCGGCAAGCTCAATGTTCAAGTGCTGATATTCAATTTCTTTCGACAAGAAATCAAATTCACGGTTGTTGCGAACATTGTCTTGTTGCGCAGTGTATTTGTCGATTAATGCCGCAGCCTCGTCGATAGCCTTGTGCTGATCCTTTATCTCTGAATTGAGTTGGGTCACTTCGTCTTTATAGTTCTTGATACGAGTTTGAAGTCCTTCAATCTCATCTTCAAGGTCTTGAACCTCAAGAGGAAGCTCGCCGCGGATAGTCTTGATGCGGTCTATTTCAGACAAGATTGTCTGTAGGTCGTAAAGTGCTTTTAGACGCTCTTCTACGGTCAGTTCTTTTTCTGTTTTTGTCTTATCGGTAGCCATAGCTTACAAATAATTTATCGGATTTTTTTCTTTCTCAGCGTAATAGGTTGCAAAGTTAGGGATTTTTTTCTGAATTATATCATAAAAAATCTCTTTTGTGAAATGTTCACTTTCATAATGACCGATATTTGCTATTATTATGCGGTCGTTATAGGTGGTGAAATCGTGATATTTTACATCGCCGGTTATGAGCATCTGCGCGCCTGCGGCTATTGCGTCGTCTGCCACTTCAATGGCACTGCCGCCACAGAAAGCCATGCGAGTGACGATAGTCAGCCCTTTAAGCCCGCTGTAGCTTATCGCTCCCACATCAAATATACCTTTGATGCGTGCCATCAGGTGCATGGCATCCTCTGGCTCAATGTTGCCGACCACACCAAGTCCTGTACTCGATGTGTTTTCAAGTGCGATAATATCAAATGCCGGTTCTTCATAGGGATGCGCCTCTATCATGGCCCGCAGCACCGCACCCTTGCGCCACCGAGGCACAATCACCTCGATGCGTTCTTCCGCCTCAGTATGATGCTCACCTATTTTGCCCACAAACGGCTTTGCGCCATCTTTCGCGCGGAAAGTGCCGCTGCCGCTCATCGAATAGCTGCAACAGTCATAGTCGCCTATGTTCCCTGCTCCGGCTGCCCACATAGCTTGCTTCACGGATTCGGCTTGTGCCGTAGGCACGAAAGTCACGATTTTAAGCAATTTGTCTTTCTGGGGCGAAAGCACTTGCAGGTCGGTCATACCTATTTTTTTGGCGGCATGAACCGACACGCCATATTCGGCACTGTCCATATTAGTGTGTGCCGAATATATCGCTATGTCGTGCTTTATAGCTTTTGCCACAATTCGCTCCACAGGTGTTGCGCCCACAAGACGCTTTAAGCCGCGGAATATGAGAGGATGATGCGATATTATGAGGTTAGCCCCACGCGCTATCGCCTCATCGAGTATCGCCTCGGTGACATCAAGGCACAGCAGCGCCGATGTAGCTTCTGCATTGCTGTCGCCGACCTGCATCCCAGCGTTATCATAGCTCTCTTGCAGACTTAGCGGAGCTTTCTCTTCGATGGCTTGTATTATATCTCTGATTTTTGTCATTTCACTATGCGCAGTCTTTTTTCTCTGCGCCTCTATCTCTGCTACTTCTTGTTCTTTGAAGCTTCAATACGCTCGGTATCGAGCTTGATGTAAAGCTCTTCGAGCTGTGCATCATCAATCGAGCCTGGAGCATCGTTCATCATATCGCGACCCGAGTTGTTCTTCGGGAATGCGATTGTGTCGCGGATGCTGTCGAGTCCGGCAAGCATCGACACGAAGCGGTCGAAGCCGAATGCAAGACCAGCATGAGGTGGCGCACCATATTTGAATGCTTTCATCAAGAAGCCGAATTGTTCTTGAGCCTTCTCCTCGGTGAAGCCAAGTAGCTCAAACATCTTGTCCTGCAACTCTGGATTATGGATACGCAAGCTGCCGCCGCCGAGTTCCACACCATTGATTACCATATCGTAGGCATTGGCGCGCACATTGCCAGTGTCGCTGTCGAGCATCGGTATGTCCTCATCTTTTGGCTTGGTGAACGGATGGTGCATAGCATAATAGCGTTGTGTCTCCTCATCCCATTCAAACATCGGGAAGTCGATTACCCATAGCGGAGCGAATGTGTCCTTGTCGCGCAGGCCGAGGCGATTGCCCATCTCAAGGCGAAGCTCATTGAGTGCTTTGCGTGTCGGCATTGTCTTGCCGGCAAGAATAAGAATCAAGTCGCCAGCTTTGGCGTTGCAGCGTTCTGCCCATGCTTTCAAGTCATCTTCGCCATAGAATTTGCCAACACTGCTCTTGAATGAGCCGTCGACCTCCACCTTCACCCATACAAGTCCTTTGGCTCCTATCTGCGGACGCTTCACAAACTCGGTCAATTCGTCAATCTGCTTTCTTGTGTAGCTTGCGCAGCCTTCGGCACAAATTGCTCCCACATATTCGGCACTGTCAAACACAACGAAGTTCTTGCCCTCAGTAAGATCTTTCAGTTCCACGAATTTCATTCCGAAGCGGATATCCGGCTTGTCGCTGCCATAATATTTCATTGCGTCAGCCCAAGTCATACGCGGAAATGCATAATCGAAATCTATATTGCGGACATATTTGAATATATGCTTCACAAGTCCCTCAAACATCTGAAGCACATCTTCCTGCTCCACAAACGACATTTCACAGTCGATCTGAGTAAATTCAGGCTGACGGTCGGCACGAAGATCCTCATCGCGGAAGCACTTGGCTATCTGGAAGTAGCGGTCGAAGCCTGCCACCATAAGGAGCTGCTTATAGAGCTGAGGCGATTGAGGCAGAGCATAGAATTGCCCCGGATTCATGCGTGACGGAACCACGAAGTCACGCGCACCTTCAGGAGTAGATTTTATCAAGATAGGTGTTTCCACCTCAAGGAAGCCCTTTTCATTCAAGTAGCGGCGCAGCTCGAAGCCCATCTTGTGGCGAAGCTCAAGATTGCGGCGCACAGCGTTGCGGCGTAAGTCGAGATAGCGGTATTCCATGCGCAAGTCGTCGCCACCGTCGGTATTGTCCTCGATGGTGAACGGAGGGATCTCGCTCTTGTTGAGTACTGTAAGCTTAGTAGCTATAATTTCAATATCGCCAGTAGGAATATTTTTATTCTTGCTTGAACGCTCTGCGACATTGCCTTCCACTTGAACCACAAACTCGCGTCCCAAATGATTGGCAGCGTCACACAGTTCTGCATCGTTCTCATTGTTGAACACTATCTGGGTGATGCCATAACGGTCACGCATATCTACGAAAGTCATACCTCCCATCTTGCGGACACGCTGTACCCAGCCAGCCAATTTCACAACCTCGCCGACATTCTCTAAGCGAAGCTCTCCACACGTCTTAGTTCTATACATAATGAAGATTTGATATATTATTTATCAGTTATTTATTTTCTGTTTTCAAATTTGCTCAAGCCCGAAAAGGCACAATTATCCAAGCTAAAACAATATGCAAAAATACTATAATATTACAACATAGCCACCTTCAACAGCAAAAAAGTTACAACACAGCACAATTTTTTTGTCAAAACGGACAGTTATCAGTCACCATGTTTCGAAGCAGAAGCCACCACGCCCTCAGTGTTTTCAGAGATATTCGAATAATACAAGTTTCCATATCTGCAATCAGAACTCTCATAGCACTCCGAGCCTCCGAGTTCTCTGTGTACTATGAAGCCTCCTCTGTCACTGCCCTCTCCATCGCCTCCGCAAAAAAGTTTTTTTTCAAAAAATTTTCCTAAATCGCTTGGCATTTCAAAATAAATGCGTAACTTTGCACCGCAATTGAGAAATACGCTCAGCAATTCGGGGTGTGGCGCAGTCCGGTTAGCGCACCTGCTTTGGGAGCAGGGGGTCCCAAGTTCGAATCTTGGTACCCCGACAAAACAATTTAGCGGTAATCTCTTTTGCTATCGGGGTGTAGCGCAGTCCGGTTAGCGCACCTGCTTTGGGAGCAGGGGGTCCCAAGTTCGAATCT
>CAYWOC010000025.1:0-34207 GCA_964459845.1 uncultured Muribaculaceae bacterium | reverse complement strand
AAAATTTTCTGCTTTTTTATGCTGTATAACATGCTTCTCCGGCATATTCCTCGGCAAAGCGGTAAATCTGCCCCAAATTTTAACAGATTTTTGCACTCTATGAGCCGCTTTTCGAGCCGTCATCATACCCCAACAAGCAAAATCAAGCACCTGCCGAGACGAAATTTCTCCGCAATGAGACTAAATTCCGCCGCCGAAGCCGATATTCCCCGCACCGAAAAGCGGAAAATATCCAGCCAAGAGCAAAAAAATCCCGCACCAAAGGACAAAAATTCCACCACCCCAGATGCTAAAATCCACAATCTTCCCCCAAAAAGGCTGAAAAATCCCACAAAATACAGCAAATATGCCCCCTCGAAAAATCCAAATTCTCCATAACATAATCCCAGAACATAATTAATGTGCAATTTGGCAGACAATATGAAATCTATTTTTGAAAAAATTTTCCCACAAAATACTTTCTTATGTTACACACCCTTGCTCATTATTAGAAAAGCACTATCTTTGCAACAGAGTTAAAAATATTTTTTTGTATCATTTTACATTAAACACAGACACTATGAGAAAAACGTTATTGATGTTAGCTGCAATTATTGTTGCATTTTCAGTGCAAGCGCAAGACATTTTCAATCATCTCGGAGCTGGAATAACAGCAGGGACAAACGGTATTGGCATAAACCTTGCCACACCGCTTACAAAGTGGGTGACAGTGAGAGCGGGTGTAGATATCATGCCGTCGTTCAAAGGAGGCTATGACATTAATGTGAACGTACCGACTGAATCGAGCTATTATGAATCGAAAGTAAATGTGGATTTGTCACTGAGCCGAGTACAAGGCAGCCTGATATTCAACATCAACCCATTCCCGTCATGCGGATTCTTCGTGGCAGCCGGAGCATATTTCGGTGGCAACAAAGTCGTGAAAGTGAAAGGACACAGCGATGAGTTGGCTCAATACGGGCAAGCCGCATCAGTGCAAATAAGTGACTATGAAATTCCTTTCGACAAGAACGGTAATGTGTCGGGCGGTATATCCGTAAAAAATTTCCGTCCATACATCGGTCTTGGCTGGGGACGAGCAATTCCAAAAAAACTGATTGCTTTCAACTTCGAAATCGGCGCACAAATCCACGGCACTCCTAAAGTATATACTGACTTCGGAGAAGTGAGACAATACGGATATGCCGACGACGACCTGTCTAAGATTCTGAACAACTTAACTGTTTATCCCGTAGTCAGCTTCCGCCTATCAGGAAAGATTTTCTAAACGAACAACAAATACACAATATGACAAAAGCGAATATGGCATATTCGCTTTTGCTTTTTTCAGAACTTTTTCAATTCAGTGTAAAGACGATGCAACGGAAGCCCCATTACGTTATAATAGCTGCCATCAATATGTCTAACGCCAATGCAACCAATCCATTCCTGAATGCCATAAGCTCCGGCTTTATCGAGCGGACGATACTTCTCCACATAATATTCTATCTCATCATCGGTCAGCTCGGCGAAATCCACATTTGTCACAACATTAAATGACGAACATCGGTCTGCTGTAGTTATGGTCACGCCTGTTGCCACTCGATGCGTTGCCCCCGACAATTTTCGGAGCATACAACGTGCCTCATCCATCGTATGAGGCTTTCCAAGCACCTGATTTCCACAGATTACAACCGTATCAGCCGTTATTATCAATTGATTGGATGTTATTGTCTTTCTATAAGCATCAGCCTTTTTCTTAGAAATAGTCAGAGCGACATCAATAGCTGGCACAGAAGCCGGACAGCTCTCGTCAATGCCCTCAATCACACCGACAGTGAACGCAATGCCCAGCTCAGAGAGCAACTCTCTGCGCCTTGGAGAATTGCTGGCAAGCACCACTTCATATTTCGATAAATTTTGAAGAGGAAACACAATATCCTGTTTTTAAATTTTCAACATATTATAAATATAGCTCTTGCTCATCACCAGCCGAATGCCTTCTCGTCGGCAAGCCATTTACCTTGCGATTTCATAATCTGCTCGATGATATCTCGTCCACAGCCATATCCGCCATTCACAGGCGACACATAACCAGCCACCTTCTTCACCTCGGCTGCCGCATCGGCTGGAGCCACTGCAAGACCCACATGGCGCATTGCTTCCATATCTGGAATATCATCACCCACAAACACAACCTCATCAGGTTTAAGCTCATACTTCTCCATCCAACTAAGCAGTCGTGGCAATTTCACTGCCACTCCTATATACACATCCTGCACTCCAAGACCGCAGAAACGCATTCTCACCGCCTCGGTCTTCGCGCCGCTGATTATTGCCACTTGATACCCCATCTTCACTGCGAGCTGAATAGCGTACCCGTCTTTTATGTTCACCATGCGCAATGGCTCACCCTCGGCAGACATTGGTATGGTAGATGGAGAAAGCACCCCATCCACATCGAATGCTATAGCCCGGATTTTAGTAAGATCGTAATTTATAGAACTCACGACTGATTATTCTTGTTGTTATTGTTTATTCTTTTGTTATGAAAACGAATTATGCTTTTTGTCATAGTGTCATACACCTCATGATTATCACCCGACAACATCGACAAATGCTTGCTGATGACATTATAGTCGCAACGCACAGCAGGTCCCGTCTGTGAATCGGCGGGCGACAGCTTTTCAAGTTTATCCACTGTGGTGCGGATTAGCGGAAGCATCACATCAAACGGCAGACCAGCTTCGGCAAGCACTTCATCGGCGATAGCCCACACATGATTGGCAAAATTACATGCAAACACCGCAGCGACATGAAGATGCCGGCGTGTGCTGCTGTCGGCTGCATACACCCTATGCGATAGGCTCCGTGCAAGCTCCATGATACAATCAGCATCGGCTTCGTTACTTCCCTCTATGAAAAAAGGCACTTCCGAAAAATCAACAGTTATCTGCTTTGAAAACGACTGCATCGGATAAAACACGCCGTAGTAGCTTCTGTTGTCCGCAAACACGTCGATTGGCTTACTGCCAGAAGTGTGTACCCACATAGCGCCATTGTCGGGTATAGCTTCCACCACCGATGCTATAGCATCATCCTTTACCGAAATGATATAGAAATCGGCATCGGTAGCGATGGCAGCAAGGTCGCAACATGCATTTCTGCACCCAACGGCATCGGCAAGTGCCTCGGCATTGGCAAGTGTGCGGCTATATATCTGCGCAATCTCATGCTTGGCGCACAACGCCTTGGCAAGATTAGTAGCGACATTGCCGGCTCCAATCAGAACAATGCGCATAGCGGTCACTCTCCTATCTCTTGAGGGATCCATTTACCTATATGCACGCGCTCCCAAAGCATCTTCTCCGGATTAAACGGCTTGCGCACCTCATCTTTATGCCCCAAGGTTATGATGCAAAGCACCGGCAAGTCGGCTGGCATATCAAGCAAAGCCTTGACATAATCCTCGGCTGGTTCATCGTCGCCAGAAAAACGTCCGCGAATCTGAATCCAGCAACTGCCAAGCCCTAATGCCTCGGCTTGAAGTTGCATATATGTTGCAGCGATTGTGGCATCTTCCACCCAAGTGTCGGTGATGGCAGGATCGGCACTCACCACGATGGCAAGGCTGCATTTGGCAATAGGAGCCGCACCGAAATCCTTGCAATGGCTGAGCAGCTCAAGCTTCTTTTTATCCTCGATGGTGACAAAATGCCATGGACGGCAATTCTTAGATGTCGGAGCCATCAGTGCTGCTTCGAGAATGAGTTGCACATCTTCGGCTGCAATCTCCTCGTCGGTATATTTGCGGATACTTCGACGATTTACCAATAAATCATGAAAACTTTCCATTATATATCTATATGTATTCTTTTATTTCGATTAAATCTATTTTACAAAATTACTTCAAATTCGCAAAACTATTCCACGCAAACGCCATCCAACAGATTTCCATTGAAATATTTCACCCAAGCCAAATATGTGTCTTGCGCCGACTGCATAGTACCAACAAGAAACCCATGAGTATTCTTAAATTCCGACAGCCTACGATAATAATACATTCTATGTTCATTGTCAATCACAAATGGCAGAATGTCATGACGAAGGCACTCTCTGAACAGAATAAGCCGTCCTACTCTACCATTACCATCTTGGAACGGATGGATGTTTTCTAATCGCCAATGATATTCGGCAAGCGTCTGCAACGTGACAACATCCTTGCCGCCATACCATTCGCCGAGAGCGCGCATAGCATCACCGACTTTTGCCGGCTCGCAGGTCTCATGCCCCCCCACTTCATTTGCCATCCGTTTCCAGCCCCCCACACAGGAATAAGATCTCTGCGCATCGGCTGTGCCAGTCTTCAATATTCGGTGAAATTCCTTAATAATATCATCGGTCAAAGGATTATCTATAGTTTGCAAAAGATAATCAAAAGCCACAAAGTGATTGGATGTCTCAATGATGTCATCAACTGGCACAGCATCCTGATCCTTAAAACCTATCGTTCTTGTTTCAAAGATGTAGCGGGTCTGTTCCTCCGACAGCTTGCTGCCCTCTATCCTATTAGAGTTGTATGCCATCAGCACTTGTGTCTTATGGTAAAGACCACCCTTGCGATGCGCCTGCTGCTCGTCGATGAGAAAAGCTGTGAGTTTATTCATTTTCGACTTCAAAATTTAAGTTACTTAATTTTTTCATCCATAATCGCCATATATGCAAAACACATCATGCGACTTCTATTTTACAAAATTACGAAAAATAGAGATAAATCGGGGACAAATATCAAGCAAATAATGTGAACAAAATTAAATACTTCTTGTTTGAGGAATATTTCTGTGGATAATTCAAAAATTTGTTATAAATTTGTGGTATCATATTTTTGGAATGTGAAAACAGTAACCAAAATATAAAAGAATTGAACTTTACAATACTTTATTAAATAAAAATAACTATGGGATTTCTAACAGACGAAAAATTAGTTATTGTTGGAGCTGCTGGTATGATTGGCTCAAACATGGTACAAACTGCCCTCATGATGGGTTTGACTTCTAACATCTGCCTTTATGATGTATTCTCACCAGAAGGTGTAGCTGAGGAAATGCGTCAAAGTGGTTTCGGTGATGTAAACATCACAGCTACTACAAGCGTTGCCGAAGCTTTCAAGGATGCTAAATACATCATCTCTTCTGGCGGTGCTCCACGTAAAGAGGGTATGACCCGTGAAGACCTCCTTGCTGGCAACTGCGCTATCGCTGAGCAACTTGGTAAAGACATCAAGACTTACTGCCCAGACGTTAAGCATGTGGTTATCATCTTCAACCCAGCCGACTTGACTGGTCTTGTAACATTGCTTTACTCTGGCTTGAAGCCATCACAAGTTACTACTCTTGCCGCTCTCGACTCT
This sequence comes from uncultured Muribaculaceae bacterium, assembly GCA_964459845.1. Taxonomy (GTDB): domain Bacteria; phylum Bacteroidota; class Bacteroidia; order Bacteroidales; family Muribaculaceae; genus CALZFJ01. The sequence continues at coordinate 28,818 of CAYWOC010000025.1, read as the reverse complement.
ACTCGTCTTCAGAGCGCACTCGCTAAGAAATTTGGCGTAATGCAAAGCGAAGTAACTGGCTGCGCTACTTATGGCGGTCACGGAGAGCAAATGGCTGTATTCGGAAGCGCAGTTAAGATTGCAGGCAAGCCTCTTTCTGAAATCATCGGTACTCCAGAGTTCTCTGAAGCTGAATGGGAACAAATGAAGGTTGATGTAACTAAGGGTGGTGCTAAGATCATCGAACTTCGTCGCCGTTCTTCTTTCCAAAGCCCAGCTTACTTGTCAGTTGAAATGATCCGTTCAGTGATGGGTGGCGAAACTTTCCGCTGGCCTGCTGGTACTTTCGTAAACAACGAAAAGTACAAGATGATCATGATGGCTATGAACACAACTCTCGACAAGACTGGTTGCCACTACACTGTTCCAACTGGTACTGCTGAGGAACTTGCTAAGCTTGATGCAAGCTACGAGCACCTATGCAAGATGCGTGACGAACTTGTTACTCTTAACATTGTTCCTGAAATCGCTAAGTGGAAAGAAATCAATCCAAACTTGTAATTTTTGACCTTTCTAAAGGTTCATTTATTATTCTAAGACAAGAAAAGGTTGCGCCTCGCAAAGAGGCAGCAACCTTTTCTATTTTTATAATTAATCATTTTTCTGATGTCTAAAAACTTGCGTACAGATATTTATCACCTAATAATTATATTTCAAATTCCTACAAATTTCACTTTTTACAAAACTTTTCCATTATCTTAAATATAAAATCCGTACATTTGCAGTAGAATAAATAAGCCACATATTAAAATATGTCAATAGATGAACTTAAATCATATAGATTAAACTCACAAGAAGAGCCAACCGACGAGATGCTCACAGCCATAATGTTAGGAGTTCAAGAGAATGCCATACAGTCTTCTATAAAAGCTAAAACAGAGCTTAACCGCCGATTCGAAGAGGCCAAACGGCAAATTCAAGAATACAAGAACAGATTAAATGGAACACAAACGTAATCCAGTAATATGTGTCATAGCCGGGCCAAATGGCTCGGCAAAACATCAACAACCATCCAACTGCTTTCAAATGAATGGTCGGAAGGAAGCCTATATATAAATCCAGACAATATTGCTCAAGAAAAATTCGGTGACTGGAATTCTGCCGAAGCAGTAATGAAAGCAGCTCATTATTCCACTTTCCTTAGATACAAATGTCTTCAAGACAGACGAGACTTTGTATTTGAAACTGTGTTTTCTTCTGATGAAAAGTTAGAGTTTCTTCGCAAAGCACATAAAGCAGTTTTTTTCATTCGTTTCTTCTTCGTTTGCACTGAAAATCCAGAAATTAATGTAGCTCGAATAACAAAAAGATATCTTGACGGCGGTCATGAAGTTCCAATTTCAAAAATTATATCACGCTACTTCAAATCTTATGTAAACGCAGCAAAGGCAATTGAATTTGTTAATCGCGCATATATTTACGATAACTCCATCGAAAATCAACTTCCACGATTGCTATATCGCACAATAGATGGAAAAGTATTCAAACAATATAGCGACAACATTCCTGAATGGGCCAAGCAACTGGTACTATAGCTGTCATCTCAGGAAACGTGGTGCATTGAAAAGCAGTCCGAAACTAATACCGAAATTCCAGTTTTTCGACGGATAGCTCAAATAATTGCCATACACGCTAAGCGACGCAAACGAGAAATTATACACCAGCGCAGCTTCTCCCATATAGCTCACATGGCTGAACCACTTGCCATACACCGGGCTGTGGTCGGCAAGTTCGTCTATAGGACGGAACGGCATGAAAGCATAAAACTCGGTCCGCAACTGCAAGTTGTCGATAATCTTCCATATAGGCACAACCCCACCAGCCACAAACGAATTGCTCCGGAAATCTGGATTAAAATAATTGCGTGTGGCGGGAGTAGGCATAAACGCTGCCGACTGCACAATAGCAGCCGTATAGTTGCCAAGGAGCTTCCGCGTAGATGCCACAGCGTCGAGACGGCAACCGAGAGAGAAACTCTTGTTCACATTGAAATATTTGTCCCAGCACATCTCACCTTGAATCCATGCCTCATTAGTCTTAGTCTCGGCAGGAGCTGCCGCACCCTCAACATAGGCCGGCTTATAATAACTGCGGCCTGCGACACCGGTAGCTATCAGCTTCAAGCTGCTGCCCGACGTTGGATACATGGCGTGGTTCAGCGTGCTGCGGTCGAATGTGGCAATGCCCTGCCACAGCTTATACTTGCCCTCGTCCTGCGACACCTCCGAGAAATCCACCACATTGCTTTGATAGAACCTGTCGCGCAAGCATCCGTATCCCACGCCAAGGTTGAGCTTCGACTTCCGCCCAATGGCTATTCCAAAATTCAGACGCACAAAATTCTCATAATTTATGATAAACGTTGGAAGTTCGTCGTTATAGAAGAGCATATCGCTCTCATAGAACTTCTGCTTCGATGCCACGGCTTGAATCATCAAGTCGGTAGGGCGCAACGAATTGAAGGCTGTCCGAGCCATAATCTGCCCGGCATAGTAGCTCTGCCCTATCCATCCGCTAAGCGATGCGTCAAATGAGTTGTAGCTCAATGTATTGTAGTTAAGCGACAGATACATCATGCTGTTGGTCGATGACGTTAGCCATCCGCCTACGCCTATCGAAGTGTTGTCGCGCACTTTGGCATCAAGCCCGAGGGTGAACATATTGGTAGATTTCTTATATTCGGCATATGGTACAAAATCCTTCAGCTTGCCCGACGTTATCGCGCGGTAATATGCTATTCTCGCCTGTTCAAGATTCACGGTGTCGCGCTCATTATGTATGAACAGATGCCGCAGAAATTCATTCTGATGCTCGGTCTTTGCCCCCTTCACATTCACCTCGTCGAATATCACCTTGGGTGTCTTGCTCTTGAACAGCTCGCGAGCGTGCATTCGTGCTGCCCGGGGCATACGGCGCGGCACTCGCGCCTTTATCGAGTCCATTATGGCTATGGTGCGGTCATATCCCACTTTGTATATCGCCTTTGCCTTTTGGAAGTCCAGCAAGCCATAGTCGCTCAAGTTCAGCACCATCCTCACGCCTACAGTATCGGAAATCTCGGCATTGTCGTCCTGTATTATCATAGTCTCCACTTGATCGACTATGTTTTCCATATCGATTTTCGAGCTTCCCGACGACACATCCACACCCAGAACAAACTCTGGCGAGAACGTCTCCCTCATCACATCCACTGGGAAGTTGTCGTAGATTCCTCCGTCGAATATCGGAAATCCGTTGATATATTGAGGCTTGAACACTATCGGAAAGCTCATCGACGCGCGTATTGCCTCGCCAAGTCCACCGCTGCCAAGCACCAGTTTGCGCTTGTTGAACACATCCGATGCCACACAGCGGTAAGGCACAAACAGCTTGTCGAAATCGCCCTCACACTGTGCCGTATATGGCGAGAACAGTTCAAGAAATGCAAAATTCATAGGCAGCGGATTTATCAGGCTCGACGGCAGCAAATCCACCTTCATCTTCACCGAGTCACCCGACACGAAATTCAGCTTGAACATCGTTGGCGTGGGTGCTTTCTGGTCGAAATGATACACAAGATTCTCGTTCACCACGCCTGTGGACCAGTCGGCAAACTCCTTCGACAGCAGCATCTCAAGCATCTCGCTGGGCGTATATCCCGACGCATACAATCCGCCAACGATAGCTCCCATCGATGTGCCTGAAACGTAATCTATCGGAATATCGTTGTCTTCAAGAGCCTGAATCACACCAATATGTGCTATACCCTTGGCACCGCCGCCACTAAGTACAAGCCCCACCGACTGCCCCACAGCACCAAGAGCCGTAAGAGCTGCCACCACCATTGCCGATAACAATTTTTTCATAGCAAAGAGAGTTTTTTATCGTGAATGCAAAAAACAGATGCAAGTTTAATTTATGAACGAGTCCTTGAATCCCAAGAAGTAAAGCACTCCGTCAAGGCCTATCGTAGAGATGCTCTGCTTGGCATTAGCCTTCACCTTTGGCTTGGCATGGTATGCGATGCCCAGTCCGGCGGTAGTGAGCATGGGCAAGTCGTTTGCTCCGTCACCCACAGCTATGGTCTGCGCTATATCCACATTCTCCACTTGCGCAAGCAGCTTCAGCAGCTCAGCCTTGCGGCGGCCATCCACCACCTCGCCTACATAGCGGCCAGTCAGCTTGCCATCGGCAATCTCAAGCTCATTGGCATACACATAGTCTATGCCATACTTCTGCTTCAGATAGTTGCCGAAATAAGTGAATCCGCCCGACAGAATCGCAATCTTGTATCCCGTGCGCTTAAGCACACGCATCAGCCTGTCCACACCCTCGGCAATAGGCAGATTTTCGGCTATTTCCTTCATCACGCTCTCGTCAAGACCTTTCAGCAGAGCCACACGCTCGGTGAAGCTCTCGATAAAGTCAATCTCGCCGCGCATCGCACGCTCGGTGATGGCTTTAACCTTGTCGCCAACTCCGGCGCGCATCGCCAGCTCATCGATAACCTCGGTCTCGATAAGTGTAGAGTCCATATCGAAGCATATCAGCCGGCGGCAGCGACGGAATATAGTGTCCTCCTGTAGCGAGAGGTCAAACTCCAGCTCATTCGTCAGGCGCATGAAGTCGCGCTGCATCTGCTCGCGGTTCTTCGGAGTGCCGCGCACCGAGAACTCTATGCACGAGCGCGTGCGTATCTCCTCACCGTCGGCATTCAGCGGCACGCGTCCCGTCAATCGCTGAATCACATCAATGTTCAGCCCTTGGTCGGCTACAATCTTCGTCACCGCCGCAATCTGCTTGGCGGTGATGCAGCGTGCGAGGATGGTGATGATATAGCGGTTCTTGCCCTGCATCCCCACCCACTGGTCATAGTCGTTGGGCGGAAGCGGAGTGAAGCGTATCTGCACATTCATCTCGGCAGCCTTGAAGAGCAGCTCCTTCATGATGTCGCCGCTGGTGCTGCTGTCGGTCTTGAACAAAATGCCAAGTGCCAGTGTATGGTGGATGTCGGCTTGACCGATATCCAATATCGAAGCATCATATTTTCCCAAAATATCGGTCAATGCCGAAGTCACACCAGGACGGTCCTGTCCTGATATATTAATTAAAATAAGTTCGGTTTCTGGTTTCACAGCCATAACTAAAAAAGTGACGGTCGTCATCAACAAAATTATTTTTTCTGACGACACCCATTAATTCCTACATTAAAAGATCCAAAAATAATTAGGCATCAAAGTTACTCATATTTTTTCACTCCACCGCCACCATCCCACACTTTTTAATCCTCCCACACAACCAAAACCAATTTTATGATCAAACCGCAAGTAGCAACGCAGCAAATTATCAACACATTAATTAGTAGATGGCACGATGTGCTAATCAACATATATCGTGGACGTAAATACATAAAAAATGACAAAAGAGAAGTAATATCTTATTCAATACCACGTTATTATCACAGATAGATTTTTGATTATAATATTTATAGCACTTACAATTATGGTTATTCACAATCAATTCAATTTGCTGATTATTTCTATGTTCGGCAATTTAGGCCTTCCAGAATATATTATTATTGCGATTGTGGCGTTATTCATTTATCTCTTATTCAAATTTTTGATAGAGATTTTGAAGAAATTAAGCAAATGAAAGCAAAAAGCAGATAGCATTAACTTGCATTTGATATAGCCCATACCGAATTTGAAATAATCTAAAAACTAAGCTCAAGCCCAAATATAGTAGAAGATTTGGACTTGAGCTTAGTTATTATAATAGGGGTTCAGCCTTAATCGGTCATTTGGATTCGGTCGTTCAGCGGAAAAGGTATGTTGTCACGCTCTCTTTCCCGAGGTAATAGGCGCGGGCTTTTATCAGCCGTGCCGTGCTGCAATCCACTGGAGCGGACCACACTGGCGATGCCGCAGTAGGCTCGCTGCCGTCGAGCGTATATCTCACCACCGCACCCGGGTAGCAAGCGTTGGCTTTCAGCATTCCGTCTTCCACCACTATGCCCGGCTGGTTGATGTGGAAATTGGCTCCGTGGCGGTTCAGTCGCGGTAGCTCACTGATGCCTATGCGCAGATTAAACTGCGCGCGCTCCGCATTGTATCTTGTCATATCGGCATAGTCCTCAGCCCACGTCGGGATGCTGTTCCATCCGCGTTCCACGAGTCCGAGGATTTTAGGCAACACATAGCTCTGCACTTGGTCGAAGCTGCGAATCGTCTCAGCCCATACCTGCGCCTGCACGCCCTTTATCGCACTGCGGTTCTTCAGCACTGGCTTGCCGTCGGCAATCTTAGCCAGATTCACAGGCTTGCCGTCCCATCCCTCGCGGGCAGAGCGGTAGCTGTTGAACGGCTGTGCGCTCCAAGCCGTGAACTCGTTGCACCAGCCGCCCCAGTTCAAGCCCTTCTCGCACTGGTGGCGGGTATATACCATGTCAAGATAGAAATTGGCTACGTTGCTCATCACCACAGGATAATTGTCGTTGGCGAGCGTGTATGGCACCGTGTCGCTGCGGCCATTTGTGCTCCATGCATTTATCATTCCGAAGCGCGGAGCCACGCGCCGGTTGAAATCGTCGCTATGCTTGAGTGCCACCTCCTGCCAGCCGCCGCACAGCATTCCTTTCGACGCTATGTATGCCGACATCTGGTCGATGTAGTATTCCGACAGCTCATGAACATTCTTCATGCCATGCTCCTTCATAAACTTATGCGCAAGCGGAGAGCCTTCAAGCGCACCACGAGCCACCTCGTCGCCACCGAAGTGGAATATGCGCAGCTTAAGTCCGGCCTCGGCATACATCGCCTGAATCTCGTCGATCACCTTATGCATGAAATTGTAGGTTCCCGGCAGTGCCACATTCAGCACATTGTCGCCATATCCCTGCGCCCCATAGAACTTTGAGGTGTCGTTCTCGTCCCATATCTTATATCTCTTAGCCTCAGCCATATCGGTGGCTGCATATTTGCGGTAGCGCGCCATCATCGACTTCAGCGCGGCACGCGAGTGTCCGGGAGTGTCAACCTCGGGAATAATCTCCACTCCGCGCTCATCGGCATACTTCAGCAGGTCGATAAACTGCGCACGGGTGATGTATCCGTTGGCTGGGGTGCTGAGGTCATCGGGATTTCCGTTGCCCGAATATGTCTGTAGCAGGCATTTCGTCTCATCGAGGTCGCAACCTTTGCGCGAGCCCACCTCAGTCAGCTCGGGCAGACCCGGAATCTCCAGTCTCCAAGCCTCGTCGTCGGCTATATGGAAGTGGAACACATTGATTTTATACATCGCAAGGATGTCGATGAGCCGGCGAACATCGCCTATTTTCGTGTAGTTGCGCGCTATGTCGAGCATCATGCCGCGGTGCTGGAGGTCGGGATAGTCATTAATCACGGCACATGCCAACTTCGAGCCAATGCCGCCGTTAAGCTCTACGGCTGCCAGCAGCGTCTTGATGCCGTTAAGCACACCAGCCACACTGTTTCCGTTGATGACCACGCTGTTTTTCGTCACCACAAGCTCGTAATGCTCGCGGTTCTTGCTCTTGTCGTTGCGACAATTAAGCAGGATTCTGAATTTCGACTCCTTCGACTGCTTGATGGAGTTCTCGCCGAGCTTCTCCACAAGGTAATTGATCGCGCCGCCCAGCTTTGCGTCGCCGGTGAAGACCCTCACCGCTGATGGCACGGTTATGCTGCTTCCTGTCAGCACCACCGACTTTGGCGACGGGAACACATTGTCATACACCGAGCCGCTGAGCTTCAAGCCATCGGGATTAATCAGCCGATTGAAGTCATAGACGTATTTTCCGTCGGGATAGTTGGCAAACTCCTTTCCGGGAGTGCTCCACTGCGCCCTATTGTTCATCACAGGGATATCGATTTTCATCCCTATAGGATGTGAAGTGTCGCCGCCGGCTATGAAGTGCGCTCCATCGGGGAAATAAGCCACTGCCGCAAACTGTCCGCGGAACATATAGTCTGCCACAATCGAGTCGCCGGGAGCGAGCCTCTTATAGCTCGCATTCGGAACGAGGCGGTAGTAGTTTGGCGGATACTTGTCGAGCCTCACCGCCGACTCGCCCACGGCCTCCACCTTGCGGTCGAAAGCGTTGAAGCCTATCGTCCAGTTCTGGTCGAGGGTCTTGTCGCTCGTGTTCTTCAACACGATGCGCACGCTATACCAGTTGGGGCGCACGCCGTTCTCCCCCATTATCCACTTCATCGACACTGGGGCAGTCTCGGCAATGATTGAGCCTACGCCCAGCAAAGCCGATGCTGCCAACATTGAAATCTTCTTCATCATATTTTATTTCTGCTATTAATGGTATATTTTCACATTGTTAAATCCCGCCTGTCGTCGGGAAGAGCCCAAATGAACTAATCCGCACTCACTGGCGACCGATTCTTAGGGATTTGAATGCCTCAGTGTCACATCTGGTCGCTTTCGAGCGATGCAAGAATCTTCTTCAATTCCTCATCGGTGGATTGAAGCTTGGATTTGCACACTTTCAGCAGTGCGAGCGAGCGCGAGGTGAGCGTCGAAAGATTGTCGATGCTGCAATTCTCGCTCTGCATTTCTCTCACTATCTTCTCCAATTCCGCCACTGCGGCAGAATATGTCATCTTCGTAATATCTGTTTCTTCCATATCGCGTTTCTTTTTTTGTATGCCTTATTAATTTTCTTTCCCTGAATGAATCGGCAAGTTCACATCCACTGTGCGCCGTGGAATCACTTGCCCACTGTAGATTTTATCTGCCCCGAGCGCAATGTAGTCACTATCACGTCGCCGTCATGTATCTGCGACGCGTCGGTCACCGCCTTACCGCCTATGGTAGTGAGCGAATATCCGCGCCTCAACGTATTCTGCGGCGACAGAATCTCCACCTTGTCGGCAATTGCCGCTATGCGCTGCTTCTCGCGCGCCACCACCTGCCACGAGGCCTGAGCCATAGCTTGAAGCATATATTGCAGCCGGTCGTCTGATGCCTTGATCCTGCCTTGTGCTGTCATAGGCACAATCTGCATGATATGCCGCAAGCGCGTCTTGTTGCGGTCGATTATGTTGTTGGCAATTATCGGAATGGTTCCCGACATATATTGTAGCTGCTGCTTAGCCGAGCTTAGATAATCGCCCACTGTGCCCACCACGGCATTTTTCAGCTCGTCGATGTGCGCAAGTGCATCCACGCCACAGGCTATCAGCCACTCGGCTGCCGCCGTAGGTGTCTTCACGCGCTTGCCAGCCACATAGTCGAGGATGGTGACATCGCGTTCATGCCCTATTCCCACAATCACCGGCAGCGGGAACTGCGCCACATTAGCCGCAAGCGAATAGTCGTCGAATGAATTGAGGTCGGAGGTGGCTCCGCCGCCGCGTATTATCACCACGCAGTCGAAAAGCTCGATATGCTCGTTGATGCGGTCGAGAGCGGCAGTCACCGATGGCACAGTGCCCTGTCCCTGCATCACAGCAGGAAACAGACAGGTGTAGAACTTCAGTCCGTAGGCGTTGCTGTGAAGCTGGTTCATGAAGTCGCCATATCCTGCCGCACCGGCAGCCGACACCACTGCTATGCGCTGTGGCACGCTGGGAAAAGGCAACTGGCGGTTCATGTCGAGAATGCCCTCGGCCTTCAGCCTTGCGAGAATCTCGCGCCGCCGCCGCTCCATGTCGCCAATGGTGTATGTCGGGTCGATGTCGGATATTATCAGCGATATGCCATATTGCTCGTGATAGTTTAACGACACCTCAATCATCACCTTGATGCCGCTTTTCAAGTCTTGTCCTGTCACCTGCAAGAATTTCATGCGCAGTGCTTGGAAGCGGTTTGCCCAGATTATTCCGCGCATCTTGGCGACAGTGGCTCCTGTGTTCTCATCCTTCTCGATAAGCTCACAGTAGCAATGTCCGCCGCGCACAGCCACATCGCTGAGGTCGGCGCGAATCCAGCAATTCTGCACCGCCGGGTTGGAGAGCAGCCGCTTTATGCGATAGTTGAATTCGCGTAGAGTGATTGCTGCCGTATGTTCTGCCATAGTCTTTTTCTTCTCTTAATCTTTTGTTTCAATTATAATTGCCTCGCATGGTATGTCGGCATAGAACGTAGAGCCTTTGCCATACACCGAAGTGAAGCCAACAGTACCTCCACACTGCTCCACGATAGCTTTCACAATCGACAGTCCGAGACCTGTGCCTTGTGCGAAATCATCGAGCTTGCGGAAACGCTTGAACACGAGGTCGCGCTTGTCGTCGGCAATGCCTATACCCGTGTCAGTGACATATATGTGTAGATTTTTATCGGCATATTTATAGCCCATCACGATAGAACCGCTCGGCGTGTATTTTATCGAATTAGTGGTGAAGTTGGTCCACACCTGCGTCAAGCGGTTGGGGTCGAGATCCACCACACAGCTCTTGTAGGGGTTATCTACAGTGAGTGTCACATTCGGGTTGTTGCGCTGGCACTTCTGCTGCATAGTCTTGCCCGACTGCGCAAACTGCTCGGCAAGGTCAAACTTCTGCGGGCGCAACACCATCATACCCGCCTCAATCTTCGACAAGTCGAGGATGTCGCCTATGAGATGCAGCAGCAGGTCGTTGTTGGTCTCTATCAGTCGTGAATATTCGCGGCGTTCATCCACGTCGTCCGACTCTATAAGCAGCTCCGAGAATCCCACTATCGCATTCAGCGGAGTGCGTATCTCATGGCTCATATTGGCAAGGAATGCCGACTTCAGGCGGTTAGATTCCTCGGCTTGTTTGCGAGCCTTGTTGAGCGATATGAGCAGTTGTCGGTGCTCGGTCACGTCCTGTACAAGCCCCACTATAGTCTCTGGTGCGCCATTGCGGTTATAATTGGTGGCTATGAGCGATATTTCAAGATATACGATTGTCTCCTGCCAGTCGGTAGTCGTGGCTTCGCGCCGAGCTTGAAGCAAGTCGCCGTCAGAGAGGCGCGCAATGTCATTGACCAATGCGTTGCCGCCCTTTATCTTCGTCAGTTCGCCGATGAATTTGTCCTTGCGCAATTGAGGCGGATATGAGCCGAGCAGCTTCATTGCCACCATGTTGTTGAGCGGCAACGACACGATTTCCTCCTTCACGTCGATGGTGAACGGCATGATGTGTCCTGCGCCGAGCGCGAGTTCGGTCTCTACATTCTTCTTGGCTATCTCGTCGCGCATATGCACCTGTTCTGTCATGTCACGCTTCACACAGGCATAAGTCAGCACAAAGCCTCGGCTGTCAAGTTCTGCCGGGATGATTGAATAAGCCACATTGTGCCAAGTGTCGCCATTGCCATGACGCTCACGCACCTCGAAATGGTGAGGTGTGTTGATCCGGCATTTCAGCGAGGTTACGGAGTCCTTGAACTCATGTGTTATGTCTTGCGCATTCACTGCGTTCACAAAGTCGTCAAACAGCACCACGCGCTCCACAGAGTTCTCGGCGGGCATCTTCTTGAACAGGCGGCGCACTGCATCAAATTCCCAATACTCATCGCCCGAAGCCTCAAGCACCATACGCGTACGCAGTATGTTGAGCTGAAGCCGCTTCTGCATGGTGTGTTCAATGGTAGTGTCGTGCTGCGTGCCTATCACATAGTCGGGCTTGCCGTCTTTGTCAAGCACGAGACGCAAGTTTATTAGTGAATACTTCAGCGCATTCTTGGCTGTAGTGTGCGGATAGGTGAACTGCACCTTTTTAAGCTCGCCGCTTCTGAACTTGCTGAAATATCTCTTCATCATTCCCGCCGTCTCCTTGTCGGTGCGGTCATATATATCCTGCAACACCATTGTGCTTTGATATATACCTGTGGAGAATATATACGAGAAAATGCCTGTGTTCAGGTCGAATTTGAAGAGGTTGGAGTTGGTACTTCCCAATGCGATGTCAAGATGATGTGTCAGCTCATCGATTTTTCTGTTCTGTCGTGCCAAGAGAGCATCCCTCGACTTCTTTTCATCCTCAATCTTCACAGTTTCGGTTATGTCGTTGAAAATGCCCACTATCCTCTTCACCTTGCCATCCTTTAAGACCGAGGCTTTCAATATGTATTTCACCCACTTATATTCCTTTTCATCGGTATTCATAAAGCGGCACACGATGCCTGATTGCTCTATCTTGCCGTCACACAAGTCCTTTATGATGCCGCTGAACCGCTCACGGTCGTCGCGGTGTACCCTCTGGAGCAGGTCGTCCATACTTATGCCGGCAAGCCCGAACAGATTGCCGCGAATCTCATACACGCTGTCCTGATTCACATCATATCCCCACACCATCATCCCGGCAGCCGCTGCCACGAACCTTAGTCCGTTTCTCACATCATCCACCCTGTGCTTCAGAGCATTTGTTTCTGTCACATCTTCGGTGACTACCACATATTTCTCCATCTTGCGCCCTTCAATGTCCATAATTGGCTGCCCTGATATGGTGAGAGTCTTTTCAATATGCTTGAAGCGCGACTTGTAGGAGCTGTCGAGCTTTGAAAAATCATAGACCACTGTGTCCTTGTAGGGGAGCTGCTGGCGGAAACTGCTTATGAGTGCTTTCGGCAACACCGGACTTGTGAAAACCGTGAATTTCATCAAATCCACCGTCTCTGGCACCCCGAATATTTCACGGTCGCGCAAATTGCTGCTTATCAATGTACCGCTTGCGTCATACACTTTCACGCCCACCGGCATGGCATGCATGAGTTCGGTGATGGTGCGTACGGCAACGACACTCTGATAGCTGGCTTCGGCTGCAGCTTCTGCCCTGTCAGCCTCTGCTTCAACCTCCGCACCCTTAATCGATTTATATTTCTTGTCGATATACGCCCATAAAAGAAATGCGATCAACGCCCCCAGTGCAAGAATGACTATGATATGCAGGATAATCAGGTTCATTTCAAGTTTATGTGTATGCCTAATTTTATGAAAAAATCCTTGGTTACTGTATTTATGTGTAAAGTTACATATTTTTTCTAATACCCAAACAATTTAACATTAATTTTTTGCGACTTGTTCATTTCAGCACAAAATTGCTCGTCAGCATTTCAGTTCAGCTTTACAAAAAGCTGAAAATCGAAGCCTAACCGCCACAATAAACAACCCCAATTCCAGCAGCACCGAGGAGGCGACGCATCCCTGCGTCGCTATGATTACCTCAACAAAACTCGGCAGTGCAATACAGGATGCGTTGCCTCCTCAAGCCTTCATCTATGCACAAAAGCTTCAATAGTATATCAGCAGGCGTGAGGAGGTAGCAGCTCCGAGTATTCCCCAGCCGTCGGTCATGTTGGAATGTATGCCCATAGGGTCGGCGAGAGCATCGTTGTCGGCTATGCGGTATTGATACACCGAGTGCAGATAGTAGTAATAGTCGGGCGTAATCGACTGGTATTCCACCAGCACCCTCGGGTTCTTGCCACTACGCATTCGCGACATCACGGTGAGCGTGTATTCACCGTTCTCAAACAGGTGGTCGTCGAATATATTTGTGAAATAGGCTGGCCAGTTGCCGAAAGGCGCATTCAGTGTGCGGTCGGTGAGCAGCAGATCGGTGGAAGAGAACATATCGGTGACGGAATATCTGACAGATCCATCCACATTGTCAAGGTCGGCAATGCCGCGCACGCGTATGCGGTAGTAGTTCTTCTCGCCGGGAATGTCTTTAAGCCTCAGCGTTATAGACATGATGCTGTCGGCTCCATATATGTCATATTTGCCAATAGGATCCATAAAGCCTTTGTCGCAATAGTCGTAATACACCAGCTTCGACACAAGCTCAATTTCCGGCTGCGATGATGGCACCACCATCGAGCCTTCGGCATGATAAAAATCTGCCAAAACATTGAGGCATTCAGCTTTCACATGAATATCATCACCAGGCTTGGGGCGATAGTCGCACACATAATTATAAGACTTGGCATCATATTTCATTTCGCCCGACTGCTCTCCGCCATTCACCGAATAAGTCACTTTGGCATTTTTAGGGACAAGACTTTTATAATAAAGGCTATCAATGTGCTGATAATAGTCGTAGTAGTCGAGATATTGATATTGCCTCGGCACGCCGTTGATTGAGCTTTTCATCGATACGCTCACCGTCAATGTTGTATCGGGAGTTGCCACTGCATTTATAACAAGAGTTTTGTCATCTTCTTCGGCAATCTGAAGTATCTTCTCGCAGCTTGATAATGCCGCTACAGCCAAGATTGCCGCTATTACATTGATTACTATATGTCTTTTCATCATAATGCTTGCTAAAATTTATGAGTGTAACTTACTGAAGGCATTATCGGGAACAGACACACGCCTTTAAGCACAGTCAAGTTATTATGGTAGCCTATATATACATTGCTCACATTCATGCGGTTGTATATATTATATACACTTATCCCAAAAACGCTTTCACCAAGAGTATGCTTCAGCGACAGGTTCACCCCCACATCAAGATGATGCTGCGATGGCAACTTATAATTGTTGAATCCCTTATACGTGTAGAACTGAATAAATCGGTCAAATTGCTCTGCCGTATATGGATCATCGATTTGCCATGAGCGCATTTCTGCTTCTGTAATTGAGCCAGCAAGGAAATTGCCTCTTGGATCATATTCTTCAGATATTCCTCCATAAATATTCACTGTCGGCACATTGCCTCTCCGTCCTGTTATATAGCTCCAAGACAATGACAAATCCAGATTGCACTGCTTCGACAAGCCAAAACGGTGTGTCACGGTGGCGTTAAAATTGTTGCGTCGGTCGTTGGCCGCATAATATTCCAGTCCGGCATTTATCTCACTGCCAGGACGGTCCATGGTGCGCAGCGATTTCGACCAAGTGTAGCTCACCCACCCCGTAGTGTTCCCTGTGCGTTTCTCAAGGTAAAGCTCCACACCATAGGCTCTGCCCTTGCCGAGAGATGTGATATCTTGCCAGTCGCCTGTGCCTTTCATATAGGATGCTCCCGGCTGATATTCAAGCACATTGTCCATCGTTTTGTAATACCCCTCTACCGATAGGCTTACGCCTTGTGTTATATCATAATTATATCCCACAGCATAAAGATTGCTGTGCATCAATGGCACACGGTCTGTGATAGGCACCCATATATCCGATGGCATAACGAGATTGTTGCTGTTGAGCATTCTCACTGCTTGCGACATCCGCGAATAAGACATTTTCACAGACATGCTGCCGGCAAAAAGCCAGCGCATCGCCAATCTTGGCTCCAATGAGGCATAAGTCTTGCCGTCTGTTCCATATATCGAAAGCCGCAACCCATAGTTAGCCTTGAAGTGCTTGCCTATGGAATAATCATCCTCGGCATACAGCGCGATATTGCTTACATTAGTTTTTTTACCAAGAACCGTATCCACCGCAACCGATTTTTCGTCATACCAATAATACTTCTCCCCGGGATGCTTCTGCTCATCCTCTGGCGAAACCCATGGCATATCTCCATCTATTCGCTTTGTGTATGCATTTTTTTGCGCATCTGTGGTAGGATTAAACCTCTGAACTCCTCCCTTTAAGCCAAATCTTATTTCATGTTTAGAGAAATGAGTGTATTTTGCATCCATCGTCAATGCCACGTCTCCAATATCCGAATGATACACCGAAGTGAATTTCTCGGAATTCAGATAAATCAGTCGGTATAAATTGTCGTTTCGTGTGTAGCTCTCGCCAGACAATGACAATTTATATCTAAATTGACTATAACTTAAATTTATATTTGTCCACAGAGAGCCGCTCAACTGCGATGTAAAATAAATACTCGACACTAAGTTTCCCCATTTATTCTCTGATAAAGAATTTTTTCCATTTACTGATTTAAATTTATATTTATCATCAACAGAATTCCCTTTTAATGTTGATGATGTCTTTTGACTTGTTGAGGGCTGTGTTGTAACATGATCTTTACCATAATAAAACACTGCTGACAATCGACTACGCTCATTCAACTTATGAACCAATTTTGCCGTAATATCGAAGTAATTCATTTCTGAATATGCATTTGCAGAATTCTTATTATCATAAAATGTCCGCAATAAGGGATACGCTATCATATCAAAATAGGATACTCTACCAGATATATTAAATGAGGTGCGACCTTTCCATATAGGACCGCTCACCTGCAAGCGTGATGCCAATGCCCCAAGCGACAGTTGTCCATGATACTTATAGAAATCTCCTGCCTGTAATCCTATATCCACAATGCTCGATAGCCGCGAGCCATACCGCGCAGGGAATGCCCCTCGATAGAAATTCACACTCCGTACAATATCTGGATTGATTGCCGACACAAATCCCTTCAGATGCTCAGCATTATATAGCGTGGATCCATCAAGAGTAATCAAGTTTTGATCATAATTTCCTCCTCTCACAAAGATTCCTGCCGTGCCGTCATTGCTCGTCTGCACTCCCGGAAGCTTTTGCAATGCTTTCATCACATCTGGCTCTCCAAAATAGGTAGGCACACTGAATATCTGCTTTTTATCGATGGTTATGGCACTCATCTGCGAATCATGCGCTCCAAAATTCCGCCGTGAGCCATACACCACCACATCACCGAGCTTCACCCCACTGCGCAAGCCCGACTGTGTCACCGTGTCTTGTTTCGTAGCACGGCTCTGCTTGGCAGGAGAACTTGGCGATGCGACAAATGCGCACAGCACAACCAGCACTGTGCGCACACATAATGTAGTAGGTTTCATAACTATCCCCTCTTTACTGTTTCTCAGAAATGAGCCTTCACGCCAGCCATAACACAACCTTGCATTCCAGCTCCACCCTCGGCAAACACCGACATATTTCTCAACAGATTCCATTCCACACCGAGAGCCGAAATCTGCCATGCAAGTCGCTTCTCACTCTTCTGCTCGGGAGGATTGTAAGAGCTGAAGTCTGTCGTGAACTTGGCTTTAGATGAGAACTTTGCCCCAAGACCACCACGAGTATAGAAATTCACATTGTTCACCCTCAGCCATGAATATTTCACATTTAGCAGAACTATATGATTCTTTACCTCGGTGTCAGCCAAAGTCTCAGAAGAGCCTTGATGCACCTCATCCTTTACCGTACTATAGGTGTATGACAATCCAAGCGACAGGTGCCCAGTAGCCCGATATAAATATCCTATATTTATTGTCCCGCTCTTCTTTTGATTATCCAATGAATATACCGAATTTCCACCGACATATTCTGGAACTACTCCCAATTCTGGCTTGGTGACATGACCGACAGGTAAAAAGCCATAAGAAACATATATCTCATTTCGCGTATCTATTCCATTTTGCGAATACCCAAACATCACAGAAAACAGCAACAATACCGATAATAATAACCTCTTTCCTTTTTTCATCATAATAGTTCCAGTTTAGTTAAAAATTAAATTGATTATGCTATTCCTCTTCAAATCACAAAGAATGATTTGAAGTTGTCTTAGTTTTTTCATTGCGCAATATATAAAAATATTTTCACCCCCCCCAAAAAAAATAAATTAATTAACATTATTTCATACATTAAATCAAAAAAATTGAGCCCTCTCACAAAGACTCATATTCATCATCCTTATGATTTGTATCTGACGTTACAACTCGTCCCAATGAGGCTACAAATTACTACTTCCAGCCCTAAATCCGCTTATTAAACAAAGAGAGGATGCACCGAAATTTCATATTCGGCACATCCTCTTGATTGGGATAGTTTATCTGTTTTTGCCCTAATGGGGCATTTTGAATTTCTGAAAAAACGGCTCTTAGTTCTTCACCTGAACTCCGTTCATCACCACACGGATGCGGTTCTTGTCGCTAAGATTCTTTTTTAAGAACTTGTTGAAGTCTGCCACAGTCATATTCTTAAGGATTTCACCAAGTCCTGTATAGGCATCGATGCCCATAGCCTTGCGGCGAAGTGTACGCAACCAGAATCTGTTGGAACGAAGATTGGTGTCATATTGCTTCAATGCAGCTTCCTTCACCTTCTGGAAATCGGCAGCATCAGCTCCGTTCTTGATGACGTTCATAAGCTCGTCCTCGGCGCGCTTTACGAGCTTGTCCTTCTGAGCCTCGTTGGTGTCGAACTGGAATGTGAAGTGCCACTTATTGGTGTTGTTCGACAGCGACGAATATGTGCCTACGCCGTATGTTCCGCCCTCTTCCTCACGGATGGTGCGAACATACACGATATCCATAATCTCCGACAGCATATCCATCATCACGTCATTCTTAAGAGAATACTTCATCTTTCCGCTCAGCACTTCATAGACCGAAGTCTTCTGGTTCTGCATAGGAATGTCGAAGAGATTCGACACTCTGCCATCAACGGTAGAAAGCGTGTAGGTTGTCTTCTCGCGCGCACCATTGTCGGGAAGCGAAGCGATATATTTCTCAATCAACGGACGCATCTCGTCCACAGTAAAGCTGCCCACAAACGAGAAAGTGTAGTCGCCAGCATTTGCCACACGCTCACGATACAGCTTCAAGCAGTTGTCGTAGTTCATAGCCTTCACATCATCCACAGTTGTCAATTTCTTGGCTGGATTATGGTTGTAGCTTGTGGCATAGATAGAATCCTGGAACACGTGGCGAGGGTCGTTGGCTGCATTTGTAAGAGCCGAGATGAGATTGCTACGAAGTGCGTCAAAAGCCTTGTCGTCCTTGCGCACATCGGTGAAAAGCAGATAGTTGAGCTGGAACATCGTCTCAAGGTCCTTCTTGGTGGAATTTCCGCTAAAGCTCTCGTTGGAATCGCCCATCGAGAAACTTACCGACACATTCTTGCCAGCAAGATACTTGTTGAGAGCCGAGTGGGTGTAGTTGCCGAGCGCACTCACCTCAACTGCGTTCTCAAAGAGGTCGATGTCGGCAGAAGTCTTGCCCTTATAAGCCCAATAGCCGCCTATGCTCGACGCGTCCATAGAGATTTCATCGTTCTTGAAGTTGGTAGGCTTCAACTGCACTGTCGCGCCATTAGAGAGCTTCATTGTAGTAATTCCAGTGGCTGCGTCGGTGTTCTCGCTCAAAATCTTGCCAGCCACAGGCTCTTTCTCAAGAAGTGGCTCGCTGGTCACGTTATCGACATAAGCAGGAACATCCTCGTCAAAGATTTTCTTGAAATTAGCCTCAATCTCCTCTTGTGTAGGATATTTGTAATTATCCTTCTTAGGACCAGAGATTATAAGGCTCACATTGTCCTCGTTGATTGTGCCTTTGGCATATTCGTTCACCTCATCGAGTGTCACTTGTGGTAGCAGCATCTTCAGCACCGCAAACTCGGTCTCGATGCCAGGTA
The DNA here is from genome assembly GCA_964459845.1 of uncultured Muribaculaceae bacterium. Classification (GTDB taxonomy): domain Bacteria; phylum Bacteroidota; class Bacteroidia; order Bacteroidales; family Muribaculaceae; genus CALZFJ01. Next base: position 9,506 of record CAYWOC010000025.1, on the reverse strand, counting down.
TATAGCCACCGTCGGTGAAATGGTTGATATACTCCTCGGCATAGGCTATGCTTTTGCGCTTGTCGCGCTCGTTGTAGCTGTTCTCATATTGCGAATACACCTCAGCCTTAGCACGCTCAAACTCGGTGGCAGTGAAGCCGTGAAGGTTCACGCGTTGAGCCTCGGTGAGCATTGCCTTGTATGCATCAAGATCCTTGCCGTCCTTTGGCACAGAGATGATGGTGTAGGCATCTTTGGTGGCTGCAATGAAGAAATTTGAGTCATAGCTCATTGCATACATGAATGGAGATGCCGGATCCTGCGAAAGCTCCATGAAGCGGGCGTTGAGCATCGCGCTGCTCAATGCCGACACAAGCTGCTTATATGCAAAGCCTATTGTTTTCTTCTGGTCGCGCGGTGTCACCTCGTGCTGGAAGAACATATATATCAAGCCTCGCGACGACTCGGGGTCGGTGTAGAGTGCATAGTTGATTCCCTTGTGGTCCGGGACAGGGAAATATTCACGCTTGGCAGGATTTGCCGGCATCTTGATGGGGCTGAACATATCTTTCACCTTCTGCTCCATCTTAGCTGCGTCGAAGTCTCCTACGATAATCAGTCCCTGCTGGTCGGGGCGATACCAGCGGTGATAGTAGTCGCGAAGTTCCTGCGGCTTGAAGTTCATCACCACGTCCATTGTGCCGATAGGCATACGGTTGGCATAGCGGCTGCCCTTGAAGATGTAAGGAACCACATCCTCATACATGCGCTGGTTGGCATCACCGCGAGTTCTCCACTCCTCGCGTATCACACCACGCTCATCGTCGATTTCCTTAGGATCGAGCGTGATGGCGCACGACCAGTCGTGAAGCACAAGCAGAACCGAGTCAAGAAGAGCCTCGCGCTGCGTAGGCACATTCGACACGCGATAGACCGTCTTGTCGAAACCTGTGTAGGCATTGATGTCGCCACCGAATGTCATACCATTGTTTTGCAGATATTCAAGCATCTTCTTTCCCGGGAAATTGGTTGTACCGTTGAAAGCCATGTGTTCAAGGAAGTGGGCAAGTCCGCGCTGGTTGTCCTCTTCAAGTATCGAGCCCACCTTCTGCGCGATGTGAAACTCCGCACGGTTCTTCGGTTCGGAATTGTGACGAATATAATAAGTCATGCCGTTAGGCAGCACACCGTATCTCACATCCTTGTCGATACGGAATTCCTTATTAAGCATTCCGGCAAGCGGATTCGCGTCGGCGGCAACAGCCGGCACAGCGAGCATTCCTGTCATCGCCAATGCTAAAAGTAACAGTAATTTTCTCATACCTTATCTGTATTATTATTTGTATAATTATTTGTCTTATCGGATTTACAAATTTACGACAAAAAGACTAATAATATGCTGATTTCACATATATTAAAACAAAAAAAGTGCATATCTGCCCGATATGCACTTCACTATAATATGATTTCTTATTAAAAATCTTATTACTCAGAAACAACCTCGAAAGGAATTTCAACAGAAACTTCCTTGTGGAACTTGATTGTAGCCTTGTAGCTACCCACTTCCTTGATGTTGTCCTTGATGTAGATGAGCTTGCGGTCCACGTTGTGGCCGAGCTTCTCAAGAGCTTCAGCAATCTGAATGTTATTAACTGAGCCGAAGATAGTTCCTGTAGAACTTGTCTTAGCTCCGATTGTAAGTGTTACGCCTTCCAATGCAGCAGCAGCAGCCTCAGCGTCGGCCTTAATCTTAGCCAACTTGTGAGCGCGTTGCTTTTGATCCTCAGCAAGCATCTTCAGTGCTGATGGAGTAGCGATAACGGCTTTCTTTTGTGGGATAAGGTAGTTACGTCCGTAACCGCTCTTTACTTCAACCACATCGTCCTTGTAACCAAGGTTTGAGATATCTTCTTTTAATATAACTTTCATAAACTAATTCCTCCTAATCTTTAATTATTTCATCAAGTCGGTTACGTATGGAAGAAGAGCAAGGTGACGAGCACGCTTAACGGCCTGTGCCACTCTTCTTTGGAACTTCAATGAAGTACCTGTAATACGACGTGGAAGGATTTTTCCTTGTTCGTTCAAGAATTTCTTGAGGAATTCAGGATCTTTGTAGTCGATATATTTGATTCCGCTTCTCTTGAAACGGCAATATTTTTTCTTCTTCACATCTACTGAAAGTGGAGTAAGATATCTGATTTCTGATTGTGTCTGTGCCATAATGATTAATCCTCCTTCTTTACCTCTTCGTTAGTGTTTGCTTTTGCGCCTTTCAGGCTTCTTCTCTTAGCTGCATACTCTGCTGCGAACTTGTTCAAGTGGAATGTCAAGAAACGAAGAACTTTCTCATCGCGACGGAAAGCGATTTCAAGTTTCTTGATCACATTTGGCTCAGCATCAAATTCAACAAGGTTATAGAATCCTGTTGTTTTGTGTTGGATTGGGTAAGCGAGCTTGCGCAAGCCCCAGTTCTCCTCGTTCACGATAGTAGCTCCGTTCTCTGTAAGAACTGCTTTGAACTTATCTACCGTTTCCTTCATCTGTGCATCAGACAAAACGGGAGTTAAAATGAAAACGGTTTCGTAATGATTCATAATAAAATGTTTAATAATTATTTAATACGCTTCAAAAAGCGACTGCAAAGTTACGCATTATTTTCGTAATTAACAACACTTTCGCCGCCACAAAATTTCTTCTGCCGCATTTTTCTCCACTTTATGACCGAAAGTCTCATCCCAAAACAACATTTTCCACGCAAAAGTACCATTTCAAAATAACATTTCGTATATTTGCATAAATGCGCATACTTGGCTATCGATGACATTGATACTGGATATGGCAACAAATCCCGCTTTGGATATTTGGAATGATTGAAAGATAATGAACAGATTTGCTTTTTTTATTGTTTTTATTGTTATGGCAATGACTGGAAAAATTAATGCCGCCGAGGGCAAGAACAACAAGGATATAGCTCAAATTGTGATTCCCGACAGAGAATACTCCTACGAAGACATGATGAGCGACATCGACGCTCTGAAGAAACGCTATGCCTTTATCCTCACAGGAGGCATTATCGGGAAAACGGCTGAGGGACGCGACATCCCTGCCGTGAGACTGGGACGCGGACAGCACCACATATTTGTGGGCGCGGCATTCCACGCACGCGAACACATCACCACCAATTATGTAATGTACTTTATCGACAAGTATGCAAGAGCGTATTCCGGCGGCGACACCATAGGTGAATACAACGTGCAGCATCTGCTCGACAATGTGGCGTTCTACATTGTTCCGATGGTAAACCCAGATGGGGTGAACATAGTGCAGCACGGCTTCGGCAGCTCGCAATTCAAGGACTCGCTTGAAAATATGGTTCACCGAAACTATCGCGACCCTGTTTATCGCTCGTGGAAAGCCAATGCTCGCGGCGTGGACCTTAACCGCAATTTCGACTACGGCTGGGACCGCAAGGAAGACAACGGCCTGCCTGCATCAAGCGGATACAATGGTCCGTCACCTCTTAGCGAGCCAGAGGCTAAGGCTATAGCAGCTTTTGCCGAAAGGATAAAGCCAGAAGCCGTATTGGCATTCCACACCCAAGGTAAACAGTTGTTTCTATCCACCCCCGGAGCCAAAGCCAAGGCTATCGCAAAGCGGCTGATTGACTACACCCACTTCGAGCCTCAGCCCATCGACGAACCATACGGCTCATTCCAAGATTTTGTAGATCACCACTTCAATGTGTTTTATGCCTGTGTGGAACTTTGTCCGTATATCGGGCCAATTCCCTACCACAGCAGCAAGTTCTATGAAGTGTGGAAAAGTGCTGAGCACATATTGCCAATCGTGGCAACTGAACTAATCGACAACGATAACAACCCAAAAGAATTAGATACACTAAAATGAATCATACTACAAAATCACGAATACTATCAGCCCTTGCGGCTATGTGGCTTGCGCTAAGTTCTTCTTTAGGCTCGGCGGCAAGCGGATGGACTGCCGACATCCTCGGCAACGGATATATGATGACCACCATCAATATGCCCGACGACTATTCGGGCAAAGTGAAATGCACAGTCGTCAAGAAGATGGCTGCTGGAGGCAGCCATAAGGCTGTGCTATATGTTCACGGCTATAACGATTACTTTTTCCAAGCCGAAGAAGGTGACCAATTCGTGAAGCACGGCTACAACTTCTATGCCGTGGACTTGCGCAAATATGGGAGATCGCTTCTTCCGGGACAGACGAAATTTGAAGTCCGCTCCATCGAAGAATATTTTGCCGACATCAATGCCGCCATGGACATCATCAATGCTGACGGCAACACGAGCATCATCCTTATGGGACACTCCACCGGCGGACTTACATCGGCCTGCTATATGGCAAACAATGCCGGCAACAAATACCCGATAAAGGCGTTGCTGCTCAACAGCCCTTTTCTTGACATGAACCTCAGCTATTTCAATGAGAAAATAGCCGTGCCGCTTGTGTCGTGGATTTCTCCCATTTTCAAGAATATCGAAATAGAACAAGGCGGCAACAACAATTATGCGCAAAGTCTGCTGCGCAAATACCACGGCGACTGGGACTACAACACGCAATGGAAACTTGAAGTGTCGCCAGCCGTCACTTCAAGCTGGCTCGGTGCAATTCACAAAGCTCACGTCTTTATCCAAAAGGGAGCTTCGATACAATGCCCGATACTGCTTATGCGCTCCGACAAAAGTGTCGGCGGCGACTCGTGGAACGACGCGCTGAGCCGCGGCGACAGAGTGCTTGACGTGAACGACATATCTCGCTACGGTCGCCGGCTCGGTCGGCACATCACCGAGTTCATAGTGAAAGACGGGCTGCACGACCTGTTCCTGTCGCGCAAGCCCGTCAGAGACGCACTATTCATCAATGTCTTCAACTGGCTTTCCGCCAATAATCTGTGAGACATTGAATCTTTCAAAAAAATCACATCAATAATTTTGCTTTTCTTGTGAGTTTTAAGTATTTTTGAGAAACAAAAAGGCATTGACATGAACATCGACAAGCTGCTTAAAACATACTTTTCTGAGAATGGGAATAATATCATTATCGAGGTATTTGATGATGAAAACATATATTCTGTCTATTAAGATGTAGTCAAGGCTCTTGAATTACACGCCAATATAGAATTAGGTGTTCTTCAAGCCTTAAGCTACTGCTTTTATGAAATTCTCGACAATGTATTGACACATTCAAAGAAAACCTGCGGCACAACAATTATTTGTTATGACGAAAATACTCATTGCATAAAAATACTGGTGGCTGACGACGGTATAGGCATACGCGCATCACTCTCCGAAAACAAGGATTATGCAGACATATCTGAAGCCGATGCTCTATCTGCCTGCATCAAAGACCATGTGACCGACGGCAAAGGAATGGGATTTGGACTTTATTCCACATCGATGCTAATAGACAATGCCGGAGTCTCATTTATGATCCACTCTGGCAATACTGCGATGCAATATATCAATGGCAATACGATGACGACTATTGCCACAAATTGGCAAGGTACAATTGTATATTTCGAATTAAAGTCTGACGTTGATATGCAACCTAACGAGATTCTCGGAAACAGAGTCGATGCAGAATCGGAATATTACGACCAATTTATGGATACCGACGACAACATCGATAACCTTTGGTAAAAAACTACATATTAAATATATGATAAATTTCAGATTTAGTAATTTTGGTGAAAACCTCGGCACAAGGATGCTCGGAGAGAAAGTACGGCACGAGCTTATGCCATTAATAAATGGCAATGAGAAAGTTGTACTCGATTTTTCAGGCGTTAATGTAGTCTCTAATTCATTTGCCGATGAATGTCTTGGAAAAATACTGCTCGTAATGCCTCTTGAAGATTTAAAGAAGCGCACTACATTTATCGGTCTGAACAATTTTGCAAAAATAAACATAGCCACAGCGTTCAAACGCCGCCAACGTGCAATATTAAGTGGTAGCGGGACACAAGGCCAAAATCCAAATAAATAGACGGGCTGCACGACCTGTTCCTGTCGCGCAAGCCCGTCAGAGACGCACTATTCATCAATGTCTTCAACTGGCTTTCCGCCAATAATCTGTGAGACATCGAATGTGGTGTTATTCCAAATCAGAATGTCCGATTTGGCATTATTTACTGTTGTCTTCGATTTTTGTCCGCTCTATCTGTTTCTTGGCTATCTCAAGTTTCTTCTGAAGCATAAGCTTGGTCTTCTCGGCATTCAGCCCATCACGAATAGCAGCCGAATAGCGATATGAGTCGGCGATGGCACGCTTCACATCGGATGGCAACGGCATAGAATAGCTCGACTTGCCCACGAATGTCAATGTTATGTTCTTGTCGGCATTGTCGGCGATGAAGCGGCTGAAGTTCTCGCACTCATCGAAGTGGTACGTCACCATCTCATTGCTGGTGCCGTCATCATTGAAGCGATAATTGCGAGCCTTGTCGTATGGCACACGCGCTGTCACTTCCGAACCCGCACCGCTTGCCGAAGCTTTCAAATGGTCGTGCTGAATCGACTTGCCGTGCAGTAGCGACACTATGTAAAGATTTCCACCGTCATCGATACGCGGCTCTATGGCTGTACGGTTAAGCAGCGGGGTGCCAGCTATCGTCTTTATGACGCGATACCCCTCAACCATCTCGGGCGTTTTCACCACCTTGAACTTTCCCGAAATCTCTTGCACAGCAGGAGCATTGCTTGCTATAACACTGTCGGCTTGCGCAAGTTGCTGCATGAAACTTTTTTCAAGTGTAATGGCTTTAAGGTTCATAGCCACCTTCACAATGTCAATCTCCTTTGGATATTTCTTGCACAAAGAGTCGAGAACGACTATCGAGCTGTCATATTGCCGAGCTTCTATCAACTGTTTTGCCTCGTCAATCATTCCTTGGGCATCAGCGGTCTCTTTGCTCGCGCCTCCGCCACACGAAGTAGCCACAGACATAGCCGCACACAGCAGTGCCGGCAATGCTACTTTATTTATGGCATTAATTGTTGCTACGTTGAACATCCTTCACTCCTTTCACATTTTTAATTTTTGTAATCAAGTTATTGAGCGCTTGTTTGTCGGAAATACCTATAACCAGAAATCCCTGAAACAGCCCATCATTTGAATCTATCGAGATGCTTCTAAGCGAAGCGTCCTTCTCCTTATTAATCAGCGAAGTGATATTTGTCACTATGCCAATATCATCTTGCCCGAGTATGCGCAGTGTGACAGCATATTGCGAGCCCATCTTCCCCGACCACTCGGCATTGATTTTGCGATAAGGATATTTTTGCAGCAGGTGGCGCACATTCCCGCAGTCGGTGCGGTGAATCTTTATCGCCCCCTCGCTGGAGATGAAACCTATAATCTTGTCGCCAAAGATAGGATTACAGCATTTCGACAGCTTATAGTTTATGCCCTTGATATTCTCTCCTATGATAAGCGTGTCGCTCGACTGCACATCATCAGCCTGCTGCGGTTGCAGGACAAAGTTCTCGGCAGTCTCGGGATGCGCAGCCTCATTCTCCTTGTTCTTGATATTGTCATAAGTCTCAAGAATATTGTTGATGTTAAGCGCATCCACAGATATGTCCTTGAAGAAATCGGTGGCTGTCTTATAGCCAAGTTTCTTGATGGTCTTCATCAATGTGGCCTCCTCCACCTCCACCTTGCGGTTTTTGAAGCGGCGTTGAAGTATCTCTTTCCCGAGGTCGGCAGCCTTGGCATTAAGCTCATTCATCGACTGCTTGATTTTATTCTTCGCCTTCGATGTCACAACGATATTCAGCCAGTCGGGCTTAGGGGTCTGAGAGGAAGATGTAAGCACCTCTATCGTGTCTCCGCTTTTCAGCTTGTAGGTTATCTTCTGGTTCTTGCCATCCACCTTACCGCCTATGCATGTGCTTCCCACCTTTGAGTGGATATGAAAGGCAAAATCGAGCAATGTGGCTCCGGCTGGCAGCTTGTACAAGTCACCCCTCGGAGTGAACACAAACACTTCCTTGTCATAGAGGTGCATCGACGCATTCTTCTTCAGCTCAAGCGGGCCGTTGCCCGATTCAAGCATGTCGCGCACATTATTCATCCACTCGTCAAGTCCGCCCTCGCTCTTTATGCCCTTATATTTCCAGTGGGCAGCAAGACCGCGCTCGGCTATCTCGTCCATTCGGCGTGTGCGTATCTGCACCTCCACCCATTTGTTGCCAGGACCGTTCACCGTGATGTGAAGCGACTCATAGCCATTCGACTTTGGAATGGTCAGCCAGTCCTTCAAGCGCGAAGTGTTGGCGGTGTACATGTCGGTCACAATCGAATATGCGTTCCAGCATGCCGCCTTCTCGTTTTCAAGAGGCGTGTCGATGATGATGCGTATCGCAAACAGGTCGTAAATGTCCTTGACATCAGCGTTCTGGTTCTTCATCTTGTTCCAAATGGAGCTTATCGACTTTGTTCTGCCCTTTATGTCGAATTTCAAACCAGCCTTTTCGAGAGCCACCTTCACCGGGGCTATGAAATCGGCTATATACTTGTCGCGCGCCACCTTTGTCTCATTCAGCTTGTGCGCAATTTGAGTATATGTAGCACGGTCAAGGTATTTGAACGACATATCCTCAAGCTCCGACTTTATCTTATAAAGCCCAAGCCGGTGAGCCAACGGAGCATAAAGATACTTAGCCTCGTTGGATATATCGCTCACAAACTTCTCGTCGGGATGATGATTTATGGCTCTCATGATGCCAAGCCGGTCCACAATCATAATTATAATCACGCGGATGTCCTCGGCAAAAGTGAGCAGAAGCTTATGGAAATTGTCGCTATCCACAGCAGCCTGCTTCTTATATAGTGTTGAAATCTTCAACAAGCCGTTTATCAGCTTCGCAATATCATCTCCGAAAGTCTCCCTGATTTTATCTTCGGGAATAAATTCCGAGCGGCAAAGATTATACAGCAAGATTGCCATAATCATATTGCGGTCTGCTCCGATGTTGTCGGTCAGCAGCAATGCCGTATTGAGATTACGTATCGTAGGATTTATTCCATACTTGTCGCGACGATAGTGATTTTGCAGAATACCTTCCTTTATAATAGCATGTATCGTATTGATGTCCGACAACGATATTTGCCCTTGTGCCTTGCGAATCAACTCTCGGCAGAGATTTTTCACAAGCGGCTTCTCCTCTTCTGTAAAATAATTCTCCTGCATAGGCTTTTCGTATTTTGTCCCAAACCACAATGAATGATTTGAGCCTATATTAATTTTTTTCTCATAAATTTGCATAGGTCACCACCATCGAGCCTAATATTCTCATAATTATTCACCACTGGCAAATGTCATATACAAAATTAATTTGCAATATTCGTAAAAAATATCGACTTCTGCAAGCAATTCCCCACGAAACTTCCATTTTCCAGCAATTCCTTATTAAAAAAACATCCCGGGGTAGGTTCAATTGGCAAGTGCAAATTTAGCAATTTGTTTGAAGAACTCACAT
>CAYWOC010000024.1:0-35739 GCA_964459845.1 uncultured Muribaculaceae bacterium | reverse complement strand
GTATTCCCTCATAATTTATATTGTACTAGACGCTCTGTTATCCCGAACTGGGGTATTTAAGAAACTAAAATAAACTTAAATCACTTACTTATGAATATTCATAAAAAATATTATAGGGGTTCTTATGCCGCCAAATTTCATTCAAACACATCATTACGTAATTTAAGCAATAATAATCCAAAGTTAATTAGCGTAATGGCGAAAGAAATCCATGCTATACCTATTTTGGGGCTTCCCACTGAAATAATTCTGTAGGGCTATTGAATTTCATTATTCCTAAATCATTGTATGGCTTTCCACCGGATTTGCCATACGACATTCCACTTGAACCTCCAAAAATTTTTGTGCCATTCATTGAGAAATACGACCATTTCTTATTCTCATCTTGAATCAGCAAAGCTAAGTGACCAATTAATCCATGATAATAAAGTACAGCAATACTATCGCCACCTTCATCTATATTCCTAATTGGGTTGGCGGCACACCATGCGTATGGGCTTAGGTGGCGGTATTTCTCGGCGAGGGGGTCTTGCGTGGAGGTGCGGGTGAGCAGCGGGTCATACCAGCGAGCGTGGCTGTCGTAGAGGTCAAGTCCGTTCTCGCGGTCAAGCTCCTTCGCTCCGTATTTGTGGGACTGCACGCCGGTGCCGTCTGTTACAAATAAGTGGCTAAAGTGACAACTCATATAGTGTGTATACTGAAAGAGTTCCATGAATTTTTCATCTTCCTCCTGAACTTTTCCATCAATTTCACAATACAATATCTTACAACTTTTTTCTCCTATTTTAGCTAAACAGACGGATCTGATATCAGGGAGTACAATATAGACAGAGTCAGGAACGTGTATTTGACGAAATTCAATACGTTCTTCATCTTCCGCATATTTGAAATACTGTCTCCATAACATGCCCGAATCTGCTTTTACAAAATAGTTGTAGCTATTGTTTGCAATAAACACCCCTACGAATTCTTTTCTTTTTTCAAAAATAGATGATGTGCATTCATCTGCTATCAAAACCAAGGGATCATCGAAAATGTCTGTTCTTACAAATTGTATCGAAAAGTTCATAAAATGTTTTGAAAGAGCAACTCTATTAATCAGTTCAATTAACGGGTTGTCTAATGCACATGATCTGACGTTAATACGTTTAAGATCATATTCAAGAATTGAATCCGATGCATTATGTTTGGCCCAATCTAACGTTATGCCTTTTGAGATGATTGACACAAAGCAAATTATCATTGCACAATACCAACGCTTATTATTCATTTTTTTATTTTTTTATTTTTTCCCAATGCAAAACACTTCCTCTAAAACTCCTGCTATATCATACTGGTCGTATTCTCTTTCTAAGATGCCGCCATATTTGGAAGGAATATCAATAAACAACCTTGCCGAAGGATAAAGAGCTTGTATGTCTTTCGCAACACTTATATCCCCTTTTGACACAGTCTTACCACCTCCCGGGTGAACATGTCTCATTTCAAAAATTCCATCCTTGCTATTTTTTATCTGGTTCAACAAATAGCTCGCTGTAACATCCCTATCTTCGTTATGGCTTGTCCCAAGGTAAGCATTATTAATCAATGTCCACTCAACAAGCGTATGCTCCTTCATAAAACTATAAACCTTTGAGGCATCTGTACTGCGATATGTAGAAACTTTCACTTTGCCATCTCCATAAGTTGGACTGTGTTGCATAACAAATTCTGTCTTTTCCGATGACATAAGGGATTTATTAACATAAATGGAACTTGTGCCATCATTCATTAATGAAAAAATTCTGTCATAGCTTTCGTTGTTTTTCTGCAACAATGATATATTGCCAAGAGAGTCTACTTGATAATTATCCATTCCGTTGGGGTCGATGTACTTCATCGGGTTGGCGGCACACCATGCGTATGGGCTTAGGTGGCGGTATTTCTCGGCGAGAGGGTCTTGGGTGGTGGTGCGGGCGAGCAGCGGGTCATACCAGCGGGCGTGGCTGTCGTAGAGGTCAAGTCCGTTCTCGCGGTCAAGCTCCTTCGCTCCGTATTTGTGGGGCTGCACGCCGGTGCCGGCCGCGCCCATCAGTCCTCCGTACGGGTAATAGCTGTTGATTTCCTCCAGTGTGCCGTCCTCGGCTATCACGGCGCGGATATTGCTATATATTAATATATTAGAATTGTAAAAGAAACTTTTTAAAGCTGCCATAAAACCTTATATTATCATTAATATTTCTCTAAATATTCCCACCATGTCTTTGGATATTTATATTTTGCATATTCTATCACATTTTCTGGTATTGTGACTTTCTTGTAATCAACACCTCTCTGTTTTTAAGAAATCAATAACCTGCATTTTTTGTCTATGCCATTCACTTCCCAAATCTTCACATTGTTCTCTTAAATCTTCTACAAGTGTGATTTTCGAATTATCATTCTTTTTATGTGTCGATTTAATATCATATTCATATCTATGATATGGAGTAGTGTAGTCTGCACCATGCCTCAACAAATACAAGACCATCGAATATCCGTTTGTTTTATGCGACAGCCACATAGCTTCACTTAAAGCTCTGCTACCGCATTCATTAGAGTAGTCTATATCTGCTCCATATTTGAGCAATATGTCAATATAATCTTCCCTTTCGCTTTGTACAGCACACATCAATGGTGTATATGGTCCATGAATATGCTCTTCTGCCGGATCAACTTCTTCCGCATCTATTTCTGCACCATATTCCAACAAGTGTTTTACATAATTTACATCTCCAATTTGTTTACCACAAGCAATCGTCAGTGCTGTCCTTCCATTCTTACCTTTAATGTTTACGTCTGCACCTTTCTTTAATAGATATTGAAAAGAAATCATATTCTCTGGATTATCTTCAGGATTTCCTCCATATTCAAAACTAATGAATAACGTATGTGGAAACCGCACACGTGTTTGATTATATACTACATGCATCAATATCGACCAACCAATGCTGTCACGATAATTTATTAACGAAGTATCCTCTTTTAGAATTTTCCCTATTTTTATTGTATCGCCACTGTCTATAGCATTTACCAAATCCCATGCTCTTGTTCCATAAAATATGCTATAGGAAGAAAATTCTATCCCGCCACTGGCACATCCTATGCAAATTGATATCAAAAGGATATAAATTAAATGTCTAATAAATTTCATAGCTTATATTTAAAAAATTCATTATTGAATGTCCATAAATCATTGATTGGCTTGGCACATAATGTCTTTTGCCATTAACATCTTATAAATGTATGAGTTGCTAATGGTAAATTCAATAATTTCCACTTTGCATCCTAACCTATTGTTTTGAGACTTATGGAGGTAAACACCCCTTTTTCTTGTATTTGTCAAGTTGGGGTGTCCACGCATCAGTCCAACCCGTATTTGGATTCCAATCTTTATCTTTATGTAATGTGTAGTTTGCCCATTTGTTAGTGCTTCGATCAACAGGAACGATTGTGCCATTCTTTTGCAAAATCCATTTTTCCTGTGAAAATTGTCTTTGTAAGGAACACTTAACAATGTTGAAGTTCAGCTCTTTGTCTTTTGGCAAATAGACTTTGTTGGTTTTTCGGAAAAAAGATTCACCCCAAATACACACTGCAACAGTATCTTTATGGAAAGAAATATACCCATTTTCATCTGGATGCAATTTTAGTGTATCACCGTTTGTTGTTAAAAAGTTGTAAACAGAAATTGTGTGACCTTTATCGAACCAGTTGGTGCAGCCTTTGGAAAGTTCCAATATTTTGAATGTGTATTTGTTAAAAGGATATTCAAAACACCCGAAACTTTCCACCGACAATTCTTTGATTCCTGAATCTAAAATTATAGTGTCGCCCGACAATTCCCATTTTCCTTGTGTTTCATATGGACCGTAAATTAAACCAATCGTATTGCAATACTTGAATTTGTGATTTGGGTAAAATTCAATGCTGTAATATTCAAAAATGATTTTCTCATGTGTTGAACAGCTTTCCCCGTCGATTGGAGTATAATATCTGCCCACCACATTATCTATTTTCTGGCAGTATGCTGAAGAAGCAACAAATGCCAGAAAATTAAAAATCAAAAGATTTAATAGTAATTCTTTTCCCATTTCTCTTCTTTCTAAATACATTGTTTGCTTTATTTTGAGAGGCAGCGTTAACAGAAGCGTTGTAATCATTGTAGTTGGGAATTCGGTTTTCTTTATCATCGTAAATTTTAAAACTAATTCCGTTTTCCACTACTGATTGTGTATTATACCAGGCTCAACCATGGCTTTTGTTCTCATAAAACATTAAATTACTCTACTCAAAATTAGGCAATGTTATGGAATGTAAAAAATATAAAAATATGTTATACAGCATATTTAACTTTTTTTACAAATGGGCATCTGCGTGGTAACTATTCAGCGATAATGGATGTTGAATATCAGCAACTTGTGAATGTACAATTGTGACAGAAAGTCTCGAAACGATATCATTTACCATAATTTATATTTGCCCGATTTTATAATTCACTGATTATCAAGACGGATTTATATTCTTTACCGCTGAATAGTTGCGTTCGCGTAATGAGGAACGTTGTAATATCTCAGAAATATTTATAGATGTTATTTCAGTTTACTTTAGGTTCTTAAAAAAATCTGCTATAATGAGAAAATGAAGTGGAAAGAAGAATGAGAAAATTAGTTTGTTTTTGTGTGGGTGCATTGACTTTTTGCTCAATGCTTGTGGGGTTTACGAAACATTTTAGTAATTTTGCAAATTGAATTAATATTGCAAATCAATAACTGTAAATCGTTATGAACGAATTAGCAACCAAATACGACCCCTCGGAAGTAGAGGACAAATGGTATAAGTATTGGATGGAGCACGACCTGTTCAAGTCGGTTCCCGACGAGCGTGAGCCTTACACTATTGTGATTCCACCGCCAAATGTCACTGGCGTGCTTCATATGGGACATATGCTCAACAACACTATTCAAGACATCCTCATACGCCGCGCGCGCATGGAGGGCAAGAATGCGCTTTGGGTGCCTGGCACCGACCACGCCTCAATCGCCACCGAGACCAAAGTGGTGCAAAAACTGGCAAAGGAGGGCATCAAGAAGTCGGATCTCACTCGCGAGGAATTTCTGAAACACGCTTGGGACTGGACCCACAAGCATGGAGGCATCATCCTTGAGCAGCTCAAAAAATTAGGCGCATCGTGCGACTGGAGCCGCACGGCTTTCACCATGGACGAGAAGCGCAGCGAGAGCGTGCTTCGCGTGTTCTGCGACCTTTACGACAAGGGATTGATATACCGCGGTCTGCGCATGGTTCACTGGGATCCGCAGAACCAGACGGCTCTTAGCGATGACGAGGTGTATTACGAAGAGGAGAAATCGAAACTTTATCATCTGAAATATTATCTTGCCGATGATGACGGCACTGGTGAGACAGGCTCGGAAGAGGAAGTGGTTCACCGCGATGCCGACGGTCGCCGTTATGCGGTAGTGGCTACCACACGTCCTGAGACAATCATGGGCGATACCGCCATGTGCATCAATCCTAAAGACCCAAAGAACCAGTGGTTGAAAGGCAAGAAAGTGATTGTTCCACTCGTTGGCAGAGTTATCCCTGTCATTGAAGACCGCTATGTGGAAATCGAGTTCGGTACAGGATGCTTGAAAGTGACTCCTGCTCACGACGAAAACGACTATATGCTCGGCAAGAAGCACAATCTCGACACTATCGACATCTTCAATGCCGATGGCACAGTGTCTGAGGCTGCCGGAATGTATGTGGGTATGGATCGCTTCGCAGTGCGCGAGCAAATCAGCAAAGACCTCACTGAAGCCGGATTGATGGAGAAAATCGAGGATTACACCAATAAGGTGGGCTTCTCTGAGCGCACCCACGTTGCTATCGAGCCTCGATTGTCACTTCAGTGGTTCATCGACATGAAGCACTTTGCCGAGATCGCACTTCCACCTGTGATGAACGATGACATAAAGTTCTTCCCGTCGAAATACAAGGCTACCTACCGCAACTGGCTTGAGAACATACAAGACTGGTGCATCAGCCGTCAGCTTTGGTGGGGACACCGCATCCCAGCCTACTACTACACCGCTGCCAACGGCGAGCGTGAGTTTGTGGTGGCTATGGACATAGAGAAGGCTCTTGAAAAGGCTAAAGCAAAGACAGGCAACAATGATATGACGATTGCCGACCTCGAACAAGACCACGACGCTCTCGACACTTGGTTCTCGTCTTGGCTGTGGCCAATATCGCTGTTCGACGGAATCAACAACCCGGGCAATGACGAAATCAAATACTACTACCCCACCAACGACCTTGTGACTGGTCCAGACATCATATTCTTCTGGGTAGCCCGCATGATTATGGCAGGCTATGAATACGAAGGACAGATGCCTTTCCGCAATGTCTATTTCACTGGCATAGTCCGCGACAAACTTGGCAGAAAGATGTCGAAATCACTCGGCAACTCGCCCGACCCTATCGAGCTTATGGACAAGTTTGGTGCCGACGGTGTGCGCATGGGATTGATGCTTTCGGCTCCTGCCGGAAACGACATCCTATATGATGACGCTCTTTGCGAGCAAGGCCGCAACTTCAACAATAAGATTTGGAACGCATTCCGTCTTGTCAAGGGATGGGAAGTTGCCGACATCGAGCAACCTGAATATGCCAAGATTGCCATCAAGTGGTTTGACAACACTCTGAACAGCACTCTTGCCGAGGTTAAAGACCTGTTTGGCAAGTTCCGCCTGTCAGAAGCGTTGATGGCTGTTTATAAGCTATTCTGGGATGAGTTCTCTTCTTGGTATCTTGAAATGATCAAGCCGGCTTATCAGCATCCTATCGACCGTGCTACATATGAAGCCACTCTCGGCTTCTTCGATTCACTTCTGCGTCTGCTCCATCCGTTCATGCCGTTCATCACAGAGGAACTTTGGCAACACATAAGCGAGCGCGCCGATGGCGAAAGCATCATGACAGCCCTCATCCCTGAGCCTAAGGCTGTGGATGAAGCTGTGATTGGCACTATGAACGAAGCTAAAGAGATTGTAGCTGGCATCCGCACTGTGCGTCTGCAAAAGAACATTCCTAACAAGAATGCTCTCACGCTACAAGTAATCGGCAAGTTCAACAATGCTTTTGGTGCCATCATCAGCAAACTTGCCAACCTCGATGCGATCAATGAAGTTGCCGAAAAGGATGCTACAGCAGCATCATTCCTCGTTGGCACAAGCGAATTTGCTGTACCTCTTGGCAACAACATCAACATCGAGGAGGAGCTTAAGAAACTTGAACACGACTTGAAATACTATCAAGGGTTCAAGATGTCGATTGAAAAGAAACTCAGCAACGAAAAATTCGTGAACAACGCTCCAGAAGCCGTCGTAAACGGTGAGCGCAAAAAGCTCTCAGATGCTGAAAGCAAAATCAAGACTCTTGAAGAAAGCATAGCCGCACTCAAGAAATAATACGCGCGAAACGCCCAATTCAGCAACAATAGCAAAAAGGCAAGCCTCATCACTGGCTTGCCTTTTCTATTTGCGCATTTCCGCATTTCTTATATCATGATAAAATCGCACATATTCCAGCAATCGGTTTGGAGCTATCAATACAAGAGCTTTCAAGAACCGATTCAACCATTAGGATTGTCAAACGAAATGGGTCACGACTCGGTGCTGTGGCACTGAATCATGACCCATTTTTCTTATTTCAGCAAATCAAGCTAAAAGTTGCATTCACACGCTTTAGCCGATTAGTGGATGATTATTTCACGACCACACGCTTCACCGTCTTTACGCCATCCTTCACAAATTCAAGGAAATAAAGACCGGGCTGACATTTGCTCATATCGACGCTGGCAAGCTGTGCATTTTCTGACACAAGCACACCATTCACGCCATAAATACGCAATCTGTCGTATTCTCCGCTTATGCACAATGTGCTTCCTTGCATGACAGCCGCAATGTCGTCGCTGGCAGTCGGAACTTCACCAACGCCTAACGACTTCTTATCCACGAACAGCGATACGCTGACGCGGTCTCTCAATGTTCTTGTGACATTTGCTGCAAACGGAACAGACTGTGTGGCATTATAATTATACCATGTATATCTTTCCTTCTCACTGGCAATATACTGCGTCTTAAAATATACTCCGCTGAGACGCTTACCCGCTTCGCCGCGAGTCATAATGGCAAGATTGCCTCCAGTGTATTCAAATGGCTTGTCAAACAGAACTACAGATGCCTCTTGATCCATCGGCACGCTGAAATTGCCATCATACACAAGAGTGAACTGCTCTTCTGGCACAGCCACCTTGTCGGTGAAGTTGTCCTTACCGGTGTTTGCGAGATATATTTTCACAGGAAAATCTTCGTTTTCGGCAGATGCCTGATAATAATACATCAATCCATTAATAGTAGCCTGCTTAACATTAATGCTGTCGGCATCATATATGGTCTGTGCAAGGCTATATTTCTGATTTGCATTAAACGGCACTACAGCATTCAGCGACTGGTTCTTCTTAGCCACATCAATCCAACTGCCACCTTCAAGCACAGTAACCTTCATTTCACCAGTAACGTCATTCGAAACATCGGCATCTCCACTTGCCATAACACGCGCATGTATTTTCATAGCTCCAGCTTTTTCAGGAGTCCATTTCACAGTCACAGTCTTCTCGCTGAACGCTTCGATTGTTTCAGAAGAATTTGAAGCCAGTACATTATCTTCTGCATCCAGCAGTTGCACATCGAATCCGCTCTGAGCCTCATAACCATTGTTTTTCACTGCCACAATATACTCTGCCTCATCGCCTACGACTGGTGCGCTATTGCCACTGATGCTTTCGGCAGCGAGTTCCACAGCGTCGCGCACTTCGATAGTGACATCTTTCACATTTAGCTGCACGCGATTTAGAGCTTGGAATCCTATGCTGTAATCGCCAGTTTCAGCCACAGAAATAGTGGCACTCTTTTGTTCCATGCTCTGATTATCAAAGCCCCTCACGCTGCTCAATATGGTGTTTTGTGCCTCGGGTGTTGCGCCCTTGCCCAAAGTGACATTATAATTTACTGGGAAAAGAGGACCTTGCGAACGCACCCAGTATTGCAGCATATACGTCTTGCCAGCCTCAAAATGCATCGGAGCAGAAATGAGCCAGTCGTCGGAAGCCAAATTGGGCGACAATTCCTGGTCTGGGAAATATTTCATAAACGACTCCACTCTGTTCTTAGTCGCATACCATGTCTGACCGTCGCCATCGGCATCATACGCCTTCCACAAGCGGACAAGCGCATCGGTGGTGAAATCGCAGGAGAATGGCATCTCCAACGGATTGCCGGCAAACTCCTGCTCAGTCTCAGCCGATGAGCCTGCACCGTCGGCATTCGAAGGTGTTACCTGATAGCTGTAACCAGCCATCTTCTCGATATTGCTGTCGGTGTAGCTTGTGGCTGTAACACCGGTTGCCACAGCAGTATTGTCGGGGAAGCGAACAATATCATATTTCAATGTGGCCCTATCATACCAGCCATCATTTGCGCCCTTGTCGGGAGCAGCCCAACTTATGCTCAACTGACGTTCAGCATCTTTCACAATCTTAAGGCTCGACACACTGCCCGGAGTGTCACGTCCCACAAAGCCTTCAACGTATGCTGTGCGACCATCGCCAGCAGCATTCGATGCAGCCACGGTGTAGCTCTTCACGCCCGAAGTGCTTTCTTCTATCACAGCACTGCCAGCTTGCCCTGCATATTGCGAATCCACCGTCTTTATCAATTGACCGTCGGCATTATATACCTTAACTGAAAATGATCCGCTTAGTGCATTGCCTCCGTTATCGTATTGGGGATTAACCCACGACAATGTAGCATGCAATGCACCTTCACCGGCTGGTGTCAATGTCAAATCGGTAACGGCTGCCGGCGATGATTTAGGCAGAGGATCGCTGTCGATCCACAGACCGACAAATTCAGAGTTGCTCGTGAAATCGGCTACTTTTGAATACATCCATCCCTCATCATCCGAGTAATTGAATTTTCCGAAGAACCCGTTACCTGCGCCATTAATCTGAGTGAAGCCAGCCCAATATAGCAAGTTGTTCTTTGAGTCGAATGCCATCGACTGCAAGCTCTTGGGCTGCAATGGAGCATAGCCCTCTTCATAAGAAAGTGTGCCGCGAGATTTATTTATGCCCCATAGTGTGCCTTCTGTATCAATTCCATACAGATAGCCGTTAGCGTCGGCAGCGAGTGTAAGGATTTGCTTTGTATTGTTCTCGCCGATTACAGTAGCAACACCCGTTGCAGGATCCATGCTGACCAGCTCAAATGGTATGTCCAAGTTGTCACCTTCGCCCGATGAATTTCTTATGTCGAAAGCATAGGCATATATCTTTTTCGTTGTGGGGTCGTATGTCATACACTGGAACATCAACGCATTCTCAAGGTCGGCAAATTTGTATTCCTTGATCACATTATATTGCTTTGTCCCTATATTATAGGATGAAAATCTATATGCCACATAGCCGTCATCCGACTCTATCATATAATAAGTGCCATCGATATATGCGGCAGCACGAATCAATTTGGATTCAAACTTGTGTTCCACTGAAATTTCATTTGGAGCATCCACATCAAACGACACAAGTTCCGTCTGTGTAAGATTTGTTCCCCAAGTGCCATCATACACCCTCAGCGCATAAGCTCTGCTCACCGCTGCCGATGGCGACTGCGCCTTTATGCTTTCGGCTGCACTGGCATTTCCAAATGCTGCCAGCATAGCAATCATAAAAGCGGCCATAAGAGTAAAAGTCTTTCTCATTTTTTTAATTATAAATTATTTTCAATCATTTAGTCAGAGATATTCAATATTTAGGCTACAAAGTTACACAATATAGGTCACATTAACAAAAAATTGCAATTATTCATACACATTTCCCCATCATCTGTACACAAATAGTAAGTTTCTATATAGTTACCAGAAAGAACAGCAGTTTATCTTGCAGTATAGTTATGAAATATTTGGCTTGATGCAATCTTTGTAGTATATTTGTTGCAACTAATTGAAAACATTAAAACTGATACTTATATGGCAAATTTATTAGATGAAGTCACAGGACCTGTCAATGACAATGGTCGTGATATACATGTGATTGACCGTCAAATTCCTGTTACAGTCGGGTTCGGTTCCACTATTTTTGAAATTGCGCTTTGGGTGACAATTCCAGTGTTGGTATTGCTGTATGTGCTTATTATGGGGGCAACCCTCGAAAATCCTTTGCTCGTAGGCGTAGCCGGCTGCTTGGCTGGCATATTGCCTGGCGTGATTTTCATTTTCATGAAAATTTCAGCACGCAACTATTTTCAGCAACTTGAGCAACGCATTCAAGCTGAAGCATCAAACATCGACAACTTTTTGGAACAACGTGTGCAGATTCTTCAAAATGTGGTAGGGCTTGTAGATCGTGCCATCGACCTTGACAAAGATGTGATGAAGGCTGTGGCAGCGCTTCGTGGGGGCGGCAGCATTAATTCTGAAAATCGCAATGAGAAGAATCAGCAGATTGATTCAGTATGTGCGCGCCTGTTCCCTCAAGTTGAAGCTTATCCCGATTTGAAGGCTCATAATGTAATTGCCGACGCAATGCAGCAGAACAGCTATTTGCAGCGTGAAATAACTGCCGCACGCACTGTCTATAACAGCCGTGTGACACAATGGAATACCGATATTTTTGCTTGGCCTACAAAGATGATTGTCGCAGCCCGACAAGGCTACACCACTCGCATTCCATTCACAGCTTCAGCCGAAGTTCGCCAAATGGCAAGAAGCAAGTTCTTCTAAGCTATAGATTGCTATGCCGGAAGACATTTATGACCCATTGACAGAATATGTCAATGTTTTTCGCGACCGCTTTAAGAATGTGGCAGAAGACACCTTTGCCGAATTGGCGGCAGAGGCTGATGTCGATGTCGAAGCCAATCGTGAAACTTGCCGCCAGATATATGCAAAAGAAAGCACTTTGTCTTCATTAAAAACGCGTATATGGTGGTGGACTGCTTGGTGCGTGCTATTGTGGGCATGTGTAGTGGGCGGAGTCGTTGCAGCTTTCGTTTTAGAACAGGAACTCGAAACGAATGAGATTGTTTTGACAATAGCAGCGATAATAGCCGGCGTCGCATATCTTTTTATCAGGGTACATCCACGATTGGGAAAATTGAAATCCGAGCGTGACGAGTTGGTCGCCACAATCAATCAATTAAGGAAAGAAGCATGGGAGCAAATGTCTGCGCTCAATCAGTTATATGATTGGGACGTATTCACCCGCATGATGTCAAAAACCGTTCCACGTCTGGAATTTGACCCATATTTCACTACACAACGTTTAGCCGATCTGAGGAGAACCTATAACTGGGATGACTCGTTTAATGCCGAACGCTCAGTCGTATATTCACATTCTGGTCTTATCAATGGCAATCCGTTTGTGATATGCAGAACAAGAAAAATGGAAATGGGGTCTAAGACCTACTACGGCTCAAAAACAATTACATGGACTGAACGTGAACGTGGCTCTGATGGCAAATATCACACAGTCTATCGGTCGGAGGTTCTGACTGCAAGCATAACCGCCCCCTATCCCGAGTATTACGAGAAGACTCGCTTAATCTACGGAAACACGGCTGCACCCGACCTGATTTTCCATCGTGAGCAGAGCGGACTGGCTGGCAAAGAAAACTCCCTATCTTTCAAATTAAAAAAACGCGCTCTACGCAAAAAGGCAAGAAAACTGACCGACACCGACTTTGCGATGATGACTAACGAAGATTTTGAAGTGGCTTTCAATACGAGCGACCGAAACAACAACCAGCAATTTGCACTGCTGTTTACGCCTTTGGCCCAAGAAAGTATGCTCCAGTTGCTTAAAGACAACAAAGTGGGTTACGGAGATGACTTTGACTTCAACAAAAGCAGAATGATAAACGTAATCATTCCAAATCATCTGCAAGGAATTGACCTCGACATGAACCCCGACCAATACCGCAATTTCGATTATGATAAGGCAAAAGCCGACTTCTACACTCTCAATGCCGGCTACTTTCGTGCCATATACTTCAGTTTCGCACCATTGCTTTGTGTGCCAATGTATCAACAGATTCGGCCGCAAAGCGACATCTATGGACATGGAATGCAGCATTTCAGTTCTTTTTGGGAACATGAGGCATTGGCCAACTTTTGGGGAGAAGAACATTTCCGGCATCCGAGCTGCGTCACAAATTGCATTCTTAAAACCGAGCAAAAGTCACGAAAAGACGACCGCTCCACTATTACAGTATATGCCCACGGCTACCGCTGTGTTCAACGTTTGTCTTATGTCAGCAAATACGGAGGCGACGGACGTTGGCACAATGTTCCTGTATATTGGGATGAATACTTGCCAGTCACCGGACAAGGCAATATCAATATCAAGGAGGACAATGACTTTCGGGATGATGCATCAATCACTCAAAGCCAGCGCATAAATCACATCAGCAGCATACTCGGTGAAACAAATCTCGATTTATACCGCCGGCATATTGCATCGAAAGTGCATTAAGACCGACAGCGACCCTGCAAGCAAGACATTATTCGAAATCGCGCATTAGCGCTTGGCGCAATGCCGATTGGGCTTCTTTTGCTTTGCATTCTCGGCTTATTTAATTAATTTTGCAGTCAAAATTTCTATAAAAACTACAAATTGCAACTTTATAAGCTTATGAGTCAAACAAAAGGTCATCCAAAGGGTTTATATCTGCTGTTCGTCACCGAGATGTGGGAACGCTTCAGCTACTACGGAATGCGTGCGCTATTTGTGCTTTATATGGTACAGGCACTGCTCTTCGACAAGGAGTTTGCATCGCAAGTGTATGGCAGCTACATCGGTCTTGTATATCTAACTCCGCTAATTGGCGGCTATGTAGCCGACCGCTATTGGGGCAACCGACGCTCCATCATCGTCGGTGCGCTCATCATGGCACTCGGACAATTCTCGCTGTTCATCAGCGCCTGCTATTTCCAAGAGGCGGTCCTTGCCAAGTGGCTTATGCTGTGTGGACTTGCCCTCCTAATCCTCGGCAACGGATTTTTCAAGCCTAACATATCGATTATGGTGGGCGACCTTTACCGCTCCGACGACAAACGGAAAGACTCTGCCTACACCATATTCTATATGGGAGTGAATGCTGGAGCTATGCTCGCTCCGCTGTTCTGCGGATTTGTGGGCAACACCGGGCACCCCGAAGACTTCAAGTGGGGATTCCTCGCTTCGAGCATCGGTATGTTGATAGGCGCGGCTGTATTCCAGATTTTCAAGAGCAAATACCTTATTGCCCCCGATGGGCATCAACTCGGAGTGGCACCTAAGCGCAACGACAGCGCCAAGACTGCTACAGCAAAAGACCATGGCGCGCAACGCCGCAATGCGATTATGGTGGTGAGCATCATAGCTTTGTCGATGCTGTTCTCTGTAAATTGGGAAAACATCTCCGAAGGTGTATTTGCCGGAGCCGACTGGATTGGTTCCATAATTTATGCCACAACCATAGTGATGCCACTCGTTATCATCACCGACAAAAGCCTAACACACACCGAAAAGGTGAGAATAGGCGTAATCTACATTATCGCATTTTTCGTGATATTCTTCTGGTCGGCATACGAACAGGCTGGAGCATCACTCACATTCTTCGCCGACGAGCAGACCGACCGACACATTGGGTCGTGGGAGATGCCTACGGCTTACTTCCAGTCGTTCAAGCCCACTATGATTGTAATTTTCGCCCCTATATTCGCCGCATTCTGGTCGTTTCTCAATAAACGCGGACTTGAGCCAAGCTCGCCGTGCAAGCAAGCCATCGGACTTCTGCTGCTTGCTGCTGGATACCTGATTATCGCCTATGGTGTGAAAGACGTTCAGCCAGGAGTGAAAGTGAGTATGCTATGGATAACCAGTCTATATTGGTTCTTCATAATGGGTGAGCTGTGCCTGTCTCCGATAGGATTGTCGCTCGTGTATCAACTGTCACCGGTGCGTTTCTCATCGCTGATAATGGGAGTGTGGTATCTTAGCTCCTCGGCAGCCAACAAGTTTGCCGGACTGCTTAGCAGCTTCTATCCCGAGAACGGAGTGGCCAAGAGCTTTCTTGGCTATCAGGTCGCCAATCTTCACGACTTCTTCATGCTGTTTGTATTTATGAGCGGCGCTGCTGCCTTGGTGCTGTTCCTCCTTGTCCCGAAACTCAACAAAATGATGAAGTAACGAAAAAAATCGAACGGCAAAACTCACAGCATAATTTCAAATCAGTCATTTGCGAATAGTGTTCAAAAGGACTCTTTCACATTAAAACGACGGATTAATGAACAGATTAAAGATAATTAAAAAGGCGGCAGTCAGAAATATCGTGACTGCCGCCTTTCCTTGTTGTTACACAAACGCATATGTATGACTATAAACTCTATTGACTACTGTCTTTTCTTAGCACAACGCTTCTTGAAATATAGGTAGTAACCAGTTATGGGGAGTGATGCGCCAATGAGGCTGGCAACGAATGTAATTGTTTTAGTCACTACTCCGCCCCAACTGCCTACATGAATTGCGTGGGCAATCTTCATGGCATCGCCACGCGGCAAGACGTGCATTCCGAACAGCACACCAGTCACTGCAAGCAGCAGAATCCACAATATTGCCCAGTAACCGAGCGATGTGTGTAGGTCAAACCACAGTTTGCGCCGTCCGTGCTTTGTGTCGATAGCAAACCGCTGCCGCCACTGTACCCTGTTGCGAGGGAACACAATCCACACTCCTGTTATCAATATCACTATGAAGAACAGCGTCACATAGGTGACAATATATTTCCCTGTTTTTCCTGCAAATAGCGACTTGTGCAGACGTGCGGTGTAGGTGAAGAAGTCAGGTTTATCGGTCATTCCTGTCTTTTTCATCTCGGCAGCTTTTTTCTGAAATGCCATCACGCTGTCGGCTGGCACATCGGCACTTGCCTTCTTGTGATGCGAGGCATGGGCAATCACCTTTGGCATACCCAGCGTGCTGCGTATCTCGTCTTTGAACACAAGGGCTGCCCCCGAAAGGCATATCACCGTGATGAGTATGCCCAATGGAATCGACAGCCACAAGTGTATCTTATAGATTAAGCTCTTATTCATCTACCTCAAATTAACCTTTAAAGTTGATTTTTAAGCCTACCACAAACATTCTTCCCGGAGAATAAAGTGCATGGCGAATGTTGTCGTGGTCGATGCGGTCATCTTTCTTGTTGAATATATTCTCCACTCCTACGCTCGGCATTACGTTGAACCACTTCGACACATTGAATGTGTGGGTAGTATTTATACCCCACACTCCATAGCCCGGAGCATCCTCATAGTCGGGATACAGGGTCTTGCTCTGCAAGCGGCCGTTCAAGTTCACATTTAGCGTATAGCGGTTCCATGTGCGGTTATAGTTGGCAGCCACTGTCCCGGTGTGGCGCACCGAGCGTTCAAGGTCTTTCCACTCATCGCCAGTCTTTGTGCGGGCGTATGTGTAGGCATAGCTTCCAGTCACCGAGAAGCCCTCAAACACATTCACGCTGGCATTCACTTGCAAGCCCTTGATTGAACCCTTGTCGCTGTTGATATAGCGGCTGTAGGTCTTCAGCTTGGCAGCTTGAGCGTCGGTCATTTCGGGAAATTCCTGTCGCAGTTCAGTTAGCGTGGCATCATCGATGTTAAGTTTGTCCTTGATAATCATGTCATCGATGAAATTCATAAATCCCATCACCGAAACCGAGAACATACGGTTGCTGTATTCAGCATTAAGCGTCACATAGTTGCTCTTTTCAGCATTCAAATCTTTGTTTCCGAAAGTGATTACTGGGCGACCAGCCATCAACTTGAAGTAGTGATAATAAAGCTCATCAAGCCCCGGTGCGCGGAAACCTTGAGAATAGGCTGCACGGAAGCGGAAGTTGCCGGGAGAATACATAAGTGCCACCTTTGGCGTGAAATTGTTGCCGAATGCCTCATGGCGAGTGTAGCGCACACCAACTGTTGCCGACATATTCTCAAACAATTTCATATCGTGCTGCGCATATCCTGCCCATGTATAGACATGATTATCCACATCACCGGCAGTAGCCACAAGGAAATCATTGCGCCAGTCGGCACCGATAATTGTAGTAGCTCCATCGTAGAAATTGAAAATTCCCTTCAATTCGCCTTCATAATACTTCTGGTTCTTGCTCATGATGTAGTCGCCCACCTGATATTTACCCGATGCCACATCATAAACATTGCCATAGGCGTAGGAATCCTTTATGAAATCAAATTGCAAAGAGTGGCGCGAGAACTTATACTTAGCACCTGCTTCCCATCGCCAGCCCTCGCTGCGTATGTCGTAAGCCGAACCACCCTCTTTTCCTTCCACTGGTTCTGGACGATTGGTGCGCTTCCACGAATAAGAGCCTCCGAAATACACCGACAACTTGTCACGGAAATCGTATGTAAATCGCTGGTTCACAACATTCGAAGTATATCCCACGAAGAGCGGGTCGATGGTCTCCAGCGTGTTGCCTTTATCATCAAGCGTTAGGTTGCTGTTCTGGTAGCTGTCAGCAGCATCGTGGCTGAACGATGTATATGAGCCGAAACCCTTGGTGTATATATCAACGTTGGCCGATTCGCTCCACTGCCCCTTGCGCGACAAACGAGAATTTGAGGTCACCGAAATCAGTTGATTGGTCGGCTGGTCGGTGATGATGTTGATAACACCGCCTATTGCATCCGAGCCATATAGCGACGATGCCGCACCGTCAAGCACCTCTATGCGCTTGATTTTGCCCACATTGATTCGGCTGAGATCCACATTTCCCGAGATATCGCCTATAAGTTTTTTTCCGTTAATCAAGACCAGCACATATTTGTTGCCAAGTCCGTTAAGGCGCAGATATGAGCCCATCGTGTTTGGCGAGAAAGAGATTTGAGGCATCAGGCGCGACATCGCGTCCTGAAAGTCGGTCAAACCTGTCTCTTTGAGCATATTCTTTGATATGACATGTACTGGTGTAGTCGTGGATTTAAGCAACTGATGATGACCGTTACCGGTGACAACTATAGGATTTAGCTCAAACACTCGGTTAAGCGTGTCGCTATACTCAGCACCACTTGCAGATGCCGCAGAAGCCGCATTGGCAACCTGTGCCGACATAAGCACACTTGCCGAAGCCATCAAAAACAATCTGTTCTTAATCATTTACCTTTTCTATTAGTTGATTTATATTATTCATAATTAACTCCTGAATCTCAGGCATCTCGCCAAGACCCTCGTCGATGAAACGCACTTTATATCCTGCCTTTTTCAGAGCAGCGCCCCACACGCCTTTTATATCCTCGTCATTATGGTTTCCAGCCATGAACAGCAGAGGCACAACAACCACATTCTTGCGCTTGTCGAGCTTTAATTGCGCAAGCACGTTGTCGAGCGTAGGGAAGCTCTCGATTGTTCCCACGTGCCAATTAGGGCGACCCTCATATTTGGCAAGGCAGACAATCTGCGAATATATGGCATTTGCAGGGCTGTCGCTGCCATGTCCCACTATCACCACCTGCTCACTGTCGGCAGCCTTGATGTGGGATGCAATCTCACTGATCATGCGGCGGCAGTCATCCACTGAATAAAGCAGTGTGCGAGCCACCTCTATTTTGTTGAACTTATCTTTGCGGTTATTGACCTCGGTCTTCACGATGTCGTTCATCACACCATCGAGCAGCATAGTGCTTTGTACTACCACGTTCTTGCAGCCGTCGGCTATCAGCTTGTCAAGACCCTGACCTATAGTGAGCTTCTCGATGCCGCGTGCCGCCAGCGACTTTATCACTGAAGCTGCGGCGTATGCCTCGACCACCTCACAGCCACTGAACCTTGCCACTGCCAAACTGTCGATTACATCAATCGTGGCTTTGCGGCTGGCATCTTTCCGTGTACCATAATGCACCAGCAATATACCCGTTTTCGACTTTGATGCCAAAACGTTCTGCGCATCAGAATAGCCGGCACACAAAAGCACCGACAATAAACATAGAATAAACCTAAACATAATCTTCTCTACCAATTCTTTTTTTGATGCACAAAATTACACACCGCAGCACTCCCCCACAATACTCAAAAATGGTGAAAAAGTCCCATTTCATCCCCTTTATTGGCTACAAAAACATAAAAATGCCACACATAGATATTAGATATATAAACAATTTGACCCGAATCAGATGCGTACATCCGGTTCGGGTCAAATTGTATTTGCGAAATGTATTTACGGAAACATGTTGCGCTTCACCAGTAGGCAGCGGTGCATATCACCACCAGCATTTCCATATCAATGCCTTTTTTATTTCAAGGGCAATATCATCTATTCGTAATCTTGCGCTGGCGGAACACTCCGGGAGAACAGCCATAGCACTTCGTGAACGAGCGTCGGAAAGTAGATAATGAATTGAAGCCCGACATCTCAGCTATGCTCTCAATCGACAATTCAGCGTTGCTGAGCAGCTCTTCGGAATGCCGCAAGCGGAATCCGTTCACATAGTCATAGAAATTGGTGTGAAGTGTCTGGTTGATATAATTAGATATATATGTGCGGTTTGTTCCGAGAGCTTGTGCAAGGTCGTTGAGCGTGAGCTTCGGACTCAAGTACAGCTTATCGCACACGAATGCCACTTCAAGTTTCTTTTGGAAATCGGCAAATGCCGTAGGCTCACACACGCAAGCCTCCTTCTCCATCTCAGCCTCTTCACTGCACGCCCTGTCTTCGCCAATCTCCTTATACAGATTCTCCGCCACCTCATGGCGACCGAGAAAATAGCATTGACAAGCCCAAAACAGCACAGATGCCATCCCATAAATGTTTTCTTGCTCAATGTCATCACGGAAGCAAGTTGCCACCCAAGGGAATATCATCAGTGGAAATATTATCAATATAGCCCTTAGCCACCGGGCATCCATTTTCTCGGTGTTGGAATAGCGTTCGCGCAGCAGTATGCGGTATCTCTTCACATCTATTATCAAGTGAATCACGTTATATACGGCATACGCAAGCACATAGCATATGCCGGCATAGAACATCGCAGAAACCGGGAACGCCACATATGCAGCTATAAAAAGCAAAAAAGGCACACTATGCATCAGCACATTGCGCCTGTTCACCCATCCGCTGTGTATCACTTCTTTTATGAAGAACACACAAGTCGGCACCGCCACAAGATCGAGCATATTATACATCCGCCACACCGATGCCGAGAAATCACGGCTTCCGGTAACGATTATGAAAATTATGTCTTTGGCATGTATCACAAACCATATAGCCATTATCACGCCAGTGATAATGCGCTGCCGGCTGTTCCGCTCTATGAGATACAGAACGGAAAGCATCAAGAAGAACATCATTATAGCTCCTTGAACAAAAAAATAACAACTGTTCAAATCATAACTCATAATCAGTAGAAATTGTAGATTCTTTTCTCATTTTTTTCGACTGTGATGCCGCTGCGGCAAGACGCAGCCAGCCACATTATTTTTAGCCCAAACCCAATGGCAAGATTTGGGAATATAGTACTAAATATAATAAAGGCACATTCCAGCCACTTTCAATAAGTATCGCATAGGAATGTGCTTTTATTTAATTCTGACAATTTTTCTGCCGCCTTTCTATGGCAAAAGCAGATTAGTCTATCAAGTTCTTTCCTGTCATTTCAGCAGGTTGCTTCAATCCCATAATGTGCAGCAGCGTTGGAGCCACGTCGGCAAGGATACCGTTTTCCACCTTTGCATCCTTGTTGGCTGTAACATACACGCAAGGAACTGGGTTGAGCGAGTGAGCTGTGTTAGGAGTGCCGTCAGGATTGATTTCATTGTCGGCATTTCCGTGGTCGGCAATGATAATCACCTCATAGTCGTTGGCTTTAGCAGCCTCAACGGTATCCTTAACGCAGTTATCCACAGCCACCACAGCTTTCTCTACAGCTTCATACACACCTGTATGACCCACCATGTCACCATTAGCAAAGTTTACAACGATAAAGTCATATTTCTCGGTGTTGATAGCCTCAACAAGCTTGTCTTTCACCTCATACGCGCTCATCTCAGGCTTCAAGTCGTAGGTAGCCACCTTTGGCGAAGGGACAAGAATACGATCCTCGCCATCAAATGGAGCTTCGCGTCCGCCATTGAAGAAGAATGTGACGTGAGCATATTTCTCAGTCTCGGCTATATGCAGTTGCTTCTTGCCGAGCGAAGAAAGATATTCGCCAAGTGTGTTCTGAACGTTCTCCTTGTCGAAAAGGATGTGCAGCCCCTTGAACGACGAGTCGTAAGGAGTCATGCAGTAGTATTGCAAATTCTTCACGGTGTGCATTCCCTGCTCTGGCATATCTTGCTGAGTTAGCACCACTGTGATCTCCTTTGCGCGGTCGTTGCGGTAGTTGAAGAAGATTACCACATCGCCTTCCTTGATGCGGCCATCTACATTGGCATTCACGATAGGCTTTACAAACTCATCGGTAACGTCGTTGTCATAAGACTTCTGCATAGCAGCTACGAGGTCGGTAGCCTTTTCTCCCACACCGTTCACAAGTTGGTCGTAAGCCACCTTGATGCGTTCCCAACGCTTGTCGCGGTCCATCGCATAGAAGCGTCCTATGATTGATGCGATATGACCAGTAGTCTTGTTGCAGTGGTCTTGAAGTTGCTCGATAAATCCCTTGCCGCTCTTAGGGTCGGTGTCACGACCGTCCATGAAGCAGTGGATAAACACATCTTCGAGTTCATATTTCTTAGCGATGTCGCATAGCGCAAAGATATGCTCAAATGAGCTGTGAACACCGCCAGTAGATGTCAGTCCCATGAAGTGGATGCTCTTGCCATTGTCCTTTGCGTATGAGAATGCCGATTTGATTTCTGGATTGTCGAGGATAGAACCGTCCTTGATAGCCTTGTTGATTTTAACAAGATCTTGATACAACACACGTCCTGCACCTATGTTCAAGTGGCCTACCTCAGAGTTGCCCATCTGTCCGTCAGGCAGACCCACATTCTCACCGCTTGCCTGAAGCTGTGAATGAGGATAATTAGCGAGCAAGCTGTCCCAATATGGCGTTGGTGTGCTAAAAATCACGTCCGACTTAGTGTGGTTGCCAATGCCCCAACCATCTAAGATCATCAATAATGCTTTCTTTCCCATAATTCTCTTTTATGTATATATTCTTTTTTGTTTTTATTATCTTATTTTCAATTCCGAAATCAGCAAAAATAGTGCCAAGCCGCACTATTCTGCCAAAGATTCGGCTTCTTCATCGCCCTTCTTCGGTTTCACAAAGAAGATGCTAAGCTCATATAGCATATATAGCGGCGTGAACACCACCATAAGGGTGAACGGGTCGCCAGTAGGAGTGATGAATGCGGCAAGCACGAGCAGCGCCACAATAGCGTGGCGGCGATACTTGCGCAGCCATTCGCGGTGCAGGAGACCTATCGCACCAAGCGTCCATGCCACAAGCGGCAGCTCAAACACAAGTCCCATCACGAAGAGCATCGCCACAAAGGTGTCCATATATGAGTCGAGCGAAATCTGGTTTGGCACAAGTGCGCTCACCTGATATTCGGCAAGAAAACGCAGCGTCACCGGGAAAACGATGAGATACCCCACTGCCACACCGAGGAAGAACATCACAGTGCCGAGGCAGAACGCCATCTTCACGCCTCGCACCTCATTGGCATATAGTGCCGGCTTCACAAACGTCCACAGCAGATAAAGCAGCACCGGGCAAGAGAACACCAGCGCAAGCCAGAACGATGTGGACATATGGATGAAGAATTGCGATGCAAGCTGGATGTTGATAAGCTCCACATGAAAGCCATCAGTGGTGAACTGCGGCAGCGACGGAAACATCTGCGTCACTTTCTCAAACAAGCGATAAAGCACAAAGTCGCCGCGGCAAGGAGCCAAAATCACACTGTCGAAAAGGTCGGGCATTATCGCAAAGAATCCGACAACGCACACCACCAGCACCACCGATGCTTTCCATAGCACCGAGCGCAGTGCATCAAGATGCCCCCAAAACGACATCTCAGACGATTTATCCTCTGCCTCTTTGTCTGCCAAAGTTATTTATTCTCCCCTAAATTTTGGTTATTTCTTTCCTGCTCTCTTTATGTCTTCGTCGATATTCTTGATCTCGTCGGTAACGTCGTTCATCCCCTCCTTGAAGTTGCGCACGCCCTTGCCGAGACCTCGCATAAGTTCGGGTATCTTCTTCCCGCCGAAAAGCAGCAGAACAACAAATGCGATTACAAGGAACTCAGGAGTCCCGAGATTGCCAAAAAAAGCAATAATCCCACCTAATACAGATAGTGTCATAAGAACAAATTTCTACTATAATTATTAATCATTTGCAACCTATCCTCGATTGCTATCCGCAAAATTACTTCTTTTATTCACTACACGCAATACATTTAGCCATTTTTCACTTTTCCGCAAAATATTTCCTACTTGAATATTATGCTGAGATGCAGCCTATCTTCTACAAAGACACAGCAAACAGATCGCAGAATATGCCATACCGCATTTTTTTACAATTTTTTTTCGGGCTGGACACCTCCAATTCAATAATATTTTCTATCTTTGCTGAAACAGATAAAATTCATCGCTATATGGAAATTCAAGAAGCAGATAATAATATTACAGGAAAAATAGAAGGCCGTCTTGATACTATTTGTGCTATGTCGCTTGACAAAGAATTTAAACAGCTTTCCGAAAAAGCCGACAAGTCGATTACTATCGACTGCTCAAAGCTGGAATATGTGTGCAGCAGCGGTCTGCGCCTTTTTCTGATGCTGCACAAGGCAGCCTGCCAGAAAGGAGGTACATTCACGCTCACTCACGTCAATGACGAAATTGCCAAAATATTCAAGATTACAGGACTTGCTACATTGCTGAGAATACAGAATTAGCATTTTTTGCCGCACATGGCATATCTTGAAACCTTATCAAACAAACAGGGATGACGGCTCTAAAATTTTTCAAATCGCTATCTACAAGATTATATCTTGGACTGCTGCTGACCACTGCCATAGTGTTTGGAGGCGTTATTTATGTGTTCTACAACTATACATCGAAAAGTGACGAGCAGCACATATTGTACTATTCCGACAGTCTGCTTAAGCACTTGACTGAGAAAGTGGGGCATCAACTCGACGACATCGAGCAATCGTTGCATGTGACCGAGCCTTTCATCACAAGGAACTTGGGTGACACGGCGAGAATTGCTGGTGCACTCAAATATTTCGCCCGCAACACCGACTACACAATAGGGCTGGGGTTGGCGATAGTCCCCGAGAACAACAAGGAATGGGACAAGCCTTATATATCTTATTCTTGGATTAACTCAGGCGACTCCACCGGCATAATACGCACAGTCGGGAAAGGATATGACTACCAATCCGCAAACTGGTACACCGAAACTCTGAAAGCAAAGTGCGACCACTGGGCCGGGCCTTATTACGACGAGGTGAGCAGCAAGGCTCTCGTGATGACATTCACGCATCCTATTCTCAGCCATGACGGGAATGTGTCGGCAATGCTATTTGCCGATATGTCGATGGATGAATTTTCTGATAGTGTGAGTGCCGCCAAGCCATACCCCGACAGCTACATATTCATCATAAACAATGAGGGCAGGTTCATCTTGTGTTCCAACAAAGAGGCGGTACTCGACCGCACGCTGATTCAAGAGTCCTCACGAATAAAAATTTTCGGAATGACCGACATCGCTCAAGAGATGCTCGCAGGGAAAACCGGGGAAAAAATCATAAAATTCAAGGGCAAGAAGATTCTGGTTACTTACAGGCCTATGAACGACTTCGGGTGGTCGATATGCTGCATGATACCATACAATACCATGGCAAGAGACTTCGGGTCGGCAACCATCCTACTTATCGGCATCATTGTATTAGGCATGATTTTGCTGCTGCTATGCATCAAAATATTGATGTCGCGGCTTATGCGTCCTATCGACGACCTCATGCACATCGCCGACAAAATCTCAAGCGGCGACCTCAATTGCGACATTCCTAAGCCAGACTCATCACCCGATATAAAGCTGCTGTATGCGGCATTCAGCAGAATGCAGAAGTCAATAACTCAATTCATCGGGCAGCAAGCCGAATCAGTACGCAAGGAGGAACGCATAGCAAGTGAGCTGAACATAGCCAAAGACATACAGAACAATATGATTCGCACCGACTTTTCTGCATTCAAGGGCGTGGATGTATATGCCAAGATGATTCCAGCAAAGACAGTCGGCGGCGACTTCTATGACGTGATGATGAACGACGGCAAACTTGTGTTCTCCATCGGCGATGTCGCAGGCAAAGGTGTCCCGGCAGCAATAATCATGTCAACGGTTCAAGCCACAATCCGCACCCTCGCCAATTCGTCCAAAAGCCCTGCATACATAATGTCGGCAATCAACAACACTCTCGTATCTCTCAACAATATGGACATATTTGTGGTCGCATTCATCGGCGTACTCGACTTATCAACGAGCAAGCTCACATTCTGCAATGCCGGCAGCACTCCGCCAATCATTCTTCAAGAAGATGGACGCGGAAGCGAGCTGAAAATGACCACCAATATTCCGATTGGAGTGATTACAGATTTCGCCTACAAGGAGGAGACTGTCAATATTCCGGCCGAAGCTTCACTTCTGTTCTACACTGATGGACTAAACGAAGCCGAAGACATTAACAAAAAGATGCTCGGCGACACTGCTATAATGCATGTGGCAACGGCAATGGCTAAAGATGGACTCGTAGCTGAAATTTTGGTGAACACCTTATTTGATTTGGCAAAATACTTCGCAGAAGGCACAGAACAGAGCGATGACACCACTGTGCTGTGCATATCCACCAGCAAATGCCGAATGGCTATACATCCTGAGATCGACAATTTGGAAGGGTTGCCAGCATTCATCGGCAAGCTGCGCAATATATTCAACATCAACGAGAAACTCAGCAAAACTATCAACCTCGTGCTTGAAGAAGCTGTGTCAAATATTATATTATACGGATGCACAGGTAAAAAAAGGGAAGACAAAATCACGATTGAAGCCTCAAAGTATGACCCCGACACACTGAAACTCTCGATAACCGACAACGGCATAAAATTCGACCCCACAAGCCGAGATACTGGCAATGTTGCCGATACGCCACCCGAGGACAGAAGCATAGGAGGACTTGGCATATTCCTGATGAGGGAACTCTCCGACAAGATAGAATATTCATATTCCGACGGCAAAAACAGGCTTAACTTGTTTTTCTCACTAAACCACGAATAATTATATGGCAACCGACACACACGCACTCGACACACAGCCCATCGGCAAACTGCTGATGAAGTATTCTCTCCCGGCAATAGCCGGAATGGTAGCCACCTCGCTCTATAATTTCATCGACAGCATTTTCATTGGCTCAAGTGTAGGGACAGAAGGCATAGCGGCATTGTCGGTGTGCTTGCCAGTGATGAACATCGTGACAGCAACCGCCTATCTATCGGGCTGGGGAGGCAGTTCCGAAATTTCGATCAACCTCGGCAAAAAAGATTACACCACCGCAAATAAGGCTCTCAGTCAATCGGTAACTTTAACATTCATCATGAGCTTGGTATTTGGCGTGATAATATATGTCTCACTCAATCCCCTTCTCACTATTTTCGGAGCGACCAGCAATGTGCTTGCCTTGGCACGGCAATATATGGTGATTATACTTTTAGGGTCGCCCATCACCAATATCTACACCTCGATGAGCTTTCTCGTGCGCTCAGCCGGGCATCCAAACGCCAGCATGTATGGCACGCTTGCATCGGTGGGCATAAACCTTGCGCTTGCCCCATTGCTGATATTCGTATTCAATATGGGGATGACGGGAGCTGCCATAGCCACCGTGTCGGCACAGGTGTGCATATTCTTCTATTATCTACACACGCTCAACAGGCACGATGATGCCGTTAGCCTCGCCAAAGGCAGCATCCGCCCCGAATCAGCCATATTCTTGCGCATCATAAAGATAGGCATTGCGCCATATCTCATGACATTGTGTCTCTGCCTCATATTCATCGTGTTCTTCAACTCACTGCACCGCTATGGCGGAAACGACGCGATAGCAGCCTACGGAATCATATCGCGGTTCTCTTTCATATTCGTGATGATTATTCAAGGACTTAGCCAAGGTATGCAGCCGCTCACCGGCTATTACTTCGGTGCAAAAGAATACGACAAGATGAAACGCTGCTTTTGGATGACAGCCGCCTATTCTGCCGGCATCATGACCGTTTGCTTGATTATTTCAGAATTTTTCCCTGCCGCTATGGTCAGCCTGTTCACATCCGATGCCACGCTCACCGGCATGTGCATATATGGCATGCGCATAGGCATGTCATCATCCATTATAATGAGCATACCGGTAATCTGCCCGAGCTTCTTTGTCAGCACAGGACAAGTGAGGAAAAGCATATTCCTGTCGCTGGCGCGCCAGTTGATTATCTTGATGCCGCTTATGCTTATACTCTCTGCCTATTATGGTCTCAACGGCATCTGGATATCCTTGCCGCTTAGCGACCTGCTGTCATTCATCTTGTGCATATTCATGCTCAAATCATGCTTCAAACAATATAAATGAAATATCAATAATTTAAACTTAAATATTATGGAAGGAAACACCGACAAACTATTCACCATTAGCGATGCCTTCAACTTTGGGCAGACTTCCGATTTGTTCATAAAATCGGTTCGCGAAATGTTTGACTTCCACTGCAAGCACTCACAAGTGTTTCGAGGTATTCAACAGCAATATGGCTTCACGGCCGGCGACATCAAAACGGAAGACGACATACTGCACATTCCGGCAATATTCGTGACGGCTTTCAAGGAGCATAAGTTGCTCAGCCTGCCAGAGTCGGAGATTGTGAAGACATTCACATCTTCTGGCACAACAGGGAGCAAAAGCCAGATTAATTGGGACAAAATCTCGATGGAACGCCAAGCGTTCACCCGCAAAAGCATTGTAGAAAGCTACGGTCTTGCCGCCTACGACCAAGAGGTGAACAACCTTGTGTTCTCCTATGCACCTGATGTCAGCGGCTCGCGCGGAGCAGCACATGCCCACAGCGTGTATGCGCAGTTCGCCAAAGACCACGAGACATTCTTTGCCATCCACAGCGACAAATACGGAAACCCGGAATTCAACATAGAAGAGGGTATCGCAAAACTGAAAGAATTTGCCGACAGTGGATTGCCGCTGCGAATCACAGGCTTCCCAGCTTTCGGATATATGACGCTCACCGAGCTTGACAAGCGCGGCATCAGTTTCAAGTTCCATAATGACAGCGTTCTGTTCTCAGGCGGAGGATGGAAAAACTACACTGGCAAGACCATCAGCTACACAGAATATGTGGAACTCGTGAACAGAGTCCTCGGAATCAGTGCCGACAGAATACGCGATGTATATGGAATGGTGGAGCACGGCATCCCATATATGACGTGCGAACACGGACATCTGCATGTACCCATATATTCAAGAGTGTGCGCCGTGTCGCCTCGCACTCTTGAAGTGCTGCCCGACGGCGAGCAGGGTCTGCTGAAACTCGTCACTCCATACATACGAAGCACTCCTGCCCTATCAATACTCAGCACCGACTTCGGCTGCCTCCATTCACACTGCGAATGTGGTCGTGAAGGAAAATGGATAGAACTCCGTGGACGCGCAGGCGTGAAAAAATATGCCGGATGCGGAATTTCGGCAGCTCAATTGTTGAACAGATAAAATATAAGAGACTATGACTGAATGGTATTTTTTCGGTGAACTGCGCAACAGCGAGCGCATCACCCAACAAGATATGGAAGAAATCATCGATATGGCTCGCAAGCGCAAAGATGCAATAGCTCGTATGCCTATCGCTTACATCCTTGATATCCTTGACCGCACTGGCCAAAAATTATCCGACAGGCAGTCAGCACTCTACAAGGATATTGTCACAATAATGGTGGCACAACTCGGATGGAGCGCGCAAATGGTGGAAGCCGGACTGGAAACCATATCTGGCATATTATGCTACGACAACCTGAAAGCTCGTATGCAGACCGACCTTGGCAATATCGAATATGTGGACTCTTTCACCTATGAGCCTCACTTCAAGGGCATGGTGAAGGCAGTACCTCACGGAATCGTGGCTCACGTATCGGCTGGGAACGTATTTGTGGGTGCTGTCGATACGCTGGTTCAAGGATTAATCACCAAGAATGTGAACATCCTTAAAATGTCGTCTGCCGATCCAGTGTTCCCGGTTCTGTTCGCAAAGGTGCTTAAAGAGTGTGACTACGAAGGCACTCTGTCGAAATCGTTTGCCCTTGTTCCTTTCCGCGGTGGCGACAAGGAGGTGGAAGGTGTGCTAAAACAGAACGCCGATGTTATTGTGGTGTATGGAGGCAAAGACACCGTTGAAGCTTATCGCCAAGGCACAGGATTCCACACAAAAATCATAGAATACGGACCTAAATACTCATTGTCCATAATGAGCGACAAGTCGCTCACCGATGACAACATTGGCAATGTGGCTATGGAAATGGCTCGCGACTTCACCATGTGGGAGCAGTCGGCTTGCTCTTCCCCACATGCCGTATTCATCGACTCCAAAGAGAAAGCCCTCCGCTTCGCACAAGAATTGAAAAAAGGACTGCAACACTATGCGAAAGCCGTTCCACACAGCAAAATTCCGATAAATGAGGCAGTAGAGATTCTGCGTACAAGGGAATTGGCTCGTGTGGATCAGGCTCTTGGCGATGCCGAGCTGATTATACCGGCTATCGACAATCAGGACTGGACAATCATAATTCAGAATAAATGTGAATTTAAGGTATCGCCACACCACCGCACTGCCTACATCATCATTTCGCCCGACCACGACACTGCCACAATCGATGCTCTGCGCGAATATGGGCAGTTCATACAATCGGTGGCGCTGCTTATGCCTACCGACAAAAAATTGAACATCTCCAATGAGCTGACACTTATGGGAGCCGACCGCATAACCGATATAGGATGGATGACGCGGCGCAAGCACGGAACTCCTCACGACGGGACTCGCGGCACAAGTGAACTGCTGCGATGGGTGTCGATTGGCTCCGACAAACCTTTTGAGAATCCTTTCGACTATCTTGATGATGACGAGCGAAAGCGCATAACTCTACTGCGGCTCAACGCTTTCCTGCACTACACACGCAAGCATTCGCCATTTTATCACGAGCGTCTTCCTGAATGTGACCTTAAATCACTCGACGAACTGTCGAAACTGCCTGTGCTTACTCCCGATGAACTGAAAAAACACCTGCCGCCTAAGGGTGAAGGGCTGCTCACAGCGCCTCTTGGCGACAGCATAAGCTTCGGCAGCGGAGGCACTACTGGCGACCCTAAATACATTCACCGCACCAATGAGGAAAATCACATCAATGCCCGACTTATAGGGAAGGGATATGCTCTGAGCATATTCGACAAGACCGACATCGTAGCCAATCTGCTATTCGCCGGCAACATGTGGGCTTCCTTCCTCAGTCACAACGAAGCTGTGGAAGCCACTGGTGCACATGTGCTGCCTATAGCCGGGAACATAGCTATGGAGGATATGATTTCAGCTATTCGCGCATTCAAACCCACTGGAGCCATATCCATCCCTTCTGTGATAATGTCGCTTGCTGAATATGTGGAACGCAACAACCTCACCGACATCAAGATTCCGAAAATAGTGACTGGCGGCGAGCATCTCTTCCCTGCTTCTAAAGAATATATCGCAAAAGTACTCGGCACAAAGAAATTCGCATCCACAGGCTATCTTAGCAACGATACCGGCTGCATAGGTTTCCAATGTGAGGAATGCTCCGGCTCCACTCACCACATACACGAGGACTACTGCATTATGGAGGTGGTGGATCCTGAGACAAATCAGCCTGTTCCCGACGGAGAAAGCGGAAAGATTCTGGTAACAAACTACAACCGCACTCTTATGCCGCTCATCCGATATGAGATAGGCGATATGGGACGTATTCTCACTCGACGTTGCTCTTGCGGCAGAACGGTGAAGCTTATGGAGCTTGAGGGCCGCTCCGATGACACCCTTATAATTGGTGGCGGAAACATTCAGCTCGACTCTATTGCCGATGTTATCGGAAAATTCGACAAGCTGTCGTTTCACTTCCGCATGACCGCCGAAGTCATCGACCTTAAAGACCGTTTGACCATAGACATAGAAACTGTGGACAACCTGACCGACGACGACATGCAGAAGTTGCAAAAAGATTTCTACGACACGCTGCTTACCGAGAAGCACGAGTTTCTCGCATTCATGAAGACCGGCAGCATTCTGCCTCCTGTCATCAACATCATGCGACCTAACGCTTTGCCTCGCAACCAACGCACAGGAAAGCTAAAACAGGTAATTGACAAACGCTTCTGATAATACGAGAAAATGTCTGAAAAATTCTTAGCTAAAATAACGACTTCCACCGAGCTGTATGAGATAGCTCCACTACAAAGCTTCATCATGAAGCTGGCAGAACATTTCGGTGTGCAGAAAGACAAACTTCTGCACATCGAGATGATTGTGGAGGAGATTTTCGTCGGCATATCCAATCATGCCCTCAACAACGACGAGGATGCCACGATAGAGGTGACATTGATTAGCCGCCCTGGGCAGCTATTGATTCGCTTCGACTTCTACGGCGTGCCTTATGCCTACGACATCGACCGTCCGGAAGACGAGCAGTCGATGCTGTCAATGAGCATCATCCATGCGCTCTGTTCTTCCTTTACGGTCGATTATCGCGGCAAGTCGGGACAAAGCATAACATTGACTATCGACATCGATATGCCAGAGCCTGAATGTTCTGACGTGGAAAAGCTGAATACCAGAGAGCTTGCCACCGATGAGGTGACACTGCGCCGCATCACCGATGACGACATGGAGTCGCTTGTGCAATGCCTTTACTACGTTTTTGGCTACAGCTATTCTGCCGCCGATATGTACAACGCCGATGCCATAAGACAGAAACACTGCGACGGACTTTATGAAGGCTTTGTGGCTGTGAACTCAAAAGGCAAGATTGTGGCACACGCAGGAATGTTAAAAAACAAGGCGAGCGACGTTATAAGCGAATGCGGGCAGGCTTTCGTGATGTCGCAATATACTAAGCGGCAACTGTTCTTCACCTTGAAGCAGAACCTGCTGAATTATGCCCAAGAATGTGGACAATATGGAGTGTTCAGCAATGCCATAACTGGATACCCATATTCTCAACGCGTGAATGTGGAACTCGGATGTGTGGAAACCGCTTTGGAACTCGGATATGTGCCAAACTCCGTTGAAAGCATGATCAAGCGCAAAGGTGAGGGCGACAGGCAATCCACGATGAACTACTTCAAGCCCACCGGCACAGGCAATCGACAGACGATATACGTGCCGCAACGCCATGCCGACATCGTGAGGGAGACCTACAAACAGCTCGGTTTCGACCACAAGATAGAAATATCCGACGGCTCAGATGCCACTACCTATACCCATTCGGTTATCGAAACCAATTTTAATACCGTGTGGGGGCAGGTAATCATATCCATCAGCCAATACAGCAGTCTCGACTTCGTGAAAAGCGTCGAAGCCATTCTGCGACAAGCCATGGGTGCGGGAGCTGAAGTCGCTTATTTCAGAGTACCAATAACGAGCGAACAAGCTCCAGCCATCATATCCGCGCTACAGGAGGAGTGTGGATTCTTCTATTCGGGCATAACGCCTTTTTCAGGCAAAGATGGAGATGAGCTGAGGATGCAATGCCTACTAAGCGGTGAAATAAACAAAGATGATGTTGTCACTGCAAGCAACTGGGGCAATACCTTGAAAGAATATGTTTTCATCGAAAAATCCAAGTGGCAATATTAAAACATTACTGTCCACTGAAAACGGACAGTAATGTTTTTCAATACTATGTTAAAATGGCAAGTCCTGTTCATAACGCACATAAGGCTCATTTATAACGCATAAATCCTGTTGTTCCTCAAGCAACGGTGATTGTATATGAAGTTTTTCCAAAAATATTCTGCGCTTAGAAATATCATTAATTTCCTCACGACGGGCTTTACTTAAGGCTAGAAACTCCTCATTTTGATCTATTCCAAGAAAACGGCAATCCAACAAGTTTGCAGCAACACCTGTCGTACTACTGCCAGTAAACGGATCTAAAATCCATGCACCCGGAAGAGTTGAAGCCTGAATTATACGAGAAAGGACACACAACGGTTTTTGTGTAGGATGCTTGCCACAAGATTTTTCCCACCGTGCAATTGCAGGTAGCCGCCAAACATCACGCATTTGAGTGCCACCATTAATTCTTTTCATAAGTTCATAATTGAAAAAGTGAGAAACTTTTGCCTCCTTTCGAGC
The DNA here is from genome assembly GCA_964459845.1 of uncultured Muribaculaceae bacterium. Taxonomy (GTDB): domain Bacteria; phylum Bacteroidota; class Bacteroidia; order Bacteroidales; family Muribaculaceae; genus CALZFJ01. Next base: position 2,161 of record CAYWOC010000024.1, on the reverse strand, counting down.
CCATAAAATATACTCCTCAGAATAAGTAAAATATTTACACGACAGATTTGGTGGCGGGTTTGTTTTTTCCCAAGTAATGCAATTCAATATTTTAAACCCCAATTCAGTTAAACATCTTGCCACAGAAAATATATTGTGATAAGTACCGCTTATCCAAATTGTTCCATTACTTTTCAACTTATTCCGACAAGCCGAAATCCATGATTTATCAAAAATATAATCTTCTTCATAGCCGTTTGACTTATCCCAATCGCCCTTATTTACAGACACCATTTTACCACTTTGAACACTTATTCCTCCATTTGACAGATGATATGGAGGATCTGCAAAAATCATATCAAACTTGAAATCAAACGAATTCAAGAGTTCAATACAATCTCCTTTAACAAGAGTAAAATCTCTATTTTCTGACTTATAATAAGCAACTGGCATTTAAATAAGTACTTTAGATATTATTCCACTTTCAAGATCTGCGATATTGTATAAACAGTCCAAAACATCAAATGTTTCTTTCAGATTATTTTTTGCACTGCCCATCCACATCCATCCGTAAACCAAACGAATTTAAAATATTCTAAATCTTTGGTTTCTAAAGTAATTGTTTTATAGCTGCGAGCTGTTTCATTCAATTTGGATCCACTGCTTGTATAAAAATTTGTTTCTATTCCATAAACAGTATCCTTACCTTTTACCACAAAATCGAACCTCTTTTCGGCTTTTCCATTATTTGATATAGGAGATAAATCTATGCCCCATTTAGCCTCTATCTCATGTATGTACATTTCCTTGAAATACGAACTGCCTTTCACAAGTCCAGCTTTGCGAAGAAAACCTTCCACAAGATTTTCCATCAAATGGCCTCCTCTATTCTTACGACCATTAGAATCAAGACCTGTTTCTATCCCAGTTACATAATCTACAAGATTATTGACTATATGGTTCTCCATTAAATCAAAAAGACCTGTTTTCCGCATAAACTTAGCATATTCCTCATTTGAGCAATTAGGCTTATCAAAATGAAAATTAATCTGGTCTTCTTCGTCCATAGCCATAATATCAAGCTCACGCTTTGCCAAAAGAATAGGAATACAGCTCAATGTTTCAGGATATTGTGTCAAGATATTTTTAAAATCTTCTTCAATATTCTTCGAACCAATAAGAGAGTTCAGGATATTGAGCGGAATTTTTATAGCATCCACATTATTAAAGACCTTATTGAAATCGATATAATATTCGTAATCGGCTATTGATGGTCTAAAACCGGCAAGCCAAGAGTCAAAATCTCTCATATCAGTAAACATTAACAACATTTGAAATCATTATCTCAGAAATGGCGCCACGGCCATTCCCCTTTGAGTTTATCATTCTCGCAGCAGAGACCCGCTTAATGGAGAAACTCCTGTATAGATAATCAAAAAAATCATCTTCGCTATCCACATTTTGTGGATCTGAATTGCTCGCAATAAATATGGATTTATGTTTTGCTATCTGCTCACAAAAGTCTCGTAAGCGCATCTGTTCTTTGTCATCAAAACCAGATTTTGCATAAGACGTAAATGCAGAGGTTTCTGTTAGTGGACGATATGGAGGATCAAAATAATACAATACATTTTCGTCTGCAAATTTCCCCGTTTGGGCAAAATCTCCACATAGAATTTCTACACGTTGCAGGATATCAGAATCTGCTCTTAATGTTTCTTCGTCACAAATTTTAGGATTTGCATATTTCCCGCATGGAACATTAAACTTTCCTTTAGAATTTACACGATATAATCCGTTAAAGCAAGTCCTATTTAGGAAAATAAATAATGCTGCCGTTTCAACCATAGAACTATTTCTCTCATTAAAACGATCCCGCTGAGATAAAAAATAATCCTTTCTTGCGATACTATCAAGCGCAAGATACTCTGCTTGAATCCGTGTCAATTCAAGAATCAAATTTTCAACATCTGATTTTATTACACTATATGTACAAATCAATTCTTCATTTATATCATTGACTATAGCTTTCGTTATATTCGGATACTCTTGCAAAATCCAAAATAAAACAGCTCCACCACCAACAAATGGCTCAATATAAGTCATATCTTTTATACATGACAAATCATGTAAATTCCAAAACGAAGTGCACACTTTCGGTAAAAAAATATATGAAAAACAC